>SZOZ01000002.1 GCA_030263455.1 Synechococcales cyanobacterium CNB
TCCAACGGTGCCATCACCTTCGTCCCCGACAACGCCGCCTCGCACACCGTCCGTTCCTCCGGACCGGACGGCACCGTCCTCACCATCGCCGCCAACGCCACCATCAACGGCGGCTCGCCCTCCCTGACCTCGACCATCTCCTCCACCGGCGCGGGCGTGCAGGCGATCCTGAACCTGGGCACGATCACCGCCGACGCCAATAGCGGCATCGTCATCAACGCCGATCAGTTCACCAACGAGGGAACCGTCCGCGCCGCCTCCGGCTCCACGCTCCGCATCGACCTCCCCGGCTCGGGCACAACCTGGACCAACGACGGCACTATCGCGGTTGCGCCAGGCTCGAAGGTCGAGATCATCGACAATCTGACCCTGTCGGCGACCTCGCTGGTGAGCATCAGTGTGCAGGGGGCGGGCGCGGCGAACCACGGCGTCCTCACGTCGACCGGCGCGACGACAATCTCCGGGGGCTTCACCGCGGCGTACGTGAATGGGTACGTGCCCGCGGAAGGCACGTTCTTCGACGTGCTGACCGCCACCGGCGGCCGCACGGGCCAGTTCACCTCGACCGCGCTGCCGACCGCGCCCCCCACAGACAAGACCGTGCTGATCTACGAAGGGACGCGCGTGCGGATGCTCTCGACGGACCTGGCCGACCTGAACCTGGACGGCGTCACAAACTCGCTGGACTTCGTGCAGTTCCTCAACTGGTTCACCTCGCTCGACCCGCGAGCGGACACGAACGGGGACGGCAACGTCAACTCCCTCGACTTCATCCTGTACCTCAACTGGTTCACCGACGGCTGATCCGCCGGGCGCACACGATGGCGACGGCTTCCCCGTGCTGCCCGAGAGCCGTCGAGGGCGCGTCGTGGCTCCGCCGCCCTGTGCCCGAAGTCAGGCTTTCAGGTTCGCCCGGATGCGGGTCAGGATCTCTGTCGAGACCGCCTCGTCGCCGACGATGCCGACGCGGATGCGGACGGAAGTCGTCTTGTCCGATTTCTTCTCGAGCGCGATGTTGACGTCGCTGTTGTCGGCTCGCTTGGCCGTGACGATCGAGTTGAAGGCGTCCTGAGACTCCCGCACGAGCGTGAATCCGAGGTCGTCCACGGCCTTCAGAGCGGCCGCGTGCACCTCCGCCAGCGGGGCGTCCTCGACCGATTCGAGCCGCCCCTCGGTGTAGACGTACGTCCCGGCGATGCCCGCCGCGGCGGCACCGGCGACCAGCGCAACCGTGCAACCGGGGCACACGACCGTGCCGCCGATCGCAACCAACGCCCCAGCACAGAACCCACGCAGGCGTTTCATCCGTACACCTCCTCGTGCGTCCTCGCCCAGCGCTCCGGATCGGATCCGCTGCGCGTCTCCCCCCTCCTGCTCCATACGCTCGCCCCCTTAGAAGGTTGAGTCAACAACCCCGGGGCTAAGCCCGGGTCAGGGTCGTGTTCAGCGAGCAACATACGAACATTGATCGGCTGAGCGATAACGAACTCGCGCGAGCACGCCGCATCCCGCATATCCGCCGTTGACCCGTGGAGATGACGTTTTATAACTTGGCAGGAGTGACGGAACCCGGGCGTGATCCGGGGGGAACACAGGAGACAAGCCATGACACGTTCCGCATTGATGGGGTGGTTCTCGGCTGCGCTCGTTTCATCCGCGGGGATCTGCCTCGGCCAGGGACAGATGTTCGCCGTGGACAGCAGCCGTGCGCTCTTCGAGATCGACATCGCCACCGGGGGCAAGACACAGATCGGCACGGTGAGCGCGAACGCGGGCACGACGGGCGGTCTCGCGTTCGATCGCGCCACCGGCACCGTCTACCTCACCTCGACCAGCCTCGACTCGCTCTTCACGCTCGATCTCAGCACCGGGGAGGCGACGCTCGTGGGGTTCTACGGCGATTCCTCCGTGGTGATGCACGGGCTGGAGTGGGACAGCAGCACCCGAACGCTCTACGGCGTGTCGTCGCACAACAACGGACTGTACAACATCGACATCACCACGGGCTTCGCAACCCTCATCGGCACCTCGGGGCTGTCGTCGTTCTCCAACCTCGGATACAACTCCCACACCGACACCATGTACCTGACCAACAGCGGCGCGGACAGCTTCTACACCGTGGACCGAGCGACCGGGCAGACCACCCTCATCGGTCCGCTGGTGAACTCCACCAATCCGAACGGGTTGGCGTACAACTGGGACAACGGCGTGCTCTACATGGTGGACAACAGCACCGACAACTTCTACTGGATCGACACGACCACGGGCGTTGCGAACGTCATCGGCTTCATGGGCTCGGGGAACCTGCTCGGCCTCGTCTATGTCCCTACGCCTGGCTCGCTCGGCGTGATCGGGCTTGGACTGCTCGCCGCCGCGCGAAGGCGACGCTGAACCGCCTCGATCGAGCATCGTGCGAGTCATCGGCGGGCGGATGCTGACCCGCGTCCGCCCGCTGTCTTGCGCGTGGCGCCGGTCCCGGCCTTCCGCGCCGGCTTCGTCCCGGGCTTGTGAGCCGGTGTGCCCCGCAGCGCCTCCTCATTGCGCTCGATGAACCTGTTCGCGGTCGCCTGTCTGGTCGTCCGCCCGATGACCTCGATCTTCCTGCGACGGTCATCCGGCAACGAGGTCAGGTATTCCTTGACGGTTCCGGCCTTGCTCTTCATTCGGGCGGTGTACCCCCGGGAGTTACGAGCCGATAGGGAGGGAACCCCTGCGCCGCGGCCGCGAAGCGATTGATCGGGGTGAGCCCGCCCGGTAATCTGGCGTCGGCGTCGGCGTGGGGAGGCGGAGGCCGGCGAGTGAGCAATCCCTTCATCTGTTGTGCGTTGGCGACGGCCGTCGCGGCGTGGAGTGGGTTGCCCGCCTCGCGCTGCGCTGCCCAGGCGCCCTGCCTTCATCAGAAGCTGACGGCGTCCGATGGCTCGCACGACGACCAGTTCGGGCTTGGGCTTGCGCTGCGCGGCCCCCTCGCCGCCATCGGCGCGTTCGGCGCGAAGAGCCAAGGCCCCTTCACGGGCAAGGTTCGCATCTTCGAGCGCCAGGGAACGGCGTGGGACGAGACGACGCGCCTGACCGCCCCCGGCGCGGCCCAGGGCGACTGCTTCGGCTATTCGATCGCGATGTCGAACTCGTTGCTTGTCGTCGGTGCGCCGAGCCTCTTCCCCAGCGAGGCGCCGGGGCGCGTGCATCTCTTCTCGCGGGTGGCGGGCGAGTGGGTCCACATGCAGCGGCTGAACGGATCGCAGGCCGGGCGCGGCGCACGTTTCGGACAGAGCATCGGCGTGCAGGGAACTCGGATCGTGATCGGTTCGCCGGAGGACCTGAGCCCGGCAGATACGGGCAAGGTCTACGTCTTCGAACTCAGCGCCAACGACCCGGACGAAGGGTGGAGCGAAGCGGCGATCCTCCGAGCCTCGGACGGCGCCGGCTCCGACCGATTCGGAGCGGCCGTCGCCGTCTCTGCTGATCGCATCCTCGTGGGCGCACCGAGGCATGGCGGCGGCAACGCGGGAGCGGCCTACATGTTCCGGCGCACGCCGGATGGTCAATGGGTCGAGGAGGCAAAGTTTACCGGCCCGAGCGGCTCCCAGGCCGGATCGGCCGTCGCGCTCTCCGGCGGGCTGGCCGTCATCGGCAGGCCGGGCGGTGCGCAGTCGAGCGCGGCCATCTACAGGCTCGTCGGCGGCGTGTGGGCGCCTGAACAGTCCGTCTCCAGCGGGGGCCAGAGCTTCGGGCGGGCTGTCGCCTGCGCGGGCGACACCGTCATCATCGGCGGACGATCCGACCCGGAGTATCCCGGCGCGAACGCCGCTCGAGTCTACCGACGACAGGCGGGCGCATGGAGCCACACGAACGCTTTGAGCGTCGAGTCGCCTCCGGTTCCCGACCTGTTCTCAAGGACGCTTGCGCTCAACGGCAACGTCGTGCTCGTGGGCGCGAACCGCGACGGGACGGACCACCAGAACCTCCCGGGGGCGGCCTACGTCTTCGGCCTCAACGGCTGCTCGTACTGCCCGGCCGACTTCGACATGAACGGGACCGTCGACCCCCTCGACGTCCAAGCGTTCCTCGTCGCGTTCACCGGCGGCGACCCCGTCGCCGACATCAATACCGACGGCGTACTCAGTTCGCTCGACGTGCTCGCCTTCCTGAGCGCGTGGTCGGCGGGGTGCGAGTGAACCCCATCGAGCCGACCTCCGTTCCTCGGCCCTGAGTTGCCCGGCTGACGCCCGGCTTGACTCCGAATGTAGCCTTGGCTACAGGCAAGGAGAATCGTCGTGCATCACGCCCTGTCCAGGCTCGTGACGACGGCAGCGCTCTGTCCGACGATCGCGGGGTCGTGTCCGAGCATGGCGGACGCTCAGCCCGTGCCCGACAAGTCGGCCTACTCCCTGTTCAACCCGACGCCGGCGGAGCTCCGCAGGCCGCTGAGCGCGGACAGGCCCGATGCGACGGAAAGCCCGTACACCGTCGATGCCGGTGCGATCCAGCTGGAGATGAGTTTCGTCGAGCACGCCTGGAGCGGCTCCGGCGCGCGGCGTGTCTCGTCTACGTCGATCGCTCCGCTCAACCTGAAGCTCGGCCTGACCAGCAGCGCCGACATCCAGTTCCTCCTTGACCCCTACCTGGTCGGCGATGATCCCGAGCAGGGAGCCCGCCGCGGCGTCGGAAACACGGGGCTGCGGCTGAAAGTCAACCTGTTCGGCAACGACGACGGGGACGCCGCCCTCGCGATCCTGCCATACCTCGTGTTTCCGACCGGCAGCGATGACGTGGCCTCCAATCGCGTCGAGGGCGGCATCGTCGTGCCCTTCGCCTGCTCGCTCGCCGAGGGGTGGGACCTCGGTGCCCAGGTGCAGATCGACCGCGTTCGCGGCGGGGACAACAACGGGCACGAGACTGTCTTCTCGCACACGGTCGCGCTCGGGCGCGAGATCACGGACCGCTTCGGGGTGTACGGCGAGTACATCGGAGAACTCTCGCTCGCCGACGACAGCGGCTACAGCCCGTCGATCGCGGGTGGGTTCGCGTTCTCGATCACGCGCGACCTGCGGTTCGATGCGGGCGTCGTCGTGGGCCTCGACCATCCCGACACCGAAACCGTCCGCCTCTTCGCGGGAATGACGGTTCGGTACTGACGGGATCAGCGCACCGTCTGCTCGCCCGCGCGGCTCGGCTCCGGGCGCGATTCGCCGAGGATCGGGCTGGGCTTCGGCGGGTGGTCCATGGGGCGGATGCCCGCCATCACACGCTCGACGGCCTCGGCGGGATCGTCGGTCGCGGAGAAGAGCTCGAGATCGACGGGGTCGATGGTGCCCTCGGGCACGAGCGTGTGCCGCAGGAACTCGCCGAGCGGCCGCCAGTAGTCCCGCCCCATGATGACGACGGGAAAGTGCTCGATCTTGCCCGTCTGGATGAGCGTGCCCGTTTCGAAGACCTCGTCGAGCGTGCCGTAGCCACCCGGGAGGACGATGAACGCAGACGAATACTTCACGAGCATCACCTTGCGCACGAAGAAGTAGTTGAACTCGATGAACTTGTCGAGGTAGGGGTTCGGCTCCTGCTCCTTGGGCAGCAGGATATTGCACCCGATGCTCAGGCCGCCGGCCTCCTTCGCGCCGCGGTTGGCGGCCTCCATGATGCCCGGCCCGCCGCCGGTCATCACGGCGAAACCGGTCTCGGCGAGCCGACGCCCGACCTCGCGGGCCATGATGTAGTAGCGGTGATTCTCCTTGAACCGCGCCGACCCGAAGACGGTTACGCACGGCCCGACGAAGTGCAGCGCGCGAAACCCGCGGATGAACTCGGCCGTGATGCGAAGAACGCGGAAGAACTCCTCCGTCCGCGATCGCGGGCCGGCCAGCATCTGGCCTTCGAGCGGCGAGCGCGTCCCCTTTCCCCACCGATGGGCGCTGCCGTTCGGTGATCGTGCGGATCGATGATGAGGCGCTTCGTCGGTCATCGGGTGGAGCAAGGATAGAGGCGGAACGTGGAGGGATGGTGAGTATCGGCGATCGGACGCGGTGAAGTCCAGCGCGCACGAACGCCAACCATCCCGCCGCGCAGTACGCTTGCCGCATGTGGCGCGTGTGGATCGACACCGGCGGAACATTCACCGACTGCCTCGCACTGGGGCCGGCAGGCGAGGTCCGACGTGCCAAGGCCCTGAGCGCCGGCGTCGTGCGCGGGCGGGCGCGCGAACGCACCGGCTCCTCTGCGGCGAGAGTCGAATGTGCATGGGCAGAGCACGACGGCCGGTTCGCCGCGGGCATGACGCTCAGGCCCGTGGATGGAGATGGGCCTGCCGCGCTGGTCGAGTCTTTCGATCCCGGCCGGCGTGTGCTGGCCGTCAGGGGCGAATGGCCGACGTGGGCAGAGCACGGCGCAGCGTTCGAACTCAGCGCACACGAAGTTGCGCCGTTGCTCGCGGCGCGCATGGTTACCGGTACGCCCGCCGGCTCACCCTTGCCGCGAATGGAGATGCGCCTCGGCACGACGAGAGCGACCAACGCACTCCTCGAGCGGCAGGGCGGGCGAGTCGCCCTCTTCATCACCCGCGGATTCGGTGACCTCTTGTTCATCGGCGATCAGACCCGGCCGGACCTGTTCTCGCTGCGCATCGAGCGACCCGCGCCGTTGTGCGAGGCGGTGGTCGAGGTGGACGAACGGCTCGACGCGCAGGGCCGCGTGCTGCGCCGGCCGGACCTCGATGCGGTCGAGCGCGAAGCACGACGGCTGGCGGGGCTGGGCGTGGTTTCAGCGGCGGTCGCGCTCCTTCACTCGTGGACCAACCCGGCGCACGAGCGGGCCGTCGCGGAGGCCGTCCGGCGCGGCGGCATTCAGCGTGTCGCGGCATCGACCGACCTTTCGTCACGGATCAAGCTGCTCTGGCGCGCGGAGACGGCCGTCGTCGATGCGTACCTCGCGGGCGCCGTTGAGGACTACCTCGACCGAGTGCAACGGTCGCTTGCCGGTTCTCGCCTGCTGATCATGACGAGCGCGGGCGGGCTGGTGCGGCGTGAACGAATCAGGCCCAAGGACATGCTCCTGAGCGGACCGGCGGGCGGCGCGGTCGGCGCGGCCGAAGCGGCCCGTCTCGCCGGGTTCGCGCGATCCATCGCCCTCGACATGGGCGGGACGAGCACGGACGCCACTCGCATCGACGCCGCGCCGGCACGCCGGTTCGAGACCCGTGTCGGTCACGCTCGGGTCGTCGCCCCGTGCGTCGCCGTGGAGACGGTTGCCGCGGGCGGGGGGTCCGTTTGCTTCGCGGAGCGCGGGGCGTTGCGCGTGGGACCGGAAAGCGCGGGTGCACGCCCCGGACCGGCCTGCTACGGCGCGGGTGGCCCGCTCACGCTGACCGACGCGAACCTGCTGCTCGGTCGGCTTGATGCGGCGCGCTTCGCCGTCCCGCTCGACGCGGCGGCCGCAGCGCGCCGCGCCGATCAGGCCCTCGCGGCGTGCGGCGGTGTCATGTCGCGCGATGAACTGCTCGAAGGGTTCATCCAGATCGCCGACGAGCGCATGGCCGACGCCGTGCGACGGGTCTCCGCACGCGAGGGCTACGACCCCGCGGACTACGCCCTCGTCGCGTTCGGTGGGGCGGGGCCGCAGCACGCGTGCGGGATCGCGCGGCGGCTCGGCGTGCGGACGGTCGTGGTGCCGGCGGATGCCGGCCTGCTGAGCGCGGCCGGGCTGGGAGCGGCACGAATCGAGCGGTTCGCCGAGCGAACCGTGCTGCGGTCGCTGGATGAAGACGAGGCATGGTTGCGCGGAATCGAGACCGAGGTCGAGCGTGAAGCGCGCGCCGCAGTCGCGCGTGAGGACGTTGACCCGAAGGACATTCGGACGCTCGGCGCGTGGCTCGACCTGCGCTTCGAGGGGCAGGACGAAGCGGTCGAAGTCGAGGCGGGGCCGGGCGCACGAGCAAGATTCGAGGATCGACATCGCACACTGTTCGGCGCAGCGGGGACCGGACGCGCGGTCGAAGTCGTCGCGGTGCGAGCGGCCGCGGCCGGGTCTGGCGGGCAGATTCCGAACCGCTTCGAGCGAAGGCGAGGGCGCGCGGACGAGATGAAACGGAGCGGGCGTGTCTGGGCTGAAGGGGCGTGGCGGGAGTGCGTGGTTCTGGAGCGGGGCGGTCTCGCGCCCGGCGCGGCGCTGGAAGGCCCCGCGCTCGTCACCGAGCAGCATTGCACAACGTTCGTCGAGCCGGGGTGGTCGCTGCGCGTCTCGGACTGCGGTGCGCTCGTGCTGACAGGAGAGAACGCGGGTCGAACCCCGGCGCAGGCCGAGACCGTGAGGGCAGAACTGTTCATCAACCGACTCTCTTCTCTGGCCGAGGAGATGGGAGAACGGCTGCGGCGCAGCGCCCTCTCCGTCAACGTCAAGGATCGGCTCGACTTCTCGTGCGCCGTCGTGGACGCCGAGGGCGAGCTTGTCGCCAGCGCACCGCACGTGCCCGTGCATCTGGGCGCGCTGGGCGCGTGCGTGCGGGCTGTGCGCGGCGTGCTCGGCCACGACTTCGCCGGGCAAGTCGCCGTCTCCAACCACCCCGGCTTCGGCGGGGCGCACCTGCCGGACGTGACGGTGATGCTCGCCGTTCATGACGGCGCCGGACTGCCGCTGGGGTATGTCGCGTGCCGGGCACATCACGCGGAGATCGGCGGCATCGCGCCCGGCTCGATGCCCGCGGACTCGCGAACGCTCGAGGAAGAGGGGGTCGTCATCGCACCGACGACGATCGGTGCGCTCGGCGCGATCGATCCCGCCGCCGTGCGGGCGATCTTCGAGCGCGGGCCGCGCCCGAGCCGCGACCCGAGCACGAACGCGGCTGACCTGCTGGCGCAGGTCGAAGCCGTGGCATACGGGGCCGAAGGACTGCGCGCGCTGTCGCGTGAGTTCGGATCGGAGACGGCGCTCGGATTCATGCGCTCGCTGAAGTTTCGCGCCGCATCGCGTGTTCGGAACGCGCTGCGCCGCCGCCCCGCGGGCGTCGTGGAGCTCGCCGATGCGCTCGACGATGGTTCGCCGGTGCGCGTCACGATCGAGACCATCAGGGACAGGGCGATCATCGACTTCACGGGCACGGCCGGCGTCCACCCCGGCAACCTGAACGCTACCGAGGCGATCGTGCGCAGTGTTGTGGTCTACGTGCTGCGTGTCATGATTGACGAGCCGATGCCGCTCAACGAGGGGCTGCTGCGATCTGTAGAAGTGCGCGTGCCCGAGGGGATGCTCAACCCGCGCTTCGTCGCCGACCCGGCCTTGTGCCCGGGAGTGGCGGCCGGCAACGTCGAGACGAGCCAGCGTCTCGCCGATCTGCTCGTGCGCGCCCTCGGCCTGTGCGCCGGAAGCCAGGCAACGATGAACAACGTCGCGTTCGGCGACGAGCAGGGCGGGTGCTACGAAACCATCGGCGGCGGCGCCGGCGCTGGGCCGGGCTTTGACGGCGCGTCCGCCGTCCACGTCCACATGACCAACACGCGCATCACGGACGCGGAAGTTCTCGAACGGCGCTACCCCGTGCGCGTGGTGCGCTTCGCCGTGCGCCGCGGGTCCGGCGGCGAAGGCCGATGGCGCGGCGGCGACGGCATCGTCCGTGAACTGGAGTTCCTCGCGCCCGCGCGCATCTCGATCAACGCACAACGGCGCACACGCGGCGCACCGGGCGCGCACGGCGCACGTGACGGCGCGCCGGGCAGGCAGATTCTCATCCGCGCCAACGGAAGTAAGGAGTCGCTAACAGGTCGCGTGCGAGTTGATGCCGAACTCGGAGATCGCTTGACGGTCGAGACTCCCGGGGGCGGAGGATGGGAGAAATCTCAACTGGAAAGAAAGTCGATTTCTGACCCCAGAACGCGGTTTTTCGGGGTTTCTCCGGGTTGATCCACCCCTTTCGCCGACCATGATCCTTGACCGACCCCCCGGTGAAACGATTAATCTCCTCGTTGAGTCTGGTTCTCGTGCGGTGGGCCCCGGCGACGGACCGTCGGGCGTACGGGAACCGGTCGAAACCCCGCAGAGGACCGAACCCATCATGGTGACCACATCAACCCCGACCGGGTCTCCCCCGGCAGTCGGACACGAGGAGTACTCCCTCCAGCCGATCCATCCCGCGCCGGTCTGCTGGCAGGCGCTGGCCGAGGACACGGGCGTGTGCGTGCTTGTTCACGACACCGACGGCAAGATCGAGTTCGTGAACGGTGAAGCGGCACGCGTGCTCGGCGTAACGGCCGACGCCGTGCGCGGCCAACACCTCCGCGCCGTCATGCCGACCGAGGTCGCGGACGAACGGGTCCAGTACGCGCGCCGTGCCGTCGAGAGCGGCAAACCGCTCATCGTGGACGGGATGTTCGGCGGGCGGATGCGTCGCGCCCATGTGCGCCCCGTCCCCGGAGAGCATGGCGAGCCTGCCCGTGTCCTGATCGTCTGCCACCCCATCTCGGCGACGACCCCCGCCGAGCCCGGTGTCGAGCGCATCGAGGCCCGGCACAGCGACGAGGGTCCGATCGGCTCGCTCACGCCCCGCGAGCGCGAGGTGCTCGCCCTCATCGGCCAGGGTCTATCCACCGCCGATATCGCCAAGAAACTCCACCGGAGCGTCAAGACTGTCGAGTGGCATCGGGTCTCGCTGGGGAACAAGCTCGGTGCGTCGAACCGTGTCGAGCTTGCGCGCATTGCCATCCGTGCCGGGCTGGCGTCGCTCGACGAGTGAGAGGTCGCTTCTCGCGCTGATCGCTTCGGGATGAGGGGGTCGCCGGATGTTTCCCCGGAGCCGTAACCGCGCGGCCGCGACGCTTGGTCTCAGCGGATGCTCTATTCTTCGAACGACGCCCGCGGCAACCGCGCCGCGAGGCGGCGGTAGAGGGCGGTGCGATGGCTCACACCCGCGAGATCGCCACGCTGGTCGCCTCGCTCGCGCTGGCCGTTCCCGGCGCGGCGTTCGATCCTCCTGCCGAAGAGCCTGACGACCTCGATGCGCTGGCTTGGCTCCTCTCCGACATGATCGAATCGCCGGTTCTCGCTGTCGTGTTCTCGCCGGCCGCGTTCACGACGGAAACGGAATCGCACGATCCGTTCTCGGGCCTGACCATCACGGTGCCGGGGCACGCCGAGTCCATCGTCGCGGAGAACGGCGATCCGCCCTCGCGCCTGGACCTGCGGCTTGCCCCGGTCGTCGAGGCGAATGACGTGCACGATGCCGATGCGCTCGTCATCGAACCACTCTCGTCCGATCGACTCGAGCATCGCGCCGCGGAAGTGCGCCTCGGCCCGCCGCTCGGCTTCGCTGCCGTGGGCCGTGAGGCGATGAGCCGGGGAGCAGCGGCCAGACTCGACCGCCGCATGACCGCCGGCTTCGGCAGCGACGCGGAGGAACTCACGCCGCTCTCCGAGGCCTTCACGGTCATGCAGTGGGACGTCGGCGAGTGGTTGCACCTGCGCGGCACGGGCGTCGGTCGCCGGCCGGACGAGGACGAACGCCGGTTCCTCGCCATCGGCGCGGAGGCGGGTGTTGACCTCTCCCACAACGCGGGCCTGCGCTTCGGGTACGAGTTCCTCCGCGCCGGCGCCGCCGATTCGATGGGGTCCGGTCTCGGCGCAGACACGCTCTTCGCCAGGCTCCAGCTGCGATTCTGACCCGTGCGAGCGGCGCTCTTGGGCGGTAGACTTCCCGCACCGGCGATCACCGCATCGGGAGGAGCACCACATGGCCAAGAAGAAGGGCACGGGAGCGCAGGGCGGCGCGAAGCGATCGTCGAAGAAGAGGGCGGGCGTCAAGAAGCCCGGCTCGCCTCGAACCCCCAGCCCCGGACCGCACCCCACCGGCCCGGTCGCCCGTCCCGAAGCTTCGCCGGACGCGCTCGCCGTTCGCAAGGAGCGGCGTCTCGAAGACACGAACGTCAAGCGGGCGATGAGCCACGTCGCCTCGCGGACCCGCGCTCGCCAGGCCAAGCGGGACTCGAAGTGAGCAAGATGGGAGGCTACGAGTCGAGGATCGCCTACGAGGCCAGTCGCATCCGTGCGGCCGCGGTGTACTGCTCCGATGGCCGCGTCGGCGAGCACTTCGACGACTTCCTCCAGAATGGGCTGGGCCTGCCCCGGTACGACCGCGTCGCGCTCCCCGGCGGTCCGGCGTGCCTTGCGGGGCACCCGCAGGCGCACCTCGAGGAACAGGGCGTCGTGGACGAACTGCGGTTCCTCGTCGAGGTGCACGGGCTGAAGCGCATCGTGCTCATTGCGCATCAGGGTTGCGCGTTCTACGGCACGCGCCTCTCGCTCGGCGAGCCGCGCCTTGAACTCGTGCAGCGGGCGGACCTCGTCCGCGCCGCCGCCTTCGTGCACCGAGTCACCGGCGTCGAGCGGATCGAGGGCTACTTCGCCCGACTCGTCGAGGGCCGGGTGCGGTTCGAGACGGTCGAGGTCTGACGCGCGTCGCCGCCCCGTGAACAGGCAAGAAAAGCGACGCCCGGTCCCCTCGGACCGGGCGCCGTGCGTCCAGGCCGGATTGCTCCGTCGTCACGCCTCACGGGCAGGGCGGGTTGTTGTAGAGGTTGAGGAAGCAGAGGACGTCGAGCGAGTTGATGACGGTGTCGCCGTTGCAGTCCGCGGCGGGGTTCTGCGAGGTGTAGTTGTTCAGGAAGCAGAGCACGTCGAGCGAGTTAATGACGGTGTCGCCGTTGCAGTCGACGTAGCAGTCGGCGTCGGGGAGGATCTCCGCGCTGATCCAGTTCGTCGCCGGCATGCCGGGCAGGTCGATCGTCGAGAGCAGAACGCCCGACTTGGAGAACTGGTAGGCGTCCACCGTGCCCCCGTTGAACGCGCCGGTGACCCACAGCGTGTCGTCGGCGGGGTCCCAAGCCAGCCCGTAGCCCGCGCCGCTGATGAACGAGAGCGAGATGTGCTGGAGCAGGTTCCCGCTCAGGTCGTACTGCATCAGGCTGGTCAGCCCGCCGACGTTGCCGGCGATCCAGAGCGTGTTCGTGTTCCCGTCGTAGGCGATCCCGGACGAGCGATCGACGGGGACGAAGAGAACGGAGACGTTGTTCCAGTTCGCGTCGCCGCGGACGACCGCGAAGTTGGTGTTGAAGTCGTTGTGCGCGATGCCGTAGTTGAACGTGCCGTCGGTCGTGCCGTCGTAGACGTCCACGTAGGCGGGGTTGTTGTAGGGTCCGCCGCCGAGCGGGGCGCCGTTCAGGTCGTACTCGCGACCGTTCTCGCCTGGGTTGCGCCCGAGCACCCTGATGGTCGAGTGAATCGCCAGGGCTGTCTCTCGGAACGCACCGCTGTTCGTGAACTGACCGATGACCTGGCCGTTCTGCACGATGACCGCCTGGTTCGTATCGTACGAGAACATGTAGAGCGGGCTTGCCTGCCCCGCCGCGAGGCCAGCTGTCGCACACAAGAGGACAGCGGCAGCGATGACCGAACACTTCTTCGACATGTGATCTCTCCTCGTTTCGTTGCTCGGGGAGCGAGCGACAGATCCTGCAGACGACACCGAGCCGCCCGCGCCGCGGCCCCCGTGGTCAGTGTACCGAGCAGCCGCGGCGCGCCGGCCGCGATCTCACAAAATCAGCCTCGCCGACCGCACCACAACGCCCCGCTCCGTGTCACGGCCGATCCGCGGCACGAACGAACGTCGAACGCTCACGATTCTTGACGACGCCCGGGAATCGGAGGGCGCGCCCGTGCGCGACACAATAGACCCCCGGCGGGAGGACACCGACCGCGAAGAGCGCTTCGGTCAGGTTCTGCAGCGCGTCCGACCGCTTCATCTCGAAGGGGCGCATCGCGCCCGTGATGACGACCGGAACACGGGGGACGCCGAGCGCGGCGTGCAGCGCCTCGCCGGTGTGCTCGAGCGTGTCGGTACCATGGAGAACGACCACGCCCGAGACATCGCGGGACGCCAGAGCGTCCTTCACGGCGGCGACGATGCGGGCGCGGTCGGCATCGCCCATGAGCAGGCTGTCCTTGCTCATGAGTTCGACGATGCGGGTGTCGGTCTCTTCGAGACGGATGCGGCGGAGCATGCGCCGGAGGATCGAGCCGCGGTTCTCGAGCGATCCGGTGCGCTCGTCGAAGGTCTTCTCGATGGTGCCGCCCGTGGTGATGACGGTGATCGTGCGCATGGTGAACGAAGCCGCTTCAGTTGGGGGCGAGCAGACGCTCGATCTCGCGGTGGAACCCGAGGACGATGTGGAGCGCGTCGGCGGAGGCGTCGGCGCGTCCGTCCCTGATCGCGACGATGGAACGGCCGTCCGGCGCGACGTCCCACGCTGGGACGCCGTCCGCGCCCACCCGGTGCACGCCCCGGTACACCGTGTCCGCGACGCCGACGAGCGGATGCCCGTTCTCGAACAGAACGTGGACGCGCTTGATCGTGTCGCGGTCCCGGTACAGCACCTCAGCGGACGCCTCGCTCCAGGCGGCGCCGTTCCAGAGCGGCTCTTCGCCATATCCCTGCGAGACATCCACGACGGTTCGTTCATCGGGATAGCCACGAAGATAGACGCGCGGCGTGCCGCTCTCGTTCGAGACGTACAGCAGCCACCGCCCGTCGGGCGAGAACACGGGCGAGTGCTCATCGGCGGGCGTCGCGAGCAGCGCCGTGCGCTGCCCTGAGGCGATGCGCACGATGTCGCGCCCCGTGGCCGCCTGCGTCTCGACCGCGACGAGCTCCGAGGACTGACTCGGACGCCACGAGGACGCCGCGATCGGGCGGTCGGTGCTGTATTCCTCGCGGGGCTGCGCGGCCCCATCCATCGGGATGGTCGTGAACGCCCACTTGTTCCCCACGCTCAGCGTCGCGGTCACCGCCGAGCCGTCGGGCTTGAACGTCAATGCCACGGGACGACCGAGCAGCGGGTTACGGACCAGGGGCTGGGGTTCGGGCGCGGCGGGCGAGTACGCCCACACGCCGCCGTCCTGGCCCGAAGCGAACACGATCCTCGACGGGTCGCGCGGGTCGAAGCGCGGAGAGGCCTGGACGAGTTCGGACGTGAGCACGTCCTTCGCTTCGCCGGCCGCCCGATCGATCGGCACGCGGACCAGCGTGTTCGAGGCCTGCGCGAGCGAGCCGGGGATCAGCGCGAGCGTCCCGCCGCGCGAGACGGCGAACTCGCCCGAGGCACGGCCGGAGGACGACAGGATGCGCTGGTTCACGAAGACGGGCGCACCGGCAACAGCGAGACGATCAGCGTCAAACTTCACCGCGTACAGCGAGTCGCCGCGCGCACACAGCAGGTAGCCGTCGGTGTACCTTGGCGCGGTGTACCCCTCCAGGACTCTGACAGGCTGCGCCCCCTCGTTCAGCGCGAGTGCGTAGATCGTCGCACCCGGCTGTCCCTCGCCGGTCAACGCCGCGTAGACGATCGACTTCCCACCCGGCAGCACGTGCGGCCAGGCGTGGGCGACCTCTCCCCGTGCCCGATCGGGCACGGTCAGCGGCGAGGGTGACCCGCCGGACGCGGGAACTCGGAACAGCCCGGGCGTGCTCGATCCCACGGCGGCGAAGATGATCTCGTTGTCGCTCACCCACGCCGCGCCGGCGACGTCGTCGGAGACCGAGGCGACGTCCTGCACGAACCGCTGCGCGCCGGTCAGGCCGACGCGGCGCAGGCGGCCAGGCGTAAAG
The DNA here is from genome assembly GCA_030263455.1 of Synechococcales cyanobacterium CNB. Taxonomy (NCBI): domain Bacteria; kingdom Bacillati; phylum Cyanobacteriota; class Cyanophyceae; order Synechococcales; species Synechococcales cyanobacterium CNB. The sequence continues at coordinate 15,641 of SZOZ01000002.1, forward strand.
AAACCGACCGACGAGCCGTCGGGCGCGAAAAAGGGCATGCGCCCGTCGTCCGTGTCCGCGATCGGCTCGGCATCGACAGAGTCCAGACGCCGCAGGTACAGGCGAGCGCCAGCCGCATCCCTCGCGCGGAACACCAGCAGGCTGCCGTCCGGCGAGATCGCGACCGCGCCGGCTCCGTCGGGCGCGTCGTACTTCCCCTGCACGGGCGGAGCGAGCGCGAAGCGAGCGAGCGGAGCGCTGATCGCCGACGTCGCCTGGCCCGTCGGCCCCCCCTTGAGCACGACGGCCAGCAGCGTGGCCGCAAGCGCGAGCGCAACCCCCGCGACGATCCACGGCAACTGCGCGAGCCACGGCGAAGCCTGCGCTTCCTCTACCTGGATCGCGCGCACCTCAGAGGGCACGTCAACGTGCGACCCCGAGAGCGCCCCGTAGGCATCGTGGAGCTCGATGCGCGCGTCTCCCAGGTCGCGGAGTCTCCGTTTCGGATCCTTCTGGAGGCACTTGCGGAGCACCTCCCGCACGCGGCCCGGCGTGTCCACGGGCAGGGCCGACCAGTCCGGCTCGGAGCGCAGGATGAGCGCGATCGTGTCCGAGATCGTGTCGGCACGAAACGGCGGCGCGCCGCAGAGCGTCTCGTAGAGCACGCACCCGAAACTCCAGACGTCCGTGCGCTTGTCGAGCGTGCGGCCGCGGGCCTGCTCGGGACTCATGTACGCTGCCGTGCCGAGGATGACGCCCTCCTGCGTGTTCTCGAGCGACCCGGTCTGCAACGCCTCGGAACCGCCGACCGTGCCGCTGTCGTGCGAGGATTTCGCCAGGCCGAAGTCGAGCACCTTGACAAGCCCGTCCGGCGTGATCTTGACGTTCCCCGGCTTCAGGTCGCGGTGGATCACGCCCCGCTCGTGGGCAGCCTCAAGCCCCTCGGCGATCTGGGCGCAGACGTGGACGGCGTCGTCCACGCTCAGCGGCCCGTTGGCAAGCCGCTCCGAGAGCGTGTCGCCCGGCACGAACTCCATGACGATGTAGTGATGGCCCTCGTGCTCCTCGAGGCCGTAGATGCCCGCAATGTTCGGATGATTGAGCGACGCGAGCAGTTGCGCCTCGCGTCGGAAGCGGGCCGCACGCTCGGGGTGCTGGGCGAAGACGTCGGGCAGCACCTTGATCGCGACGCGACGGTTGAGGCGAGTGTCCTTGGCAAGGTAGACGACGCCCATGCCCCCCCGTCCGAGTTCTCGCTCGATCGGATAGGGGCCGATGTTCTTGCCGGCGGTGATGCGCTGCCCGCCGAAGGAACTCTGCCACGGCGCGATCGTCGCGGCTTCGCCGCGGTCCGGATCCGAGCCGAGTGCGCCGGACGATCCGGGAGGTGGACGATCCCACGAGTCGGTGACGGGCCGCTGCTGCGGACTTCGCGCCGCCCACGAACCCGGTCGACCCGTGCCGGAGTCGTGAGCGGGTGGTGGCGGCGTATCGGGGCGGGCCGCGGGAGGCGGGGTCTGACTGCCCGTGGCGGCTGCGGCGGGAAACTCGCCCGGCGCGAGCGTCGGCTGATCCGCGAAGCCCGGCGACCGGGATGACGGGGGCTTTCGACCAGCGTTGCCGCCGGTCGCTTCGCCGCTGCCTTGAGGGTGCTGCTGCTCGCCGGACGCCATCCATCGCCCCCTGACGGTCTGGATGCAAGCCTAGCAGATCGCCGGGGCTGGGTCGCGGTTCATTCCCCGACGAGGCGGTAATCTTCGGACGGGCAGGACATGTTCCGGAGGCGCGGGAATGGAGATCGACGCGGACATTCGCAGGGCGCGGACGCTGCCGGGCCGGTTCTACGCCGACCCGGGCGTGTACGAGCGAGCCAGGGACGCGGTCTTCGCGCGGTCGTGGCAACTCATCGCGGACACGGACCAACTGCGGCTTCCCGGACAGGTGCATCCCGTAACGCTCCTGGAGGGGTGTCTCGACGAGCCGATCCTGCTCACGCGCGACCGCTCTGACGCCCTGCATTGCCTGTCGAACGTCTGCACTCACCGCGGGACGCTCGTCGCGGAGGCGCCGGATCGGGTCACGTGCCTGACCTGCCGATACCACGGTCGGCGCTTCGAACTGGACGGGCGATTCCGATCCATGCCCGAGTTCGAGCGGTGCGAGGGATTCCCCAGCGAGAAGGACAACCTGCCGCGCGTGCCGATGGCGGTGTGGCGGAAGTTCATCTTTGCGGGTCTCTCGCCCGCGTTCGGGTTCGACGAACTGTCGGCGGAGATGGATCGTCGCGTGGGCTTCCTCCCGATCGAGCAGGCCCGCTTCGACCCGGCACGAAGCCGCGACTACCTCGTGAAGTGCAACTGGGCCTTGTACGTCGAGAACTACCTGGAGGGGTTCCACATCCCGTTCGTGCACGCTTCGCTCGCGGCCGCGCTCGACTACGGGCAGTACCGCACCGAGACGTACCGCTACGCCAGCCTCCAACTCGGGGTGAGCAAGGGGGGGGAGGACGTATTCGAGCTGCCTGCGGACTCGCCCGACAAGGGTTCCGAGATCGCGGCCTACTACTACTGGCTCTTCCCGAACACGATGCTCAACTTTTACCCGTGGGGCATCTCGGTGAACGTGGTGCGTCCGCTCGGCGTCGATCGCACGCGGGTGTCGTTCCTCAGTTACGTCTGGGACGAGTCGCGCATCTCGACCGGCGCGGGAGCGGAACTCGACCGCGTCGAGCGCGAGGACGAAGCGGTGGTCGAGGCGGTGCAGCGGGGCGTGCGCTCGCGGCTGTACGACCGGGGCCGGTACTCGCCGACGCGCGAGCAGGGCGTGCATCACTTCCACCGCCTGCTGGCCGAGTGGGTTGGCGCCGACGGGGCCGTTTCCGGATGATTCCCCCGGGCAGAGCGCGCCGGAGGCCTCGCGCCCGCCCGCGAATGTCCGGAAAGCACGAAAATCCGCCCGAATCGGCACGATCGGCGTTGTGCCGCGGCGGGCCGATGGTGTAGGTTGGGCGTGGGCGTGGGGGTCGTCCGCGACGGGGGGTCGCGGCGCAAACGCGGACCATCTTGGAACGGAGAAGGAACATGCTGCGAAGAACGGCCGGAATCGTCGTTGTTGTCGCGCTCAGCGCGGCGGTGTCGTGCGTGTGGGGGCAGGTCGCTGCGCTCGACGAGCCGATGTTCGTCGAGCGGCCCGGGCAGCAGGAGTTCTCGGGCCAGTTGATAGCGCGGCCTGTGCAGGACGCGGACTGGGCGAAGCGCGGCGTCGGCCTCGACGCAGCGCGGGCGAACGCGCGGGCCGCGAAGGAGGCCGCGCTGAAGCACGAACTCGTCGAATACGTCTGGCAGACCGACGAGTACGTGCTCGAGGTGGGAATCGGCTCGGAGGAGCGCGTCGCACGCGAGCTGTTGGACACTGGCCTGTTCCAGTACGTGCACCCGAACTGGATCGTGTACCCGATCGGGTGCCCGAACGATCCGCTGCTCAACAACCAGTGGCACCACAACGCGAACCGCATGAGTTCGTGCGCGGGGTGGGACATCCACACCGGCAACCCGACCACGGTCGTCGCCTACTGCGACACGGGAATCCGGATCACGCACCAGGACCTGCTGCTGCACCGCAAGGAGGCGTACAACGCGGTGAACAAGCTGTGGGAGTCGCAGGGCGGGCAGATCACGGACATCAACGGGCACGGGACGAACGTGACCGGGTGCGGGTCCGCGAACGGCAACAACGCGGTCGGTGTCTCGGGCGTGGGCTGGAACCTCGGCCACCGCATGATGCGGGTCTCCAACTCCAGCGGCGGCAGTTCTGACCTGACCACGCTGAACCACGCGGCGCGGACGGCGATCGAGGCGGGCGACAAGGTCGCCAGCGTCAGTTACAGCGGCGTGGACAACCAGACCAACCTCACCAGCGCGACCTACATCAAGTCGCTCGGCGGGCTGCTCGTCTGGGCAGCCGGCAACGACAACCGCAACCTAACCTTCGGCAATCGTGACGCCGACGACCTCATCGTCGCGGGCGGGACCGACCAGAACGACAACAAGGCCTCGTTCTCCGCCTACGGCCCGTTCGTGGATGTCGTCGCCCCGGCCGTCAACGTCTACACCACCAGCAACGGCGGCAACTCCTCCTACTCGGCCGTCAGCGGGACCAGTTTCGCGTGCCCGCTCACCGCCGGGCTGTGCGGCCTGATCTTCTCCGCCAACCCGTCCCTTACGCCCGACGAGGTCGAGGCCATCCTCAAGGCCGGGTGCACCGACCTCGGCTCGCCGGGCGTGGACAACACCTTCGGCTACGGCCGCATCAACGTCCTCGGCTCGCTCTCGCTCATCTCGACGCTCAAGTTCGACTTCCCCAACGGCCTGCCGAGCGTCATCGACCCCCAGGGCGGCGACACCGTCCGCGTCAACGTCACCGGCACGGGCATCAACCCCGTCCCGGGCACGGGCACGCTCCACGTGAACACCGGGGGCGGATGGCAGGCGATCCCGATGACGGTCGTCTCACCGAACGTCTACGACGCGGTCTTCCCGTCCTCAACGTGCGGCTCGAACGTCGCCTACTACTTCAGCGCGCAGGCGGACGACAGCAAGACCTACACCTCGCCCGCCAACGCCCCGACCAACTCGCACAGCGCGCTGTCCGCCAAGGGCCTGATCACACTCTTCGAGGACAACTTCGACACAAACAAGGGCTGGACCGCCGGTGCTCCGGACGATGACGCCACGACCGGCCACTGGAGCCGCATGGCGCCGCAACAGACCACCAACAACGGCATCATCGTGCAGCCCGGCTCGGTCGTCTCGGGCACGAACTGCTGGGTAACGGACGGACGCGGCGGCAGCGCGGGACAGTACGACGTGGACAACGGCAAGACCACGCTCTTCAGCCCGGTCTTCGATCTGGCCGGACAGGATCCGGTCGTCAGTTACTGGCGCTGGTACTGCAACCACGCCGGCAACGGGCCGTACTCGGACGTCTTCGTCGTGGACGTCTCGACCAACGGCGGCACGACGTGGACGAACGTCGAGACCGTCGGGCCGAGCGGCTCGGAGGTCGAAGGCGGCTGGCTCTACAAGGAGTTCAGGCTGGCGGACGTCGTGACGCCGACGAGCCAGATCCGCTTCCGCTTCATCGCGTCGGACTACAACCCGCAGTCGCTGGTCGAGGCGTGCATCGACGACTTCCGCATCACGGTCGTCGATTGCGGCGTGGACTGCCCTGCCGACTTCAACGGCGACACGGTGGTCAACTCGCTTGACGTGATCGCGTTCCTCAATGCCTACAACGACGGCGACCCGAAGGCCGACTTCAACGGCGACACGGTCATCAACTCCCTCGACGTGATCGCGTTCCTCAACGCCTACAACGACGGCTGTCCGTGAACGCCGACTCCTGACCACGACCCCACGGGGGTACACACGCCCGCCCTTGCGCACGCCGCCGGGGCGGGCGTTTTCTTTGGTCGCCGCGCCGGCGGTATGATGCGCGGGAAGGAAGCATCCCATGCCGCGCTCGACGCTCTTCGCCTTCGCATCCGCCGTTCTCGCACTCCAACTGCCCGCGGTCGCGCAGGAACGCCAGCACCCCGACGTCATCGAGCGAGCCTTCACCGCTGGGCACGGCGACGGCACGCTCACCGCCGCCGAAGCCGCCCTCGACGCCCACCTCCGCGGCAGCCCGCGAGACGAAGACGCGCGCTTCACGCTCGCCATCGTCCGCTTCCTTCGCACCGGGGAACGGCTCTCGCAGTCGCTCTACAGGCACGGCGGGTTCAACACGGTCGCCCTCGCCAGCATGATGACCGGCCTCGGCGGCGTGAACCAGGGCGTCGCCGCGAACCCTGACCCACAGCCCATCACCCACGAGCAGTTCGAAGCCATCATTCGCGCATGGCTCGACGACGTCGCGGCGGTCGAACGCACTCTCGCCGACGTTCGCGCAGACGGCGTGAAAGTCCGGGCACGCCTCGGCCTCACACGATTCGATCTCAACGCCGACGGCGTCGCCACCGAAGACGAGGAACTCTGGCGGCTCTTCCGCATCGTCCAGGACGCCTTCCGCCCGAACCGTCAGACCGCAGCCGAGTTCGTCATCGCCTTTGACCGCGGCGACGCCGAGTGGCTCCGCGGCTACTGCCGCATCTGCATGGCGTTCGGCGAGCTCCTCCTCGCGTACGACACACGCGACCTCTTCGAGCGTGCGGGTCATGTCTTCTTTCCCGCGAACGTCACGCCGCACGAGTACCTCAAGGGGCCGCGGCGGCAGTTCGACATGGGCACGGGCGTGGACGTGTCGGACGTGATCGCCTTCGTCCACCTGCTGAGTTTCGATGTGAAGGACGCGGCGCGATTGGAGACCGCCCGCACGCACCTCCTGGCCGCGGTCGCGCACAGCCGCGCCATGTGGCGGTACTTCGACACCGAGACCGACAACGACCGCGAGTGGATCCCCAACCCGCGCCAGACGGCGGCCATCCCCGGGGCTCGCGTGGATGATGACATGCGCGAGGCCTGGCTGCTCGGCCTAGACGAGGCGGAGGCGCTCCTCGAAGGCCGGCGATTGCTCCGCTTCTGGCGGGGCGACGGCTCGCGCGGCATCAACGTCCGCCGCGTCTTTGCCGAGCCGCGACGGTTCGACCTCGTGCTGTGGGTGCAGGGCTCCGCTGCCGGGCCGTATCTCGAAGAAGGCGAGTTTACCGCGGACGGCACGTGGAATCGAATGGTTCGGGCCTTCGAGGGGCAGGTCTTCCGGCACGCGTGGTGGTTCAACTGAGGTTCCGATGAGAACGCGGCGCGAACCGCTTGCTGACGCGCGCGGCTTGCCGGGTCAACGCACCCCGGATATCTCGGCGTGGCGCGGGCAGGAGATGAGGTGGTCGTTCACCATCCCGACCGCCTGCATCAGCGCGTAACAGACCGTCGTGCCCACGAACGCGAACCCGCGGCGTTTGAGGTCCGTGCTCATCGCGTCCGACACCGCCGACGACGCGGGGATGTCGCTCATCCATCGTCGCCGATGCACGATCGGGCGGCCGTCCACGAACCGCCACAGGCAGGCGTCCAGCGAGCCGAACTCCTCCCGCGCGCGCAGCACGGCCCGCGCGTTGGCGATCGCCGACTCGACCTTCGCCCGGTTGCGGACGATGCCCGGGTCGGCCAGCAGACGCTCAACGTCAGCGGGGGTGAACCGCGAGACACGCTCCGGGTCGAAACCCTCGAACACCTCGCGGTAGCGACCCCGCTTGCGGAGGATCGTCTCCCACGACAACCCCGCCTGCGCCCCTTCGAGCGTGATGAACTCGAAGAGCGTGCGGTCGTCGTGGCACGGAACGCCCCACTCGGCGTCGTGGTACGCGATCGACAACTCCGTCTTCGCCCAGGGGCAACGAACGGGCATCGTCAGGCTCCTGCAGCGTGGATCGCCCGCGCTGCCTCGCGGATGTCGCGCAGGACGGCGCGGTGCTCGGGGGTGAGTGTTGCCGAGGCCGGGCGGGCGAGCGGGGCGGCATCGCGTTCGTCGCCGAGGCCGGCGGAGCGCGAGGCGGTGACGAAGCGCATGATGGTGTCGCGCAGGGCGGGCGCGTCGTCAACGCCCTCGATCAGGCCGTGGTGCGAGCCAGCGCCCGGCTGTGCACCGTGCGGTCCCGCGCCGCCCCCGCCGCCCGCCGTCTGCACGTGCAGGTCCGCGATGCCGTAGCGCCGCTGGAGAGGACCCTGCCGAACGGCGACGTTCTGCACGTTCTCGAAGGTGATGGTGCTCTCGCGGATGATCCAGATACCGCGCCGGATGCGCAGGCTCCGGGGCGTGAAGACGTACCACGTGGTGTCGTAGCGGAGGTGGATGGCGACGTAGGCGATGACGTCCGGCACGAAGGCGACGACCAGGTACACCGGGAATATCCACAGTCCAACCGTGCGATTCGCTACGAGCAGCACGACCCACAGGGCGGTGAGCAAGCCATCCATCAGCAGCAGCACGATCCAGAACTTGAACTTGACGTAGCGCAGATATCCCGGCGCGGGGCGCGTCGAGCGTATCTCCTCGCCCGGTCGCACGGGCAGCGTCGGCGGCTCGCCCGGCACGCGGAAGTCGCGGGCGATCGCGCCCCACACGCCGCGGTAGACCCACTCGCAGGCGCGGTCGGCGGCGAGGGTCACGCCGTGCCTCCCCGCGCGGCCAGCACGCGCAGCGCATCGCGCACCTCGCGCAGCGTGTCGAGCAACTCGTCTACTTCTTCCGGAGAACCTTCACGCACAGACTCGGCGTCGCTCTCGCCGCGCGCCCCGCGCATCCGCTTGTAGAGGAAGTCCCGCAGGGCGTCGGCGTCCAGCACGCCCTCGATCGTGATCTCGGGCGTCGCGCTCGCGGACGCAGTCTGGACCTGCACGACGGCAAGCCCGAACCACCGCTGGATCAGCCCGCGCGAGACGTGGATGTCCTGGATGCGCCGGTAGGTGAGGTTGATCTCGCGCCGGAAGAGGAGACCCCACGACATCCAGACGCCCTCGTCGTCGAAGCGGTATCGAAGCGTCCGGTACCTGCAGTAACGCTCGACGATGAAGATCGGGAAGAGCGGGCCGGTCAGGAGTGCGACCACGCTGTAGTACCGCATCAGGATCGGGTCGGGGCGGGTGATCACCCGGGGGTCGAAGGCCGCGTTCGCCATGCTGACAGCATACCGGCGCCCCCTCGGCTCACGCCGCTGCTCGCCGAGGTATCCTGTCGCCATGAAGCCCGTTCTTGCCCTGCGGTTCGGCCTCGCCGCAACCGCCTCGATCGGTTCGGCCACGCTCGCAGACGTGCGCCTGCCCGCGTTCTTCGACGACGGCATGGTCCTGCAGCAGAACGCCGAGGCCCGCCTGTGGGGCTGGGCTGACCCCGGCGAGCGCATCACGGTCTCGCCCGACTGGCCCGGCGCGCAGCCTGCGAGCGCGACCGCCGACGCACACGGCCGTTGGATGGTGCGCCTGCGCACGCCCTCCGCGGGCGGGCCGCACACGATCACAGTGCGCGGCCGGAACGAACTCACGATCAACGACGTGCTCCTGGGCGAGGTCTGGCTCTGCTCGGGCCAGTCCAACATGGAGATGCCGCTGGGCAACGTCGGACCCGGTTATACCGGCGTGCTGGACTGGGAGGCGGAGGTCGCCGCGGCCGACCACCCCGCGATCCGACTGTTCACCGTCGCCAATGCGCTCTCGGCGAAGCCCGAGGACGACTGCCGGGGCGCATGGACCGCCTGCACGCCAGAGACCGCACGCACGTTCAGCGCGACCGCGTACTACTTCGGCCGTGAACTCCACCGCGAACTTCGCGTGCCGATCGGGCTGATCGCGGCAGACTGGGGGGGCACCGTCTGCGAGGCGTGGATGAGCGAGGCCGCAGTCGCGAGGTTCCCTGAACTCGCCGACCGGCTCGAAGTCGTGCGCCTGACGCGCGACGACCCCGATCGGCTCGATCGCGAACACGCCGAGGCGGTCGCGGCGTGGGAGCGCACGATCGAACGCGACGAGCGCGCCGCCTGGGCACGACCCGACTTCGACGACAGCGCATGGCCGACGCACCCCGTGCCCGCGACCTGGAGTGGGCCAGACCTCGGCGGGTTCGACGGAACCGCCTGGTTCCGCACCACCATCCACCTGCCGTCCGAGTGGGCGGGGCGGGACCTGCTGCTCTCACTCGGGCCGATCGACGATCAGGACTGGACGTTCTTCAACGGGGAGAAGGTCGGCGAAATGACCGGCCCGGGCCGCTGGAACCAGCCGCGCCGCTACACGGCGCCTGGTCGGTTCGTCGCGGCGGGGCGGAACACGATCGCCGTCGCGGTGCTGGACACGGGCGGCCTGGGCGGGATCAACGGCTCACCAGAGGATCTCTGGGCGCGCCCGGCGGACGCAGAGGGCGTTCAGCCGGTGCGCCTGGCGGGCGAGTGGCGCTATCGGCGCGCGGCGGAAGGCTCGCTCCCCCCTCGCCCGGAGCCGCGGCGGATCGGGCCGAACTCTCCGACCGCGCTCCACAACGGCATGATCGCCCCGCTCGCGCCGATGGCCGTGCGCGGTGCGATCTGGTACCAGGGCGAGTCCAACCGCGGGCGGGCGTGGCAGTACCGCACGCTCTTCCCCGCGCTGATCGAGGACTGGCGCGCCGTGTTCCAGAACCCGGAGATGCCGTTCTACTTCGTGCAGATCGCGCCGTTCGAGTACCAGAACGATCGGGGCGAGACGGCGGAACTGCGCGAGGCGCAACTGCTCGCCATGCGCACGCCGCACACGGGCATGGTGGTGACGATGGACGTCGGCGAGGCGAAGGACATCCACCCTCGCAACAAGCGCGACGTCGGTCGGCGGCTCGCGCTCTGGGCGCTGGCGAAGACCTACGGCGTGGATGGCGTCGAGTGCTCGGGGCCGATCTTCCTCGACGCCTCGCCCGAGGACGGCATGATCCGCGCCAGGTTCGCGCACGCCGACGGGCTGTCGGCGCGGGGCGGGATGCCGCGCGGGTTCGAGGTGGCGGGCGAGGATCGCGTGTACCACCCCGCGGGCGCGATCATCGACGGGGCGAGCGTGCTGGCGTTCAGCCCGCTGGTGCCCGAGCCGGTGGCGGTGCGCTACGGCTGGGGCGCGGCGGCGGACCCGAACATGTTCAACGGCGCGGGGCTGCCCGCGTCGCCCTTCCGAAGCGACGACTGGGAACGAGTGACGCAACCGAAGTGAGGGACGACCGATGCGCAGGCTGATTGTCGCGTGTGCCGCCATTGCGATGCTGGCGACGGCGTGCAAGGAGCAGGCCGCCGCGCCCGAAACCGGCGGGCCGAGGCGGCTGGTCGTCGGGTTCTCGCAGATCGGCGCGGAGAGCGCGTGGCGCACCGCCGAGACCGAGTCGATCCGCTCCGAGGCCCAGGCACGCGGCGTGGACCTGAAGTTCAGCGACGCGCAGCAGAAGCAGGAGAACCAGATCAGCGCCCTGCGCTCCTTCATCACGCAGAAAGTGGACGCGATCATCCTCGCGCCGATCGTCGAGACCGGATGGGAGCCGGTGCTGCGAGAGGCGAAGCGAGCCGGCATCCCGGTGGTGCTTGTCGATCGCGGCGTGGACGTGGACGACGACTCGCTCTACACCACGCTGATCGCATCGGACTTCGTCGAGGAGGGACGCATGGCGGGCAGGTGGCTCGCCGAGCGGCTCGGCGGCTCGGGGCGCATCGTGGAACTCCAGGGCACGCCCGGCTCCGCGCCAGCCATCGACCGGAAGCGCGGATTCGAGGAGGCCATCGCCGAGTTCCCGGGCATGACCGTCGTCCGCTCGCAGTCGGGCGACTTCACCCGCGCCAAGGGCAAGGAGGTCATGGAAGCGTTCCTCAAGGCGGAACGGGAGAAGATCGACGCTGTTTACGCGCACAACGACGACATGGCGCTCGGCGCGATCCAGGCGATCGAGGAGGCCGGACTGAAGCCGGGCACGGACGTCGTTCTCGTCTCCATCGACGGCGTGCGGGCCGCATTCGAGGCGATGGTCCAGGGCAAACTGAACTGCACCGTCGAGTGCAACCCGCTGCTCGGCCCCGCCGCGTTCGACGCGGTCGAGCGGGCGCTCGCCGGCGAGACCCTGCCGAAATGGATCAAGGTCGAGGACCGGGTCTTTGACCAGTCCGTGGCGGCGGAGGTTATCGATACGCGGAAGTACTGACTGCGCGGGCGACCTCGCCGGTATGCTGACGCGCCGATGGGCGAGGCACCCCCACTGCTCGAAGCACGCGGACTGGTCAAGGTCTACCCAGGCGTGCGCGCGCTCGACGGCGCGGACTTCACGCTCCGCGCGGGCGAGGTCCATGCCCTCATGGGCGAGAACGGAGCGGGCAAGTCCACGCTCATCAAGGCGTTGACCGGCGCGGTGTTGCCGGACGCGGGTGAGGTGCGGCTTGACGGTCGTGTCGTCAGGCCGCGCTCGCCTGTCGAGGCGCAGAGGCTTGGCATCAGCACGGTCTACCAGGAAGTGAACCTCGCGCCGAACCTGTCGCTCGCCGAGAACGTGCTGCTCGGCAGGCAGCCGCGACAGTTCGGGCTGATCGACCGACGGCGGTCGCGCCGGCGCGCCGAGAAGGTCATGGCACGCCTGGGCGTGCGAGCGGACGTGGGACGACCGCTGGGGTCGCTCCCCATCGCGGTGCAGCAGATGGCCGCGATCGGGCGTGCCCTTGACCTTGATGCCCGCGTGCTCGTGCTCGACGAGCCGACGTCGAGCCTCGACGCGGAGGAGACGGCGCGGCTGTTCGCGGTGATGCGCGACCTGGCGACGCGCGGCATGGGCGTCGTGTTCATCACGCACTTCATCGGACAGGTGTACGAGGCGTGCGGGCGCATCACTGTGATGCGGGGCGGGCGTGTGGTCGCCGTGCGCGACGCCGAAGACCTGCCACGGCTGGAACTCGTTGCCCTGATGCTCGGCGTGTCGATGGAAGAGGCGCGGGCGATCGAGCGCTCGCACGCTCGGACGGGTTCTTCGGCGGACGTTGCGCTGCGCGCGCAAGGGCTGCGCCGCGGGCGGGTCGGGCCGATCGACCTCGAACTGCGGAAGGGGGGCGCGCTCGGCCTAGCGGGGCTGCTCGGATCGGGGCGCACCGAAACCGCCCGCATGGTCGCTGGCGCGGATCGGCCCGAGAGCGGCCGCGTCGAGATCGACGGGCGATCCGTGCCGACCGGCTCGCCTCGCCGCGCGATCGCCGCGGGGATCGCGCTCTGCCCGGAAGACCGCAAGGCGGAGGCTCTCGTGCCGGGGCTGTCGGTGCGAGAGAACATCTCGCTCGCAGCGCAGGCACGCCGAGGGTGGTGGCGTCCGATCGGGCGGCGCGGGCAGCGTGAACTCGCCGAGCGGTTCGTGCGTTCGCTGCGCATCGCGACGCCGGGCGTGGAGAAGGCCGCGGGCGAACTGAGCGGCGGGAACCAGCAGAAAGTGGTGCTGGCGCGATGGCTGGCGACGGAGCCGCGCGTGCTGCTGCTGGACGAGCCGACACGGGGCATCGACGTGGGCGCGAAGGCGGAGGTCGAGCGGCTCGTCGGCGACCTGTGCGCGCGCGGCGTGGCGATGCTGTTCATCTCATCGGAGGTCGAGGAAGTCGCCCGCGTGTGCGACCGCGTCCTGGTGCTGCGGGACGGTCGCGCGGCGGGCGAACTCTCCGGCCAAGTCGTGACGGTCGAAGCCGTCATGCGGCTGATCGCGGGGGAGGGCGAGCGTGCGTGACTCGGCGCGAGCAGCGCTGCGAGCGATCGGACGGGCCGCGCCCGCCGCGGCGGCGGTCGGCCTGCTGCTGGCGTTCAACGCCCTCTTCACGCCGGGATTCTTCGACCTGTCGGTCATTGACGGCCGGCTCACCGGGTCGCTCGTGGACGTGCTGAACCGCGGCGCGATCGTCGTGCTGCTCGCGCTCGGCATGGCGCTCGTCATCGCCACGGGCGGCGTGGACCTCTCGGTCGGCGCGGTCATGGCGATCGCGGGCGCGACGGCGGCCACGCTGGTGGCGCAGCACGGGACGAACTCGTGGGCGGCCATCGCGGCCGCGCTCGCCGTCGGCGCGGCAGCCGGCGCGTTCAACGGCACGCTCGTCGCCGGCGCGGGCGTGCAGCCCATCGTCGCAACGCTCGTCCTCATGGTTGCCGGCCGCGGCGCGGCGCAACTCCTCACGGGAGGACAGATCGTCACCTTCAACGACCCCATCCTGAACTTCATCGACGGCGGTTTCATCGCGGGCGTGCCCATGCCCGCGCTGATCGCCGCCGGCGCGCTGACGCTCGGCGTCGCGCTCACGCGCGGCACGGCCCTCGGCCTCTTCATCGAGGCGACGGGCGACAACGAACGAGCCGCTCGCTTGGCGGGCGTGCGCGTGCGGGTGGTAAAGGCATCGGCCTACGTGCTCTGCGGCGCGGCGGCCGCCGTCGCCGGGCTGCTCGCCGCGAGCGACATCCGCGCCGCCGACGCCAACAACGCCGGTCTGTACCTCGAACTGGACGCGATCCTCGCCGCGGTGCTGGGCGGGACCGCGCTGCGGGGGGGGAGGTTCTCGCTCGTCGGGGCCGCGCTCGGCGCGCTGTTCATCCAGGGAATGACGACGACGCTCTACCTGCACGACGTCGGCCCGAACGCGACGCTGGCCCTGAAGGCAACCGCAGTGCTGGCGGTATGCCTGGCGGTCTCGGAGCGGGCAAGGGCATGGACGACGAGGTGGCGGGGAGAACGATGAACCAGCAGCCCGCCAGACGCCTGCTCTTTCGCGCTCTTCGTGGCCTTCGCGTTCACGCTCTGCTCTCTCCGCAAGACGTGCCGCTCGCCGCGACGGTCGGCGTGCTGATCGCTCTCTTCACGGCGTGCGCCATCGCCTTTCCGGGGTTCCTGTCGCCCGGCGTGGCCCGCAACCTGCTCGTCGGCAACGCCGTCCTCGGACTGGTCTGCATCGGCATGACCTTCGTCATCATCTCCGGCGGCATCGACCTCTCCGTCGGCGCGGCGATCGGCTTCTCCAGCATCCTCATCGCCTTGCTCGTGCAGCACGGCTGGCACCCGCTGTCGGCGTTCGGCGTCTCGCTCGCGACCGGCACGGCGGGCGGGGCAGCGATGGGAACGCTCATCCACCGCTTCGCATTGCCGCCGTTCCTCGTCACGCTCGCGGGCATGTTCCTCTACCGCGGCGGCGCGCTGATGGTCAGCGAGCGATCCATCACCATCCGCCACCCCTTCCACCGCACGCTCGCGGAATGGGGTTCAGGCCCGGTCCCGCCGGCGGTCGTGATGTTCATCATGATCGCCGCGGCGGGCTTTGTGCTCGCGCGGTGGACACGCTTCGGGCGCGACGTGTACGCCCTCGGCGGTGGCGAGGAGTCCGCCCGGCTGATGGGTGTCCGCGTCGCAAGCGTGAGGATGCGCGTCTACGCGATCAGTGGGCTGTGCGCCGCGCTCGCCGGGGTGGCAATGACGCTGGCGACAGGCGCGGGCAACGCCACGACCGGACACCTCGCGGAACTCGACGCGATCGCTGCCGTGGTCATCGGCGGCACGCCCCTCGCGGGCGGCGCTGGTTCGATCGTCGGGACGGTGGCCGGCGTGCTGATCTTCGGACTGATCCAGGAGGCGATGCCGCGCGCGGGCGTGACGAACTCGTGGTGGTTCCGCATTGCCGTGGGCGGGCTGCTGCTGGGATTCGTGCTGCTGCAACGGGGCCTGGAAGGAAGAAGGGCGAGATGACCGTGCCAGGCTCCCTGGAGCCGACGTTTGCGCGTGTCAACCGTTCGTGCACAAGAACCCCGCCACCGGCTTCCCGGCGGGCGGGGTCGTGATCGTGCGGCGAGTCCGCTATCGCCGCCGGCGGCGGATGGCAGCCATGCCGAGTCCGCCCAGGACCGCGAGTGTGGAGGGTGCCGGGATCACCGACCAGTGGAACGCCGTCTCGACGGAGTAGCCGCTCAGGAGCGGGCTGATCGGGACACCGTTGGGGTCGCGTGCGATGAAGCCGTCGGACGCCGTGGCGTCGTAGAAGGTGAACCACTGGTACTGCGGTTCAGCGTACTTGCCGCCCATCACCAGGCCCATGTACCCCTCGGGCGGGAGCGCTCCCTGCACGTCGTCGAACGCGACGGCCATCAGACCCGCGAAGCCGGGCGCATCGAAGGTGGCGTACGCGAACGTGATGAAGGGCTCATTCAGGTCGTGCTCGATCTCCTTGCCGTCCTTCATCCACGAGACCGTGTAGCTCATCGAATCCTTGGGGACCGCGATGTTCTTGACGCCACCCGCCGCGATGTTGACGTCGTCGGTCGCGTCGCCCTTCCTGAGAATCTCGGTCCTCTTGCCCGTGTTGTTCGCGCCGTCGAACGCGTACAGGTCGGAGAGTGTCCGCACGTTCTCCTTCGACTGGTTCCTGATCCTGAAGTTCTTCGTATCCTGCGCGTGCGCCAAGCCGCACGGCAACGCCACGACCCCCGCGGCAGCGAGCGCAAACGACGCCGCCGTCAACCGAAACTGGGAACCCTTCATGTCTGATACTCCTGCAAACCGCTGGTGCACGGCCGGCGCGCCCGGGGCAACCCGCCCCGGATGATCACGCGCTCCGTTCTGTCTCTCCAAACGCAGCCCCGAGCCACGACTCACGCCGTTCTTGCCGCATCGCCGCCGAATCCCCGCCTGTGCAACAATCACCCATGCGCGAATCAGACCTGCTCGCCCACGTCTACACCATCGCGGCGGGAGCCGATGCCGCCGCGGCGGGGGTTCTCGTCGGCCCGGGCGACGACTGCGCGGTCGTGCGCGCGCCGGGCGGCGATGAACTGCTCCTCACGGTGGACCAGGTCGTCGAGGGAAGGCACTTCGAGCCGGGAACACCCGTTGACCTGATCGCCCGCAAGGCCGTCGCGCGGTCGATTTCGGACATCGCTGCGATGGGCGGTGTGCCCGCGTGGGGGCTTGCCGCGGGCGTGCTGCCGGAGAAGTACGAGCACGGGCGCGACCTGTGCGACGCCCTGCACAGGTGGGGAATGCACTGGCGCTGCCCGATCGTGGGCGGCGACATCGCGTCGGGACCGGGACCGCTCACGATGACCGTGACCGTCGTCGGCCGCATGGACGGTGTGAAGCCGGTGCCGCGCTCCGGCTCGCTGCCAGGCGATGAACTCTGGCTCACAGGCCAGGTCGGCGGTTCGTTCGAGTCCGGGTGGCACCTCCGGTTTGAGCCGCGCCTGGAGGCGGGGCGCGCCGCGGCGCGATCCGGGCTGGTCCACGCGATGATCGACCTCTCGGACGGACTCGGGCGCGACGCGGGCCGGATCGGCGCGGCGTCCGGTGTGCGTCTCGTGATCGACGCCGCGAAGATCCCCGTCAGCCACCGCTGCCGCGACTGGCGGCAGGCCGTGCGCGAAGGCGAGGACTACGAACTCCTCATGTGCGTCGCTGTGGGCGACGTCCGCTCGGGGCGTCCGCCGTTCGACGCGCAGCCGCCGCTGATCGGCCCGATCGGCTTGGTCCGCGCCTGCCGCGAGCGCGAAGCCCCGGGGGCGACGATCGTGGACGCCTACGGGCGAGAGCACGACGCGGGCGAGATGGGCTGGGACCACGGGGGCTAGTGGCTCCACTTGTGGTCGATGCCATCGGCGTTGGCGTGGTATGCTCGGCCCATTCCGAGGGTTGTTCCATGCCGATCGTCTTCGCCATCGCCATCTTCGTCGCGGCAGCGCTGCTGTTCATCGTGCAGCCGCTGGCAGCCAAGCTCTTCCTGCCGGTGTTCGGCGGTACGCCCGCGGTCTGGAACACGGCCATGTTGTTTTTCCAGACCGCGCTGCTCGGCGGCTACTTCTACGCCCACCTGCTCACGACGCGCATCGCGGCGCGGTGGCAGGGCGTGGTGCATGGCATCGTCCTGCTGGCGGCGTTCGTCGCGCTGCCGATCGCGCTGCCGGAGTCGCGGCTGGGGCTTGCGTCGGGCGCGCCGCCCTCGCTCGCGCTGCTCGCGCTGCTCGGGATCGCGGTCGGGTTGCCCTACTTCGCGGTGTCGAGCGCCGGGCCGTTGCTGCAACGGTGGTACAGCCTGACGCCGCACAGGGGGGCGGGCGACCCGTACTTTCTGTACGCCGCGAGCAACGCGGGGAGTCTGCTCGGCCTGCTCGCGTACCCGTTCGCGCTCGGGCCTGCGTTGGGGCTGAAGGCGCAGGGCGTCGCGTGGACGATCGGCTACGCGGCCTTCGTGCTGCTGGCGGCTGCGTGCGCGGTCGCGGCAATGCGCGCCGGACGCAAGACAGCCGACCCCGCCGCTGGCGGCGAGTCGCCGGACGACAAGGTCGAGCGACCCAGCCAGACGCTGTCCTTCTCCGTGTTCGGCGCGCGGCTTTCGGTCCCTCCGCGGCTCGCGTGGGTTGCGCTGGCGTTCCTGCCTTCGAGCCTGATGCTCGGCGTGACGCAGTACATCACGACGGACGTTGCCGCGATCCCCCTGCTGTGGGTGCTGCCGCTGGGGGTGTACCTGCTCACGTTCATACTCGCGTTCTCGCGCAGGTCGCTGGCGTCGTCCGGTCCGTCGCACGCCAGCCGCGTGACGAAGACGTGGAAGGTGCTTGCGGTAGGCGTCGCGCTGGCGTTCCTGATGCAGGCGCACAACCCGATTGCCGCGCTGGTCGTGCTGCACCTGGCCGCGCTTTTCGCGGGCGGCTTGCTCTGTCACGGCCGGCTCGCCGCGCTGCGCCCCGAGCCGGCGCGGCTGACGGAGTTCTACCTCCTGATCTCTGTCGGCGGCGCGCTGGGCGGCGTGTTCAACGCGCTCATTGCCCCGGTCATCTTCAATGACGTGCTCGAGTATCCCCTGGTCATCGCGCTGGCGTGCCTGGCCATCCCTCGGACGCCGAAGCCCGCGTTGCCTCCCGTGTCGAAGAAGCGCTCACCGGCCGCGAAGGGGCAGCGCGAAGCAGGTCCGACGTGGCGAGAGGCCTTCGACTTCGCCGCACCCGTGCTGTTCCCTGTCGGTCTCGTCCTGTGGATCGTGCTCATGCGGGCATGGATCAGGACGAACCACGGCGGGGCGCCGGACATCAACCAGCAGGCGCTGCTGGTCGGCCTTCCCGCGTTCGCGGCGTATCTCGCCTCGGGCAAGCCGCTCGCGTTCGCGCTCTCCCTCGCGGTACTCATGGGCGCGGGAACCGTCGGCGCGACCCAGAACGTGCGCGTGCTGCACAAGGACCGCACCTTCTTCGGCGTGCACACCATCACGCTCTCCGAGTCGGGTCGCACCGTCACGCTGCTGCACGGCACGACCATCCACGGGCTGGAGAGCCGCGCGCCGCAGATCGCCGGCATGCCGCTCGCCTACTACCACCCCGACGGCCCGACGGGGGCGATCATGGGCGCCTTCGGCGCGACGGCGCAGCGCGTCGGACTGGTCGGGCTTGGCTCCGGCTCGCTCGCGGCGTACGGCCGGCCCGGCCAACGCTTCGACTACTTCGAGATCGACCCGCACGTCGTCTGGATCGCCCGCGACTCCGGCCACTTCACCTTCGTGCAGAACTCGAAGGCCGAAATCCGCTACGTCCTCGGCGACGGACGGCTCACCCTGCGCGAGGAGCCGGACGGCCGGTATGACATGCTCATCCTCGACGCTTTCAGCTCAGACTCGATCCCGATCCACCTGATGACACGCGAGGCATTCGAGGTCTACACGGCGAAACTCTCGCCCGGCGGGGTGATCGCGCTGCATGTCTCGAACCGCAACCTCAACCTGCCCCCCGTGGTGGCCGCGCTCGCCTCCGACGCCTCGCTGCACGGGCTGATCCGGCAGGACGAAGAGGGCGAAGGACGCGGCTCGGGCCGATTCGGGTGCACATGGATCGTGCTCTCACCTTCCCGCGAGACACTCCGCCGGATCGAGTCGGACACTCGCTGGATCCCGCTCACACCACCGCCCGGCTTTCCGGTCTGGACGGACAACCACGCCGACATCCTGCGCATCCTCCGCTGGCTGTAGCGGTATGCTTCCGCCATGCCACGCCTTGACTACCAGACCGCCGGGGAATCGCACGGACCCGCGGTCCTCTGCACCGTGACCGGCCTGCCCGCCGGACTCACGCTCGACGTGGATTTCATCAACTCCGAACTCGCCCGACGGCAGGGCGGCTACGGGCGCGGCGGCCGACAACGCATCGAGACAGACCGCGTCGAGTTCCTCTCGGGGGTGCGACAGGGCCACACCATCGGCTCGCCGCTGACGATGATCGTCCGCAACAAGGACTCACGCCTTGACGACCCCCAGAGGACGCCGCCGGTGCATCGCCCGCGGCCCGGGCACGCGGACCTGGCCGGGAGCGTCAAGTGGCTGACGACCGACTGCCGGGAGACCCTCGAGCGCGCGAGCGCGCGTGAGACGGCTGCCCGAGTCGCGGCGGGAGCGGTGGCGCGATGCCTGCTCCGCGAGTACGGCGTCGAGGCCTTCGGCTTCGTGCGCGCCATCCTTGACGCGGAGACCGCCGTGCAAGTTGCACCCCAGAACTGGCGATCGCTGGTGGCGGCGCGCGACGCGAGCGAGACCTACTGCCCCGATCCGGCCGCCACCGAACGCCAGTGCGAGATCATCCGGCAGGCGAAGATCGACAAGGACACGGTCGGCGGCGTCGTGGAAACGCACGTCTTCGGCTGCCCGCCCGGCCTCGGCTCGTGCATGGACTGGCGCGACAAGCTCGACGCCCGCGTCGCCTGCGCCGTCATGGGCATCCAGGCGTTCAAGGCCGTCGAGATCGGGCTGGGGCGCGAGTGCGCTCGCCGAACAGGCTCCCAGGTCCACGACCCGATCCACTTTGATGCCGCGAAGGTCGGGACGAACACGCTCGGCTTCGAGCGGCCGACGAACAACGCCGGCGGGACCGAGGGCGGCATGACCAACGGGCAGCCCGTGGTGGTGCGGGGAACCATGAAGCCGATCTCGACGCTGCTGCGCGGCCTGCCGAGCGTGAACCTGAACACGAAACAGCCGGAGCAGAGCCAGTACGAACGCTCGGACATCTGCGCCGTGAGCGCGGCGAGCGTCGTGATGGAGAACGTCGTGGCCTTCGAGATCGCCCGCGCTTTGCTGGACAAGTTCCCGGCGGACTCAATGACGGAACTGGACGCGGCGTTCCGCAACTACATGAACCTCGCCCGCAGCCTGCCGCTGGACCCGCCGGCGATGACAATCGCGTAAGTAATCAAAGCAGAGTCCGAAGCGAAACGGCAAGCGGAACGAAACAGAGAACGAAGCGCAAGCGAGCGTCCCGCGAGAACATGCGGAATGATCTTCTCACGCCGCGTGCCATCTCATTCGGCCGTTCTAAGCCAAAGTCGGCGCGTTGCGTGCCCGTCGTGCGCACAGCACGCCGAGGTCGCAAGTCCGATCTCGATGGCACGAACGTTGTCGCTCGGGGAACCATGCACCACGCTCCCCCGCATCGCACGGGCCGACTTGACACGGCAGTGCGGCGCGGTAGGCTGTGTCCGTCATCGGTGCCCCGTTCGGCCGCGTGTGCGGCTGTCGGGGTGAAGAGGGAAGTGTGGTGAGGTCTCGCCTGCGGGCGGACCGATTCCACCGCGGACGCGCCGCCGTGACGGGCGTATGCCGCGGGTTCATGAAAGCCACTGGCCGGGGGCGCGTCGGAGCGCGCCCGAGGCTGGGAAGGCGGACCCGCGAAGGCCCGGAGCCGGAAGACCTGCCGATGGCCGGAGTCGAGGTCGTGCGCGCGGCGCACGGCCCAGCCTCCGATCGGTCCGGTCGGCCCCCGCGTTCAGGGGCTTCGGCGGCGGCACCGCGCTCGTTCCCGGCGCGCCCCCCACTGCCGAGTCATGCCCCGCGGCGGCCTGAGCAAGGTCGGGAACCGTCCCGCGCGGATCGGGGCGAATGCGGAGTGATCGAGATGAGAACGGTGGTTGTGTCGTGCGCGGCCGCGGCCGCGCTGGGAGTCTCCTTCGTCGCCCCGGCCGTGAAAGCCGACGCCTTCGGGCGCTACGGGCAGTCGTGGCGGACGGTGTCGCCGCCGCCGATCGGGCCGCAGAGCTACCAGGTGCTGGGCGGCGCGCTGCCGGACGGGCGCATGCTCGCCGTCACCGGCAACAGCGTCTTCCTCGAGAGCGGCGCGGGCACGGGCGCGTTCGACGAGGTCGCCGTCTTCGATGCGGGCAAGACGGGGGGGGGGAGCGACCCGGCGTTCGTGACCGTCGGGCCGACGGGCAGGATCGCCGTGGGCACGGGGTTCGGGCGGCCGGTCGTCGTCTTCGACGTCGGTGCGCTGGGCGCCCCGGGCGCACCGACAACGCTCACCCCCGGCGTGGCGAACTACTTCGACGTCCCCCACTACCACGGCGCATGGACGCCCGACGGACGGCTCGCGCTCACGGCGGGCGACTTCGGCTCGCCGGCCCGCGTCACGCTGCTCGACGTGCTGAGCGACCCCAACTCGCCCGTGAACGTCACCATCGTTGAGAACATCGCCGGGGCGTCGGCGGGCGTCGCCTTCGACGCGGCCGGGCGGCTCTACACCGCCAACGGTTTCGGCTCCGGCGGCTGGTCCGACACCGGCTGGATCAAGGCCTTCGAGCCGACGGCATGGCAGCACGGGCCGGCGGACTTCGAGGCCCATGGCACGCTCATCGGCGACGTGCTCAGCGGCGTCTCGCTCACGTTCGACGCCTTCGGCAATCTCGCCGTTGGGGGGGGGGACTTCCTGGAGGGCGACTCCGGCTACCTCGGCGTGATCGCCGCCGGCGCGATCGCCGACGCGCTGGCTGGCCTCGGACCCATCGACCGCAACGACCCGCTCCAGATGCGCCCGCTTTTCCCGCCCACGAACGGGTTCGCATTCTTCTCCGCGTCGTACAACGCGGCGACGGGCGAGCTGTACGCCTTCGACGGCGGCGAATGGTTTGCAACCGTCCCCGCGCCCGCGTCGCTCTCGCTGCTCGGCCTGGCCGCACTGGGCATGAGGAGGCGACGCCATGCGTGAGACAGCGCGGAGGAACTGGCGCAGTCAGCGACGTACCGCGATGTGGCGGCTCGTTTCCCGCATCCATGTCCCGATCTGTGCTCTCTGTGTCTGGGTCGTGAACTCCGCGTCGGCGCCCGCGGCCGCGCAGGAGGCGTCCTGGTTCGCCGCGCGCGTCCTCGACTACTCCCCCGCGCCGGGCCAGTTCGTGCGGCACCCGGCGCTCAGCGACCCTGCTCGCGCCCTCGGCCCTCCCATCGGCGGCGGCACGCTCGACGGCGACGACACCAAGGTCGTCACGCTCGGCGGCTTCGGCGGCTCCATCACGCTCGGCTTCGACCGCCGCGTGATCGACGACCCGAGGAATCCGATGGGACTCGACTTCATCGTCTTCGGCAACGCCTTCTGGGTCGGCGGCAACCCGAACCGCCGATGGGCCGAGCCTGCGATCATCGAGATCAGCCTCGACGCGAACGGCAACGGCATCCCCGACGACCCGTGGTACGTAATCCCGGGATCGCACCTCGCCCTGCCGCCGGTGGTGCATCTTGACTGGCAGACGTGGGACGACGACATCGCGGACCCGACGTGGCCGCCGCATCACGCCTCGTGGCTGCCCTTCGGCGCGTCGGGAACGTGGACGACCTGGGCATACCGTCCTCCGTCCGCGGTGTTCGAAGCGCAGTCGCCGGTGCTGGACAACCCGAACGGGCCGTGGGCAAGCGTCGAGGGCGTGTGGGGCTACGCGGACCTTTCGCCGACGCTGGCGCTGGGCGACATGAACGGCGACAACGCGGTCGATGACCCGGCGATGACACCGGACCGGTTCTACACCGTGCCGGACGACCCCTTCGAGGTGGGCGTCACGCCAGGCTCAGGGGGGGGCGACGCCTTCGACATCGCGTGGGCGGTCGATCCCGCAACGGGGGCGCCCGCGATGCTGCCGGGGTTCGACTTCATCCGCATCACGACGGCCTGCAACGTCGTGCGCCCGCCGTTCGGTGAGTCGTCGGCCGAGATCGGAGGCGTAGCCATCGTGCGGCCCGCGGCGAATGGCGGCGCATCCGCTCCCGCCGCACCGCACAGCTCGAGGCGGTGGCCATGATCCATGCGCGCGGACATCGCGGGTTCACCCTCATCGAGTTGCTCGTCGTGGTGGCGATCGTCGCGCTGCTCGTGGGGCTGCTCGCGCCTGGGCTGGCGAGGGCGCGCGAGGCGGGCCGATCAGCCGCCTGCCTCTCGAACCTGCGGCAGGTCCAGACAGCCAACGACCTGTACGCGAACGACAACGGTGGGTCGCTCGCGCCGGGCGCGCCGGACATGCTCCGCAACCTCACCCGCTGGCACGGCTCGCGCGAGAAGCCTTCCGAGCCGTTCCGTCCCCGTGGCGGCACGCTCAGCGAGCACCTCGGCGCGACGCTTGTACGCGAGTGCCCGACCTTCGCGGACACGCTGCGCGCCCTTGCCGAGTCCGGCGCGGGGTTCGAGCGGTCGGCGGGCGGGTACGGATACAACAACGCCTTCGCCGGCGTGGTGCGCACGCGCGCGACCGACGGCACGCGCCCGCTGGTCACCGACCTTGCCGGTTCGTCGCGCGAACGCTTCGCCACGCCTGGCGCGACGATCGCCTTCGCCGATGCTGCGTTCGCCGGGTCGAACGGCGTCGGCGGTGTCGTCGAGTACAGTTTCGCTGAGCCGCGGTTCCACCCCGATTGGGGGAGCGATGCTCGCGCGGACCCCTCCATGCACTTTCGGCACGCCGGGGCGCGTGCTGGAAGAGCCAACGTCGCGTGGCTCGACGGGCACGCGTCGTCCGCCCCGCGCACCTTCACCTGGTCCAGCGGCCTGTACCAGCCCGAAGCCGGCAGAGTGGGACTCGGATGGCCCGGTGAATCGGACAGCAACGTGCTGTTTGATTACGAGCCGGGACCGTAGAGGTATCATCCCGGGTGAGCGCGCCGGCGCAAGATGGGAGCCGCATGGAAGTCGATCGCTGCGTCTGCAGGGGCGTAACGTTCGCCGAGTTGATCCGGCTGGGCCGGACCGAGCGCCTGTCGATCGACGAACTGATCGAACGCACGGGTTGCGGCGAGTCGTGCGGGCTTTGTCTGCCCTACGTCCGGCTCGCGATCGCAACCAACCGCGCATCGCTCCCCCTGATGTCCGCGGCCGAGTGCGCGCGACAGGAACAAATGGCGGCAGGCGCGTAGCGACGGGAAAAAAACCGGAGCGATCCCGAAGGACCGCCCCGGACTCATGGGGTGGGGGACCCCGATGCGTTTCGCGCTCGACCGCGTCAGCGGCGACGGCGCGAGGAGAGCAGGCCGGCGACCCCGAGCATCGCAAGCGAACCCGGTGCGGGAACAACCTCCACGAGCACGTTGTCGAAACCGACCTCCCACCAGTTCGCGCCGTAGAAGTAACCCGGCACGAACGTCGTGAACGAGACCGCGTCAACACTGGAGAGCACACTGCTCCACGTGCGATCGGGGGGGAGGATCGGCTCGCCCCACTCGTTCTCCGCGCCGGTGCCCCCCCAGCCCGGCGGCAGCGCATCCTGCGTCGGATCGGGGAGGAGAAACTCGTAGCGAACCCAGCCGTCCTCGATCTGTGGCAGCCCCTTGCCGAGGAACCAGACACTCACGTTGTCGTCCCAATCGTTGGGATCACCGTAATCATGGAGTTGGAGAACGAGGGGGAACCAGTCGGGGTTGAGCGGATCGCCCCAGAAGTTGTCGAGGGCGAAGACTCGGACGTCGACGGAGAACTTCGTCGGTCCGAGCTTGGTGTAGTCGCCGTTGACGGGGTTGGCGGGGTTCTCGTTCCCGAGCGTCACACCCCAGAAGTCCAGGTAGGGCACGCCCATGTACTGTCCGGGGTTGCCCCCGCCGAAGATCATTTGTTCACCGTTCACGGTCCAGCCGCCGAAGCCGCTCTGCCAGTCGCCCTCGAAGTCCTGCGAGTCGATGACCTGGGCAGAGGCTGCACCGGCGAGGGCAACGGCCGCGAGGCACGTGCCCACACGAACGAGTCTGCTGTTCATCCCGATTCTCCTTCGGGCGGGTTGGCCGCCCTTGCTGTGTGCGTTCCCGGGACTTCCGGAGGAGGGGAAGTCGCTTTGTGGTCTCTTGGATATGTAGTAGGGGAAACCGATCTCGGTTTCAAGAAAGTTTCTCGGAAACTTTGAGGTTGGGCTAATATTCGGTTTATGGACGGGTCAATGTCCTGCGTTCATCCTGATTTCAACGAGACTCGGCGACATGCGCCTGAGGCGTAACCAAGTTCGCCGCCGGAACACCCCCGCGGGCAAACTCCGTGGCGTTGGAAAGCGTGGTCTCAGCGATGGCCTCCATCGCCTCGCGGGTGAAGAAGCCCTGGTGGGCGGTTACGACCACATTCGGGAAGGTCAGGAGCCGGGCCAGGACATCATCCTGAAGGGCACGGTCCGACAGGTCGCGGAAGAAGAGGTCTCCCTCTTCCTCGTAGACGTCGATGCCCAGCCCGCCGAGCCGCCCGGCCTTCAGTGCGCGGATCACCGCCCTGGTGTCGAGCACCGCGCCGCGGCTGGTGTTCAGGATGACGACGCCGGGCTTCATGCGTGCGAGCGAGTCGTCGCTGATGAGGTGGTGCGTCTCGGGCGTGAGCGGACAGTGGAGGGAGACCACGTCGCTGCGTTCGAGGAGTTCGTCGAGGCCGACGTAGCGCACGCCAAGCCGGGCGAGTTCCGGGTCCGGTTTCGGGTCCGCGGCGATGACGGCACACCCGAAGCCGTGCATGATGCGCGCGAAAGCCTCGCCGATGCGCCCCGTCCCCACGAGGCCGACGGTCTTGCCGTGCAGATCGAACCCCATCAGCCCGTCGAGGGCGAAGTTGTGCTCGCGCACGCGGGCGGCGGCGCGGTGTAGTTTGCGGTTCACGGTCAGCAGCAGCCCGACGGCGTGCTCGGCGACGGCATGTGGCGAGTACGCGGGCACGCGTGCGACGGTGATGCCGCGCTCCGTCGCCGCGGCGAGATCGACGTGGTTGAACCCCGCGCTGCGCAGCGCAAGCAGCCTCGTCCCGCCGGCGGCGAGCGCCTTGATCGCGGGTCGGTCGAGGCGGTCGTTCACGAACGGGCAGACGCACGCGAAACCGGCCGCCAGCCCGGCCGTCGTCGCGTCGAGGCCCGGCTCGAAGTAGACGATCTCGTGCCCGTGCCGAGCGTTGGCGCGATCGAAGAACTCACGGTCAAATGGCTTGGCGCTGAAGAGGGCGATGCGCATGGGCGGGCCTCCTGATCGACGGACGGCGGCTGTCCCGCATCATTCGCTCTCGACAGCCGAGGAAACGTGCCGAAGCAGCGACTCGTCGAACGCGATCTCCCCGAACCGCTCCGCGTTCCTCCGGCACACAATGTCCGCGCCGAGCGGGCATCGTCCCGCGGCCTCGGCGATCGCAGCCGGCTCGGGGCGGTCGAAGAACGCACCGGTTCGTCCTTCGATCACCGTATCCAGCGCGCCGCCGGCGCGGCGGGCGACGACCGGGCAACCGCACGCCTGGGCCTCGACCGCCGTGATGCCGAAGTCCTCGACCTGGGGAAAGAGGAGCAGGCGGGCGCGCCGGTACAGTTCTCGCAGCCGCTCGTCGCTCACGCGTCCCGCGATCTCGACCGTGCCCTCCGGCAGCCGTCGTGCTCGCGCGCGCAGCGCACGCTCCATCGACCCCCCCCCCGCCATGACCAGCCGCACGCCTGCCCACCGCGCGGCCTCCACCGCCAAGTCCGCGCGCTTGTACGGCTCCAGCGCGCCCGCGAAGAGCCAGAAGGGCTGCCGCGGCACGCCCGGGTCGGGCGTGAAGAACCCCGTGCGGACCGGCGGGTGCACCACAGCCGCTTCGCGACCGTAGCAGCGCGCGATCTCCGCGGCCGTGTGCGAAGAGTTCGCCAGGAAGCGCGTGACATTTGCGGCCGTTCGCCGGTCCCACGAGCGGTAGAGCGGCCCGATCGCCCGCAGCCCGAGCGTGCGCAGAGCGTCGCCGGGCGAGCGACCCACGGCGTACTCCTCCTCCACCGACCAGACGTAGCGGGCCGGGGCGTGGCAGTAGCAGACGTGCGGCACACCGCGCGGCGGACGCAGGCCCTTGACCGCCGCGGAACTGCTCGACACCACGAGGTCGATCGGCCGATCGTCGTGCAGACGCGCCAGGCGGGCGGAGAGCCAGCGCACGGCCTCGGGGTAGAGCGGGAGCATCCACCGGCGCAGCACCCGCGCCCCCGGCACACGCCCGCCGGGCCAGACGACGCGCGGCAACGCATCGACCGCCGGGCCGATGCTCGACCCGTCATCGAACATCGTGAACACGGCGACGACCTCGTACCGTTCGCGGAGGACAGCCGCGATGCGTTCGAGGACGGCCTCCCCGCCGCGCCGCCCGCAGAGCCAGTCGTGGGCGAGGAGGACGCGCGTGCGTGCTGTCGGGTTCGAGCGGGCGTCTATCATGGCGCGTGCCGGGGAGCCTGCGCGTGAGCGACCTGATCCGTGACCCGCGTCGCACGCCGACGCCGGCCAACCGATTGTGCCTGGATTATCGGCGCGAAGCGGAGCGACTGGGGCGGCCGCCCGTTCCGATCATCGACGCGCACTGCCACGTGAACGGGGCGCGTGCCACCGCCCTCTTCGGCGAGGTCTGCGACCTTTTCGGCATCGCGGCGGTCTACTCGCAGAGCAGGCTGAGCGATGCCGAGGCCGTGCGCACCGCACTCGGCGATCGCGTGCGGTTCATCGCGTTCCCCGAGTGGGGACACCCGGACCGCGCGGCCGTGCACCGCGAGCGGTTCGTCGAGCATATCCACGAATGGCATGAGCGGTTCGGCGCGAGGATGGTGAAGCTCTGGGGAGCGCCCGCCCTGCGTGACTATGTCGAAGGCGATCCGGACGACGTGGTCGCGTTCGACAGCCCCTGGCGGCTGCGCGCGGTCGAGGCGGCGGAGCGATTGGGCATGATGCTCATGGTCCACGTCGCCGACCCCGACGTCTGGTTCCGCACTCGCTACGCCGATGCGTCCCGCTACGGCACAAAGCGACAGCAGTACGAGTCGCTCGAACGCCTGCTGGCCCGATTCGGCGGGCCGGTGATCGCCGCCCACATGGGAGGATGGCCCGAAGACCTCGGGTTCCTCGACGGGCTGCTCGGTCGCCACGCGAACCTGTACCTGGATACGTCGGCAACGAAGTGGGTCGTGCGCGCTCTGGGCCGGCACGAACCCGAGCGTGTGCGGGCGTTCCTGTCGAGGTGGCGCGGGCGCGTGCTCTTCGGCTCGGACATCGTGACGATGGACTCGCACCTGACGCCAGACAAGTCCGGCGCGCCGAGCATCAAGGCCGATCAGGCGAGCAGCACGGAAGAGGCGTTCGACCTGTACGCGAGCCGGTACTGGTCGCTGCGCACAATGTTCGAGACGGACTACCAGGGCGAAAGTCCGATCGCGGACCCGGACCTCGCGCTGGAAGACCCGACACGCCACGACGCGATGAGCGCGCCGACGCTGCGCGGGCTGGCGTTGGGCCCGGGGATGCTTCGCACGCTGTTTCGCGACGCGGCGGTCGCACTGCTCGAACCACGATACGCGAGATGAGTTCACCGCGGCCTCGTCTGTGCGGCGGCCTCTTCGAGCAGAGCCTCGATCCTTGCCGCAATGGCGCCGTCGAGCGGGGCGGAGACGGTGCCCGAGAGCTCGGCCGCCCCGAGCAGGTCGTTGAAGCCGTCGGTTGCGCGGGTGAGTTTGAGCGAGGCGCGCGAGATGCGACCGCCGAAACGGGAGTCGCCCACGTTGCCCGACGGAAGCAGGAACCCCCCCCCGCTGTAGACGCCGACCTCGCCCTTGGCGAGCACAACGTGGCGGATGGCGGCCGTCGAGGCTGTGCCCTCGATCGGCGTGCGGCCGGGCCTGGGCCGGATGAACATGTGGATGTGGATGATGCTGCCGGCGAGCGTCGTCGGATCGACGGTCGGGTCGAGTTGCTCCGGCGTCAGGTCGGTGAGGTAGATGTCGGCGGTGTTCTTGTCCTGAGCCTGGTAGGCCCGCAGGCGCAGGGCGGGGCGCAGGGCCGTCCCCTCGTCGATGGACTCGACGCGAACGGACCCGCCGCCGAGGACAGTGCGACCACCGCACCCGGCGATCAGCCCCGCGAGCAGAACTCCCGCGAGCACCAATACCCACACGGTCCCGGGGTCGAACTTCGTGGTCAATCGGGTCATAGAATGAAGACGATACCGTCTTGGGGGGACCGGAGTGCCCTACGGATCGCCTCGGGGCAACCGGAAGGGTGTTTCGGACGGATGGGAACGCGAGGGGCGGGGGTCGGCGGCTGCCCGTCAGCCGCGGAGCCGAGCCATGAGACCAGCCGGACTGATCGGGGCGCTCGCGGGTGTGTTGGTCGCCGTCGGCACGACGTCCGCCCAGCAGGACGAGCCGAAGAAGACGACGCGCTACCCGACCAGCGGCGGCGTGCGGCTGCCGGAGCGGGCGCCCCTCATGGAAACCGGGGTCGTGCGGATGCCGACGGGCAAGGCCATCGCCATCCCGCATCGGTTCGAGCTTCGACCCCGTCGGTATGCGCCGAT
Organism: Synechococcales cyanobacterium CNB; assembly: GCA_030263455.1. Taxonomy (NCBI): domain Bacteria; kingdom Bacillati; phylum Cyanobacteriota; class Cyanophyceae; order Synechococcales; species Synechococcales cyanobacterium CNB. Next base: position 45,697 of record SZOZ01000002.1, read on the forward strand.
CGGCGGCGAGAACCACAACGGTCGCCTCTCCCCTCCCATGCCGACGCGCTTCGCCAATCCGTTTGCGCCGGACCTGCCCGCACCCGGCAGGGGCGACGGCGACGCCGCGCCGGCCAACGCGCCGATGCATACGCCCGGCATGTTCAGCGAGCGTGAGATCGCCGGCGCGATCGATGCGATCCGGGACGGTCGGCCCGTGCCGGTCTCGACTTCGTCCGGCCTCTCGCGGACGGGCGTGCCGGATCGCCGCGCGTTGGACAACTCCATCGACTATGGCCCGTTCGATGGCGGTATCCACACCATGCCGGACATGACCCTTCAGCCGTACTACACGCCGCCGCGTGAGGAGGCGCCTCGCATCCAGCCGCCGGCCGCGCGCGAGCGGGGGCTTGCGATGCTCGCCGAAGGGCGTGCGGCCCACGCGCGGGCCGCACTGCGGGACCACCTCTCCGACGACCCCGAGGATGCCGAGGCCGCATTCGCACTCGGAGTTGCGGCCGTGCTCGCGGGCGACGCGCCGGGCGGCGTCGCGTCGATCACGGAAGCCCTCTGGATCGACGGCGAAATCGCGGGACGAGCGGACCTGCTCGACACGCTGCTGCCTCGCACGGCTGACCGTCGCAAACTGACGCAGGCCCTCGTGCCCCACGCCGAGCGTGCCCGCACCGGCGAGGCGTACCTGGCCGCGGCGTTCTCGGTGCACGCCATGGGCAACACCGGTCGTGCGCTCGAACTGATCCGCAAGGGCGAGCAGGCGGGCCTGGATGCCGACCTCGCGGCCCGGCTCGCTGCCGCTTGGACCGCCCCTCGTCGGTAAACTTGTCAGGGCACATGCGCGGTTCCCACGAAACGAGCCGCAACCGTGAGGGAGCGGTTCCCCACGCAAGGAGGCCGCAATGTTCCGGTCAACCACAATCCGCATGTCCGCGCTTCTGTGCGCGATCGCCGTCGCGCCGGCCTTTGCTCAGCACACCCAGCCCACAACCGGCGGCGTGCGCGTCACGCTGCCGAACGTCTACGGCTTCAACCGCTCGCTCCCGATGGAGCGCACCGCGGACATCACGCCCATCCGTTCCGTGACCGTGCCCGCCGTGGTCGGCTCGCCCGTGATCTTTACGACCGGCCGGCGCGTGTACGTGCAGGAGTCCGGCTTCCGGCTGAACGCCTCGTACTCCGGCGACCGCTGGTCGATCGACGCTCGTCTCGGCTCCGACCCCGTGCAACTCATCGACGGCCGGTGGGTCACCGTCCCGGGCTACCGCTACGTCTATCCGCGCTATCCGTACACCCGCTATTACGACCGGTGGAGCGGCTACTACCCGCGCTACCCGATCGACGGCACGCTGACCGCGCCGCCGCAGATCGTGTACGTCACGCAGCCCACACAGCCCGCCGCGCAACCCGAGCCGCTCACGCCCATCGAGCGGGCGCGCGTGCTGCTCCGTTTCGAGCAATCGCAGGAAGCGGTTGCGGCCCTGCGCGAGCATCTGCGCGACGACCCGGAGGATGCGCCCGCCATGCGCCTGCTCGGCCTTGCGCTCATCGAGTCCGGCGATCCGGCCCAAGGCGCGGCCGTGCTCGCCCTCGCCTACCGCACCGATCCGACGCTCGCCGGCAACCCCGCGGACCTCGACCTCTTCGCGGGCCGGCCGGGCCGGGCGCGGAGCATGATCGACCGCTCAATGCAGTACGCCGCGCGGGCAAACTCGGCCTCCGGGTGGCTCGCGGCGACGGTGATGCTGCACGCCGACGGCCGGGCCGCCGCCGCCCGCCGCGTGCTCGAACGCGCCCGCGAGGCGGGCCTGGAGTCGGAGGTCTACGACCGACTCTCGGCGCAAGTGGGGTTCCCCGGTCGAGGGTGACCGTTCGTCTTGCCCGCCCCTTTCACGCGGCTATTGTTCAGGCCCTGCGCGGACGGTGGGTCCGTGCCGACAAATCGGTGCCGGTTGCACCACCGAGCCTGCCCGCACCCCTGGCCGGGGCGGGTCTGAGCCGGGCTTTGCCCGGGGCCGGTGGGAGGTGGAGTCCGATGGCCAAGAAAGAAGTCGTCAAATCGTTCAAGCTGATGGCCCCCGGTGGGTCGGCCACGCCCGCGCCACCTCTCGGCCCCGTCTTGGGCGCGAACGGCGTCAACCCGGGCCAGTTCATCCAGCAGTTCAACGCGGCGACCGCGAAACTGGGCGGGAAACTGGTCGGGTGCATCGTGACGGTCTATAGCGACCGCTCGTTCACCTTCGAGATCAAGAGCTCGCCGGCCTCGGTGCTCATCAAGGAGGCCGCGGGGATCGAGAAAGGCTCGGGCGTGCCCAACAAGGAGAAGGTGGGCACGATCACGAAGTCGCAGGTGCGGAAGATCGCGCAGGAGAAGCTCGCCGACCTGAACTCGGGGAGCGTCGAGGCGGCGATGCGCGTGGTCGAGGGCACGGCCCGTTCGATGGGCGTCACCGTGGTGGAGGGCTGAGCCATGCCGAAACTGAGCAAGCGAGCACGCGCCAACGCCCCTCTTGCCCCGCAGTCGCCGCTGCCGATGCCGGAGGCGATCGCCGCGCTGAAGAAGTTCAAGCCGCCGAAGTTCGACCAGACGGTCGAGGTGGTGATGCACCTCGGCGTGGACGTGAAGCAGGCGGACCAGAACCTGCGCGGTTCGGTGAGCCTGCCCCGGGGGATCGGCAAGACCAAGCGCGTGGTCGCGTTCTGCACCGCGGACGTGACGAAGGACGCGCTGGCCGCCGGCGCGACGAAGGCGGGCGGCGAGGAGCTGGTCGCCGAGATCGAGGGCGGGTGGATGGACTTCGACGTGGCCGTTGCCAGCCCGGACATGATGCGCGTGATCTCGAAACTGGGCCGGGTGCTCGGGCCGAAGGGGCTGATGCCCTCGCCCAAGAACGGCACGGTGACGAAGAACGTGGTGGACGCGGTGAAGGAGTTCGCCGCGGGCAAGGTGGAGTATCGCACGGACAAGAGCGGGAACGTCCACGCGATCATCGGCAAGATGTCGTTCCCGGAGAGCGACCTGCTGGAGAACCTGCAGCACTTCGTCGCCACGATCGAGAAGGCGAAGCCCTCCTCGGTGAAAGGGACGTACGTCAAGAAGATCAGCGTCTGCGGCACCATGACCCCGGGCGTCCAGGTGCAGTACGCCTCGGCAGTCCCGACCGCCTGAACGACCCCCAAGGGGAACGACCATGTCCAAAGCCGTCAAAGAGATCATCATCCGCGACTACCGCGACCGGCTCAACGGCGTCGAAGAGATGCTGCTGGTGAGCATCCGCGGCGTGAGCGCGAACGACGCGAACAAGATCCGCTCCGGTCTCGCGAAGAAGAACATCCGAGTGACCGTGCTTCGCAACACCCTCGCCCGCAAGGCGTTCGAGGGTACGCCGCTCAGCGCGCTCGAACCCATGCTCTCCGGCCCGACCGCCGGGGTGTACGGCGGCGAGACGGTCGTTGAGGTCGCCCGCGAGATCGTCGAACTCGTCAAGACCTTCCCCGGCATCGAACTCAAGGGGGCGGTGCTCGATGGCGAGCTGTACGCCGGCGAAGAGGGCGTCAAGCGGCTGAGCACCATGCCCACGCGCGAAGAGGCGATCGCGCAGGCCGTCACGCTCATCCTTAGCCCGGCCCGCAAGCTCGCGGCCCAGATCAAGGGACCAGGCTCGCGCCTGGCGGGCGTCGTCAAGACCATCGAAGAGAAACTGGAGAAGGGCGAGACGATCGCCAAGTCCGCGTGATCGAACGAAGCAGGCATCCGCGTCCGACTGGCCCCGCACGGGGTTAAAGCGCCGAACGGTTCGGCCCCTCTCGGGCGAGTGCATCGACAGAACGAGGTTCCACCATGTCCGAGACCGCAACCAAGGAGTTCTCCGCGAAGATCACCAAACTCGGCGACGAGCTTGCCGGGCTGAGCCTGAAGGAAGCCGTCGATCTGGGCGACTACCTGAAGGAGACCTACGGCATCGAGGCCGCGGCCGGCGGCGCGGTCGTCATGGCCGGCCCGGGCGGAGGCGGCGGGGCTCCGGCGGTCGAGGAGAAGACGGAGTTCGACGTCATCCTCAAGGCTGCAGGCGCCGAGAAGATCAAGGTCATCAAGGTTGTCCGCGAGGCGACCGGGCTTGGCCTGAAGGAGGCCAAGGATCTGGTCGACGGCGCTCCCAAGCCCGTCAAGCAGGGCCTCTCGAAGGAGGATGCGGACAAGCTGGCTGCGGCTCTGAAGGAGGCGGGCGCCGAGGTCGAACTGAAGTGATCCATCGGCCGGACACCCGGGGGCAGGGCAAGAAGCCCTCCCCCCGGGTGCCTTTGTCTCTCGGGAATCAAATCAGGTAGTTTCCCTTGTTCTCGGACGTTCGTAGGGCTGGGACAGGGCGGGCTATACTGCTGGGTTCTGGGTCGAGCATCTGGCACAAGGCGTCGGGGCAGCGTGGCAGCAGCGGGGCAGGCTTGAACACACAGGCAGGGCTGACGGCGTGCGCCGCGCACAGCGCGGACGAATGCCGTAGTCAAACCATCACCGCGAGGTAGTTGATGGCAGGGAAGACCGTGCGCGAAAAGAGGGTGCGCAACTACTCGAAGCGCGGGGACGGGATGAGCATCCCGGACCTGACGGAACTTCAGGGGCGTGCGTACGAGCGGTTCCTCCAGTTGAACAAGGGTCCGCACGAGCGCGACCCGTCGCTCGGGCTGGAGGCTCTCCTCCGGGAAGTGTTCCCGATCGAGAGCTACGACGGCACGATGCGCCTGGAGTACTTGCACTACACGCTCGACGAGCCGCGGTATACGCCCGACGAATGCCGCGAACTGCGTCTGACGTACGGGCGTCCGTTCCGCCTTGCGGTTCGTCTTCAGCGCGACAACCACGCCGACCTGCCGGAAGAGGACATCTTCCTCGGCGAGTTCCCGATCATGATGGGCGGCGGCGAGTTCATCGTGAACGGCGCGGAGCGCGTCATCGTCAGTCAGTTGCACCGCTCCCCCGGCGTGGACTTCCAGATCGTCTCCAGCGAGGGCGACCGCCCGCTGCACTCGGCACGGATCATCCCCGAGCGCGGCTCGTGGATCGAGCTGGAGGTGACAAAGAAGGATGTACTGGCGATGAAGATCGACCAGTCCACCAAGATGGCGGCCACGACCTTCTTGCGCTGTCTGGACGAGTCCGTCGCCTCGACCGACGCGATCATCTCCCTCTTTTACGAGGTCTCCGAGATCAAGGCCGCGGACGTGCAGCCCGAGCACTGGGCCGCCCAGTCGATCATCGACACCGAAACGGGCGAGGAGTTCGTCCATGTCGGACGCCAGATCGGCGACAAGGCGGAGGCCATCCGTTCGTCGAGCCTGAAGAAGGTCCGCGTGGTGCAGAACCCGTCGGACGAACTGATCCTGAACACGGTCGCGGAGGAGAAACTGGAGCAGTTCGAGGCGGCCACCGACCGCGAGAAGGCGCTGCTGAAGGTGTACTCGCGGCTGCGTCCGGGCAACCCGCCGCAGGTGGACAAGGCGCTGCAGCTCTTCAACGAGAAGTTCTTCGACGAGAACCGCTACCGCTTGGGCAAGGTGGGCCGATTCCGCATCAACCGGAAGTTCGACCTGGACACGCCGGATGACGCGATGTTCCTCTCGTCGGAGGACTACCTGAAGGTCATCGCGTACATCCTCGACCTGCGCTCGAACCGCCTGGACCCGAAGACGGGCAGGCCCGCCGCCCAGATCGACGACATCGACCACCTCGGCAACCGCCGCCTGCGCACGCTCGACGAACTGGCGGTGGACGAGCTGCGCAAGGGCTTCCTGAAGCTGCGGCGCACCGTGCAGGAACGCATGAGCGTGAAGGATCCCGAGGAGGTGACGAAGATCGCCGACCTCGTGAACTCCAAGAGCATCTCGTCGGCGATCGACTTCTTCTTCGGGCGCTCCGAGCTGAGCCAGGTCGTGGACCAGACGAACCCGCTCTCCACGCTGGTGCACGAGCGCAGGCTCTCCGCGCTCGGGCCGGGCGGGCTGAACCGCAAGCGCGCCGGCTTCGAGGTCCGCGACGTCCACATCTCCCACTACGGACGCATCTGCCCGATCGAGACGCCTGAAGGCACGAACATCGGCCTCATCGCGTCGCTGGGCATCTTCGCCTCCGTGGACGAGTACGGCTTCCTGCGCACGGCCTACCGCGTCGTGAAGAACGGCAAGCCCACGGGCGAGGTCGTACACCTGCGCGCCGACGAGGAGATGAAGGCCGTTCTTGCCCCCGCGGACGCGGTGGAGCCGGACGGGAAGCTGCGCGCCGGGACAATCCTGGCCCGCGTGGACAGCGAGCTGAAGGAGATCGACTCGGGTCAGGTGGACTATCTCGACATCTCGCCCAAGCAGATCGTGGGCATCTCGGCCGCGCTGATCCCGTTCCTGGAGCACGACGATGCGAACCGCGCGCTGATGGGTTCGAACATGCAGCGCCAGGCCGTGCCCCTCATCCGCGTGGAGCCCCCGGCGATCGCGACGGGCGTCGAGACGCACGTCGGCATGAACTCGGGCATGGTGGTGCGGGCGAAGCGAGGCGGGACTGTCACCTTCGCCGATGCCGAGCGCATCATCATCGACAACGCGGACGAGTATGTCCTGCGCAAGTTCGTGGGCCTCAACGAGCGCACCTGCCTGAACCAGCGCCCCGTCGTCCGCTCCGGGCAGAAGGTCGAGAAGGGGCAGGTCATCGCCGATGGCGCGGCCACCTGCCAGGGCGAGCTCGCCATCGGCAAGAACGTCCTCATCGCCTTCAACACTTTCGACGGGTACAACTTCGAGGACGCCATCGTCATCAGCGAGCGGCTGGTGAAGGACGACGTCTTCACCAGCATCCACATCGACGCCTTCGACGTCGAGATCCGCGAGACCAAGCTCGGACGCGAGGAGTTCACCCGCGACATCCCGAACGTCTCGGAGAAGATGCTCCGCAACCTCGACGACAACGGCGTGATCCGCGTCGGGGCGCGCGTCGGCCCGGGCGACATCCTCGTCGGCAAGGTCAGCCCCAAGAGCAAGACCGAGCTGACCCCCGAGGAGAAACTGCTGCACGCCATCTTCGGCCGCGCGGGCGAGGACGTGAAGAACGACTCGCTCGAAGTGCCCGCCGGCGTCGAGGGCATCGTGATCGGCACGAAGAAGTTCTCGCGCCGCACGCACATGAACGAGGCCCAGAAGAAGCAGCAGAAGAAGGACATCGAGGCCTACGAACGCTCGATGGACGTGAAGGCGATCGATCTCTTCCGCGAGATGACCGCCGCGATCAACGCGATCACCGGCTCCGAGATGGTGGACCCGATGACCCGCCAGAAGGTGGGCGCGAGCGACATCCCGGAGGTCATCCTCGAACAGATCAAGACCTTCGACGTGAAGTGGATCAAGGGATCGAAGGAGACACGCGAACGCGCGGAAGTCGTGCAGAAGCAGTACTGGCCGCGCATCGAGGCGATCGAGCAGGAGAAGCAGCGCAAGGTCTCGCACATGAAGCGGGGCGACGAGCTGCCCTCCGGCGTGCTGGAGATGGTGAAGGTCTACCTCGCCTCGAAGCGCCACCTCTCGGTCGGCGACAAGATGGCGGGACGCCACGGCAACAAGGGCGTCATCGCCCGCATCGTGCCCGAAGAGGACATGCCGTTCATGGAGGACGGCACGCCGGTGGACGTGCTGCTGAACCCGCTGGGCGTGCCCAGCCGCATGAACGTCGGGCAGATTCTCGAACTGCACCTCGGCTGGGCGGCGCACGTGCTGGGCTTCCAGGCCGTCACGCCCGTGTTCGACGGCGCGACGGAGGAGGAAATCCACGCGGCGATCGAGGAGGCGAACGCGGACGTCGAGCGGCGCACCCGCGAGTACGAGGAGCAGGGCCGCTGGCCGCACCCGCGCGAGATCCTGGCCAGGATGCCGCGCGGCGGGAAGATCCAGCTGTACGACGGCCGCACGGGCGACCCGTTCAAGCAGCGCACCTCCGTCGGATTCATGTACCTGCTCAAACTGCACCACCTCGTGGACGACAAGATCCACGCCCGCGCGACCGGCCCGTACTCGCTCATCACCCAGCAGCCCCTCGGCGGCAAGGCCCGCACCGGCGGGCAGCGCTTCGGCGAGATGGAAGTCTGGGCGCTGGAAGCGTACGGCGCGGCGTACATCCTTCAGGAACTGCTGACGGTGAAGTCAGACGACGTCGAAGGCCGCACGAAGATCTACGAGAGCATGGTCAAAGGCACGAACAAGCTGGAGGCGGGCATGCCCGTCGCCTTCGACGTGCTGTGCAACGAACTCAAGGGCCTGGGCATGAACGTGACGCTGGAGAAGCGGCGGCTGGACACGGGCGCCCTGCTCTAGCAGGACGCGGTCGGGGCCGCGTGCGCCGAGGACTGCACGCCGCGCCGGGCACGACATGGTCCGCTGTCCTCGACGGTCGACGAGCGAGAACTGAGCCGCACACATCGCGGGAGTAGACACGAATGTCCGACACCGTGTACGAGAGAGTGAACGACTTCACCGGCGTGAAGATCACCCTGGCGTCGCCCAACGACATCCGGGCCTGGTCGTACGGCGAGGTGAAGAAGCCCGAGACCATCAACTACCGCACCTACCGCCCCGAGAAGGACGGCCTCTTCTGCGAGCGCATCTTCGGCCCCGAGCGCGACTACGAGTGCGCCTGCGGCAAGTACCGCGGCACGAAGTACAAGGGCATCATCTGCGACCGCTGCGGCGTGAAGGTCACGCACTCACGCGTGCGGCGCAAGCGCATGGGGCACATCAACCTCGCCGCCCCCGTCGTCCACATCTGGTTCTTCAAGAGCATGCCCAGCCGCCTCGGCACGCTGCTGGGCATGAAGACCTCGGACCTCGAAAAGGTCATCTACTACCAGGATTACGTCGTGGTCGATCCCGGCGACACCGACCTCAAGCCCCGCCAGATCCTCACCGAGGACGACCACCGCGCCAACGTGGACAAGTACGGCAACGCGTTCCGGGCGCTGATGGGCGCGGACGCCATCCGCGAACTCATCGAGCGGCTCGACCTCGCGAACGAGGCCGAGCAGCTCCGCACCGAACTGCGCGAGACTCGCTCCAAGCAGAAGATCAAGGACTACGCCAAGCGGCTGAAGCTCATCGAGCAGGTCCGCGGCAGCGAGAACCACCCGGCGTGGCTGGTGATGGACGTCATCCCGGTCATCCCGCCCGACCTGCGCCCGCTCGTGCTGCTCGAATCGGGCAACTTCGCCACCAGCGACCTGAACGATCTCTACCGGCGCATCATCAACCGCAACAACCGCCTGAAGAAACTGATGGACCTCAACGCCCCCGAGGTCATCATCCGCAACGAGAAGCGGATGCTGCAGCAGGCGGTGGACGCGCTCTTCGACAACGGCCGCTGCCGGCGCCCGGTGCTCGGTTCGAGCAACCGCCCGCTCAAGTCGCTGACGGACATGATCAAGGGCAAACAGGGCCGGTTCCGCGAGAACCTCCTCGGCAAGCGCGTGGACTACTCCGCGCGATCCGTCATCGTGGTCGGGCCGGAGCTCAAGCTGCACCAGTGCGGTCTGCCCAAGAAGATCGCCCTCGAGCTCTACCAGCCCTTCATCATCCGCAAGCTCAAGGAGCAGGGCCTGGCGGACACCATCAAATCCGCCAAGCGCATGCTCGAACGGCGCGACGCGGAGGTGTGGGACATCCTCGAACAGGTCATCTACCAGCATCCGGTGCTGCTGAACCGCGCCCCGACGCTGCACCGCATGGGCATCCAGGCGTTCGAGCCGGTGCTGGTCGAGGGGAACGCGATCCGCATCCACCCGCTGGTGTGCGGCGGATTCAACGCCGACTTCGACGGCGACCAGATGGCCGTCCACCTCCCCCTGAGCATCGAGGCGCAGGCCGAAGCCCACGTGCTCATGCTGAGCACGCACAACATCTTCTCGCCCGCGAACGGCAAGCCGATCATCTCGGCGTCGCAGGACATCGTGATGGGCGTGTACTTCCTGACGACGGAAGTGCCCGATTCACGCCCGGTCGAGCAGCTCCGCTCGTTCAAGGACCGGCACGAGGCGATCCTGGCGTACGAGCAGGGCGTGATCGACATCCACGAGTTCGTCACGGTCCGGATCGAGGAGTTCCGCAAGATCGTCTCCTCGCAGGGGGGCGCGCCGGCGGACTTCCCCGCGAGCCGTCGCATCCGGACGACCGTCGGGCGAGTGCTGTTCTCCGACATCATCGAGGAAGCGAAGCGCATCGCACGCCGCGAGTGGACGACCGAGCTGGGCCTGGCCGCCACGGACGAGCGGCGCGCCGAGTGCCGCCAGCGGCTCGAACAGGTCGAGCACATGCCCTACTACAACTGCGCGCTGGGCAAGAAGGGGTGCGCGCGCGTCATTGACGACGTGTACGACCTCTGCGGCCGGCCCGCCACGATCGAACTGCTCGACCTGATGAAGGAGATCGGGTTCAAGCAGTCCACGCTCGCCGGCCTCTCCTTCGGCGTCTACGACATGCGCATCCCCGCGGAGAAGAGCGAGCTGCTCGCCGAGGCCCAGCGCAGGGTCGATCGCGTCGAGAAGAACTACGACCGCGGCATCATCACGCACCGCGAGCGTTACAACCAGCTCCTCGACATCTGGGCCCACTGCCGCGAGGAAGTCACCACGAAACTCATCGAAACCCTCAGGCACGACCGGCGCGACGAGAACGGCGAGTACGCCGACATCGCCTCCGGCGCGGGCAGGCACTACCTCAACCCCGTCTACCTCATGTCCGACTCCGGCGCCCGCGGCAACATCAGCCAGATGATGCAGCTGGCCGGCATGCGCGGCCTGATGGCCAAGCCCTCGGGCGAGATCATCGAGACCCCCATCCGCGCCAACTTCCGCGAGGGCCTCAACATCCTCGAGTACTTCTCCTCGACGCACGGCGCCCGCAAGGGGCTGGCGGACACCGCCCTCAAGACCGCCGACTCCGGCTACCTCACCCGCAAACTCTGCGACATCGCCCAGTCCGTCATCGTGGGCGAGCACGACTGCGGCTCCAGGCGCGGCATCGTCAAACGCGCCATCTACAAGGGCGACGAGATCGACGTTCCCCTCCGCGACCAGATCGAGGGACGCGTCAGCCTCAACAACATCGTCAACCCCATGTACGACACGCAGATCGTCCGCGAGAACGAGATCATCACGAGGGAGATCGCCAAGAAGATCGAGGAGCTCGGCATCGAGGCCGTCTACGTCCGCTCTCCCCTCACCAGCGAGAGCAGCACCGGCTGCTCGGTCATGGACTACGGCCTGGACATGTCCACCGGCAAGCCGGTCGAGATCGGGATGGCCGTCGGCATCATCGCCGCCCAGTCCATCGGCGAGCCGGGAACGCAGCTGACGATGCGCACCTTCCACACCGGCGGCATCGGCACACGCTCCGTCGCCGAGAGCGAGTACCGCGCCGGCGTCGCCGGCACCGTCGTCATCCGCGATTGCAGCGAGGCCCCCGTCACCGACGAGGACGGCCGCGAAGTCCTCGTCTCTCTCAAACGCAACGGCGAGATCGCCATCTTCGACGCCAAGGGACGCGAGGTCGAGAAGTTCAAGGTGCCCTACGGCGGGTTCATCCTCGTCAAGCCCGGGCAGGAAGTGAAGAAGGGACAGGAACTCGTCAAGTGGGACCCGCACCGCACCCCCACCCTCGCCGAGAAGCCCGGAAGGGTCCAGTTCGTCGACATCGTCCTGGGCGAGACCTACCGCGAGGAGGACGCCGGCCATGGCCGCGATAAGGCCAAGGTCGTCATCGAGCACAAGGGTGACCTCCACCCCCAGATCAACATCGTCGATGCGCAGGGCAACATCCTCGACTTCCACTATCTCCCCGCCAAGGCTCGCATCGAGGTCAAGGACGGCCAGGAAGTCCAAGCCGGGCACATGCTCGCGCGCCAGCCCCGCGCCGCGGGCGGCTCGCAGGACATCGTCGGCGGCCTCCCCCGCGTGACCGAGATCTTCGAGGCCCGAAAGCCGAAGGATCCCGCCTACGTCGCCGAGATCACCGGCCGAGTGGAACTCCTCTCGGACAAGCGCAAGGGCAAGATGACCATCCGCATCACGTCCGACTCGGGCATCGAGAAGGACCACCACGTCCTGTCGGACAAGCACCTGCTCGTGCACGGCGGCGACTTCGTGCAGGCCGGCGACCCGCTCACCGAAGGCCCGCTCGTGCCCCACGACATCCTGCGCATCAAGGGCGAGGAAGCCCTCTGGACCTACATGCTCGACGAGGTGCAGAACGTCTACCGCGCCCAGGGCGTCACCATCAACGACAAGCACATCGAGCTCATCCTGAGCCAGATGCTCCGCAAGGTGAAGATCGAGAACACCGGCGATACCGACCTGCTGCCGCAGGAAGTCGTCGACAAGTTCCAGTTCCGCCAGACCAACAACAAGATCGCCTCGATGCTGCGCGTGGTCGAGTCAGGCGGGACGGACCTGCGCGTGGGCGAACTGGTCCACAAGGACGTGGTGAAGGAGGCGAACGCCAAGGCCGAGGCCGAGGGCAAGGAGCCGGCCAAGACCAAGCGTGCCCGGCCCGCGACCGGACGCACCCTGCTGCTCGGCATCACCAAGGCCAGCCTCCAGAGCGAGTCGTTCCTCTCGGGCGCTTCGTTCCAGGAGACGACGAAGGTGCTCACCGAAGCCGCCCTCAAGGGCGCTGAGGACACGCTCGTCGGCCTGAAGGAGAACGTCCTGCTCGGGCACCTGATCCCGGCGGGCACGGGCTTCCGTCTCTACCAGGACCTGCGTGTCAAGTACCTCGCCGAGCCGCCGAAGGACGACCTCGACGAGGAGGCCGAGATGCTCGCCGAGGCCGCCCGGGCCGCCGAGGCGCTCGGGGCGAACCGCAACGACTCGCTCGGCGTGCCACACGTCGAGGTCCGCAGCGATCTGGTCGGCGAACGCGCCGAGGCCGCACGGGACAACTGAACACGACCGCCCGCTCGCAACCCCGCTCGACGACCCGTGGCACAGGCATCCCGCCTGTGCCACGCTTCTTGGCGGACGGCCGCTCAGCCCCGCAGCAGCTCGACGATCGCGTCAAGCCCGCGCTCCAGCTGCTCGCGGCTGGTCGCGTAGCCGAGTCGGAAGTGGTCGTCGCGCGAGGAGAACACCGAGCCTGGGATGACGAGCACGCTCCGCTCGATCGCCCGCTCCACGACCCTCGAGCCGCTCAAGCCGAGCCGATCCGGCACGCGCGGGAATGCGTAGAACGCCCCGCCCGGGAACGGCACTTCCGTCACCTCGCGCAACCGGTCGACGACGAGGTTCCGCCGAGCCTCGTACTCCGAAACGTGCTCGGTCATGTCCACGTCCAGCGCGGCCACGCACCCCCACTGCAGCGGCGCCGGCGCGCACACGAACGTGTACTGCTGGAACTTTGCCATCTGCTCGACGAGCGCGGTCGGCCCGGCTGCGTAGCCCATCCGCCACCCCGTCACGCCGTAGGTCTTGCCGAACCCCCGGACCACCAGCACGTCGTGCTGCGCCGCCTCGAACCGAGCCGGGCTCGGGCAGCACGCGCGTGAGGCGTCGCCCGTGAAGCGATCGGTCCGCGACTCGGAATAGCAGAACTCGTTGTAGATCTCGTCCGAGATGAGCAGCACGCCTCGTCGCCGGCACAGGTCGAGCAGGTCCGCGCACTCGTCACGCGTCGCCACGACGCCCGTCGGGTTTGCGGGCGAGTTGAACAGCACGATCTTGGTTCGTCCCGTGATGAGCGGCTCGACGCGATCGGCCGTCATTCGACCATCGGGATGCGTCTCGCACGCCACCGCTCTTGCCCCGCAGAGCGTCGCCAGGTGCGGGTAGAGCACGAACCACGGGTCTGGGATGATGATCTCGTCGCCCGGTCCGAGCAGCGCAAAGCACGCGAGCAGCAGCGCGCCGCTTGTGCCGCTCGTCACCAGCGCCGAAGCCCCGGAACCGGGCGAGAAATCCCAGCCCAGATCGACGGCGAGCGCACGCTCGATGCGCCAACGCAGCTCCGCGACACCCTGTGTGAGCGTGTACCCGTTGCGGTCGGCCGAGATCGCCTCGATCGCAGCTCGCTTCACCGCCTCGGGCGCCGGGAAGTCCGGCTGGCCGATCGACAGGTTGCAGGGGTTCCTGAGTTTCGCGCCGAGTTCAAAGACGCGCCGGATGCCCGAGGCGTCGATGGCCCGGGCACGGTCGGCGAGCAGGCGGTTGATGTCCATGACGGACCGCGGCCGGGCCGCTCCCTTGATGCCTCAGCGCACCAGCGTCTTGGGGATGCCCAGGGCCTTGTCCTTCTTCGGGTCGAACTTCTTGTCGGCCTGCATCTTGGCGATGCGCTCGGAGCGCTTCAGCACCGAGCGCTTGCCCGCCAGGTTGCCCTTCGTCTTCAGCGATCGGTCCATGCTCATCGGTCGGCGCTCCAGTCGGTCAACGGTCGGATCGTTCCCACCCGGCGTCCGCGAAGTTCGAGGCCCCGCCGGCCGCCCGCCAAGCCTGCCCGAGACGCAGCGCCTCGGATCGGACCTGTGCCCGCGCGCCCTCCGACGCCCGGAACCCGTCGCTCGGGAACCCGGCCGCCGCATACAGGGCGTAGCGGGGTGGATTGTTGCCGCTGCGGGTGCGAGGATCAATCACCGCGAACGCCTGGAATCCCCGGTCGTTGAGGAACGCAATGGCGTTCACCGCGTCGTCCTGCGGCAGGGTGGCAAGCCGGAGGTAGTTGGTCTGGGGTTGGCGCGGATCGCTTATCGCCCCCGTCGGGGCGAGCGCGGCGGCCGCCCCGCCGGTAGCCGGCCGCAAGCCTTGGGGAGGCTCGGGCTGCCGTGGCTGCTGGCGTGGGGGGTCTGCCTGCCGCTGGGTGGGCGGGGTCAGGGACGGATCGGTTGCCGGGCCTTGGATGGCGAGCTCACGCCGCAGAGCCTCGTCGCGGGCTGAGGACTCACCGGACCGGAATCCGATCGTCCATGCCCCGATCATCAGGCCGATGACCGCGGCAAGAGCGACAAGCGCATAACTCGTGGGAAGCCGGACCTCACCCCCGGAGAGACTGAACGCCTGACGCGGCTGGTCGTGTGGGGGTTCGGGTGTTGGTGTGGGCCTCGGTCGCGGTGGCGGCTCCGGTGCCGCACGCCTGGGTTCAGGGATGGGCTTCGGCGCGGGGCGCGGCCCCGGGGCCGCGTGGCGCACCCCCGCCGATTGCGATCCCTGGAGCAACTCGAAGAGCGGCGGGCTGTGTCGGCGGCCTGGCATACTCACGATTCTATCTCCCTCCGGCGCGATCCCGAATCCGCGCAACGCGGCCCTATACTGCCGCCCCATGGCCATCCGGGAAGAGGACGTCATTCTCATCCGCCCCGCGCCGATGTCGCGCGGCGAGCGGGCCTACCTCCCCGCCATCATCGGCGGTTTCGGCGTCACGATGCGCCACTTCTTCACCTCCTTCGGGCAGGGCAGAACCAGCCGATCCATGCAGTACCCGGAGGAGCGCAAGGAGCACCAACCCCCAGAGCGCGGCGGGATGCAGAAGAGCAACTTCCGGGCGTTCCACCGCCTCAACCGCGACGAGCAGGGGCGAGTCAAGTGCGTCGCGTGCATGATGTGCCCGACCATCTGCCCCGCGAACTGCATCCACATTGTGGCGGCCGAAAGCCCGTGGGACGACCGCGAGAAGTACCCCGCAAAGTTTGAGATCGACGAGCTCCGGTGCATCTTCTGCGGGATGTGCGAGGAAGCCTGCCCGGTGGACGCGATCGAGTTGACGACCGAGTACGACGTGGTCGGCCTGAGCCGCCAGGAGATGGTCTTCGACAAGGAGAAGCTCCTGAAGGTCTACGACGTGACGGTCGAGAAGAAGCCCATGTAGCCCGGCCCGCGCACGCGGCCCGGGAGTCACGCTGCCGCCGTACACCTCTCGAACGGCCGGTTCTCGGACCCGGCGACACGCGAGTTTTTCTTTCGGATTGGCTGGCACGCCCGGAAATCCGGGGCATTGTGCCGCAGGACGGTGGAGTCCGTCCCTGCGGGCGGAGATTCCGTCGGCCGAGTGGAACACGCTTGTCGCACTGCTCGCAGATGTCGTGGAACCGGGATCCCGGCCACAGATTGAGAGAAGGAGAGATCATGGTCCGCAGCACGCACGTCTTGGGCATTCTGACGGCCGCCTCGATCACGGCAGCCGGCAGCGCGGAAGTCATTCTGTCCTACACCTACAGCGACGTCAGCGGCTCGTTCGACGTCGGTTCGGGCCTGTATACGGCCGTCGCGTCGAGCCAGACCTCCGGCGACGTGACCCGCCTCGACGGCGCGGCCGGAACGGCCGAGTTCAACGCCGGCTTCGCGGGAACCAGCATGGCCGACTTCGTGATGACCATCAACGTCACGAACAACAACGGCTTCACCGCCGACGGCGCCGGCTCGTTCACCGTTTCCGATACCAACGGCGACACCGTCACCGGTGAAATCGTCGGCACTTGGATGAAGGGCGCGTTCGGCACCGTCTTCTTCAACGGACAACTCAACAACGTCACCGTCAACGACAACTCGGGCGACGGCTCCTTCGACGGCGCCACCGCCGGCTCCTTCAGCACCGACTTCTCCGGGTACAACTCGCCGTTCCAGGGCGCGATCGTCACGCTCTACATCCACTCCGCATCTGCCTTCCTCACCAAGAGTTTCTCCGGCGTCCCGGCCCTCGTGAGCGCGGAGATCGTTCCCGCCCCGGGCGTCCTGGCCCTCGCTCTGGCGAGCGGGCTCGTCGCGATCCGCCGCCGCCGCTGACGCATGACCGAATCACGCGCGGGTCAAGCCCGAAAGGGTTTTGACCCGATTCGGGACAACGTCCCCTGATTGCTGGCAAGGTCCGGAACCGGGGGCATCTTTGATCGGCGGCCTGTGCCGTCGTAGCCCCGCCTCGTTGGGTGGGTTTCGTGGTGTCCGGAGAGAGGCCCACGCGGTGCGAGCAGGCGATCGGAAGGAGAACGCCCATGAACAGGATCACGACGTCGCTTGCCGCGCTGGCCGGTCTGGCGACCGCCGCGAACGCGAGTCTCTTCAGTTTCGCGTCCGACGTTGACCACACCTCGTTCACCTTCATGGGAACCGGCGGCTTCGTCGGCGACGCCATGGACCCGAGCGAGCCGCTCACCCTGCTCATCGACGACACCAACGGGCCTGGCGCGCCCATCACCCTGAGCATCGAGTTCAACGCGGCATTCGAGATCGCCCACCTCGGCAGCATCCCCTCCGGCGGCGGCAACTTCATCCACGCCTACTCCCTCGACGGCTCCTTCGAGTTCCGCGACGCCTTCGGCGCACTCGTCCTCTCCGCCGTCGTCGAAGGAGGATCGCTCACCGCCCTCGGTGGCGCTGCCTCGTGGTACTCCTCCGGCGCCATCTTCGGGGCGGACGGCGCGGGCTCCTCCGTCACCTACACCTGGCACGGACCCAACATCCCCGACTACGGCCTGTTCACCGGCGACTCCGTCGATCCCGACGACGCCGCCTTCACGCTCACCTTCCTCCAGAGCGACGGCGGCATGGGCGTCGCGCTCGACCAGAACATGCTCCCCGCGATGTGGTGGCGGTCCGAAGGCTCCTACTCCGGCTCCGCCTTCTTCGTGCCTGCTCCCGGTTCGATCGCTCTGCTCGGCTTCGGCGCGCTCGCCGCCGGCCGCCGCCGCCGCTGAACGAGACGAACAACCCCCGCGCGCGATTCACCGTCGGCCCGCTGCGGCCGGCGGTTTTTCATTCCTGGCTCAAGACAAGAACCGGCACAGGCCGCGCGCCCATACCCGCGACTATCCCAACACGCGCCTCAGGTCGTCCGCCATTTCACCTGCCGCTCGCTGCACGGCCACGGTCCATCGCTCGCCAGCATTGGGGGCTGCGTAGATCACAGATCGGCTCGCGTTGACCAGCACCCCTCGCTCGCCTGGTGTGCGCGCGCCGCGGCGAACGAGCGCCCGCACGTCGTCGGCCGTGCCGCCCTGCGCTCCATAGCCTGGCACCAGGATCGGTGCATCCGGCATCCGCGCCCGCAGCGAAGCGCCGTCGGCCGGCTTGGTCGCCCCGACCACCGCGCCGGCGTCGCTCAGACCGCGCGCGCCGCGACGCGATGAGCCGAGCGCGGCGACGTGGCCCGCCATCATCTCCGCGACCGTCCGACCGTCGTCCAGCCGCGCCGATTGCACGGCGTCGCTCCCGGGGTTGCTCGTCCGCACCAGCACGAAGACGCCGAGTCCGGCGTCCAGGAACGGCTCGACCGTCTCCGGGCCGAGATACCCGTTCACCGTGATCGCATCCGCACCGAGGCCGGACGCCGCGGCGGCGTAATGCTCAGCGGTCGTGCCGATGTCACCTCGCTTGGCGTCCAGCACCACGACCAGCCCCGCCGAGCGTGCCGCCCCGATGACGTTCCGCAGCACCAGCATCCCAGCGGGGCCATAGCGCTCGAAGCACGCCGATTGCGGCTTGACGGCCGCCGCGTGTCCGCGCACAGCCTCGACCACGCCTGCACAGAACTCGAACAGCCCCACCGCCTCGTCATCGGAACCCGACCGCGCGCGGAACTCCGCGGGCAGGCGATCGGCCACCGGGTCCAGCCCCACGCACACCGGCGCGCCCACGCGGTCGATCGCGTCGGCCAGGCGGTCGCTGAATCTCACGGACGGCGAAACGCTCACGGCGGCTATCGTAGCCGGAGGGCGGGCCGACACCGTGGACCCCAACACGCCGACACGCATCGACCTGAAGAAGGACCGCGGCCTCACGATCGAGTGGGCCGACGGCAGCACCTCGTACTACACCATCGATTATCTCCGTCGCATGTCCCCCTCAGCCGATATGCGTGAACTGCGCGAGCAGCTGGCCCGCAACCCGCTCACGGTGCTGCCGAGCGCGCCGGTGTCTTCGAACGCCCCGCTCACCGCCGTGGATGCCGAACTGGTCGGGCACTACGCCATCCGCGTCCGCTTCTCCGACGGGCACGACACGGGCATCTATTCGTGGGCCTACCTGCGCGAGATCGATCCCCGCTTCCACAAGGCCCGCCCCGTTGACGATGAATGATCCGGCACGATGCAACGGGTATGTTCTCTCACCGATGCCCAACCCTGCCTCCGACCCTGCGCCGAGCCTCACCCTGCTGTCGCCGCTGACGCAGGCGCAGGGTGTCGGCCTGCGCCGCACCGAGATGCTGGCAACCCTCGGCATCACCAACGTCGGGAGACTGATCGCCCACCTGCCGATGCGGCACGAGCGGCACGAGGAGGAACGCCCGATCGCGGAACTCACGCCGGGGCAGATCGTCTCGACCCGCGCCGAGGTCACCGCCACGCGAGTCGTCGACCGCCGCCCGCGCCCGCGTTTCGAGGCCGTGCTGCACGACGGCACCGGGCGGCTCGACGTGGTCTGGTTCAACCAGACCTTCCTCGCGCAGCGCATCCATCCCGGCCACCACCTGCGCGTGCAGGGGACGCTGCGGCGCGTCGACAACAAGCTCCAACTCGCCAACCCGCGGTGGGAGATCGTCCCCGAATCGGGCGGCCCGGCCCCGCGCGAGGCGCGCCTGCGCCCGGTGTACCCGGCGAGCGAGCACGTCAAGTCGTGGGAGATCGAGGCGGCGGTGCGCGCGGTGCTGCCCGTTGCCCTGCCGCTCATCGAGGACCACCTGCCGGAGGCGTACCGGCGCGAGCGTTCCCTGCCCTCGCTCGCCGAGGCGTACCGGATGGTGCACCAACCGAAGGACGAGGATGAGGCGCGTGCCGCCCGACGCCGGCTCGCTTACGACGAACTGCTCTTCCTGCAACTCGCGGTGTTCATGAAGAGGCGGCAGTTGCGGGCAGAATCGCGCGCGCCCGCGCTCAAGTGGAGCGAGGCGATCGACCGTCACATCCGCCAGCGGTTCCCGTTCACGCTCACGCCGGGGCAGGAGGAGGCGCTCGCGGAGGTCGTGCGCGACCTGACCTCCGAGACGCCCGCGAACCGGCTCATCCAGGGCGACGTCGGCTCGGGCAAGACGGTGATCGCCCTCTACGCCATGCTGCTCGCCGTCGCCAGCGGGCAGCAGGCAGCCCTGATGGCGCCGACCGAACTGCTCGCCGAGCAGCACCATGGCCTGATCACAGCCGCGCTCGAAGGCTCGCGCGTCCGCGTCGAGCTGCTCACCGGCTCCATGCCGCGCGCCGAACGCGAGAGCGCGCTGGCGCGCATCGCCTCGGGCGACGCCGATCTCGTCGTCGGCACGCACGCCCTGCTCACCGAGTCCGTCCGCTTCCGCTCGATCGCGCTGGCCGTCATCGACGAGCAGCACCGCTTCGGCGTGCACCAGCGTGCCACGCTCCGGCAGAAGGGCGCGGACGGCGAGACCACGCCGCACGTCCTCGTCATGACCGCCACGCCAATCCCGCGAACGCTCGCCATCACGCTCTTCGGCGACCTGGACGTCTCGACGATCCGCGGCCTGCCCCCCGGCCGCCGCCCCGTGACCACGCGCGTCGTCGCGCCCGAGAAGCGACGCGAAGTCTACGAGTTCGTGCGCCGGCGCATCGAGACGGGCGGGCAGGCGTACGTCGTCGTCCCCACCATCGGTGACGAGCCTGGCGCGGGCGAGATCGCGGACGTGCGCGGCGTGCTGCGCGAGCTCGAGGCCGGCGCGCTCGCGGGGCTGCGCCTCGCTGCCCTGCACGGCCGCCTGAAACGCTCGACGCGCGACCACGTGATGGCCCGCTTCCGCGCGGGCCTCGTCCACGCCCTCGTCGCCACGACCGTCATCGAGGTCGGCGTGGACGTGCCCAACGCCTCGGTCATGATCGTCGAGCACGCCGACCGGTTCGGCCTCGCCCAACTCCACCAGCTCCGGGGGCGCGTCGGCCGCGGCAGCCGGCGATCGGTCTGTATCCTCATCGCCGAAGGATCCACGCCCGAATCGCAGCAGCGGTTGCGCGTGCTCGCCGAGACCAACGACGGCTTCGTGCTCGCCGAACGGGATCTCGAAATCCGAGGTCCGGGCGAGGTCTTCGGGGCACGCCAGTCCGGCGCGGCCGCGCTCCGAGTTGCCGACCTCATGCGCGACCGAGACCTGCTCTCGCTCGCCCGGCGCGACGCGCGCGACTGGATCGACCGTTCGCCGCGCCTTGACAGCCCCGACGAATCGCTGCTGCTCCGGCGCGTGCTCAAGGCACACGGCGCGGAGTTCGGCCTCGGCGACGTGGGTTGAGCCGGCGGCCGATCAGAACGGCGGCTCGTCGTCCGTCATCGTGTCGTCGTCGAACGCCTCGGGTCCGCCGCCGTCGCGGAAGTTCTCGACCGGCCCGGTGCGCGCCCCCGGTGCGTACGCCGCCGGGCCGCGAGGCTTCGGCTCCGACGCGGCAGCCCGCCCCGCCTGCGACACCGACTCGTACCCGTCGTGCGTCGTGTGATAGGGGTCGTGGTCCTTGAAACGCGTGGCGCGAGAGTCCCACGTCAGTTTCACCAGCCCGGTCGGGCCGTTGCGCTGCTTGGCGACGATCAGTTCGGCCAGGTTCACCTTGTCCGGGTTGTTCTGCTCCCACTCCTCGTCGCCGCGGTGGTAGTACTCCTCGCGGTGCAGCAGCAGCACGACGTCCGCATCCTGCTCGATCGAGCCGGACTCGCGCAGGTCCGCCATGCGAGGCCGGTTCCCCTCGCGGTGCTCGCTGGACCGGTTCAGCTGCGCGAGACAGACCACGGGCAGGTCGAGTTCGCGGGCGAGGGCCTTGATGCCGCGGCTGATGGCGGCAACCTCGACCTGCCTGCTCTCGCGGGCCGCTCCGGGGGCGGTGAGCAGCTGGAGGTAGTCGATCATGATTGCTCGCACGCCGAACTGCGCCGCCATGCGACGCGCCCTGGCCCGCAACTGAAGCACCGTCAGCGCGGGCGTGTCGTCGATGTAGATCGGCGCATCGTGCAGTTCGCCGCAGACGCGCGTGAGCGTCTCCCAATCCGACTGGCGCAGGTCGCCCGTGCGCAGGCGTTGCAGGTCCAGTCCCGAGCGGGCGCTGATGAGCCGCTGCGCGAGCGAGGAGCGCGACATTTCGAGGCTGAAGATGGCGACCGGCGCCCGTTTCGGGCTGCGCGGGGCGTGCGGCGGGCCGCCGAGGGCGATCTGCTCGGCGAGGTTGAGCGCAAGGGCGGTCTTTCCCATGGACGGCCTGGCCGCGAGGATCACCATCTCCCCGGGGTGCAGACCGCTCAGCAACGCGTCCAGATCGGCGAAGCCGGAAGGCAGGCCCGTCAGGCCGCCCTGGCTCTCGATCGCTTCGAGGCGGTCCATCTCGCTCTGGAGGATGGCGTCGAGGCTCTGCGGGTCGTTCATGCCCGGCTCGTGCGCGATCTCGAACAGCGACTGCTCGGAGCGGTCCAGCACCTCGCCCACGCCCTCAGGCCCGAGGTGGCCTGCGTGGAAAGCGTCGTACAGCATGTGCCCGGCCGCCTCGATCAGCCGGCGCAAGCGGTGCTTGTCCGCCACGACGCGCGCGTAGTGGCGCGCGTTCACCGCCGATGGCACGCCGGACGCAAGCTCGACGAGATAATCCTGCCCGCCGATGCCGTCGAGCTGGCCGCGATCGCGCAGCGTGTCCACCAGTTGCACCACGTCGCAGGCGCTGTGCTTGTCGCCGAGTTCGACGATCAGCCGGTAGATCGTCGCGTGACGCTCGTGGTAGAAGGCGTCGGGCGTCGTTACGATGCTCACCACGTCCGCGATCATCCGCGGTTCGAGCAGCAGCGAGCCGAGCAGCGACATCTCCGCTTCCGTCGAGTGCGGCGGGAGCCGGTCGAAAAGTCGGTCGAGTTTCAGTTCGGGACGGGGCTGGCGCCGGACGGCAGGCGAAGCGTCGAATCCGTTCGTGGTGTTCACGGGCACAGTCTCGCATCCTTGCCGCTGAGTGTGGGTGTGCCGACGGACTGTCCACCCATTATGCAGACCTTCGCCCGGAAGAGAACGATTGATCGTCCGATTTCGAGGAAGCCCGTGTCGGTCGTAGCGGCCAGCCGAGGCCGACCTCGCCGCACAAGTCCCTGTCGTTCAAGGAGTGGGGCGAAACCCCCGATGACTGCACCTGCCCCGGCGACCCGCGGCGTTGCCGATCCCCGGGGTCATCGCATCCACACGCCGACCGCTCGTGGGGTCGGCCAGACTGGCAGGCCCAACGGCTGAAGCCTCCCTGGAGCTACCCAGGGCCTTGCGTCGGAGACAGCCCGATGAAGCCACGGGCCAAGTTGACAGCCGCCGAGGTGACCGCCCTCTATGAAACGCTCGACCGGCGTCTGGACGGCCTCGGCATCGAAACTCAGCCCCAGGTCGCCGCCCAGATTCTTGAACTCACCAGCGACCCGAACTCCGGGCTGACTCAGTACGCCGAGGTCATCCGCACCGACGCAGCCCTCAGCGGCCGCCTGCTCCGGATGGTCAACTCCGCCTTCTTCGCCCAACGGGTGCCCGTGACGACCGTTGACCGAGCCTGCGTACTTCTGGGCATCGGTCGGCTGAAGGCCGTTGCGCTTGGCTTCTACCTGAGCCGTGCCGCGGCATCGTCAGCGTCGAGAACGATCTCGCGCGAGGTCTGGGGGCAATCCGTCTTCCGGGCGTGCTTTGCCACGGAACTCGCTCGCCGAGTCTGCCCGATGCTGGCGTCGGAGGCGTTCGTGGTCGGGCTGATGCTGGACGCCGGCATCCCCCTGATGCACCAGCTCCTCGGCACGACCTTCGACGCGATCTATTCCAGGAGGCTGCCTCCCGCGAAGCAGTTCCGCGCCGAAACCGAGTTGCTGCCGTACACGCACGTTGACGTCGTCGCGGCGCTCGTCCGACGGTGGCGACTGCCCGAAGTCCTCGGCAAGCCGATCGAGTGGCATCACGTCCACCCGAGCGAGACGGACAGCGAGGCATCGAGCCACAGGCTTCACCCCGTCGCGTACTTCGCGGGCGTCGTCGATCTCGCCGAGGACGGAACCTTGAAGCAGGACTCGCCGATGCCGACACTCGCCGCGTCCGTGCTCGGCATGACGTCGGACGAGGTCGGGAACGCCGCCCGGGCAGCGGCACGCGAATACCGCGCGATCCTCTCGCTGTTCGACGGCGTCGCGGACGCGGTGTCACACGTTGACAGGCTCGCCGAGCGCGTTCATGCCGAGCTCGTCGATCTCGTGGACGCCGAGACAGGCCGTGGCTTCGAGGAGGCCTGCCGCGCACGCACCATGTGCTTCCGTCTCGGGGGTGGGCCCGTCGAGATCGAGGCCGAGCCGAACGGTGGCACCGCGATCTACTTGCTCGATTCCACGGGCTCTCGGCTCGCTTCCTACCAGTTCGAACCGTCGCGCGAGACGCCGGACTCACTGCTCAAGGCGCTGGGCCTCGACCCCGACCCGAACGACGAGACCGAGGGCGTCGCACGATTCCTGCGCGACCTCGCCGCCTGACTCCCCACGCGCTCCAGCGCGATCGCACGGGCGCCGTCAAGCGGCCTGCGCGGAAGGCTCCTCGGCTTCATCCGTCGAGCCGTCGCCGGTCGCGGGGTTGAGCGCGGCATCGAGCCGATCCAACGCCAGCCCGACGCGAGACACGCGCAGGCCGAAGTTCTCCCCGACCTTCACCGCAGTCCCCGACCCGATCACGCGGTTATTGACCAGCAGCTCCAGTTCGTGATCGGCCCGCTTGTCCAGTTCAATGATCGCACCCGGCACCAACGCCAACACGTCCCGCATGGGCAACTGCCGCTCGCCGAGCCGGACGATGACCGGCACCTCGAGCGTCAGAATCGTCCGCAGGTCGGCTTCCTTCATCGCTGCGCTCATCGGCGGTCCTGCACAGTCCCTTGAACCCCGCGGGCGCAATCCGTGCGCACGGACACCCCGCATGACCACGGCTCGCAACCCGCGTGCCACCCTCAGCCCTCGTACCGGCCCACGATCAGCGTCACGTTGTGCCCGCCGAACCCGAACGTATTGTTCATGGCATAGCGGACGCGCCGCTCCCGCGCCTCGTGCGCAACGAGGTCCACGTCGAACGACTCGTCCGGACGATCGAGGTTGATCGTCGGGGCGACGACGCCGTCGCGCACGGCATGGATGCAGGCGATCGTCTCCACAGCTCCCGACGCGCCCAGGCAATGCCCGTGCATGGACTTGGTCGAGCTCATCAGCAGCCGCCCGCCCGCCGACCGCCTCGCGTGGTCGCCGAAGACCTTGAGCACCGCGGCGACCTCCGCCTTGTCGCCCAGCGGAGTCGACGTCCCGTGCGCGTTCACGTAGTCGATCGCCTCTGGGCCGATCCCGGCGTCTTCGAGCGCCCAGCGCATCGAACGTGCCGCCCCGCTCCCCTCGGCGTCCGGTGCGGTGATGTGGCTCGCGTCCGAACTGTTGCCGAAACCCACGATCTCGGCGTGGATCGTCGCCCCGCGTCGTCTGGCGTGCTCCTCGGTCTCCAGCACGAACATCGCCCCGCCCTCGGCCAGAACGAACCCGTCGCGTGCGGCGTCGAACGGGCGGCTCGCCCGCTCCGGCTCGTCGTTGCGCGTCGAGAGCGCCCGCATGGTCATGAACGCGCCGATGCACAGCGGCGTCACCGCTGCCTCCGACCCGCCCGTCAGCATCACGTCCGCCAGCCCCGTCCGCATGTAGCGCACCGCGTCGCCCATCGCGTGACCGGAACTCGCGCAGGCCGTCGCGTGCGCCGACGCAGGACCGCGCAGGCCGTAGCGGATTGAGGCGTTCCCGGCGACCGCGTTCACCATGAGTTTCGGCACGGTGAACGGGCTGAGGCGGTCCGGTCCCCGCTCCACGAGCGTGTGCAGCCCGTCCTCGATCGTCCCGATCCCGCCGACGCCGGAGCCGATGACCACGCCGCACCGGTCGCCGTTCTCGCGGGTGAAGTCGATCCCCGAGTGTCGGACGGCCTCCTCGGCCGCGGCCAGCCCGAAGATCGTGCAACGGTCAAGCCGCTTCACTTCGCGCGGGTCCAGAACCGTCGCCGGATCCCACCCCTTGACCTGGCCCGCGATCCGCACCGCCCACTTCGGCTCGTAGGGGGCGAACTCCCCACCCTCGATGCGGCTGATCCCGCTCCGTCCTTCGCGCATGCCGGCCCAGGTGGACGCGGCGTCCGCGCCGAGGTTCGTCACCGCCCCAAACCCGGTAATCACGATCCGCGGTGTGTCTGCGCTTCGGCTTGGCATCGCGTTCATCGGTCCCGTGGCTCACCGGGCCGCCCCGGCGGGCGCGCGGGCATCCCGAGAAGCTCGCGCCGCGCGAGCCTCATTCGATCCCGTGCGCCTGTTTGATGAAGTCGATCGCCTCTCCCACGGTCTTGATCTTCTCGGCCTGGTCGTCCGGGATCGATGTCTCGAACTCGTCCTCGAACTCCATAACCAGCTCGACCGTGTCGAGGCTGTCCGCGCTCAGGTCTTCCACGAAGCTCGTCTCGCGCGTGATCTTGGACTTGTCCGCGCCCAACTGCTCGGCGACGATCTCGATCACTTTCGCTTCGATCTCTTGTTCGGTCACGCGTGCACTCTCCGGCGGCGCAAACCCCCGGCCTGACCGCCCGGTCAGGCCCCGGCGCCGTATGGCGGCCCCAAGTCTAGCCGAAACCCCCAAACCCTGCCACGGCCCCGCCAGACCCCCCCTCGGACCCGATCACCACCCACCCGCCGACCGTGCTCACCGATCGACCAGCCCGACGGTTGTGCGGATTGTGCCGCCCCTTTGGTGGGCTGATGGCCGTGGCGCGTGCAAACTGGAAGTGGAATGGACGATACAGCCATCGCGAACGGCCTGCCCGGTCGTGCGGCCTGTCCGGCCGCGGGTGGCGTGTCGTGGGGAGACGACGATCGGGCGGAATCCGTCGCGGCGAGGAGAATGCCATGGCCGGCATGCCGCGTGAACCCGAAGCCTTCGCCGAGAGGGTCGCCACCCTCCTGCGCGAACTCCACCCGGGCGTGAAGATCCAACTCTCAGGCCCACGCGAGCTCCTCGTCAACGGCCGCCGCCTCGACCTCGAAAACGTCTACCGCATGGTGGCCACAGAGCCGAACCGCGGCGACGAGATCGTCCGGCACTACCTCGAGCAGCTCTTCGCCGAAGACGCCGTCAACGCGGTCACCATGACCCTCGACTTCGCCAGACCCCGGATCATGCCGCGCATCCAGCCCGAGTCCATCTTCGACCACCTCGATCGGCACATGGTCGCCCACGTCCCCTTCGTCAACGGCACCGTCATCGTCTTCGTCACCGACCTGCCGCAGATGACCGTCAGCATCACCACGGAGCAGACCCTCCGCTGGGGGCTGGACATCGACGAGGTCGAGCGGATCGCCCGCGCCAACCTCCAGCACTACACCTCCGAACTCGAGGTCCAGTTCATCGAGTCCAAGGAGGGGGGCCGGGCCGCGATCGTCTCCGAGCAGGACGGGTACGACGCCGCCCGCCTGCTCCTCGGCGGCCTGTGGGAGCGCCTGGCTCCGCAACTCGGCGGCGATTTCCTCGTCGCCACACCGGCGCGCGACATGTTCATCGCCCTCTCCCGCGACCCGCGCGAGTTCGTGGACCGCGTCGGCGGCCGCGTCGCCCAGGACTACCGCCGACTCCCCTACCCCATCACCAGCGACTTCTTCTACGTCACCCGCGACGGCATCGCCGGCACCCGCACCGACCGCGACGCCAACGGCGAAGCGGCATAAGCCGATATGGTCGCGCGGTCACCTACCCTTGCCTCTGATGATCCTCCTCATCGACAACTACGACTCCTTCACCTGGAACCTCGTCCAGCGGCTCGGCGAGATCGATCCCGCCATCGTGCTCGGGCGCGACCTCGTCGTCGTCCGAAATGACAAGATCACCCCCGACCAGGCCGACTCGCTCGACCACGGACGCGGGCCGGATCGGCTCATCATCTCGCCCGGCCCCGGATCACCCGACGAGGCGGGGGTCTCCGCCGAGATGATCCGCCACTACGCCGGACGCATCCCCATCCTCGGCGTGTGTCTCGGGCACCAGTGCATGGGTGCGATGCACGGCATGCCCGTCGTCCGCCACGCCCTTCAGATGCACGGGAAGACCAGCCTCGTCCATCACGACGGACGCGGCGTCTTCCGCGGCCTGAGCAACCCCTTCGTCGCCACGCGCTACCACTCGCTCATCGTCCGCGCCGATGACGCACCCGCACCGGGCTGGGAGGTCTCCGCGTGGACGGAGGACGCCACCGGACCCGGCGGCTCGCCCGAGCGCATCGTCATGGGCCTGCGCCGCGTCTGGGGCGGCGACGCACCACCCCTCGAAGGCGTCCAGTTCCACCCCGAGAGTTTCCTGACCGACGAAGGCCCCATGCTCCTGCGCAACTTTCTCGAAGCCTGACCACGTCCACCTGGATGCCCGCTGTCCACAGTCCAGTGTCCCCGGTACCCTCCTCAACCATGATCCACCCCGCCCCGACCACGAAGATCGACCCCCGCCACGCTCGTGGCACGCTGCTCGAACTTCGGCCCGAAACGGCCACCAAGCCCGCGTTTGCCGTCATCACCTATCCGAACACCCGCTACGAACTACACCTGGTCCCACGGTCCGGAATCACGACGCCGCCGGGCAAGCGGATCGTGGGAACCATCCACGCTCTGGCGAAACGCATCGACGAGGTCGGCACGGGCGGGCGGTACGTCGAGCCGGTCGCCGGGCGGCCGCGCCGGGTGCAGGGCATCATCGTCGCTGTCGAGCCATCGACGAACGAGATCGTGGTGAATGCGGGCGTGCCGATCCACTGCCGACCGACGGACCCTCGCCAGAAGGCGACGGACTTCCGCGAGGGGCAGTTCGTGAGCTTCGACGTGATGGAAGGGACGGAGTTCGCGCCGCTCGTCTGACGCTCAGCCGCGTGCCTTGGCGTACAACTCGCCGACCTTCGCCCAGTTGACGATGTTCCACCACGCCGCGACGTAGTCGGGTCGGCGGTTCTGGTAGTGCAGGTAGTAGGCGTGCTCCCAGACGTCGAGGCCGAGGATCGGCGTGCCGGTGCATCCGGCCGCATCGCCGATGGCGTCCCGCATCGCCGGGTTGTCCTGGTTCGCGGTGGAGCAGACGCTGAGTTTGCCGCCCTTCTCGACGCAGAGCCACGCCCAGCCGGAGCCGAAGCGCGTGGTGGCGGCGGCGGCGAACTTCTCCTTGAACCCGTCGAACGAGCCGAAGGCCGAGGTGATCGCGTCGCCCAGCGCGCCGCCGGGCGTTCCGCCCCCCCCTTTGCCCGCTGGCGCCATCACCTGCCAGAAGAGCGAGTGGTTCGCGTGCCCGCCCGCGTTGTTGCGTGCCGCCGTTCGACGATCATCCGGCACCTCCCGGAGGCGGCGGCAGACCTCCCACGGGTCGCTCACGGCCGCGAGCGGCGTGCCTTCGAGCGCCTTGTTCGCGTTCGCGACGTACGCAGCGTGGTGCTTGCCGTGATGAATCTCCATCGTGCGCGCGTCGACGTGCGGCTCCAGGGCCGCGTGCGGGTAGGGCAGGTCGGGCAGCGTGAAGGCCATGTGATCCTCCCGGGAGTTGATTGCCGAATGAAACACGAACAGGTCGTCTGGGCCGAAAATGAGGGCCACCCACTTGTGTTTGCGCCGATTCTAGGTACACTGGGAGTCCTCTCGGCCGGTGTGTCGAGCGGCAGGGATGCTCGTTCGGTCAGCCGAGAGTCTGTTGCCACGGCGAACGGAATCAGGTGGGACCGGCGGGGCGGAGTACCCGCGGGCAGGGAAGTGCTTCGGCGTCGCGGCTGCACGGCTCGTGCGGGGTTGTTTTGATCGATTCTAAATGCTGGTTGGAACAATCGGCTTCCCAGGCCGTAAGAAATGCGACCGGGTGTGTTTTCCCGGGATGGTGGTACGGGGCGTGGGGATGCCCCGAGAAAACACCGGGCGATTGACCGCCCGGTTCGTGGGATACCTTGGCGGATGGTGCCGCCGGGGATTGGGTAGAGGCCCGCGCGGCAGGAGGTCGGGCGGTAACTGGTGGGAGCACAGATTGATCCGTCCGGCCCGGCCGGGCGAAGGGTAAGAAGATGCGGAACGTCACAGGCAGGAAGCTGAGTCCCCTCGAGCAGGTGCGTCGTCGCCACCGCGTGGGTGTGGTTGCGCCCGCCCAGGGGCGGGCCGAGGGCAAGGCTGCGCCCACCCGCCGGCTGAGCGTCGAAGACGAGCGGCTGCTGAAGCACCTGCTCACGCACGAACAGGACTTCATCGACAGCCCCGTCTTCTACGAGACGGACGCGGACCGGAAGATCTACGACGACGCGCCGGACATCCAGAAGCCGGACACCAGCTGGTATCACCCCGTGATGGACGACATCTCGTCCGCGCGGGGGCGCACGGTGAAGAGCGCGCAGCAGGTCATCCTGACCGGAGCGGAGGAGCGTGTGCTCTTCCACCAGTTCAACTACGCGCGTTATCGCGTGTGGAAGCTCCAGCAGGAGATCTGGTCCAGCCCCGCGCGTCAGCCGACGCCCGAGCAGGCGGCGGAGGTTCTGGCGTGGCACCGCAAGGCCGACCGCATCCGCGAGCAGATCGCGGAGACGAACCTCGCGCTGGTGCTGGCGATGGCGAAGCGCACCCGCATGAGCGAGGTGGACTTTGCCGACCTCGTCAGCGAGGGCAACATGGCGTTGCTCCGCGCCGTTGACAAGTTCGACGCCGGCCGCGGGTACAAGTTCTCGACCTACGCCTGCCGCGCCATTCTCAAGGCGTTCAGCCGCCAGGGCATGAAGCTCTCGAAGTACCGCCAGCGTTTCCCGACGGACTTCGACCCGAAGCTCGAGCGGTCGAACTTCGTGGAGGCCAAGCGGGAGAACTTCGAGAAGGATGCCGCCGAGGAGGTCAAACGGATCGTGGTCGAGAACCGCGCGGACCTGACCGACGTCGAACGGACGGTGATCGAGCACCGCTTCGGGCTTGAGTCGGGCGACGGTGAGAAGCCGATGACGCTCGAACAGGTCGGTCAGATCATCGGTGTGACCAAGGAGCGCGTCCGCCAGATCCAGAACAAGGCGATGGAGAAGATCCGCCTGACGCTGGAAGCGGGCTTCCTCGGCAACCGTCCCGAAGAGGAGCCTCCCGGCCCAGAGGACGGCGACGAAGAGGCCAACGGCGAGACGCTCGAAACCCCCGTCGGCGCGGAATGACGCCGGTGGTTCCGACGAATGCCCCCGCGGCCCTGCCCCACCCGGGCGGGGCCGCTTTCACGCGCGAACACCGGGGAACCACCCCTGCATCCCACGCGAACCGGCATCGGGTGCGAGCCGCCGCGGGCGGTCTTCCAGCGCCTTTCCCGTCGCCGCAAGCCGCGTCAACGGCTAATCTACAGGCTCCCCGTGACGCGGGGTGCCGGAGGAGCGAACGCCCATGACCGTCCACACGGACGCCCAGACCGACGCATCGCACGTGGGGCACGTTGCCCTGCCCACGAAGAAGAAATCCGACCCTCATGCCACGCGCTGGGGCAAGTTCCTGCAGGCGACCATCAAGTTCGAGGCCTCCGACCTCATCATGAAGACGGGGCAGCAGCCGAAGATCCGCCTCCGCGGCGCGCTCAAGGCGCTCGACACACCGATCGTCGATGAGGACGAGTTCTGGAAGATCGCCCGCGCGATCCTCACCGAGGAGCAGCTCGAGGATCTGCACCGATTCGGCTCGGTGGACTTCGCGTACGATTACGACGAGGCGTGCCGGTTCCGGGTCAACCTCTTCATGGCACGCGGGCGTCTCTCGATCGCCGCCCGTCGCATCACGAGCAACATCCTGCCCTTCGAGGGCCTGCACCTGCCCGCGGTCATGGGCCAGATCGCGCTCCAGCCGCAGGGGCTGGTGCTGCTCTGCGGCGTGACCGGCTCGGGCAAGTCCACGACCATCGCGTCGATGCTCGACTACGTGAACCAGCGCAAGCCGGTCCACATCGTGACGATCGAGGATCCGATCGAGTACCTCTTCACCGACAAGGTGGCGACGATCAACCAGCGTGAGATCGGCATCGACGTGCTGGACTTCAAGATCGCTCTTCGCGCGCTGGTGCGTGAGAACCCGGACATCGTGCTGATCGGCGAGATGCGCGACGCCGAGACCTTCGAGGCCGCCCTCATGGCCGCCGAGACGGGACACCTCGTCTACGGCACGATCCACGCAAGTTCGACGACGCAGACCTTCAGCCGCATCTACGGCCTGTTCGAGCAGGACGAGGTCGAGGGCATCCGCAAGATTCTCGCCTACCAGATGCGGGCGTTCGTGTACCAGAAGCTGCTCCCGACGCTCCACGAGAACATCCACCGCATCCCCGCGATCGAGATCCTCATCAACGACGCCGTCGTGCAGAAGTTCATCCTCGAGGGGCGCGAGGGCGAACTCCGCGAGTACCTGAACTCGATCGAGGCGCGCCAGCGCGGCATGGTGGACTTCAACCAGTCGCTGGTCGATCTGGTGGAGAAAGAGTACATCCACATGCGCGTTGCCATCGACGCCTCGCCGAACGTTGACGAACTGATGATGCGGCTCAAGAAGCTCGGCTAGCCGTGCAGCACCCAGGCCCGCGCGCCGAACGGCGGGCCTCCACCACGAAGGAACTTCCAGCGGTGAGCGCACCAACCGACTACCTCGCGGCGTTCGACGCATCGGACGCCCCCGGCACGCACGCGTTGTTCCTCGCGCAGCAGGCCTATCTCCTCGTCTCGCCCTGGAAGCCCGTTCTGCTGCTCCTGCCCTTCGTCGCGTGGGCCTGGCTCATCTCGTCGGTCTACGACAAGCATGCCGCACGCTTCCACCTCGGGCGAGAGAAGTGGGCAGCCATCCACCTCTGCCTCGGCGTACTCGCGATCGTCGTTGCCCTTGCGATCCCGATGAAGAGCGAGTTGTCGTTCTGGCTCGGGTTCCTGCTCGAGATCGTCGTGCTCGGCATCAGCGTCGCCGTCTTCCCGCTCCTGACCAACAAGGACGAGCGCGTCCCCGAGCAGCACCGCCTGCGCCTCGACTTCTCCAAGATGGCCGAGGCCCGGCGTGCGAAGAAGGAGACCAAGCAGATCGGCTCCTCGGAGATCATCGTGCGGCTCCCGGACGGCAAACCGATCCCCGTCCCCGAGTCCGATTCACCCGAGTTCCAGGTCCGCGTCGCTGCCGAGCAGATCGTCCTCCGCGCTCGCGAAGCCCGCGCCGCCGAGATCGACCTCGCACCCGGGCGCGACGGTTCGTACGTCAGCGTCTTCCTCGTGGACGGCGTGCGCACCGCCGGCGGCACCACGCCCGCCGCGGACGCCGTGAAGATCATCGATTTCTGGAAGTCCGCAGCCGGGCTGGACGTGAACGACCGCCGCCGCAAGCAGACCGGCCACTGCTCCTACGACCGCAACGAGGAGAAGCACAAGCTCCGCGTGCGGACGGCGGGCGGGCAGGGGGGCATGACGCTCAACCTGCTCTTTGACCCCGAGAAGGCCGTCCGGCGCAAGGCCGATGAGCTGGGGCTGCTCGACCAGCAGGCCGAGGAACTGCGCGCCATCGTCGAGGACGGCAAGGGTGTCGTGCTGGTGGCCGCCATGCCCGACGGCGGGGGCACGACGCTCATCTACTCCCTCACGCGCATGCACGACGCCTACACGACCAACGTGCAGACGATCGAGTACGAGACGCAGGGCGTCATCGAGGGCGTCCGCCAGAACGTCTTCGACCCGACGAAGGAGGGCCAGGAGTTCTCCACGCTCGTGCGGTCGATCATGCGTCGCGACCCGGACGTCGTGAGCGTCACCGAACTGCCCGACGCTGCGACCGCCAAGGAGATCACCCGCGCCGACCAGGACCGCACCCGGACCTACGTGCTGCTCCGCGCCAACGGCGCGCTCCCGGCCGTTCAACTCTGGATGAAGGCCGTCGGCGATCCGGCCGCCTCGGCAGGCTGCCTGCACGGCGTCGTCGCCGTCCGGCTCTGCCGCAAACTCTGCATCAACTGCCGCGTCGCCTACCAGCCTTCCGCGGACATGCTCAAGAAACTGGGGCTGCCGGCGGACAAGGTGAAGCAACTCTTCAAGAAGGGCGGCCAGGTGCTCATCAAGAACAAGCCCGAGACCTGCCCCGTCTGCCAGGGTGTCGGGTACGTCGGGCAGGAAGGGTTGTTTGAGGTCTATCACCTGGGCGACGCCGAGCGCGACCTCATCAAGGGCAATAACCTCGCCGGTCTGCGCGCCGAACTCCGCAAGAAGCAACTGCCGACCATCCAGCAGGCCGCGCTGCGCAAGGCCATCGACGGCATCACCAGCGTCGAGGAGGTCGTGCGCGTCACGACCGAAGCCAAGCCCCAGCAGGAGAACCGGCCACCCGCCGACGCCGCCCAGCCCGCAGGAGCCTGACCCATGTTCATGAGCCTTCTCGCCATCGCCGTCATCGGCCTGCTGGGCTACATCTGGATGACCCGCGGGTTCTTTTCCGCCCTGATCCACATGGTCTGCGTCATCATCGCGGGCGCGATCGCGTTCGCTTTCTGGGAGCCGCTCTCCCACCTCATCCTCGCCAAAGGCCCCGAGGACCGGAAGTTCACGGCCTTCGTGCTCGGAACCGCGTGGGCGTGGGGGCTCGTGCTCCCCTTCGCGGCGTCGCTCGCTCTCCTCCGACTCGGCGTGGACAAACTCATCCCCGCGAACGTTCAGGTCCAGTCCACCGTCTCCTACGTCGGCGGGGCGGCGTGCGGCGCGGTCTCGGGCGTCATCACCGCGGGCATCCTCGTCATCGCCCTCGGGACCATGCGCATGTCCTCCGACTTCCTCGGCTATCAGCCCATCCGGTACCAGGGCGAGAGCCTGCAGCGCACCGGAGGCCTGATCGTTCCCGTCGATCGCATCGTCGGCGGCCTCTACGGACACCTCTCCGAATCCGCGTTCCGCACTGCCCGACCGCTCGCGCGGTGGTACCCGGACGTCTCGCACACCGCCGCCGTCATGCGGCTCACCGACCGCCAAGGCCGCGCGAAGAACTATGCCAGACCGGCCGAGTTCGAGATCATCCGGCGCTACCGCGTGGGTGGTGAAGGGGTCGGCGTCGTCGATCTGCTCCGCGATTCCTGGGGTGTTCGCCCTCACGACGCGAAGATGCTCGACGGCAAGCCCTATCCCCCAGGCTCGCGCATCGAGGGGATCGTGATCGACTTCAAACCGGGCATCAAGGAGAAGCACGGCCAAGTCGTCATCGGCGAGGGACAGATCTGGATCGTCGCCGAGAACGCGCAGACGGGCGACCGCATGAATATCCACCCCGTCGGCGTCGTGGCGAAGGCCGCTCCGGGCGACATCGCCTTCGGACGCTTCCGCTTCGATTCGGAAGTCTTCGTCGCCTCAGCGGGTGCGGCCCTCGAGCCGATGGGCTTCGAGTTCGTCGTCCCGCCGGGCTATGAGCCGATCGCCGTCTACGTCCGCAACATCCGGCGCGAACTGACCGGCGGCAATGTCGCCACGTACCGCACCGCCGCGGACCGCGACCGCGACGTGCCCTCAGGCTCGATTCTCAAAACCGGGGGCGGCGGCGGCCCGCTCGACCGCTCCATGGCGACGACGATCGGAACCGGACGCCAGAGCGATGAGGCAACTCGCGCCGCCGGCATCACCGACGTCAACAACCTCGTCGGACGCTACGTCATCCAGAAGGGACGCGAGAAGGGCCTCCAGATCGGCGAGAGCAACGGCATCATCGGCGGCGAGGAGAAGTTCTCGCCCGCTGAACTCCAGGGCGGGAACACCATCGATCGCCAGTTGCAGGTCCGCACCTTCGAGGTCAACCGCGGCACGGTCATGGTCCAGGTCGATGTCGGCCGCGGCCGACCCGCGAGCGTGCTCTCACCCGCTGCCGCCGCCGCGGACCGCAACGACCCGCCCTTCCTCGTGGACGCTCAAGGCACCCGCTACCCGGCCGTCGGCTGGGTCTACGAGGACAACGAACTCGTCTTCATCCGCTACACGCCCGGCAAGCCCGTCCGCGGCATCTCCGAACTCCAGGAGAACCGCGTGATGATCTCCGCGAGCCGGCCCGACCAGAAACTCACCCTGCTCTTCCTCTGCGATCAGGGCGTGGACCTCTCCGCTTTCGCCATCGGCGACAAGGCCATCGTCGTCCTCGACCCGCCGATGAAACTCGAACGCACGCAGCGTTGAGCGACCCCATTTCATCCGGGCCTTTCCTGCCCCCGCATGGATAAACAAGCCCCCCGCTCGGCGCGGGGGGCTTGTTCGTCACGGTGCCGGCCCTGTCGACTATTCCTCGTCGCGGCGCGACCGCCGGCGAGCCGGGCGATCGTCGCCCTCGGCCACACCCACCTTCTCGCCCTTGCCGCCCTTCTGCTTGTCGGTTCGCTTCTCGATGAGGTTTCCCTCGTTGTCGAACTCCATCTCCTCGCGCTTATCCTCCTCGATCTTCCGATCGGGCACGACCCACACCTTGACGTCGGCCTCCAGGTCCGTGTCGAACTTGATGTGCACGTCGTAGGTGTCCACACGCTTGATCGTCTGCGGCAGCCTCACCTCGCGCGGCTTCACCGGGTAGCCGAGGCCCGTGAGCGCGGACGCGATGTCCTGCTGAGTCACCGCGCCGTACAGGATGCCCTGGTCGTTGCACGAACGCTCGAGCGTGATCTCCACGCCTGCAAGCCGGACGATGATCCCCTCACGCTGCTTGCGCAGTTCTGCCAGCTGCTGCTCTGCTGCGGCACGCTTGGCCGCCAGCGCGGCCAGCCGCTCCTCCGACGGCTCCGTCGCCATCCCCATCGGCAGCAGGTAGTTCCTCGCGTACCCCACGCGCACCGACACCACGTCCCCGACGATCCCGAGGTTGTCCACGTTCTCCGTCAGCAGCAACCGCACGTTCTTGCTCGCCATCGCGTTCCCTTTCGCTGTCCTCGCCCGCGCCCGCAGGCACGGGAAGTTGAGGAGCCGACCAGCCCGGCCCCAACGCTCCGCGACGGACCACCCGCCGCGATCCCGCTTCCCCTTCCGCCTTCAACCCGCTCCCCTCGGCCTCAGAACGGAATGTCATCGTCCGGCGGCGGCTCGTCCGCGTGCTGCGGCGCGCCGCGCCGTCCCGCGCCCGCACCGATCGGACGGCCTTCACCGCCGTCGCCGTCGGACTTGCTGTCCACGAAGTGGAAGTTCTCAACGACGACCTTCAGTTTGGAGCGCTTCGAGCCGTCGTTCTTGTCCTCCCACTGGTCCAGTTTCAACCGCCCCTCGATGAAGATGGGTCGGCCCTTCTTGAAGTACTGCCCGATCATCTCGGCGGTGCGGCCCCACGCCTCGCAGTCGATGAACGTCGTCTCCTCGCGGTTCTCGCCGTCCGCGCTCTTCCATCGGCGGTTCACCGCAAGCCCGATGTTCGCCACCGCCTGGTTCCCCGCCGTGTGACGGACTTCCGGGTCGCGGGTCAGGTTTCCCATCAGCAGCACCTTGTTGAAACTACCGGCCATCAAGGCCTCCTTGTCTGGGGCGGGCTCCCCGCCCGGCAGAGTCTAGCAGAACCCGAACCTGTGCGCCGCAAGTCATCTCGCAGGGGTTTATTCCTCGTCCTCGTCCTCCGCGGTCGCTGTGGCGGTGTCGCCGCCCTCGCCCTCTGCCTGCTCGCCGGCCTCGGACTCCTCCTCGGGCCGACCGAGCGTCGCCCCTGCCCCTTCTCGGGCGTCACGCTCCGCCGCACGCTCGG
This sequence comes from Synechococcales cyanobacterium CNB, assembly GCA_030263455.1. NCBI lineage: Bacteria > Bacillati > Cyanobacteriota > Cyanophyceae > Synechococcales > Synechococcales cyanobacterium CNB. The sequence goes on from SZOZ01000002.1 coordinate 83,396, forward strand.
CCCGAAGCCGGGCCTCGACCTTCAGTTCCTCGCGTGCATCGGCGGCCAGCATCTCATCCTCGGTCAGGTGGTCGGCCTTCGTGACCAGCACCCGCAGCAGGCGCTCCGAGAGGTTGCAGTCGCGCTCGATCTGCGCCAGCGACGACGCGGGCGCCACGAAGTACACCAGCAGGTACACGCCACGCTTCTGCTTCTTGATCTCGTAGGCCAGGCGGCGCTCGTCCCACTTCTTCATCGCCACGATGCGGGCGTGCGCGCGGCCCAGAATCTCCTCGATGTGCGACACCACACCTCCGAGGTCCACCGCCTCCGACTGACTGATGAGGAACATCCCCTCGTACTGATGCATCACCTGCTCTGCCATCGTTCCGTTTCCTTTCCGCGGCCGCGCCGCGGCTCGCTTGGTCATCCGGTCACGCCGATCACGCGCCGGTCCAGCCGGGGTCGATCGGGTCTTGCTCGTCCTGCTTCGACTCTGGGCCGCGCCCACGCGGCTCGGCCCGCACGTTGAACCTGTTCATCGCGGCCTCGATCCCTTCGACCGCGAACGTCTCGGCCGCGTCCGCGGCGCGATCCAGCGCGGGCGACACGACCGCCATCTCCTCTTCCGTGAACTTCCCGAGCACGTAGTCCGCCTGGTCCATCAGGGGTGGCGAGGCCCCGATGCCGATCCGGCACCGCGCGTAGCCGTCCGTGCCCAGCCGCTGCGTGACGTCGGAAAGCCCGTTGTGCCCGCCCGCGCCGCCGGAGGCACGAAGGCGGATCGAGCCGGGCGGCAGCGCCACGTCGTCGGTCACGACCAGCACGTCCCTGCCCGGGTCGAGCTTGTAGAACCGCAGCGCCTCGGCGACGGCGATCCCCGAGCGGTTCATGTAGGTGACCGGCTTCATCAGCAGGCACCGCTCCCCGCGCACCACCGCCTCCACGCAATCGGCGTTGAATCGCGAACGGACAGGCTCCGACGGCGCGTGCCGGCGAACGAGACGGTCCACGACCATCGCGCCCGCGTTGTGCCGCGTCCGCTCGTAGCGCTGCCCGGGGTTGCCAAGTCCGACGATCATCTTCATGCTCGGCAATCCAGCGGAGAGGTCACTCCTCGTTCTCCTCCTCGCGCTTCTTCTCGGTGATGACTTCCGGCGCGGCGGGGGCCTCGGCCGGCGCCGCCTCCGCAACCTTCTCCTCCACCTGCACCACGATCTGCGCCACCACCGCGTGCGGGTCGGTCACCAGCGTCATGCCCGAGGGCAGCGGCACGTCCGAAGCCGACATCGAATGGCCCGCCTCCAGCGCGGTGATGTCCAGTTCCAGGTACTCGGGGATGTCCGACACCGCGCACTCGATCTCGAGTTCCGAGGTCGGGTGCATGAGGATCGCCCCGGCAGTCTTCAGGCCCACCGCCTCGCCGATCAGGTGCAGCGGCACGCGCGTCTCCACGCGGTCGGTCAGCGACACCCGTGCGAAGTCCGCATGCACGATGTTCGAGCCGAGGTAGTCGTACTGCACTTCCTTCAGCAGCGCGACCTGCGGCGTTCCTCCGTCGATCGTGATCTGGAAGACCTTCTCACCCCTGTGCAGGTGCAGCAGGGCGTCCTTCGCGTCCAGGTGCACCGAGGCCGGCGCCTCCCCGTGCCCGTAGAGCACGGCGGGCAGGCGGCCGCTCTGGCGCAGCCTGCGGGCGTAGCGGGAACCGACCCGGTCGCGGGTCGAGGCGTGCAGAATCGTGGCGTTCTCATGCATGGCTGTGCTTCCTTCACCGACCGTTCAGCGGTCGAACTTCGATGCGTCTCCACGCGGGCCGCTCATCGCTTGACGCCCGCCGCCGGCCCGAACAGGGCCGACACCGATTGGTTGTTGTGGATGCGGTGGATGGCCTCGCCCAGCAGGCCGCCCACGCACAACTCGACGAGCCGGTCGCGGATCGGCGCGGCCCGCTCGCCGAGGGGAATGGTGTTCGTCACGACGAGGCGCGAGATCGGCGACGCGGCGAGCCGCTCCATCGCGCTGCCGCAGAGCACAGGGTGCGTCGCCGCCGCGATCACGTCCTTCGCGCCGTGGTCCATCACGAGGCGTGCGGCCTCCGTAACCGTGCCCGCGGTCGAGATCATGTCGTCGAACATCAGCACCGTCTTGCCCTTCACGGTGCCGATGATGTGCTCCGTCACCACTGCCGTGCCGCTGATGCGACGCTTGTTGATGATCGCCAGGTCGCCACCGAGCATGTTGGCGAAGCCCTCCGCCACTTTCACGTTCCCCACGTCCGGGCTGACGAGGCACAGGTCGCCCAGTTCGTCGCGGATCGACGTGAAGTAGCGATGGAACACCGGCGTCGCCGAGAGGTGATCCACCGGCAGGTCGAAGAACCCCTGAATCTGGGCCGCGTGCAGGTCGATCGCCAGCACGCGGTCCGCCCGGGCCGCGGTGATGAGGTTCGCCACCAGTTTCGCCGTGATGGGCACCCGGCCCTTGTCCTTGCGGTCCTGGCGGGCGTAGCCGAAGTACGGCGTGACGATCGTCACCCGCCGCGCGCTCGCCCGCTTCAGGCAGTCGATGAAGATCAGCAGTTCGACCAGGTTCTCGTTCACGGGGTTGCACGTCGAGATCACGACGTAGCAATCGCGCCCGCGCACGTCCTCCTCGAGCCGAACCAGCAGTTCTCCGTCCGGGAACTCGAGCGTGCGCGCCTCCCCGATCGGGATGCCGATGTGCTCGCACACGCGCTCGGTGAGCGTCCGGCTGTGGCGACCCGCGAAGATCTTCAACCCGTCGTTCCCGTTGAAGCCCGGCTGCGCCATCACGACCCCCTCCCCGCGCTCACACGCGCCCCCGCACGCGAACGGAAGATCCGGTCCACCTCCGCCAGTTGCTCCGGCGTGTTGATGCTCAGCACGTCCTGCGCCGGCACCGCGTCGATCACCTCGACCCGCGCGCCCTCCGCCAGCAACAGCGTGGGCACGTCGGTCACGTAATACTCGCCGCTCGCGGGGTTGCGTCGCACGCGCTCCAGCGCCCGCAGCAGCGCGCCCGCCTCGAAGCAGTAGTAGCTCGGGTTCACTTCGCGGATGCTGCGCTGTTCCGGCGTCGCCGCCTTCTCCTCAACGATCTCGCGGAAACGCCCCGCTTCGTCGCGCACCACACGCCCGTAGCCGGCCGGGTCGTTCAGCACCGCCGTCGCCAGAGTCGCCGCCGCACCGCTCGCACGATGCCGCGAGAGCAACTTCCGCAGCGTCTCCGCGCGGATCAGCGGTCCGTCCCCGCAGAGCACGAACACCGCCGTTCCCTCCGCCAGCCCCTCCAGCTCGCGCCGCGCGCTCAGCACGGCGTGCCCCGTTCCCAACTGCTCCGCCTGCACCGCGAAACACACCTCCGGCCCGTACTCCGCCAGCGCGGCACGCACCGCCTCCTGCCGATACCCCACCACCACGATCACCCGCTCACACCCGGCGTCGAGGCACGCGTCCACCACAGCGCACACCATCGCCCGCCCGCCGACCGGATGCACCACCTTCGGCAGGTCCGATCGCATGCGCACACCCTGCCCCGCGGCCAGAACGACGCCCACTGGCGATGCCGAACCGGTTGTCGTCTTCTCGACACCCATCACACCGTCTCACTCACCGGACGCACCGCAGGCACCGGGGTGGCAGCCCCGAAGGGCAAACTACCCGGCCAGGATTCGAACCTGGACAAGCAGAACCAAAATCTGCTGTGCTACCGTTACACCACCGGGTATCGCGTACTACTGACGCGGGCGGTGCCGTCGGCGAACGACGCGGACCTCCTGCCTCGCTCGGCCCACCGGGCCGGGATCACACGGACCTCACGCGGTCCGCGGTCCCCGGCGTCGCACGCCGGACACAAGACAGCGGCCGCGGCACATCACCCCCGCGCGCCGACCGGGGCCGCGAGAGTTTGGAGCTGGACCCACCTATGCCGCGCCGGGCACGACGCCCGGTCGGAAGGCCCATGGACGCGCCTCGAACCGCTCGCGCGGCTCTCCGTCACGCCCGGCTCCCTCGGAACCGCGAACTCTAGTGCCCCCGACCGCCGACTTCAAAGGCGACCGGCCGTCGTCGAGAGATCCTGCGCCGACCACGTGCCGCCGTCGCCCGGATTCCAGAAGAACCGCAGGATTTCGCCGCCTGCCGCCGCCCCGAACAGGTTGAGCGTGCCGGCTGCGGACGCGTGGCTGGTGATCTGGCCGGCGGGGTTGGGCGTGCCCTCCTCGAAGCCCTCGCTGAGGTTGCTGATGACCCAGACGTCGGTCTCCGGGTCGCTGGCGAACTCCGGCACCCACCAGTAGATGATGAGGTCGCCGCCCGGGTTGAGGCCGGCGACGTTCAGGCCGCCCCACGGCGTCACGTAACTCGTCAGTCCCGTGCCTTGGAGCGTCGGGCCGTCAAAGAGGTCGGTCAGGTTGCTGGTCTCCCAGTCGCCGCCGAAGGCGGGCACCCACCAGGTCACGGAGACCTTGCCCGAGGCGTCGAGTCCGGCGAGGTTGATGCCGTCCCAAGTCGTGAGGTACGCCGTCAGCCCGCCGCTGAGCGCGGGCGCGCCAGTGATCGCGCTCAGGTCGTCCACGCGCCAGTGCCCAAGTTCGGGCGAGGTCCACACGACCTGGATGCGGCCCGCACCGTCGAGCGCCGCGATGTTCAGCCCGTCCCACCGCGTGACGTAACTGATGATCGGCCCGACCCAGGCCGGCGTGTCCTGTCCGCGGGCGCGCAGGTGCGTCTCGGAGATGTTCTCGAAGGACCAGGTCGCCGAGCCGTCCTCGGCCGTGCCGGTCCGCACGTACAGCACGAGGTCGCCGTCCGCATCGAGGCCCGCGACATGGAGACGCCCCGAAACGTCCGCGAAGACCGTGACGGCCGACGCGATGCCGCGACCGCCCTGTACGGATTCGGTCAAGTTCTGGAACGCCCACGTGCCGTCGTTGCGACGCCAGTACGCGATCAGCCCGGCGGCGGACGGCGCAAAGACGAACAGCCGACCGTCGGTCGGGTCGGTCCACGCGACGGGATCCCCGTTCGGGATCGGCGAGCCGGTCGCCGCGACAAGGTCTCGCACCGACCAGCCCGTGTCCGTGATCTGCTCGAAAACGATGGGCAGCCCGGTGAAGTTCAGCCCTGCAACGGCGTGCAGGTTCCCGGGCGCGGATGTGCCCGTGATGCGGGCGTTGTCGCCCGCGAGCGTTGAATAGACGATCGTGACCGGCAGCGCGACCGGCTCGCTGAAGGCTCCGTCGTTGTCCTCGGCGATCGCGAGGAACGAGACCGGACCGAGCGGGTAGTCGGCCGTCACGGTGCCGGAGAAACTCCACCCGTTCGCCCCGTTGGAATCGACGAAGAGCAACTCGCCCGCGTCGCCCGTGCCGTTCCCATTGAGGTCGATGTAGAACCGGACGTGAACGACGCTGCCGTCCGGGTCGGTCACGTTGTTGGCCGTCAGCGTGAAACTCGCCCCGCCGGGGAGCACCGCGCCCGTCGAGACGAGCGAGCCGATGGTGGGCGCGCGGCGCAGCTTGAACACCGTGACCGTGCCGTCCAGTCCCTGCGACGTGACGAGGTCGAGGTCGCCGTCGCCGTCGATGTCCGCCAGGGCGACGCCCGTGTTCGAGAACCCCGCCGATTCGAACGGAACCGGCGTCTCGAACACGCCGCCGACGCCGAAGAGGCGCGCCTCGCCCGCACCGCCGCCCGAGTTGTTCGGCACCGCGTCCGGGCGGCCGTCCAGGTTCAGATCGCCGATCGCCAGCCCGTTGTTCAGCGGCGGCACCGTGAGTTGTGTCTCCACGCTCGTGCCGAACGTGCCTCCGCCCAGGCCGGGGTAGAGCGTGAGGCGCCCGACCGACTCGTCCCCGCTCGCGACCAGAAGGTCGAGCAGGCCGTCCCCGGTGAAATCGGCGACACGCACCGCTCGCGGGTTCGACGGCGACTCGACCGTCACGGCGTCCTCGAACGACCCGTTGCCGACGCCCTGATGGATCACGATCTGCAGGTCCGCGAACGACAGCAGGATCGCGTCCAGGTGCCCGTTGCCGGTGATGTCGGCGAGCACCAGCGACTGCGGGTTCGCGCCGGTGGCCCTCGTCTGACGGGCGCCGAACGTTCCATCACCCTGATTCAGCAGCACCGAGAGCACGTTCGAGCCGGGATTCGTGGCGACGATGTCGAGGAACCCGTCGCCGTTCAGGTCGGCGAGCGCCATGCTGCTCACGCTCGTTCCGGCGTCGTACTCGGCGGGATCTTCGAACTCCCCGCCGCCGAGGCCGATGTACACGTACATGCGCTTGCCGATCACGGTTGCGCCGAGGCTAGCCGTCACGATGTCCGGTACCCCGTCGCCGTTCACGTCGCCGACCGCGACCGACGACATCGGCGAGGCGTGCGTGTACGTTCTCTGGTTGCCGAACGTGCCCGATCCGTCGTTCAGCAGGGTGCTGATGCCGGCGCGAAGCCCGACCACGAGGTCGGGGCTGCCGTCAGCGTTCAGGTCGGCGAGCGCGATCGAGAGCGGCTGGTCGCCCACGGCAATGGTCGTCGGATCGGAGAACGAGATCGAGAGCAGCGTCCTGCCTTCGAGTGACTCACAGAGGGGTGTGCCGATGGCGGACCCGGTCCCTCGAAGCGATCCCGAACGACAATGCGGCGACACACGAGGCTCGATACGCATGGAGACTCTCCTGCCTTTCGGGTACGGGCAAACCCTACGCCATACCCCCGGGAGACGATCGTAGATCGGCACCCCGGCGTTCAGCCCGCGAAGAAAGGTTCGCGGGGCAGGGGTACCCGGTTGCCCTTCCCGATCCGAACGAAATCCAAAAATGACGACGCCCGCCGAGGGAATCGGCGGGCGTCGCGTGAACGTGAGACAGTTGGGGCCATCTTCGCCGTGCGTCGCCGCACAGCTATCCGACCCCGTGGGGTCGGGCGAGATCGCGCTCATGGTCCCGCTGCAGATCGCTCTGCGGCCCGGGGGTTGGTTGTCCCGGGTTTGGCGGGCCTAAGGAAATCCCTTAGAAAGGAGGTGATCCAGCCGCAGGTTCTCCTACGGCTACCTTGTTACGACTTCGTCCCAGTCACCGAGCTTGCCGTGGGCGCCGCTGAGATGCGGCGACTTCGGGCGCTCCCGGCTTCCATGACGTGACGGGCGGTGTGTACAAGGCTCAGGAACGTATTCACCGGAGCGTAGCTGATCTCCGATTACTAGCGATTCCGGCTTCATGCAGGCGAGTTGCAGCCTGCAATCCGAACTGGGGCGCGCTTTTTGCGATTTGCTCCGCCTCGCGGCCTCGCTTCGCTCTGTACGCGCCATTGTAGCACGTTAGCATCCCTGGACATAAGGGCCATGAGGACTTGACGTCATCCCCACCTTCCTCCGGTTTGACACCGGCAGTCTCGCTAGAGTCCTCGGCATTACCCGTTAGCAACTAGCGACAGGGGTTGCGCTCGTTAAGGGACTTAACCCGACACTTCACAGCACGAGCTGACGACAGCCATGCAACACCTGTGCACGTTCCACCCTTGCGGGCGTGGCTCCCCTTTCAGGGAGTTAATCCGTGCATGTCAAGCCCAGGTAAGGTTCTTCGCGTTGCCTCGAATTAAGCAACATGCTCCACCGCTTGTGTGAGCCCCCGTCAATTCCTTTGAGTTTTAGCCTTGCGACCGTACTCCCCAGGCGGCACACTTAGCGCTTTTGCTTCGACCGGAAAGGCATGAGAACCACTCCGATCTAGTGTGCATCGTTTACGGCGTGGACTACCAGGGTATCTAATCCTGTTTGCTCCCCACGCTTTCGTGCCTGAGCGTCAGGACAGGCCCAGCGGACTGCCTTCGCCATCGGCGTTCCTGTCGATATCTACGCATTCCACCGCTCCACCGACAGTTCCATCCGCCCCTACCTGCCTCAAGACCCGAAGTTCGCCCCGCTGTTCCCCGGTTGAGCCGGGGGCTTTCACAAGACGCTTTCGGGCCAGCCTGCGCACCCTTTAAGCCCAGTGATTCCGATTAACGCTCGGGCCCCTCGTATTACCGCGGCTGCTGGCACGAGGTTAGCCGGCCCTTCCTCTGGTCCCGGTCAGTGTTCCTGGGACCTGACAGCGGTTTACACGGCGAAGCCGCTTCATCCCGCACGCGGCATTGCTCCGTCAGGCTTGCGCCCATTGCGGAAGATTCGTCGCTGCAGCCTCCCGTAGGAGTCCGGGCAGTGTCTCAGTCCCGATGCGGCGGGTCGTGCTCTCACACCCGCTACCCGTCTTCGGCTTGGTGGGCCGTTACCCCGCCAACTACCTGATAGGACGATCGCCGCTCCCAAGGCGGTAAACCTTTCCTCCGAAGAGCACATGGGGTATTACCCGCAGTTTCCCGCGGCTATCCCCCACCTCGGGGCACGTTCGATCGTATTCCTCGCCCTTCCGCCACTGTCCCCGGCCGAAGCCGGTTCTCGTTCGACTTGCATGCTTTAGCCATGCCGCCAGCGTTCAATCTGAGCCAGGATCAAACTCTTCAGTTGAAAGCCGTTACTCCCGCTCTCGCGGGCAGTCTTCAAAAGAAGCGATGACCCGGTTTACACCCGCGTCGCTCGACGCGGGCCGGTCTCCACCGCACAAGCCTCACGACCCATGCGGCGCCGTCGGTCGGCAAACCGACGGTGTTCTGACGTTCAAAACTCCGCCCGTTCAACACGGGCGGGGGCTTTCCACGAGAACGTCAGCGCACGGGTGACTGTGAATCCCCGTGGCCGTTTGGCGACGCCGGATAGGCTGGCAACCCGCGGTCATGGACCGCTCCCGACGCCTCACGTCCTCGCGATGGCACCAACTGTTCACTTTTCAAGGAAGACGCCCAAGCAGGCCGAAACCGACCCCTTGGGCCGACACGAAACCGTGCCGACCGCGTCAAGCGGCAGGGGACATCGTACCCCACTGCCCCGTACCGTCAAGCAGGGCAACCCAAAAACCGCGACACAACCCCCCCTACCGCCCGTCGAACGGCGTCACCGCCACCACCCCAGCGTAGATCTCCGCCCCTCTCGGCAGCCCGGCCCGCAACGCCCGGCAGGCTGCCGTCATCGTCGCCCCAGTCGTCCGAACGTCGTCCACCACCACGAATACACGCCCCGACGCCGCAAGTTCCGCCAGCCGTTCCGGATCGCGCGGCCTGAACACGCCCACCATGTTCCTCGCCCGCTCGCTTCGGGGCAGGCTCGTCTGGGTCGGGCGGTGCTTCCGACTCAAACCGCGAACCATCCGGCCACCACACGCCCCGGCGACCTCCCACGCCAGCACCAGCGTGTGATGCACCCCGCGCGACATGCGTCTCCGAAACGTCGTCGGTACCGGCACCACAACCACCAGGCGCGGGTCGATCCCGCGCGCACGCAGCCCCTCCGCAACGGCCGCTCCCAACATCGACCCCATCTCGCGCCCCACGCGTCGCCATGCCGTGAACTTCAGTTCCATCACCGCGTCGCGCAGCACACCCTCGTACGACCCGACCCTGAACGCCCCGTTCCACGCCAGCCGCTTCTCTCGGCAGGCCGAGCAACCGTCCGCGTCGGCCTCGAACGCACCGACGCTTGTCGCACACCGAGGGCAGTACGCTCCGGGAGGGTCGGGCGTCCAGCCGGCGTCCGTCGCTCGCTCGCGCAGGCTCACCGCCCGGACCCCGAGCCAGTCTCGCTCGATCCATCCCCACGCCGATCGCACGCCACGAGCGGCAACAACGCCCGCTTCATCCGCTTGCGTGCGCTCACCGCCGCCGCCCGGCGGCCAGGCGAACGCCCCGCGGCCGGGGGGCGCACCGGCGCTCATGCCAGCCGGGCGCGCACCATCGCGGCCCGCTCCACGCTCCGCTGATTCTGGTCCAGTTCCTTCTTGAGCGCACGCTGCAGGTGCGCCGGCTGCACGAGCAGCATGAGGTGATGGACCGCCCTCAACTCGATCCCCTCGACCAGCCCGAGCGACACGCCCAGCCGCACCATGCTCAGCAGTTTCAGGGCCTCTTCCGTCGCCAGCACTCTCGCGTGGCGGAGCACGCCGAGCGGTCGACACACCTGGTCCTCCAGCAGTGCGCGTCGCCTCGTCAGCAGCTGCCGCCTGCTCTCTCGCTCATACTCCACGACGCGCGGGATGATCTCACGCTGCATCTCGTGGAGCAGCACGCGCTCGGTCTTGCCCAGCGTCGTCTGGTTCGAGATCTGGTAGAAGTCCCCCGAAGCCTCCGATCCTTCGCCGTAGAACCCCCGCACCGCCAGCGACATGTCCGCCGCCGCTCGCTTGACCTTGTCGATCTCGCCCGTCATGCGCAGGCCTGGCAGGTGCAGCATGACGCTGAGGCGGACGCCCGTGCCGACATTCGTCGGGCAGGCGGTGAGATAGCCGAACCGCGGGCTGTACGCGAAGTCGAGGCGTTCCTCCAGCCGATCGTCGAGAGCGTCCGCCTCTTCGAGCGCGGAGTCGAGCGAGAGGCCCGATCGGATCACCTGCACCCGGAGGTGGTCCTCCTCGTTCACCATCACCGAGGCCCGCTCGCCGGGGAGTGCGACCGCGACGCCGCGCGGATGATCCGCGTCGTTCGCTCCCTTGCCGCGCGGCCCGCGCGCGTGCTGCTTGCTGATCAGGTGCCGCTCGACCAACAGCGTGCGTTCCAGCGGGGGCGCATCGTGCAGGTCCACCCAGAGCGTGCTCGCGCTGCCGATCGACGACGACAGGATCGCCTGCTTGCACGTTTCGAGCGCGTGGCGACGGTCCGTCGGCGAACCGCGGCTCGGGAAAGGGACGCCGGCGAGGTTGCGAGCAAGCCGAACGCGCGACGAGAGCACGACGTCCGAGCCGTCGCCCTCGCCGCGCAGCCATTCCGTGCCCGCCTCGAACAGACGCGCCGGTTCGCCGCCGCCCGGCCTCACGAGTCGTCTCCGTTCGAGTCGTCCTCGCCCGACGCCAGGCCCAACTCGGTCAACCGACTCAACTCGTCCCGCAAGCGAGCCGCCCGCTCGTACTCCTCTGCCGAAATCGCGGCCTCCATCTGCTGGCGCAGCAGCCGGCCTCGCCTTGCCCGCTCCTCCGCCGGCCCGAGGACCGACTCGATCGCCCCCTCGTCACCCCCACCTGCCCGGCTCGCCCGCAGCGCCCGCCGAGGCACCTTCCCGACGTGGTGCGTCGCCCCCTCGTGCGCACGATCCAGCAGCGGCGAGAGGTGCTTCTCGAACGACCGGTAGCACGCGGGACACCCGAGCAGCCCCGACTCCTTGAACTCGCCGAACGTCGTGCCGCACTCGGGGCACCGGCTCGACACGCCCGGCCCAACGAGCTTCGTCGAGGCCTTCTGCACCACCGCGTGGGTGAGCAGCTGGCTGATCGGCAGCTGCGTCGCCACGGCCAGCCCGGCGTCGCGGGCGCAGGCCTCGCACAGGTGCTTCTCGTACGGCACGCCGCCCGCCACGGTCACCTCGTGTACCGTCGCCTCGTTGTCGCAGTGATCGCACTTCACGCCAACCGGCAGTCTACAACCGCGCGGATAGCCCGATCAACGCCCGCCCGGCCCGCACCGCCACTCGCAACCCCGTGGGCCTCGAACATGCCCTAGCAACGCCCGAATCCACCCCCCGCCAAGCAAGGCCGGCGGCATGCTCCGCATCGGCACCATCAACCTCAACACCGGCGCATACCACCACGCACTCGACGTCGCGCCCACAACCACTCCGCGCGGCGTCGGACTGGCCGTCATCAACACCTGCCGCCCCGACCTCAACGGCGACGGAGCGGTCAACTCGCTCGACTTCGTCCTGTTCCTCAACTACTGGACGGCGTCACACCCGGCCGCGGACTGGAATCGGGACGGCACCGTCAACAGCCTCGACTTCCTGGCCTTCCTCAACGAGTGGATCGCAGGCTGCTGATCGCGCGCGTTACCAATGGGCACGTGGCCCGCAGCCGCGAAGTTCAGTGGCCGCTGAGTTTCTGCTGGCGGGTGTAGCCGTACTTGCGCTTCAGCGGCTTGACGACCAGCCCCTGCCGGATGGCCTTGGTCGAAGCCAGGATGCGACGCCGGGTGGGCTTGCCGCCTTCGTCCACGATCGCCGTCACGGGCTGCAGGTTCGGCTTGAAGGTACGGGGGCTGATCCCCGTCGGCTTGAGGCCGAAGCCGCCCTTCGTGATCTTCTGCCCGCGATAGACGCGGGACTTGCCGAAGGTGGTCTTCTTCCCGGTGAAATGGCAGACACGCGGCATGGCTCAATCCTCGCCCCTCAGGGGCCGCCCGACGAACTCAAGGCCCCAACTCTAGTCCGCCCCCCAACCAAGGCAACCGGTGGTCCCTGAGGACAGGGTCGCCAGCCGATCATGACCCTGACAGCCGCCGCGTTGCCCGCCTGTGAGCCGCTCAGCCGCACCCCAGGACGTACGCATTCAGGAACGCCAGCACGTCCAGCGAGTTGACGACGGTGTCGCCGTTGAAGTCCGCCTTCGGGTCTCCCGCCGTGTAGGCGTTCAGGAAGGCGATGAAGTCCAGCGAGTTGACGACCGTGTCGCCGTTGAAGTCCGCGGGGCAATCGTTGCGTTCCGTGCGGTATGCCCGCACGTCCGTCCCCACGCCGCAGACCACGAGCGCCCCGTCGGCTCCGATCGCCGGCGCGCCGATGTTGATGTTCTGCACGGGCACGGACCAGCGCGGCGTCAGGTCCGCGTCGAACGAGTAGAACCGCCCCTGCGCGAACGCTCCGTTTGAGACGTACACCCGTCCCTGCGCATCCGTCGCCATCCGCGGCGCGGAGAGGGCGTCCAGCGAATCCGACTCCGCCAGCGTCGCCCCCGTCGCCGCGTCCAGACGCCTGATGCGGTTTCCCGGCGCGGCCCGCCGGCACGGACCACCGGATCGACATCGCCGCTCCCGTGTCGTCGATCGCGTAGAAGTAATCCACCGCGGGGTTGTTCTGCGTGCGCGAGAGGTAGATCGTTCCGTCCGGCGCAACCATCGGCGTGTTCTGGAGGGTGAACCCGCTCATCACCGGGCTTTCGTACTGGAACGCTCCGGTCGCCAGGTCGTAGCGCTTGACAACGTGCCCTCCCACCGCCGCGTCCGCGACGTAGACCGCGGTCTGCGTCGCGCACGGTCCGCAGTTCCCGCTCACCGAGCAGAGCCGATCCGCCGTCCACACCGTCGAGCCGTCCAGCGCGCTGATCCGGTAGATCTTCCGGAAGTCCGCGACGATGAGGTCCCCGTCCGGCGCGAACACCACGCCGTCGTACGCCCCCGCCCCCGTCTCCACGTCCGACACCCACACCACCGAACCGTCGGCCGCATCCAGCGCATACACCGGCGCGTACACGCTCGACCCGTTGCCGGAGCGCGACACGTACACCCGGCCGTCCCGCGCCCCGAGCACCCACGTCGTCCAGTCCGCCGGCCGCGCGGGCACATGCACGAACCACAACTCGGCCCCGGTGTCGAGGTCCATCGCCACCACCGGCGACTCGTCCGAGTTCGGCTCGGGCGGGAACCCCGTCTGCCGAACCATGAACGCTTTGCCCCCGAGCGTCACCGGCTGCCATGCGATGATCGACGATCGCCCGCCCGTCCACAGCACGTCCGCCGCGTCCGGCCCCACTTCGCCGGTGCGTCCATTCCGCCCCGCGTTCCCTCCCGCGTTCGTCCAGTCCTGGGCCGAAACCGGCAGGGAACAGACCGCGCCGACACCGGCCATCAGCAGGAAGGTACGACGAATCGCACCACAACGATCAACGCACGGTCCATTCATGGCGCGCCTCGCTCGGCAGCACGCGAACGCATCCGCGCGCCACCGAGTCGAGGCTACCGCAGAGACCGTCCCGGGCAAAGCAGAATCCGACTTTCCGTGCCCGGCCCACGCCGTTCAGGACCCGCTGGCCAGGTCGGCCGGCACCTCGTCCACTGGTGTCGGCCCGATCGGCTCGGGGTCGTAGTAGATGCCCATCTCCTCCGGCTGCCCGAACAACTCGGGGTGAATGAACTTGCCGCGCTCACTCTCGGCCTTCTCGACCTCGACCGGCGCGCCGTACACGCGGACGTAGGCGTCGTTGCGGATCGCCTCGACTCGCCACGAGACCTTCATCCCGCCCGGCCCTCCCGCGATCATGAACCGGTTGTCCTCGATCTCGAGCGCCACATACACCGGCGCCCAGCCGCCGATCGTCGTCAACTGGTAGCGGAAGTCGCGGTTGATCTCCTCGAAGTAGTCGGGCAGGTCGACCCATGCCTGCCCCGCGTCATCCAGCACCACGTTCCCGGAATAGAAGTTGATCGGCTCGGGCGCCTCGGTGCTGTAGTGACGGAGGTACTTGTTCGCCGGGTCCAGCGGGTGGTCGATCTCGAACGTCTTGGTGCCCGAAGCGTGCGAGTTGCCGACGGCATAGACGGCGACGGCCGGCGCGGCCGCCTGCCCGAGCACCCCCCGTGCCGTCGATGTCGAGTTGTTCGAGAAACCGAACACGCCGCGCCCGCTGCTGCTGCTGCTCGTGCCGTAGACACCGTAGGTCGTGCCCGTGGTTGCGCTTGAACTGCCGTAGACGCCGCGCCCGCTCGTGCTGCTCACCTCACCCCGAACGCCGTACGTCGTCCCGGAACCCGACAACGCTCTGCCAAACACCCCACGCCCGCTCGTGCTCTCCGCCTCACCCATCACACCGTACGTGGTCCCGCTCCCCGACGTCGCGTAGCCATACACGCCGCGCCCGGCGGAGCTGTGGTTTCGTCCCTGCACGCCGTAGGTGGTGCCGGTCGTGTGCATTGCGATGCCGTACACGCCCGTGCCCGTCGACCCGTGCGTCCGCCCGTACATCCCGTAGTTGGTGCCCGTCGTCGCGCTCGCGACGCCGATGACGCCGATGCCGTTGTTGCTGCCGGTGGCCTCGCCATAGACCGCGCGCCCCGTGTTGTGCGACGCCTGCGAGAAGACCCCGTGCTGAACCCCGGTCAGCACATGAAGGGCACCCTCGGGGCTTTCCGTCCCGATGCCCACCCGTCCTTGGAAGTAGTTCTTGCCGCCCTTGAAGTACCCCGCGAAGCCGCCGCTGCTCATCGTCTCCGCAAACACGGCGTAGTTCTGGCCGCTCACCGCCGTTGCGAGGGAGAACAGCCCGTAGCCCGTCGTGCTGTCGCTGCGGCCGAAGAGGCCCGCGGCGCCCCCTGTCGCGGACGTCGCGAACCCGAGCACGCCACGCCCGGTCGGCGAGCCGGCCTCACCCCACACCCCGTACACGAAGCCGCTCGGTGCCGTCGCCACGCCGAACACGCCGCGCCCGGCCGTGCTGTCGCTGCGTCCGTACAGTCCGGCGGTCGCCCCGGTTCCAGCCGTTGCGAAGCCCACCACCCCCCGTCCGCTAGTCGAGGCAGCCTGGCCCCACACCCCGTACGCAAGGCCGCCTGTGTTCAGTGTGTTCACGCTGAAGATCGCGTGCTGCCCGCCGCTCACGACGTGCAGCCGGTGCAACGGGTTCGTCGTGCCCACGCCCACGTTCCCGCACTCGTAGTACACGTTGTCGCCGACGATTGTCCAGTCGCACGCGCGCGTCCCGCCCCCGCCCTCTGAACCGTCGCCGATCGTGCCGGACGAACCGTCAAAGCGTCCACGCGCGGGGTCGCGCACGTCATCGGGCCGATCACCCGCCGCGAGCCCGCGCCCCGTCGAGATCGGCGTCGCCGTGCGCCCACGCGCGCCGAAGCGAGCCCCATCGTCGTCCGGCTCGCCCCCTCGCGCCGCGCCGCCTTCGCCATCATTCGGAACATACACCACCGACCCGAAGTCCACACGCTGACGCCCGTCGAGCCTCTCGTACTCGCCCAACCCCGACGGCCAGCGCACCGACACCTCCAGCCACGCGAACCCACGCCCACGCTCCAGCAGCGTCGGTTCGAGTTCCACACGGAACCACCCATCCTCCACCAGCACCGCCGTGTACTCGGTCGGCCCTTCCAGCAACGCGCCGCCAAGCGGCCGGTCCCACGCCGTCACCACCATGTCCACCTCGCCCTCCACGGGCGTGCCGAGGTAGACAAGCAATCCCTCGTACACCAGCACGTCGGGCCGCGCCACGCTCACCGTGCCGGGCGCAGGCCCGACCGGATCGCTCACCTGCGCCGCAGCCGCCGAGCCGAGACCGCACGCGACCACCAACGCCGCAATCTGGCGTCCATATCCCATGGCTACTCTCCCTTGTTGAGTGTTCTCGCCGCGCGCCGGTGCAACCCACCCGGATCCCACTCACCGCCGACTGGTCTTCCAGCCTACGGATAACCCCGGGTCAACGCAACACTCGAATTCCAACGATATGTTTGGTAGGGATACGATCGAGTGCGGCATCACTCGTTCGCCGTGACGGAATCGCATCGCAACATCATGCCACACAACAACATAAGTGTGTGCCTGTGATGTCAGCAGGACTCAACGGACCGGCGACATGGCTCACCCCCGCCCCAGCCCCTCGCGCGACATCATCAGTGCAAGGGTCTGGCACACGAAGTCCACGTCCCGTTCCGTCAGGCCCGAGTGGAACGGCAGCGCGATCGTCCGCCCACTCACCGCCTCCGCGATCGGGAACGACCCTTCCTCGAACCCGAACCGCTCGCGATAGGGCGGCTGAAGATGGATGCAGGGGAAGTAGTCCGCCGCACCGACCTCGTGCCGGCGAAGGCTGGCGATGATCCGATCTCGCTCGGCGCGCGACCACCCGGTCGCCAGCCGCACGACGAACACGAACCAGCTCTGCACCGACTCGGGGTCAACGGTCGGCAGGATCAGCTCGGGGTGGTCGATGAGGCGCTCCATGTACATCTGCGCCACCGCCTGCCGGCGTGCGACGATCTCGTCAAAGCGGCGCATCTGGGCCACGCCCAGCGCGGCCGACAACTCGTCAAGCCGGTAGTTGTACCCCACTCGCTCGTGCGCCAGCCACGATCCCAGCGCGGCCTGCGGATCGCCCGGTGTCTGCGCGCCCCGCGCCGCTCGACCCTGGTTGCGCAGGGAGCGGCAGACATCCGCAAGCCGCTCGTCGTCCGTCACGATCATGCCGCCCTCGCCCGTCGTGACCTGCTTGTTCGGATAGAACCCGAAGACGCCGACGCGCCCAAACGACCCGCACGCCCGCCCCTTGTGCGAGCATCCGAGCGCTTCGCAGCAGTCTTCGACGAGCGGGATCTCGTCGCGGGCCGCGATGGAGGCGTAGGCATCCATGTGCTTCGGGTTGCCGAAGGCCTCGACCGCCAGGATCGCCCGCGTGCGCGGTCCGATCGCCTCCGCCACGCGACCCGGGTCCATGTTCAGGCTGCACGGGTCGATGTCCACAAAGACCGGCCGGGCGCCGACGTACAGGATCGCGTTCGCCGAGGCGATGAACGAGAACGGCGTGGTGACGACCTCATCGCCCGGCCCTACGCCCAGCGCCTGGAGGGCGAGGTGCAGCCCGGCTGTCCCCGACGAGACCGCGACGCCGTGCGCGCACCCGGCGCGATCCGCGACATGCCGCTCGAAGCGCTCGACCATCGGCCCGAGCGCGAGCCGCCCCGACCGAAGTGTCAGCGAGACCATCTCCACTTCAAGATCGCTGATGTCCGGTCGGCTGAGGGGGATGTCCTGCTCGCTCAACGCTCGGCCCTCCTGGCCAGGGACGCCGGGCGCATTGTAGGAAAAAAGCGGCCCCGGTCGTGAGGCCGGGGCCGCGGATGGATCAGAGGATCCACAGGATGCCGTAGCCGCGATCAGCGACGACGACGGGCGGCGACGAGGCCGCCGAGGCCGACGAGGGCCAGCGAAGCCCCGCCGAGGGAGCCGAAGGGACCATCGAAGGAGGCCTGGTAGGCATCACCGGCCACCGGGGCATCGTGCTGGTAGTACCACTCGTTGGGCTCGCCGGCGGTGCTGAACGCACGCAGGCCGATGTAGTACGTGCCGGGGGCAACGTTGACGCTGCCGGTCCAGTCCATCTGCACCATGGCGATGCCGTAGCCGTCGAACCCGATGTTCGTCGAGGTCACGGACACGTTCTCGAAGCGGTTGCCGGCGAAGTTGTTCGGCATGTCGCCGGCGGGGATGATGTAGAGGGTCGCCTGGGTGGCGAGGATCGGCACGCCGCCGAAGAAGAAGCTCTGGGACGAGATGCTCGTCGTCGAGACGCTCGTGATCTTGTTGAAGCCGGCGGGAACGGTGACGCGGTCAACGACGGCGTAGTCGCTGCGTCCGCCGAACAGGTTGTCGCCGCCCACGGAACTGCCCCAACCGTTGACCCACGCGTAACCCGCGCCCTGCAGGTTGTTGTGGATGATGGTGTCGCCGTAGGCCGCGCCGCTCAGCGCGAGAACGGCAAGAACTGCAATCGCCTTCTTCATGTGACTCTCTCCTGCGGGAATGACCCCGATATTCGCCGCCGAACGTACGACGGCCGCAACACAACGGTGTACCGACCACGCGGCCGGACTCCAGAAACATACGAACGCGACACGATCTCTCGCCTCACGCTCCGCATCGGATGGGGGGCAGCGTTTGCCTTGTCTCTCTTCTCAGACTGCCCGCGACTCGACCACAACACGTCGATGTCGATGGACCGCATTCTGATTGGACCGACCGCCGTGCGTCAAGCACGATTCCCGCAGTTCCGCACCTTTTTCTCGCTGGTGGGCAAACTCCCCTGGTCAGCAGCAAGAGATAAACCCCAATGCAAAACGATCCCGTAATTGCCCTCGCCGTCGCTCAACACCAAACTCAACAGATGTTTTCGGAACTCCGGCGACATCACCGGCATCATCAACGCGCATCAGGAAGGCGCACAATGCTCTCGCGAGTACGACGCGTCAGCGCCGAGTTGTGCGCAGAAGATCCGAGCCTTCGCCCCCGAGCGCAGAAGCCGCGCCGCGCACCACAGCTTCAAGAGAACGCGGGTGCGGCGAAGCCCGCGGCCAGCCGGCGCTTCAGGCCCGCGTCCTTCACATCCAAGCGAACGACCACCACGAGACGGAGTCCCGACGAAGCTGCGCCGAGAGCCGGTCGAGGTGCTGCGGGTGATCGTCTGATGTCTGCGCGAGGCTGGCGCCTGCGGTGTCGATCGCATCGAAGTTGTGCACGATCTCGTTCTGCGTCCCCTCCCGCTGGAAGGGAAACGGACGCCGTCGAGACAGCAGTCCGACGCCGCGCTCCGGCGGTTTCGCCCGAAACGACGATGCCACCGCGACCTCGACCTCTCCATCGCGCTACTCGAACTCGATGTCGGTACGGTCGGGTGTACTCCGAGCACTCGCGAGCCGACGGCGCCGGTCCGGCGCGCGGATCGCTGCAAGTCCGCCCCCCTCCTGCCGCTCGACCATCTGGCCGCGCACGAGCCGGCCCGACCGGAGCGTCAGCGGGACCATTTCGACCTCGAGTGGGCTGAAGTCCGATCGGCTGAGGGGGATGCCCCGCTCGCACAACGCCTGGCCCTGCTGGTCATGGGAACTGACGGATCACGGGGAAAAAAACGACCCCGGTCGTGAGACCGGGGTCGCGGATGGATCAGAGGATCCACAGGATGCCGTAGCCGCGATCAGCGACGACGACGGGCGGCGACGAGGCCGCCGAGGCCGACGAGGGCCAGCGAAGCCTTGCCGAGAGAGCCGAACGGCCCGCCGAAGGCGGACTGGTGGGCACTGCCGCCGCCCGGGGCGTCGTGCTGGTAGTACCACTCGTTGGGCTCGCCGGCGGTGCTGAACGCACGCAGGCCGATGTAGTAGTCCTGGCCGCCGGTGACGGGGATGTTGCCCGTCCAGGTCATCTGGACCATGGCGATCCCGTAGCCGTCAACACCGATGTTGACGGAGGCGACGCCGACGTTCGTCAGCGTCGGGGCGCCGGAGCCGAGGTTCTGGGTGACGTAGACGGAGGCCTGCGTCGCGAGAATGGGCGCAGCGCCGAAGAAGAAGTTCGCCGCCGAGATGCTGGTCGTCTTGATCTCGGTGATGGCATTGAAGCCGAGGGGAACGCTGACCTTGTCAACGACGGCGTAGTCGTTGTAGCCGCCGAAGAGGTTCTGGCCGCCGCTCGAGCTGCCGAAGCCGCTCGACCAGGCGTAGCCGGGCCCCTGAAGCTTGTTGTGGATGATCGTGTTGCCGAACGCGGCGCCGCTCACGGCGAGAACGGCAAGAACTGCAATCGCCTTCTTCATGAGACTCTCTCCTGTACGGGCCATGGCCCGGAACTGACGCCGTCGATGACACTCGACGGCACGAAACCCCTATTCAGTGCCGGCCACGCGACCGGCACCTCATGCACACGAACGCGACGCGATTCCTCGCCTCACGCTCCGAACACCATCTTGGGGCTGGGTCTGTCTCGTCTCTCTCAGACTGCCCCACGGCTCGACCGCCTTGTGGGCTTGCCGATCGGGCACATCTCAACACAACGGAAACCCTGAGTCAAGACCCTGGGTGTAATTTCCCGGTTGATTTCCACCGAAAAATTTGCTCCCCGCTCATCGCCCGAACAAACGCCGTGAAGCCGCTTGGGTGAGCGTTACCCAAACCCACATTTTTTCACTCAACCCCGGTTCGATACACCGTCCAGCACGAGCCGCTGAACTCTGCCGATGACCTCTCCGACGG
This sequence comes from Synechococcales cyanobacterium CNB, assembly GCA_030263455.1. Lineage (NCBI taxonomy): Bacteria > Bacillati > Cyanobacteriota > Cyanophyceae > Synechococcales > Synechococcales cyanobacterium CNB. Next base: position 103,993 of record SZOZ01000002.1, read on the forward strand.
TCATGCCCTCGAACTCCCCGCCCACCCCCGCTGGGAAGGCATCCACGATCTGCCTCCGGAGCCGCTTGTCCGCCGTGGCGGCCGTGGAGTGGTTCCGCCTGGCGAGGGCGCGGCTGATCTCGGGGTAACTGAGCGTCGTCAACTCGCGCATCAGGTAGACGCACAAGGCTCTCGCGAGTACAACCCGTCGGTGCCTGGTCGTGCCCAGAACGTCCGAGACTTCGACCCCCAGCGCGGCGGCCACCCCGCGCACGACGGCCTCGGGGCGGATCGGCCTGAGCGGACGACGCGACACGCCCTCCGACCCCGGCTCCCCGAGTCCCATGGCACGACGCACGGCCAGCGCGCCGATCCTGCCGCTGTTCGTCACGAACTCCGGGAGGAGCCTGCTGACTGCCTCGACCTGCGTCACCATGCCCTCGATGTCGCGCACGGAGGCCGGCGAACCCGTCGGCAACCCCGACCGCTCCACGATCACTCGCACCGCCTCGTCCTCGAGCGCGATTCCGCGACGCGCGGCGAACGCGGCGATCAGTCGCCGCCGAAGGTCCGCCTCCGGCGCGTCCAGCCGAACGACGGCCCCGGAGAGGAATCTCGATCGGAGTTGCGCCGAGAGTTGGTCGATGCGGTGCGGATGTTCGTCGGAGGCCAGCGCGACGCGGGCGCCGGTCAGGTCGATCGCATCGAAGGTGTGCAGGAGTTCGTTCTGCGTCCCCTGCTTGCTGGAGAGGAAATGAACGTCGTCGAGGCAGAGCAGTTCCACACCGCGCCAGCGCCGGCGGAAGCCCTCCAGCGCATTTCCCTTGACCGCCGCGACGTAGTCGTTCATGAAGGACTCGGCGGTGGTCATGATGACCCGCGCGCCAGGGCTGCGTGCCTGCACTCGCCCGACGATCCCCTGGAGCAGGTGCGTCTTGCCCATCCCCGACGCGCCGTGGATGAAGAGTGGGCTGAACCTCGCCCCCTCGCCCCCCTCGGCGAGGCTGACCGCCGCGTTGTAAGCGAGCCGGTTCGCCTCGCCGACGACGAAGTCTTCGAGCCGCTTGCCCGGCGCCCCGGCTGGCCTTCGCTTGGCGCTCGGCCTGGGAGGGCGTCGATCGTGCCTTTCGCCGCTTTGCTCTGGCACGAGGTTGCCGCCCGCGCGCTCGAACGCGCTGCGATCGACCCGCACGCGCACGCGCGTACCGCCCTCGGCCTCGGCCGCGCGGCGCAGACTTTCGCCCACGCGGCGGTCCAGCAGTTTGGCAAGGAACGGCGTCGCCACCGCGACCTCGACCTCGCCGTCGCGGCACTCGAACCGCACGTCTCGCCCGAAGTACCGCTCGTACCGATCCTCTCCGAGTTGCTCTCGCAGCCGCGACCGCAGGCGCGAGTCCGCGTCAGTTCCCATTGTCATCCCGCTCGCGACCCCTGCTGCCTCCGGCACCGGCGCCACCTCCGCAGCGTCCCGGCGCGCGATGCACAACCCCGCGCACACAACCCGCGCGCGACCGGCCCCGCCCGTTGGTCCGCCGAAACGATGCCACGAGTGCGAGTCCGTTCACCCGAGCGGCGGAGCGAACCCCGCCATTCCGCGCGCCCGCACGCTCCGAACGCGGCGCGCGACCGCACGATCTCTCTCTTCCGTTCCACCACTCGCCCGTCGCTCCCTGACGAGCGGGGCAAAGATATTGCGCCGACGCTCGGCGAGCAAGAGCCTTGTCGAACTTCTTCACGCGAAATGCGCTTGTCGCGCTCCCGCAAGCGCTTGCGCACCGCCGGACTTCTGCACACGACGCTGATACACACTCGAACAACGTGTGTATAACTCGTGCGCGCAACGCGCAACTCCCCGGCCGATCGGGCGTTTGCGCGATTCCCCCCACCGCGCGCGCCGTCGTTCCTCGCAACACTCGCCGCTTCGCGTGAAATCGCGGGACTCCCCCCGGCCGTCGCTCACAGCGCACGCACGAGCGCGATGCGTTCCGCGAACCGACGAAACCCGTGGCGCGCATACAGCCGACACGCTGGCTGGTTCCGCCTGTCCACCGCGCAGGTCAACTCCCCGCCCCGCGTCGCGCACGCGGAGATCGCCGCACGCAGCAGCGCGTCCGCAAGCCCGACGCCGCGCACCAAGGGCGAAAGCCCCAGGTACACCAGCTCCACACTCCCGATCTCCGGGCACGGGTTGAGCAGCACGCACCCAACTGGTTCGCCCTCGCGCAGCACGAGCCACCACATGCATGGCTCCCACCGTCCCGTCGCGCGGTGGGACGCCATCACGTCCGTCGTCTCGCGCAGCCCGCACAACTCGGGGCAGTCCATCGTCCCCTCGTAACTCGCCTCCAGAGCGCGCGCGACGAACACCTCGTCCCGCTCGCCCTGTTCGCAGGAACGCACCTCCACGCCGCCCGGCCAGCAGTCCAGCCCGCTCGGCAGGCACGGCGCGACTCCCCCACGGCCCTCCGCAGCGTGCAGCGGCCTCCTCATGTAGTCGAGCGGGCCTATCCGCATGAACCCCGCCGCCTCGTACGCGGCAATGGCCCAGACTTCCCGTGGTTCAGGCAGGGCCTGGCACAGCCGAACGACCCCTTCGCCGAGCGACCGCACCGCCTCGACCCCAGCTTCAACCACCGCGACCCGCTCAGCCCGGTCGGCATCGGACTCCTGCGTGGCTGGCCCGGAGACGAAGAACATTGCCGTCCGCCCCGCCCCGGCCACGGGCAGACAGACCTGCCCTACCGCCCGGTGCCGACCCTCCCCATGCACGGCGGCCCGCATCAGACGCAGGTCGATCCCCAGTCGCCCAGCTTGCTCGACGAACTGCCGCCCGGCACGCATCCGCTGCCCACGAGACGCAGCCGCGAGCCGACCCGCTGCCTCAACCAACAGGTCGTCCGGTACCGGAACCGCCTTGCACGCGGCGACCCCGACGACGACACCCGATTTCTCTACCCGCTCGCTCACTCACACCTCTCGCCCGATCGATATCTTCGGGGCCGGCCCAAGCGAACCCCTTTTTCGCACCCCGGGGCGAGGCCTTGAAGGCCCCACTCCTTGTCTCGGGGCGGAGGCTTTGCAGGCCCCGCTCCTCAACACTGCTGCTCCCCACTAGACTACACTCGCCCCCGACCCATCCGACGGAGACCCAGGCATGTCCGACCGTCCCTTCCGGCATCTGTCCCTTGTTGCTCTCGCAGCGTTGGCGGTCTCCGCCGCGATAGCGACCGCGTTCGCTGCGCCTGAACCCGCACCCGTGCCGAAGCGCTGGCAACTGGACCTCAAGCCGGGGCCGCTCCGCGTGGCCTCGGTCGAGCTGCCCGGCGAAGGCCCCCGCGCCTTCTATTACCTCACCTATTCCGTCGTGAACCACACGGGCGAGGAACTCGACCTCGTCCCCTCCTTCGAGCTCGCCACCGACGAGGGCGAGGTTCTTCTCTCCGGCGTCGGGGTTCCGGAGATCGCCACGCGCGACATCATGGCCCGTTTGCGCGACCCGCTGCTCGAAGACCAGATCGCCATCATCGGTCGCATCCAGCAGGGCGTCGAGAACGCTCGCCACGGCGTCGTGATCTGGCCCGCCAACGACCTGAAGATCGACGAGGTCAAGGTCTTCGCCGCCGGCTTCAGCGGCGAGAACGAGACCATCACCCTCATCGACCCCCGCACGGGCCAGGAACGCCGACTCGTCTTCCGCAAGACCCTCATGCTCGCCTACGCCGTTCCGGGCGATCTCCGGCTCGAACTCCAGAAATCCCGCCCGCTGACCGAGGTCAACCGCCGCTGGATCATGCGGTAACGCCGCGCCTATCCTCCCCGTCCCGCGGGCCGGACACCCGCGGGCAGCACTCAGAGGGCTTCGCCATGGCACATAAGAAGGGTCAAGGCTCGACCAAGAACGGGCGCGACTCCAACCCCCAGTACCTCGGCGTCAAGCTCTACGGCGGTGAAACCGCCAAGCCCGGCTCGGTCATCGTCCGCCAGCGCGGCACGAAGTTCCAGCCCGGCTTCAACGTCCGCCGCGGCACCGACGATACGCTCTTCTCCGTTGCCCACGGCACGGTCGTCTTCCAGGGCCGCCGCGTCCACGTGGATCCTTCCGACCCGGGCGCACCCCGACCCGTCTGGCTCCCCAGGGCGTCGTCCAACAACTGACCCGGCACCAGCGAGCGAGCCGACGAAAAGCGTCAGCGCTCCTCAACGAGCCGCGACTACTCAACGGGCCGCGACCGTGAGAGAGCGGTTTTCCTTTCGCTCGCTCCGCTGCCCCCCCCCTCGATCGCCTCGCGCACCCGTGCCGCCGCGCGCAAGAGTTCCGGCACCCGCTCCAGCGAGAGCATCGTCGCCGAGTCGCTCGCCCCTTTCGCCGGCTCCGGGTGGCACTCCAGGAACAGCGCATGAACTCCGGCCGCCGCCGCGGCCCGCGCCAGCAGCGGCGCCCGCTCGGGGCGGCCGCCCGTCTGCTCGCCCGCGCCGGGCAGTTGCGTCGAGTGTGTCACGTCGAAGCACACGGGCGGCGCCCCCCCCTCCGCGGGCAGTTCGATCAGGTCGCCCACGCCGATGAAGTCGTTCACCAGCCGGTGATAGCCGAAGAACGTGCCCCGCTCGGTGAGCATCACGTTCGCGCATCGTGCGGCCGCGAGTTTCCGCACCGGCCCGAGCATCTCGGCCGGCGAGAGGAACTGCCCCTTCTTCACGTTCACCCCCCGCCCGTGCCGGGCCGCGGACTCGCCCACGGCCGCGAGCAGGTCGCTCTGCCGGCACAGGAACGCCGGCACCTGCAGCAGGTCAACCGCCTGCGCCGCGGGCTCGGCCTGCTCGGGCAGGTGCACGTCCGTTGTCACCGGCACGCCGAGCCGATCGCGCAGCCGTGTCAGCGCCTCTAGCCCGGCCTGCAACCCCGGCCCGCGCGCGGACGACACGCTCGAACGGTTCGCCTTATCGAACGACGCCTTGAAAACGTACCCGAGGCCGAGGCCCTCGCAAGCCTCGCGCACCGTCTCCCCCACGCGCAGCCCCAACTCGAACGACTCAAGCACGCACGGCCCCGCGATCACCGCGAGCCGCCGCCCAGCCCCGATCTCCACGCCGCCCACGCGGCACGTCCTGGCCATGCCAAAGCCTACACAGCCAACGCCGAACAGGGCGGGTAGCCGTGCCCTGCCTACGGGCGTCCGCTATGGCTGGTGATCAAATTCCGGTACGCAGGCAGGTGGTTCGAGAAGAGGCGGGCGAGTCCCTCGACGTCGTTGCGCCAGTCGCGGTGCAACTCGCACGCCACTCCGAACCAGGTCATCATCTGCACTCCCGCAGCCTGCATGCGCATCCACGCGGCGTGTCGCGTCACCTCGTTGAACGTGCCGGAGGCATCCGCCACCACGAAGACCTCAAACCCCTCTTCCGCCGCCGAGAGCGCTGGGAACGCGACACACACCTCGGTCACCACGCCCGCGATGACCAGCTGCTTCTTCCCTGTCGCGCGCACGGCGCGCACGAAGTCCTCGTTGTCCCATGCGTTGATGTTGCCCGGGCGCGCAATGTACGGGGCATCCGGGAACATCTCCTTGAGTTCGGGCATGAGCGGCCCGTTGGGACCGTCCTCGAAACTGGTCGTCAGAACGGTCGGCAGGCGAAAATACTTCGCGCACGCACCCAACGCGAGCACGTTGTTGCGGAACTCGTCCGTGGACCAGTCGTGCACGATGTTGCACAGCCCGGACTGATGGTCCACGAGAAGGACGGCGGCATCGTTCTTGTCGAGACGGCGGTACTTGTATGACATGGCGACTCCTTTGCGATCAACCCTGCCGCCCCCTGAGATCGGCGCGCCCGGCGGCGGTGACCGGGCGCGTCCTTTCTTCACAGCCTTCCGAACCTTCCCGCCCGCACGTCGGCGACGGCCTGCTGGATTTCTTCGGCCGTGTTCATCACGAACGGGCCGTAGGCGACGACCGGCTCGTCGATCGGCTCGCCGGCGAGGACGAGCAGGTCTGCGCCGTCGGCCGATTCGACTGCCGCGCCGGCGCCAGCCCGTGAGAGCAGGGCGAGTTCGCCCGCCGACACATCGCGCTCGCCCGCAACGCCCACCGATCCGCGCCGCACGAAGAAGGCCGCGTTGTGGCCTTCGGGGATGGGCAACTCCGCGCGCGCGCCGGCGCGCAATCGCACGTCCCAGAGGACGACGGGCGTCACCGTCGCCGCCGGGCCGCGCACGCCGGCGAAGTCGCCGGCGATGACGCGAGCCGTGCCTGCGTCGCCGGGCAGTTGCACGCTCGGGATTGCGCTCGCCGGCAGTTCCTGGTATCGCGGCGGGGTCATCTTGTGTTTCGCGGGCAGGTTCACCCAGAGTTGGACGACCTCAAACGCGCCGCCGCGGTGGGTGAACTCGCGCGAGTGCTTCTCCTCGTGCAGCACGCCCGCGCCGGCCGTCATCCACTGGACGTCGCCGGGGCCGATGCGCCCGCTGTTGCCGGCCGAGTCACGGTGTTCGAGTTCGCCCTGGAAGACGACGGTGACAGTCTCGAACCCGCGGTGGGGGTGCGTGTCCACGCCGCGCGGCCGGTCGGAAGGCTCGAAGCGCACGGGCGGTGCGTAGTCCATGAGAACGAACGGGCTGAGCCGCGAGCCGACGGCGTGCGGCGAGATGACGGAACTGACCGGGAACCCATCGCCGACCCAGTGCATGGGCGGGGTGGGGAGGACGGATTCGACGTGCTTTGCGCGCGTGTTCATGGCCCGTTCTTCCCTGCGGCAGCCCTCCCGATGCCACGCATGGCGTGCGAAATGCTGCATCGGCAGTCTATGAAGCGCCGGTGTGCACGGACGACTTCATCCGTTCTGCCCGTTTCGCACGATTCGTCGCACGGCATGTGTCTCGCGCGAATCCCGCATTCCGCGCTGGAACAGTACCCCTCCGTGTGCGACAATCTCCTGGCACACTGTTCAGCCTTTCGTATCGGAGAGATTCATCATGCGTGCAACGATCCTCGGCTTCGTCGTGCTCACACTGGTCACGGGAGCGGAACCCTGCCCCGCCTCGGACGATGCGGGTGCGCCCGGCCCGTTCCCCGCCGGCCGCACGCGCGTGACCGTCACGCGCCCGGACGCCACGACCTTCACGGCGTTGCTCTACTACCCGTCGACCGCGGCCGGCAACAACACGCCGTTCGATCCTTCCGGCGCTCCGTACCAAGCCGTCTCGTTCGGGCATGGATTCCTCCAGCAGCCGACGATGTACGACTCGACGCTTCGGCACCTCGCCACGCACGGTTACTTTGCGATCGCCACCGAGTCGTACACGGGCTTCTCGCCTAATCACTCGAAGTACGCCGACGACCTGCTCTACTGCCTCACGTGGCTCGAAACCGCGAGCGCCGACCCGAACTCGCCGTACCACACCGCGCTCGATATCGACGCCGGATACGGACTCTCCGGGCACTCGATGGGCGGCGGCGCGAGCATCCTCGCCGCGGGACGCGATGCACGCGTTCGCGCGTTGGCGAACCTCGCCGCGGCCGAGACATCACCAAGCGCAATCGCCGTGATGGACGATCTCACCATCCCCATCTCGCTCATCGCCGGCTCGCAGGACGCCATCACCCCGCCCGGGCAGCACCAGATTCCCATGTACAACGCCGGCAACGCGCCCAAGCAACTGCCGATGATCATCGGCGGCTCGCACTGCGGCTTCATGGACTCTTCCGTGATCTTCTGCGACAGCGGCTCACTCCCGCGCGCCCAGCAGCTCGAGCTCACGCGTCGTTTGCTGGTCGAGTTCTTCGACCTCAACCTCAGGTCGGATCAGTCGCGGTGGAAGGTCGTCTGGGGACCGGACGCGGGCACGGATCCTCGCGTCTCGCTCACGCACGAGAGCGGCATCACCGTCGCGCCGGACGCGCCGGAGGTGTTCATTCGCGCCGGGACGGACACACCCGTCCCATTCACGGTGACGAACTCGGGGCATCTCCCGGCCTCGCTCCTGCCCGGTGTTGAAGACTCCCCGTGGCCCGCTGCCGCCGACCCGGTGCAGACGGCTGAACTCGCGCCAGCCCAGAGCGAACAGGTTCACGCCGTGTTCTCTCCCCCCCCCGACGCCGCGGGCCAGAGCGCCGAAGTCCTGCTCGCCTCACGCTGGATGCGCGACCCCGGCACGCGAGGCTGGGGCACGATCACCGTCACCGTCCGCTGCCCGTCGGACTGGAACCTCGACGGCGATGTGAACACGCTCGACTTCATCGCCTTCCTCAACCAGTGGTCCGACGGGCACCCGGACGCCGACTTCAACGGCGACGGCATCGTGAATACTGCCGACCTTCTGGCGTATCTCAACGCCTACAACGAAGGCTGCTGAGAGGGCACATCCTCTGCCGCGCTACCCTTCCCCGCCCGGGCGGGTAGCTCAGTTGGCCAGAGCATTCGCCTTACACGCGAAGGGTCCCGGGTTCGAGTCCCGGCCCGCCCATTCACCCGTCGCCACGCGCGGAGGCCGCCGCTGAACGCCCTCGACCTCGCCTATCTCCTCGTCGCCGGCGCGACCGCCCCGTGGTGGGCACGCAAAGCCAGGGGCGGCTGGCGCGAGCGCTTCGCCCGCGACCTCCCCCCCCCCCGCGGCGACGCCTCGCGCCCCCGCGTGCTCGTCCACGCCGTCTCCGTCGGCGAGGTCAACGCCGTCCGCGAGTTCGTCCCCCTGCTCGCCGAGCGGGCCGAGGTCGTGGTCGCGGCCTCGACCGACACGGGCATCGCCCGCGCCCGCGAACTCTTCGCCGACCGACACCTCGTGGTGCGATACCCGCTGGATGCCTCGGGCGCGGTGCGTCGCTTTCTCGACGCGGTGCGGCCGGACGCTGTCGCTCTCGTCGAGCTGGAACTCTGGCCGAACTTCGTGCGCGAGTGCGTCGGGCGCGGCATCCCCATCGGCGTCGTGAACGGGCGGCTGAGCGACCGCTCGTTCCGGGGCTACCGGCGCATCCGCCCGTTCATCGGCGCGAGTTTCCGCGCGCTCGCTTTCGCGTGTGTGCAGGACGAGACCTACGCGGAGCGTTTCCGCGCGATGGGCACGCCACCGGAGCGCGTGCACGTCACCGGCTCGATGAAGTTCGACTCGGCCCGCGTCGGCGAGCCGGAAGGAGCGGGCGCCCTCGCGCGCGAGCTGGGCATCGACCGCGCTCGCCCGCTCATCGTCGCGGGCAGCACCGGACCCGGGGAGGAAGCCCTGCTCCGCTCGGCGTGCGAGCGAGCGTTCCACGGGGAACACGTCCAACTCCTGTGCGCGCCGCGCAAGCCGGAACGCTTCGACGAGGCCGCGGCCGCGCTGCCGGGATGCGTGCGCCGTTCGCAGCCCGGCGCGCGCACGGAGACGCCCCCGCGCTGGTATCTCCTCGACACCATCGGCGAACTCCGCTCGGCCTACGCGCTGGCCGACCTCGTCGTCGTCGGTCGCTCGTTCTTCGACCTGTACGGCTCGGACCCGCTCGAACCGGCCGCGCTCGGCAAGCCCGTGCTGATCGGCCAGCGCGTGGACGACTTCCGCTCCGTGGTCGAGACGCTCGACCATGCCGGGGCCATTGTGCGCACCGACCGCGCCCGGGTCAGCGCGGACCTGGCCGCCCTTCTCAACGACGCGGAGCGTCGGGCCGAACTGGGCCGCCGCGCCCTCGCCTGCGTCGAAGCCAACCGCGGGGCGAGCCGACGGAACGCCGGGTTGGTCGCGGAGGCGGTCGGGGTCTAGGATTCCGGCTTGGCTGCGCGGGCGAACCCCGCTGACGGCCCCCGAGGGCGTAGCTCAGTTGGTAGAGCAGCGGACTTTTAATCCGCGGGTCCAGGGTTCGAGTCCCTGCGCCCTCATTCGGAAGAGTCCCGAGTCAATCGTGCCACCCTGCATTCCGAGTCGTAAGCCGCGCCAATGTTGATCGTTCATGGAGTGTGGGCGGGTGGTTCGGTTCGGCTGTGGGCGGAGTCGGCCCGGCTGTGGCCGCTCAGAGCCGCGGCATCGGACTCGGCCCATCCGTTCGCTGCTGCTGCCGATGAACTCGCCCGCCTGCTCCCCGCCGCGTCGCCCGAGCCGCTGCGGGTCCTGCTGCCCTCCCTCGACAGCATGCCCGAACCCAGCCCGCGCCTGGCGCACGCGGTCGGGCATGAGAGCGAGGAATCGGGCTTCGGGTTGCGGGCGTTCGAAGTGGCCGCACTGCGCCTGCCAGCCGATCGTGTCGAGGACGTGCTGGAACGGCTTGCCGCGCGCGAGGCGGGGGAGGGGCTGGTCCCCGGCGAATCGGTCGAGTGGTTCGCGGCGACGGTTCGCTTTGCGCGCCACTTGCGCGCCCAGGAGCGTTTCGTCCCGATGTTGCTCCAAGACTCGAACGGCGCGTTGCGGGCGTCATGGTCGCCCTGGCTGGCTGACGAGCAGGCGTCGTCGCGTGCTGTTGCGCTCGCCCGCGCCATGCCGCCCGCGGCACGGTGCGCCGAGGCGGAGCAGCACCTGGGCGCGTGGGGCGTGCTCGAGGCCCTGCTCGGTTCGCTGACCGACGCGGCCTGTCGGCGGACCCTGGTGCGCGAATCCATGGCCGAGACGCTCGACGGGACCGACCGCGGCGACCCTCAGGCCGCCTGGCTCGACGGCCTGCTCGGAGAGTCATCCGCCGTCGCGGTCGCCGTCACGGTTCGGGCGGAGGTCGTGCGCCGCGTGCGGACGTGGGTCGGCGCTCTCGACGAGCGCGGCACGGTCGGCGAGTGGCGGCTCTGCCTGCGCCTCGAAGAACCGATGGAGAGCTCACTCCTCGACGACATGCGCGCCCCGCCGGAGAGCGTCGAGTGGAGGCTGGGCTTCGCGCTCCGATCGGCCGAGGACGAGCGCATCTCGATCGAGGCGGAGGACGTCTGGCTGCTGCCCACCGAGTCGGTCACGGTGGAAGGCCGACGCGTGGACGGTGTGCGCGAGCTGCTGCTGGGCGAACTCGGGCGGGCCTCGCGGCTCTACCGCCCCATCGAACGCGCCCTCGAGGACAGTGAACCAGTTGAACTGCGCCTCACGACCTCGCAGGCGTACCAGTTCCTGCGCGAGGTCGCGCCGATCCTCCGTGAACAGGGCTTCGGCGTCGTCGCCCCGGACTGGTGGGAGTCCCCTGCGATGCGCCTGGGTGCACGGATGCGCCTCACCGGCGGCCAGCCGCGCAACGGTGACCGGGCATCGCCCTCTCCGGCGGGTCCGGCCGCGCTCGGGCTGGGCGCGCTCGTGCACTACGAGTGGGAGATATCCGTCGGCGACCGCACGCTCTCGCTGCACGAGTTCGAACGCCTGGCTCGCGAGCGGTCCCCGCTGCTGCGCGTCGGCGGCCGCTGGGTCGAGGTTCGCCCGGAGGACGTCGAGGCCGCCATCCGTTTCATCCGCGAGAATCCCGGCGGCGAAACGTCGCTCGGCGATGCCCTCCGCCTCGCCTACGCCTCGGACACGCGCCGCACGGGGCTGAACATCGTCGGGCTGGAAGCCGAGGGCTGGCTCGGCGCGCTCCTCGGCGGCGAGAGCGAGCGGCGCACGCTGCCGACCCTCACGACGCCGGAAACTTTCCACGGCGTGCTGCGCCCCTACCAGCAGCGCGGCCTGGCATGGCTCTCGTTCATGGAGTCGCACGGGTTCGGCATCTGCCTTGCCGACGACATGGGCCTGGGCAAGACCATCCAGTTGCTCGCGCTGTTGGCGCACGAGAGGGAAGTGAGCAGGCCGAAGGAAGAAAGGGGAGAGGCCGCCGAGACGCCCGCGTCGCCAGAAGCGGCCGAGCCGATCGGACCGACGCTGCTCGTGGTTCCCATGTCCGTCGTCGGCAACTGGGTCCGCGAGGCGCGCCGGTTCTGCCCCTCGCTGCGCGTGCTGCTGCACCACGGCCTCGACCGCCTGACCGGCGCGGCCCTGCACGAGAAGGCCCTTGCGAGCGACGTCGTGGTGACGACGTACGCGCTCGCGCACCGCGACCGCGAGCAACTCGAGTGCATCGGGTGGCGCCGCGTCGTGCTGGACGAGGCGCAGTACGTGAAGAACCCGCAGTCCAAGCAGGCGCAGGCCGTGCGGGCCTTCGAGTCGCCGCGACGGGCCGCCCTCACCGGCACGCCGGTCGAGAACCGGCTCAGCGAACTGTGGTCGATCATGGACTTCCTCAACCCCGGCTACCTTGGCGGCGCATCCTCGTTCCGTCGGCAGTTCGGCGTCCCCATCGAGCGATACCACGACCACGCCCGCGGCGAGAAGCTCCGCTCGCTGATCCGTCCGTTTGTTCTTCGCCGGCTGAAGACCGATCCCTCGATCATCGCCGACCTGCCCGACAAGCTCGAAAGCCGCGAGTTCAGCCATCTCACCCGCGAGCAGGCCGAGATGTACCGCGAGTGCGTCGCGCGCATGATGGGCGAGGTCGAGCGTGCCGAGGGCATCCACCGCCGCGGCCTCGTGCTCGCCGCGCTCGTCAAGCTCAAGCAGATCTGCAACCACCCCGCGCAGGCCCTCAAGGACCACGACTTCGCGGGGGCCGCGCCGCCCGACCCGTCGCGCTCGGGCAAGTGCGTGCGCCTGCTCGAAATGCTCGACGAGACGCTCGCCGCCGGCGACCGGTCGCTCGTCTTCACGCAGTTCCGCCAGATGGGGCACCTGCTCGCGCTCATGCTCCGGCACGAGCTCGACCGCGACGTTCTCTTCCTGCACGGCGGGACCACGCAGAAGCAGCGCGAGGCGATGATCGAGCAGTTCCACGAGCCGGGCGGGCGGCACCCGATCATGATCCTCAGCCTCAAGGCCGGGGGCGTCGGCCTCAACCTGACCGCCGCCACCCACGTCTTCCACTTCGACCGCTGGTGGAACCCGGCCGTCGAGCAGCAGGCCACCGACCGCGCCTTCCGGATCGGCCAGACCCGCACCGTGCAGGTCCACAAGTTCGTCGTGCGCGGCACGCTCGAAGAGCGCATCGACGAGATGATCGAGGCCAAGACCGAGCTCGCGGAGCGCATCGTCGGCTCGGGCGAACGCTGGCTCACCGAGCTTTCGACGGACGACCTGCGCGGCATTCTTACGCTGCGCGACGAGGCCGTGGGAGTGGACGAATGAAGCAGGACAAGATAATGGACAGTGGACCGTTGACAGTGGACATGGAGAATGCCGCAGAAGGCGAGAGGAGTTGACCGTGTCGAACTTCCATCGGGGCGGCAGGCCGCGGGCGAGCGTGCCCTCGGTGCATCCGAGAAGGGTGCGCGGCGGCGTGCGCCCCGTCTTCCGCGACCCGGCCAACCCCGGCGGCTGGCTCGGGCGGTCGTGGAGCGCGCTCATGCAGGCGGTGGCGGGCGAGGACGCGCTGGCCGAGGGGCTGGACTACGCCAAGCGGGGCCAGACGCGGAAGATCGACGTCGAGGGGGGGGCGGTGCGCGGGCTGGTGCAGGGTCGATCCGAGTCGGCGTACTCGACCACCGTCGCCCTCGAACGATTCACCGTCGAGCGCTGGGAGGCGGTCGTGGCTGCGCTCGCGGAGCAGGCGATGTTCTCCGCCAAGCTCCTCGCCGGCGAACTGCCCGAGAGCGTCGGCGCGACGCTCCGCGGCGTGGGCGCGCCTCTCGAACCCGCCGGCCCCGATGACGTGCGCACGGACTGCACCTGCGGCGGCGGGCGCTGGTGCAAGCACGCCTGCTGCCTCGTGTATCTCCTCGCCGACCGCCTCGAACGCGAGCCGACGCTCGCCTTCACGCTGCGCGGGCTTCCCGCGGACGAAGTCATGGAGCGCGTCCGCCAGCGCAGGCAGACCACCGAGGGGGGGGGAGCGCCGATGCCGGCCTACGCCGCCCACGTCCCCGGCTCGGCCGAGGCCCAGGGCGGCCCGTTGGACGCCTGCATCGACCGCTTCTGGGAGGCCGGCGCGGGCGTGGACGAGCTCGAGTTCGCCCTCGAGCCTCCCGCCGTGAGCCATCCGCTGCTGCGCCGCCTCGGCGCCAGCCCCTTCCGCGAGAGCCGCTTCCCCATGGTCGGCCTGCTCGCCACCTGCTACGAGATCATCGGTGCGGATGCCCGCGGCGAACGCGCGGAGACCGAAACCGACGCGCACAACGGAGACGCTCAGCGAGCGGACTGAACGCCCGCGAACATGTCGGCGAACTTTCGGGCGGTGCGCTTCTTCCACGAGCCGCGGTGGAAGGCGTCGCTGGCGAGGAGCGGGAAGAGCGAGGAGATTTCGCCGTAGACCATCTGCTCGTGGACGACGTCCACCTTGCCCCACGAGCAGGCCTCGCGGAGCGTGGAGCCGGAGAGCGCGCCGTCGCGGGAGTCGGCGACGGTGATCTGCACGGCGTACTTGTGCATGGCGATGCCGCCGCGGGCCGAGCCGCCCCGGGCCTCGTCGAGCAGCTCCGCGGCGACGACGATGTCCTGCGCGAAGTTTTTGGGCACGCCGCCGCCGAGCATGAGCAGCCCGGTGTCGCCCGCGGCCAGCTTGATGTCCGTGAGTTCGCGGAAGTCGCGGCCCGAGTCGAACGTGACCATCGGGCGGCCCGCCGCGGCGCGCTCGGTCTGGTGCAGGACGATGCCGAACCCGGCAGAGCAGTCGCTGAAAGCCGGGCAGAAGACCGGCACACGCTTGCGGTGGCACTCGAGCACGAACGACTCATTGTCGCGGTGATGCCGGGCGAGGTACGCCCCCATCGCGTCGACCAGTTCTCGGCTGGAGTACGCCCCCGGCTCGAGCGAGTCGAAGATGCGCCGCGTCGCGTCGTCGCAGGCACGGAGTTCGTCCTCGTCGATGTAGGTGTCGTAGATGCGGTCGATCATCAGGTCGCGGAGCGTGCGGTCGTCCACCGGCGGGGCCTCGGGCGAGCCGGGCGCGATGTAGTGCCGGCAGCCGAGGCCCTCGAAGAAGTCCTGATCGACGACGTTCGCCCCGGTGGAGACGATCGCGTCCACCATGTTGTGCCGGACGAGCGTGATGATCGCCTTCTTCAGCCCGGCCGAGACGAGCGATCCGGCCAGGGTGAGGATGACGGCACAGCCCGTGTCCGCCAGCATGCGGTCGTAGACGTCGGCGGCCTGCGCGAGCGTGCGCGCGGAGAACGCCATCGAGCGGTAGGCGTCGATCACGGGCCGGGCGTCGAACGCGGTGACGTCCACGTGCTCGACGGGTCGGGAGAGCAGGTCGGCCTTGGTCCAGGTCTTGGCGATCATGGGACTCCCCTCTCGTGCGTGCGGCGTGGCCGCGGCACGGGTGCGTGCGTCCGCCCGGCCCCCCTGGCGGCGTCGCGTGCGTGCGGCCCCGGGGGTGGCGGGGCGGCGACGAGTGCCAACTATAGGGACCGCGCCGCCGTGGAGGAGACTGACGCCGTGGACCCGAAGCCCCGGCCGAACGAGGAACGGTACTTCGACATCCTCCGCCGAATGGCACCACAGCAACGTCTCGACAAGGCCTTCGAGTTGACGGAACCCAGCCGCAGCTTCACGCTCGCGGGCCAGTGTGCGAGTCACCCCCGGGAGACGGACGCGGAACAGAGCCGAATGCCGGCAAGGAGACCGATGCGACGTCAGAGGTAGACCTGCTGTGGCTCGCGATCGACGACGTGGATCACTCGAGGTAGGTGTACCCCTCCATCCCCACGTCGTAGAACTTCAGCAGGCTCTGGCCCTCGGCGACGCTCAGTTTCCCGGCCTTCACGGCCCGCTCCACATCGCGGCGCATCGCGCGCACGAGGTCCTCCGAGTCGTACTGCACGTAGGCCAGCACTTCCTTGACCGTGTCGCCCTCGATGATCTCGTCGATGTTCCAGTCGCCGACACCCGGCGAGTCGTCGAACGACACGTGCACCACGTGCGTGTCGCCGTAGAGATTGTGCAGGTCGCCCAGCACCTCCTGGTACGCCCCGAGCAGGAACATGCCCAGGTAGTACGGCTCGCCGGGGCGCAGGTCGTGCAGTTCCAGCGTGGGCTTGGAGATCTCGCGCTTGTCGATGAACCGATCCACCTGCCCGTCCGAGTCGCACGTGATGTCCGCCAGCACGCCGCGGCGTGTCGGCTCCTCGTCCAGCCGATGGATCGGGCAGATCGGGAACAACTGGTCGATGGCCCAGTGGTCCGGCAGGCTCTGGAAGATGGACAGGTTCACGTAGTAGATGTCGCTCAGCACGCGCGGCAGGTCGCTCAACTCGTCCGGCAGCTCACCCTTGCGCGACGCGAGCGCCAGCGCCTTGCGGCCGATCGCCCAGAAGAGCCGCTCCGTGGCCGAGCGCATCGGCAGGCTCATGTACCCGAGGTTGAAGAGGCTCATCGCCTCGTCCACCGCCTGCACCGCGTCGTGGTAGACCTCGACGAGGTTCACGCGCGGCAGCCCGAGGGCCTCGTGCGCGTCGATCAGTTCCAGCACGGGCTGCGGGCGCTCGTCCTCTTCCTCCATGAGCCGCTTGATCTCACCCACGTCCGCGTCCACGGGGAACTGGCTGCTCCCGAGCACGTCCACCAGAAGGATCGACGAGTGGGCCACCATCGCCCGGCCCGACTCGGACAGGATGCGCGGGTGCGGGACGTCCGCCGCGTCGCACGCGCTCTTGACGCGGTAGACGATGTCGGCCGCGTACTCCGCCACGGTGTAGTTCACGCTCGAATGGCTCGCGGACTGCGACCCGTCGTAGTCGATGCCCATGCCGCCGCCGACGTCGATCGTGTCCAGCCCCGCGCCGAGTTCCTTGAGTTCGCAGTAGATGTGCGCCAGTTCGTTGACGGCGGCCTTGATGGAGCGAATGTCCCCCACCTGGCTTCCGATGTGGAAGTGCAGCATGTTCAGGCAGTCCGCCATCCCGTGCCGCTCGAGGAACGCAAGCGCGTCGAGCAACTCGGTCACCGTCAGCCCGAACTTCGAGCGCATCCCCGCCGACGACTCCCACCGCCCGACGCCCTTGGCCGAGGGTTTGACCCGCACGCCGATCCGCGGGCGGACCTTGTAGCGTTCCGCGTGCTTCACGATCAGTTCGAGGTCGCTGAACCGCTCGACGACCGGGATGACGTGCCGCCCGAGCTTGGTCGCGAGGATGACGGTCTCGATGAACTCCGAGTCCTTGAACCCGTTGCAGACGACAGGCATCTCCGGCCGGTTCTCGGTCAGGCCGAGCACGGCCAGGAGTTCGGGCTTGCTGCCCGCCTCGAACCCGAAGCCGAGCGAGGCGGCGGCATCGCGGACTTCCTCGCAGAGCGGCCGCTGCTGGTTCACCTTGATCGGATAGACGCACGAGTACGTGCCTTGGTAGCCGTGGTCGCGGATCGCCGCGTCGAAGGCCTCGCGGATCTCGCGGAGGCGGTGCCGAAGCAGGTCGCCGCAGCGGATGATGACCGGCGTGCCGATCTCCCGCTCGCGCAGCCCTTCCAGCACCTCGTAAAGGTCGATCTGTCGCGCCGGGTTGCGGTCCGGCAGCACGGCGAGGTGTCCGCGTTCATTGATCGTGAAGTAGCCGCTGCTCCAGTCCCGGATGCCGTAGAGACGGATCGCGTCCTCGACCGTCCAAGGCGTCTGGGGCGTCGTGCCGGACTTTGGCGCAGCAGGGCGGGTGGGCGGATTCTCGGCCGCATTGTCGGGCCGCGGCGAGTCCGGCGTTCGCTCGCCTGCGCGAACGGACGACCGCGACGAGGGCGTGATTCGCGTCATGGGTGGGTCTCGGGCGTGGCCCCGGCATGGCGACACGCGCCCCCGGGAACGGTGCGACGGCCCGCGCGTGCTCGTCCCGGCCACCGGCCCGGCAACCGCCCACCCACGGGCAAGCCACCGAACGCCACCGGGAGAATCGCGGCCCGCCAAAGTATTCCATACTTCGACCGATCGGGCAATGCGGCAGGCCATGCTTGTTTGGGGAGCACCCGGGGATGCGGCGGACCTGCCGACCGCTTGCCTCCCAGTCTCGCCCCGGGCTAGCGTTGCGTGACCAATCCCGGGGGGGACGGGTCGAGCGTGACGCTGGAACAGAGCGTTCGTAGGACCGGCCGCGGCCGTTCTGCCACGCGGGGTGAAGGCACGCCTCGGCATCGTCACGTCATGCCCACAAGAAACGAACTTCGAGCGACCGACACGGTCGTTCGGACTTGGCGTGCCGCGTTGTGTTGACGCCGCACGCACGGTCGCCCCGTGTCGCTGAAGTGAAGAAGGAGGCCGAGATGCGACGAGTGATGCTGATCGCGGGTCTGGCGCTTGCCTACGGGCACGCCTTTGCCGACGACATGTTCCCGCCCCCGTGGCGGGGCCAACCCGGCACCGTCACCGCCGGCTGGGACTTCTGGGGCGCGGAAGGCCCGGGGCCACGGAGCATCCTGCCGGGCTTCTACTCCGCGAACCCCGGCGGACTGCCGGACCTCAAGGCCTTGGCGTCCATCGACAGCAACGTCTACGCGCACAACGCGCTCTTCGGGCGGCAGAGCGTGCTGGAGATCGGGCCGAACGGCCTGCCGGGCGACCTCGGCTTCGGCCTGCGCAACTACGCGGGCTACACACAGCTCAAGGTCCGGGCGCAGATCACCTACTACCAGGGCTTCGGCACCCCGATGGACTTCGGCATCGGCGGCATCCCGGACGATCCGCCGTGGCAGTGGCCCGACTTCATCGACGCCGTCGCCTCGGAAACCTATGTGCACACCGACGGCTGGGTGACGGCGATGTACGAGTACACGCTCGACAGTTCGCCGACGTTCCACGGCTTCGGCGTCATCTTCACCGAGTACCCGGCCTACGTGGACCAGGTCTGGATCGACACCCTCGCGATCCCGTCCCCCGCGGGCTTGGCCCTGCTCTCGCTCGCGGGCTGGACAGCCAGCGCCCGCCGGCGCGAGCGACCCACGGGCTGAGATCGCCGGCATGAGCGCGGACCCCCGACGTCGCCGAGAACCGACGCCGACGGGAAGAGAGGAGAGCGCGCGCCGACAGGCGCACGCAGGAGGGGTGTCGGCTCCCGTGCATGCACCGGGAGCCGACGCTGTTATACGAATCACACCTTTGGCTCGTGCGTGGTGTAGGAGCAGGCGCAGACGGATCGGAGGCGTTGCGGCGTGAGCCGTTGCCAGGCTTCGGCGCCGGCGTCGAGGAGGTGGTCGTAGTCGTCGTAGGCCCGGTTGCTCAGGAAGTGGGCGCGGAGGTACGCCCACAGGCGTTCGATCGGGTTGAGTTCGGGCGAGTACGGCGGCAGGAGCAGGATCAGCGCGGTGGTCGGCAGTCGCTGGTGCCACCCGCCCGCGCGCAGATTCGGATAGTCCACCACCCCCGCACCGGCGACCGCGACGAACACGCCCGCGATCGCCCGCCCCCACCGCCGCCGGGTGCGCCGCAGCCGGCGTGCCGACGCGATCGCCGCCCCGCATTCCGGGCAGCGTGTGCGACCGTCGCTTTCGACGGACACGCCGCCCATGTCGTACCAGCACCTCGGGCACCTCAGCCGCCCCGCGACCGGTCGCCGAGGATCGACCACGCCGCGAGGGTCACGCCCGCCAGCAGGGTCAGCCCCCCGAAGACCCAGTACGGCCAGTCGCCCATCAGGGCCTCCACGAGACAACGAGCGGAACACAGCGCTCACGGAGTGGAACGCACGGCACACAGAGCGGGAGCATGGATCAGAACATCCGATCCCGCTTTCCTCTCTACCCGCTTGTACCCCTCCGCGACCTCCGGGTTCGATCGGAAGTGCCCGGGGTACGTCCCTCGTTCACGCCGCCACGCCGGACTCCTCCAGCACGCGGCCGGCGTACTCGTGCATCGCGTCGCGGAGCTGCTCGAAGCTCTCCAGCACGTAGAGGATCGGCTGGTAGTGGTCGATCTCGAAGGGCGTGTCGCACACGCGGTCGAGGTCGAACGGGCGGCGGTCAACGTCCGCGCTGTGCAGAGCGTGCGGGCTTTCGCCGACGCTCGATATCAGGCCCGAGCCGTAGAGCTTCACGCGGCCGCCCTCGCGGATCAGCCCGAACTCGACCGTGAACCAGAAGAGCCGCGCCAGCCGCTCGACGTGGTACGGGTCTTCGCAGTGCAGCGCGGCCCTGCCGTAGGTCTGCAGAAAGTCCGCGAAAACCGGGTCGGCGTGCAGGGGCACGTGCCCGAAGACGTCGTGGAAGATGTCCGGCTCGGGCAGATAGTCCAGCAGCTCGCGGGGGCGGATGGTCACGGTCGTCGGGAACTCGCGCCGCGAGAGGCACGCGAAGAACGCCTTGGCGGGCAGGTACCCCGGCACCGGGCGGCTCTGCCAGCCGGTGAGGGCGCGGAGTTTCGCGTTCACCTCCGAGATGCGCGGCACGAACTCGCGGTCGAAGCCCAGCAGGCGCATCCCGTTCAGGAAGACGTCCGATGCCTGCTCCTCGAGCGTCTCGAGCCGGCGCTTCACCAGCGTCGCCCAGACGGCGTGGTCCTCGGGCGTGTAGCGGTCCCACCGCTGTGTGCAGTAGAAGCGTTCGGGGTCGATCCGCTCGGCGGGCAGGTCCGAGGCCTCGTCGGCGGCCGCCTGCGCCCGCGCGAACTCGTCCCCGTCGATCACCAGGTTGTACCGGATGTCGGCCCGCATCGTCGCCTCCTTGCCCCGGAATCGACTGCGAAAGTCTATCACGATGCCGCGAAGCAGGCCCATGCCTCCGCCTCAGTGATGGCCTGCTCCGGCGCGATCGAGACCTCCGGCGGCTCGCCCGCGCGCCGCCGCGCCGTCGCCGCGAGGATGCTGTCCGACGGGTCCGGGCGGACGATCGGCGTGTCCGAGCCGAAGAGCAGCAGCCGACCCGGCTCGCACCCCGCATCGATCAACTCGCGCAGCGGCAGCACGCGGTCCAGCCGGTGGGGCAGCAGACGACGCAGCGCCTCCACGTCGGTCAGCAGGTGGCACGGCTGCACGCTGCACGCCACGCCGAGCCGGGCGAACCGAGGCACGTCGGCGGCATCGACGATCTCGGCGTGTTCGACGCGAACGCGGCACGCGCGCGGCCGCACTCGCTCCACCGCGTCCAGCACCGACCGCACCGCGCCGTCCCCGATCGCGTGCGCCGCCAGCCCGACGCCCAACCCTCCGCACAGGCCGATCGCCGCCTCGATCTCCGCGGCCGTCATCATCGGTGTGCCGCGCGGATGGTGCGGCAGCGGATCGGCGAACGGGTGGAGCATGGACGCCGTGCGCGAGTTCAGCGTGCCGTCGGTGAAGACCTTGCCCCCCGCCAGCCGCACACGGTCGGACTCCCACGCACGCCGCCCTGCCGCCACGCCGGGGAGGTCGCTCGCCAGCGGGTACAGATGCACTCGCAGCGGCAACCTGCCCTCACGGTCGAGATCGGCGAGCATCGGCCCGAGCCACGGCTGAGACTTCAGGTCGTGCACCTCGACGAACCCGAGCGAGGCGAGGTCGGCGAGCGCACGCTCCAAGTACTCGCGGCTCTCGGCGAGCGTTGGCTCGGGCACCACGGACCACGTCCGCAGTGCGGCCGCTTCGAGCAGTTCGCCCGACGGCCTCCCCGCCCGATCGCGGACGACCACGCCCCCTGGCGGGTCGGGCGTGCTCGCATCGAAGCCGACGGCCCGAAGCGAGAACGAGTTCACCATCACCGCGTGGTAGTCGAAGCACCACGCGAGCACGGGGCGGTCGGGAATGGCTGCATCAAGGTCCGCGAGCGTGGGCCATCCTCGCTCGGGCCAGGATTCGGGCCGTGCCCCCGTGCCGAGCAGCCACGCGCCGGGCGCGAGCGTGCCGGCCGCGACCCGAAGCCGTTCGAGTGCATCGGCGGCCGACCGAGCCTCGGCGAGTTGCACCATCGAGGCCGCACGGCCGTGGGCGACGAGGTGGGCGTGGGCTTCGCGGAGGTTCGTCATCGTGTGCCCCGTCGGGCGAGTTCGTCCAAGATGGCGAGGGCGTCGTCCGCATCGGCGGCCCTTCGCGGGAACGCGACGCGGATGACGCCGAAGCGGGCGCGTGCGTCAAGCCCGTCGGGATCGACTCCCAAGGCAACGGGGCGCTCGGGTCGCGTGTGCGTCGAGGCGGCGCAGATGTCCGCCAGGCGCGACGGGTCGGCGTTCAGGGCGCGGCAGACCCGCGACTGATCCGCGGCAAGCGGATTCGGCGCGGCGAACACGGCCGAGTCGTAAACCATGCCCGCCATGCGCGCGCTCTCCACCGTCGCCAGCCGCCAGCGCGCGTAGGAAGGATCGCCGTGGTACGCCCGCCATCGCTCGATCAGGCCGGCGTCGCGTTCGCCCGTCTCGACGAGCGAGAGCAGGGCTTCGAGCGACGGGGCACGCTCGTCGGGAAGGTGCAGGACATGGTCGTGGGCTTCGAGCGCGTCGGTGGGCAGCGGCATGAGCAGCCGACCAGAGCGCGGGTCGATCACGAACCGCACGCCCAGGGCACGGTCGCCATAGACCAGCACACCCGCGGTGAAGGCCCGCAGGCAGGCGAGGGCATCGGTCGGCGTGGGACCGAGGTCGTGCATGGCTGAGATTGTCCGCCGCGGAGGGCGAGCGTGCCAGCCCGGTGGTGCTGGGCAAAAAAGCACGCGGGACCGGGCGAACCCGACCCCGCGGCGATTGGTGGCGCTCCGTACGGGCCGGGCGAACGCTCACCCGGCTGAGAGAGATCGATCCTCGGGGGGCCCGAACGATGCGAGCCCCTGGGGATCACATCGCGGCAGCGGCGGCCTTCTTGCGGCGGGCCTTCTTGCGGCGGCCGCCCTTCTTCGCGGCCTTCTTGGCGGCCTTCTTGCGGCCGCCCTTCTTCGCGGCCTTGCGGCGAGTCGCCTTCTTGCGGGTCGCTTTCTTCCTTGCAGCTTTCTTCTTGGCCATGTGGGCCTCCTCGGTACGGGTCGAACGTGGAGTTGCTTCTGTCTCGTGCGAAGCGCCACACACTCCTGATCGACGTTCGTCCTTGTATCGGGCCGCTCACCCGGCGTGCTTGAGTCGCGGCCCAGCCATATCCACCACGGAGCGCGCACCACACACGCATCCACGCCGGGTCGCGGTAGTGTGACGGCCTGTCAAGCGCTTTGCAAGTCCCAGCGAGCAACTTTCTCCGACTCGCGGGGACGCACCGCCGCTGCGTCGAGTGCGGCGCCCTCTCTCGGATCGCTTCGCTCGTACGCCGCGCTGCAACCGTTTTCGTGCTTGTTTTTCCGTTCGTTTTTGCGTCATGCGCGTTCGGTCCGTCTGCTCCCGCGGCGTCTTCCGCGAGCGGAGAAAAGGTACGCTGACATACCGCGAAAAATTTTCACGCACACGTGTGGACAACTCACGCCGGCTCTCGCTTTGTGCCGCTCGACAGCGCGTTCTCTCAGCGTCGATCGATATCCACAGAGGCATCGTCCGCAAACCCGTCATGCACCGTCGAACGCATGCGACCGCGCTCGCACTCTCTCGCCACGATCGCCACGATCAATGTCGCGATGCGCCCTCGCACGAACAACCGCACCGTCGAGGGATGGCCGCAGGATCGCCGCAGTACGGCGCAGGTTCCCCCCACGATCGCGTCAGAACGGCGTTCACGGCACCCCTATCGGACTCGCACGTTCGCACCGCCCCGCTACACTCCCCGCTCGCAGTCGTCGCACGCGCCAACCCGCAGCCGGCGTGCGCGTCTGGAAAAAGGAACCGACTATGACGGCCTCGATCTCCACCCGGATGCTCGCGTGCGGCATGCCGCTCATCGTCGAGACCATTCCGGGCGTGCGCTCCGCGGCCCTCGCCTGGCTCCTGCCCGCCGGTTCAGCCACCGATCCCGCCCACCTCGAGGGACGATCGACGCTCGTTTCAGAACTCCTGCTCCGGGGCGCGGGCGACCTCGGTTCGCGCGAGCAGGCCGATGCCTTCGACCGCCTCGGCGTCAACCGCTCCACTTCCGTCGGCACCTACTCCCTGACCATCTCGGCCACGCTGCTTGGGAACCGCCTCCCCGAGGCCTTGCCGCTCATCGTGGACATGGTCCGCCGTCCGCGATTCGACCCCACCGCGCTCGAACCCGTCCGCGACCTCGCGCTCCAGTCGCTCGACAGTCTGCGCGACGACCCCCCGGAGCGTGCGTCGATCCTCGCCAAGGCACGCCATCTCCCCGTCCCGATCAACCGCTCCGGACTCGGCACCGAGGAGGGCCTCGGTTCGTGCACGATCGAGGACATCGCGGAGTCGTGGCACGCGCTGGCGCGACCGGGCCGCTCGATTCTCGCGCTGGCCGGCGCGGTGGACGCCGACGCCGCCGCACGCGCCCTCGACGCCCTTCTCGCCGACTGGGCGGGCACGACGCCCGAACCCGTGCTCGGCCCGCCGCCGCCGCGCGGCTACGCCCACGAACCGGACGAGAGCTCGCAGGTGCAGGTGATCGTCGCCCATGACGCTCCGCCGGAGCGTGACACGAACTCGACCGCCGAGCGTGTCGTGAACGCCGTCCTCTCCGCCGGGATGTCCTCGCGCCTCTTCACCGAGGTCCGCGAGAAGCGGGGGCTGTGCTACTCCGTCAGCGCGGGATACACACCCGCCCGCGACCACGGCATCGTCTCGGCCTACGTCGGCACCATGCCCGACCGCGCTCAGCACTCCCTCGAAGTGCTGCTGGCCGAGATGCGCCGCATCAACACTCCCGACGGACGGATCACGCGAGAGGAGTTCGACCGCGCCATCGTGGGCATGAAATCCCGGCTGATCTTCTCCGGCGAGTCCACCTCCGCCCGGGCAGGCGCGCTCGCCACCGACTACCACAAGCTCGGCCGCGCCAGGAGCCTCGCCGAGATGGCCGCCGAGATCGACCGCCTCACCCTCGACGGCGTGAACGCTTACCTGTCACGCCGATCGCTCGGGCGGCTCACCATCCAGACGCTCGGCCCGGCGCCGCTCGTTGCACCGGACGGCGCGGCGTGATCGATCGTATCGAGGGACCGGGGAAACAGGCATCAAGGAGGTCGGGGCGAAGCCAACTCTCCGGAACCGGGCTTTGCAGGCCCCGACTTCATACACTCCCCTCCCATGCGCGATCTGCCCCGCGCCCATCCCTGGCACTACGTGCTGCTCGCGGGGCTGCTCGTCGTGCTCGGCGCATTCCTTGTCCATCCCATCCTGCTGACCGTCCGGGGCGGCTTCGCCGCCGACCCGGCCACCGGGCGCGGCTTCACGCTCGACCACCTCCGCCTTGTTTTTCTCGACCCTTCGCTGATGGCGGGGCTGGGCAACTCGTTCCTGGTCGCCGTCTGTACGACGCTCGTGTGCGTGGCGATCGCCCTGCCCCTTGCGGTCGCGGGCGCGAACTACCGCTTCCCCTTCAAGCCCGCCCTCAACGCCATGATCCTCGTGCCGTTGATCCTGCCGCCGTTCGTCGGGGCGATCGGCCTGCGGGCGTTGCTGGGGCGCGAGGGAGCGATCAACGCCATGCTCGGCACCGAGTGGGACGTGCTGGGCGAGGGCCGCTTCTGGGGCGTCGTCATCGCCGAGGCGCTGCACCTCTATCCCATCATCTACCTGAACGCCGCGGCCGCGCTCGCCAACCTCGACCCCGCCCTCGACGAAGCCGCCGAGAACCTCGGGGCTGGGCCGTGGCGGCGGTTCTTCCGCGTCACGCTGCCGCTGATCCGCCCCGGCCTCTTCGCCGGCGGCACGATCGTCTTCATCTGGTCCTTCACGGAACTCGGCACGCCGCTGATGTTCGATTACTACACCGTCACGCCGGTGCAGGTCTTCTTCGGCCTCAAGGAGGTTGAGAACTCCGCCCAGCCCTACGCCCTGACCGTCGTGCTGCTCGCGTCGTCGGTGCTGCTCTATGTACTCGGGCGGGTCGCCTTCGGGCGGCGAGGCCACGCGATGTACGCCAAGGCCTCGCGGGCCGGCGGTGAGACCGTCCTGAGCGGGCCGGGCGGCTGGGCGGTCACGCTTGGCTTCGCGGCTGTCACGCTCGTCGCCGTCCTGCCTCACCTCGGCGTCATCTTCACCAGCCTCAGCATGCCCGGGCGGTGGTACGGCACGATCCTGCCGACGGAGTTCACGCTATCGCATTATGGGGCAGCACTCGGAGACGAGGCGGCTTCCACCAGCATCCGCAACAGCCTCGTGCTCTCGCTGGCTGCGATGGGGCTGGACCTGCTGCTCGGCCTTGTCGTCGCGTACCTCGTGGTGCGGACGAGTGTTCGCGGCCGAAACGTGCTGGACGCGCTCTGCATGTTGCCGCTCGCGGTCCCGGGGCTGGTGATGGCGTTCGGCTACGTTGCCATGACACTCGCGTGGCCCTTCGGCCGCCCGCTCTCGCTCCTGTGGCTCGGCGTGGAGGTTCCGCCGCTGCTCTCGGGCACGCTCGACGTGCTCGGCCCCGACCCCAACCCGTTCCCGCTGCTGGTCATCGCCTATGCCGTGCGCCGCCTGCCGTACATCGTGCGGGCGACCGTCGCGGGGCTGGAGCAGACCTCCGGCGAACTGGAGGACGCCGCCGTCAACCTCGGCGCGTCGCGCCTGACGGCCGTGCGCAAGGTCATTGTTCCGCTCATCATGGCGAACCTCATCGCGGGCGGACTTCTGGTCTTCAGTTTCTCGATGCTCGAGGTGAGCGACTCGCTGATCCTCGCCCAGAAGGCGGAGCACTACCCCATCACCAAGCAGATTTTCGCCTTTACCGAGACGCTCGGCACGGGCCAGTACGTCGCCAGCGCGATGGGCGTGTGGGGGATGGCGCTGCTGACGGTCACGCTCGTCGGCGCGTCCGCGCTGCTCGGCAAGAAACTCGGATCGATCTTCAGGGTGTGAGGGTGGACGGGGAATGCCGAAGGGGGTGCCGTGGAGGTTCGTCGGTCGAGTTCGGCGGGGATGTGGCTGGCCGAGGCCGAGGCGTTCCTGCGCGAGCGAGAGGCCGAGTCGAGCCTTCCGCTCGGGCTGGCGATGGCAGCCCGGGATACCGCCGAGGCTCGGGCCGCGACAACGGGCTGGACAGTCCGCGACGGGAGCGGGGTCGCGGGGTGCGCGTTCCTTCCCACGTCGGCCGTGCTGGTGCTCTCGCACGCGACAGCCGACGCGATCGACTCGCTCGCGTCGGCGGCCGCAGAGTCGGCCGACGTGAGCATCACCGGCGCGGTCGGGCCTGAGCACGCGGCCGAGCGTTTCGCCGCCGAGTTCGCCCGCCGTCGCGGCGTGGCCTGGCGCCGGCACTGGGCGCTCATCCTGCATCGGCTCGGCGAACTCGTGCCGCCGCCCGCCACCGCGGGGCGCACGCGCCCGGCGACGCTCGACGACGCCGCGACCATCGCCGAGTGGATCGTCGCCTTCCACCGCGATACCGGCTCGCTCGTGCGGCCGATGGACCCGCGCGCACAGGCAGAACGCTCGATCAACTCGGGAAGGCTGTATGTCCATGAGCAGCGGGGCGTGCCCGTCTCGCTCGCGGGCTGGTCGCGGCCCACCGGGCGGACCTGCTCGATCAATCTCGTCTACACGCCGATCGAATCACGCCGCCGGGGATACGCACGCACGATCACCGCACTCGTGGCGCGCGAGCTGGCGGCCCGCGGCACGCGGGACATCCTGCTCTTCACCAACGAGGCCGAGCCGGGGCCGAACGCTCTCTACCGCTCGCTCGGCTTCGCGCCTCTCGCGCGGTTCCTCGAAGTCGTCTTCGAGCCGTGAGCAGCACCCCTTGTCGTGCCCTACGAGAAGGCATCGGACCGCGGCCGCGCTTCTACACTTCCGCATGGTCGCCCGCGGTCCCGACCCATCCCCCCCCTCGCGCCCTCGTCTCGCGGTGAGCATGGGCGATCCCGGCGGCATCGGGCCGGAGGTGCTCGTCAAGGCGCTCGCGGACACGCGCGTGCGTGCTCTCGCCCGGTTCGTCATCCACGGCGCGGCGGACGCGATGCACGAGGCAGCGCAGGCCGCGGGCGTCGAGCCGTTCTGGTGGGAGGCGCGCCGCGGCTCGCCCCTCGTCGAGACCGCGCGCGCGCACGAAGTCGTTCTGATCGACGACCGCGACGAGGGCCGCACCGGCTACCCCCGCGCCCCGAACCGCGTCGCCGGCGAACTCTCGTTCCGCTGGGTCGAGGACGCGATCGC
The DNA here is from genome assembly GCA_030263455.1 of Synechococcales cyanobacterium CNB. Lineage (NCBI taxonomy): Bacteria > Bacillati > Cyanobacteriota > Cyanophyceae > Synechococcales > Synechococcales cyanobacterium CNB. Next base: position 131,967 of record SZOZ01000002.1, read on the forward strand.
CTCCGCGCGCCTGCCCGGGGGCGACCCGATGCACGCCGACGCGATCGTGACCGGACCCATCAGCAAGGAGGCGTGGTCTCTCGCCGGGCGCGGCAAGTATCCGGGGCACACCGAGCTCCTCGCCACGCGGTTCGGCTCGAAGCGCCACGCCATGATGTTCGTCGGCCCGAGCCTGCGCGTCGTCCTCGCCACCGCGCACGTGCCGCTCATGGACCTGCGAAACATCCTCACCATCGGGCGCGTCTACGACGCCATCGATCTCGGGCACGACGCCTGCATCCGGCTCGGCGTCGCACGCCCGCGCGTCGCCGTGTGCGGCCTCAACCCGCACGCGGGCGAGCACGGCCTGCTCGGCGACGAAGAGGACCGTCTCATCACGCCCGCCGTCCGTATCGCCGCCGAGCAGGGTATGGACGTGCACGGCCCGTTCCCCGGCGACACCATCTTCAGCGCGGCCGTCGGCGCGCCGGGCCGACCGGCGAAGTACGACCTCGTCGTCGCCATGTACCACGACCAGGGCCTCATCCCGGTCAAACTCCTCTTCCGCGACGAGTCGGTGAACATCACGCTCGGCCTGCCCACCGTGCGGACCAGCCCGGACCACGGCACCGCGTTCGACATCGCCGGGAAGAACCGCGCCGACGCCGGCAGCATGAAGGCCGCCCTCCGCCTGGCCGCGCGGATGGCGAATGGGGAGCGAGATCAACGAACAGCGGGCGGCGAACAGCCGACTTCGCAGCCCGGGTGGCTTCAGAGGCCGTAACGACCCCTGCCCCACTGTTCGTTGTTCGTTTTTCGTTCTCCCCCGCCTAGACTCGCCGCCGGCCCCGGCGGGCGGGCAGACTCCGGGTGAGTGTGATGTCGTCATCAGGTCCAGCCAACGCGGTCGTGCGCGAGCGGCATCCGTTCGTCGAGATGCTGTTCGTCGCCACGCCCACTGTCGTGACCATGACCAGTTACACGGTCATGCAGTTCATTGACGGGCTGATGGTCAGCCGGATCGGTCCGGACCCGGTGTACGTCTCCGCGCAGGGCAACGGCGGCATGGCTGTCTGGCTCGTCGTCTCCATCGCGCTTGGCGCGATGGGCGTCATCAACACGTACGTCGCGCAGAACCTCGGCGCGGGCCGCCCCGAGCGTGGCTCGGCCTACGCCTGGAACGGGCTGTGGATGTCGGCGGCGTGGGCGCTGCTCATGGTCCCCTACGCCCTCTCGCTCCCCGCCATCTTCGGCGCGATGGGGCATGGCGACGAACTCCTGCGCCTCGAAACCCGGTACGCGCAGATCAACGTCTGGGGCGCGTTCTTCGTCCTCGGCTCGCGCTCGATCGCCCACTACTTCTACGGCCTGCACCGGCCGGGCGTGGTCATGGTCTCGGTGCTGGCCGCGAACGTCGTGAACGTCGCGCTCAACGCCCTGCTGATCTTCGGCACGGACGGCCCGCCCGCGTGGACGCCGCTCGCCGGCTTCTTCAGGTCCACGGCCGAGACGCTCGGCATCGCGCCCATGGGTGTTGCGGGCGCGGCCGTCGCCACCGTCATCGGCGCCTCGATCGAACTCCTCATCCCGCTCGCCGTCTTTCTCAGCCCGCGCATGAACCGCCGCTACGCGACCCGCTCGGCGTGGCGGCCGTCGTTGCGGCACGTGCGCGACGTGTGGCGCATCGGCTGGCCGGGCGGTCTCATGTTCGGCAACGAGATGATCTGCTGGGCATACCTCATGGCCGTCCTGCTCGGCAAGGGCGGGCAGGCGATGGGCGATCCGCCGGAAGTCCACAACACCGCCGGGTGGATCGCGCTGCGCTACATGCATCTCTCGTTCATGCCCGCTGTCGGCATCTCGATCGCCGTGACCGCTCTCGTGGGTCGGTGCATGGGGATGCGCCGGCCGGACCTGGCCGCGCGGCGCGCCTGGTTGGGCATGGGCGTCACAATGGCGTACATGGGCGCGTGCGCCCTCGGCTTCGTACTCTTCCGCGAAACGCTCGTGGGCGTCTTCGTCCCGGACGACATGCCGGCCGAGAAGGTCGAACGGCTGATCGCCGTCGGATCGTCGGTGATGATCGCCGCCGCGGTCTTCCAACTCTTCGACGCCATCGCCATCACCATGAGCGGCGCGCTCCGCGGCGCGGGCGACACCGTCTGGCCCGGCGTGGTCACCATCGTCCTTTCGTGGGTCTGCATCGTCGGCGGCGGGCATCTGGCCATCGCCCTCGTGCCGCACTGGGGGTCGATGGGGCCTTGGGTCGGGGCGTCGGCGTACATCATCCTTCTGGGCGTGTTCCTGCTCGCACGTTTCCTGGCCGGGAACTGGAAGCGGATCGACCTGCTGTCCCGCTCGGCCTCGGCAGGCGAGCCGGACCTGGCCGCGGCGGCAGAGGCCGTTGCCCCCGCCAGCCCAGGGCAGGCGTGATCCGACGCTCTTGAGCCTTGCGGGCCGGGTCCATAGAGTTCCGCTCGCCCGAAGAGGCGTTGGAGGCCCCATGCCGCACGACCCGCTCGACCTGGTGATCGGTGAGGAATCCGCGAAGCGAGACGCCGCGGCGGCCGCGAGGCACGCCGCCGCAGCCCGTGAAGCCGAGAAATCCGGCGACCGGCTTTCCGCCGTCACCGAGTACCGCAAGGCGGTCGCTGCGAACCCGGCGGACGCCGCCTCGGCCTTCAGTCTCGCCTACCTGCTGGACCAGATGGGGATGGACGACGAGGCCGTCGCCCTGTACGAGCGCATCTGCGAGACGCCCCCCGCGCCCGTCAACGCCCTGCTGAACCTCTCGATCCTGTACGAGGACAGGGGCGACTACACCCGGGCGGAGCGGTGCGTGCGGCAGGTGCTGGACACGAACCCGAACCATCCGCGTGCCCGCCTGTACATGAAGGACGTGCAGGCCAGCCGCGAGATGGTCGTCGAGGAGGAGCCGGACCGCGACGTCATCAAGAAGAAGGCGCTGCTCGACACGCCGGTCTCGGACTTCGAGCTCTCGGTGCGAGCGAGGACGTGCCTCAAGAAGATGAACATCCGCACGCTCGGCGACCTCATCAACTACACCGAGGCGGAGTTGATGTCGTACAAGAACTTCGGCGAGTCGAGCCTTGCCGAGATCAAGCGGATGCTCACCTCCAAGGGCTTGCGCCTGGGCCAGGGGCGCGAGGACGCACACCGCGCCGCCCGACGCCAGATGATGGACCAGTTGCGCGGCTCGGGGAAGGAGATGGTCCTCAACAAGCCCGTCTCCGACCTGCAGCTCTCTGTTCGCGCCCGCAAGGCGCTGCAGTTGCTCAACATCCAGACGCTCGGCGACCTCGCCAGCCACACCGAGGCCGAACTCATGGGCGTCAAGAACTTCGGCGCAACCTCGCTCACCGAAGTCAAGGAGCGCCTCGGGGAACTCGGACTCGGACTCCGCACGCTCGATCCGGCGTAACCCGAGCCACCGGGCGCTCCGACTTCGAGTACCCCACCGTTCCGTGGCGGCTTCGTCCCATCCCCGCCTCGCTCGCCCGATCACGCCGGTGAACCGTCTTCGCTCGCCTCGCGCACCACGTCTGCGTCGCGCGTGCCCGACTTGTGGTACTTCAGCCGTGCCTCCGCGTAGCGTTGCGGCGAGACCTTCAGGTCGGGCGTCTCGCCCCGCGCGTGCTGGGCGTGCAGGTGTTCCAGGAACGGCACGCACCAGTGGCATCCCGTCCCCGCGCTGAGGCACTCCGAGATCAGCGATGCCACCGGCGGGTTCTCAACCGCCAGGAACGTCCTGATCTTCCGCAGCGAGACGCGGAAGCACAGGCAGACGTGGTCGTCCGGGTCCATGCCGGATGCTACGCGGCCGGGTGTATCCTTCGTCGATGCACGCCGAGATCGAACTACGCACCCTCGACGAAACTGCGACGCTCGGCCGCGCCCTCGCCGGTGCGCTCCGCGCGGGCGACGTTCTCGCCCTGCGCGGCGAGCTCGGCGCGGGCAAGACCACGCTCGTGCGCGCCATCGCCGAGGCCCGCGGCGTGAACCCGGCCCTCGTCTCCAGCCCCACTTTCGTCATGGTCAACGAATACCCGGTCCCCGGCGGCCCGGCGATCGTCCACGCAGACGCCTACCGCCTCCGCGGCGAGGACGACCTCGACACCCTCGGCTGGGACCGGCTCGCCGACGGCTCGTCGGTACTCATCGTCGAATGGGCGAACCGCATCGCGGGCGCGCTCCCGCCCGATCGCACTGTCTGGGTCACGCTCACCGTCACGGGCGAGGCTTCACGCCGAGCCACGATCGAAGCGCCCGATTCCTGGGCGCAGCGAGCGGGCATCGCTTGGAGCGGTGAAGCGGAAGGCGCGAGAACAGCGACGGTTTGCCCCATCACCGGCCGACCCGTCCCGGCGGATGCGCCCACCTGGCCCTTCGCCGACGAGCGCGCCCGCTTGGCCGACCTTTACCGCTGGATGAGCGGGGAGTACGCGATCGGACGCGAGGTCGCCGAAAAGGACGAGGAATAACGGCACCCCGCCCTGCCACGCGGGACCGGCATCCTTGTACAAGAACGGGAGCCTGACCATCCGCCGCCTCCATGCCGCTTCGATGACCGGCTTCGAGCGCCTGTGTGCATCGGGCGTCATTCCCATCGTCGTCGGCTGGGCGTCCGCGCAGCCGCAGTGCGCCTACACGCTGCGCTACGACCCGTCCCGCGACCCCATGCTCATTGAAGTGACGATGATCGCGAGCGGATTGTCGCGCAACGACGGCCCATGGTCTCTCGTGCTCGACGGGTGGGGAGGGTGGACCGACCTCGACCGGCCGTATTTCGTCGTCACCAGCGCCGACCCGCCGCTGTCGGATGAGGAGGGACAGTCTCGATCGTTCGTCATCCCAGAGGGCTGGGACGGGTCGCTGCGCGTGACGTACACGATCCCGGCGCTCCCGATCGGCTCCCAAGAACAGCGAGCACGCACCATCCTCCCCGCGGCAGACGACCGATACATCGCGTGCGCCACGGTGAACACTATCGCGGAGATTCGCGGCTCATCGCGCGAGGGCCTGGCGAGGTCGATCACCTTCGACACGCCGCCCGGATCGACGGTCTTCACCGGCTGGGCAGGGGACGCGACCGAACGACCGAAGGTCGAACTCCCGCCGCCCGGCGACAACGCCATCTACGCCATCGGAACGCCCCTCGACGCACGCCGGGCGGAGTCGGACGGCGTGGCGATCGAGGTCTTCCAGTTCGCACCCGGCGACCGCGTTGCCGAGAAGACGCTGGAGGTTGCCTCAGCCTTCGTCGCACACGTCGCCGCGACCCTGCACGCGCCTCCGCCCCGTCCGGTCCGGATCTGCATCAGCGGCACGACGAGCGGCGGCTACCTCACGGACCACGGCCTGGTCGTCGGTCTCCCGCCCGGCTCGCCGGACTGGCTCCTCGACTCACCCTACTTCCGGCACCTCATCTGCCACGAACTCTTCCACACCTGGCTTGGCGGCGTGCTCCGCGAGACGGAATCCGAGCGCACCGTCTGGTTCAAGGAAGGATTCACCGACTATCTCTCGCTCTGGCACGGCGCGGCCTGCGGCGTGCTCCCCCGCGAGTGGTTCGCCACCCGGATGCTCGAGATCGAACGGGACGCGGCTGGGTCCGCGTTCGGCTCCACGCCCTTCATCGGCACGAACGATCCTTGGCGCGACGGCGACGGCCCCCGCGAGACGATGGCCTACAGGGGAGGGGCGGTCCTCGCACTCTCGCTCGACGCCGAACTGCGACGACGCGGGCACGGCGGGCTGGCCGTCATGCTCCGCGAGATGATCGCGGAACGAGAGATGCGATATTCCGACGAGACAATCCTGGCGCGCCTCCGCGGCCTCGGGCTTGCGGACTTCGCATCACGGTACATCACCGGAGCCGATGCGCCGACCGTCCGCGACGCCCTCCTCTCGCTGGGATACGAGTGGCGCGAGTTCCAGTCCGAACTCGCCTACGTCGGCCTACGGACCGAGAAGGGCGAGGGCTTCGGACGCGTCGTCGAGATCGACCCCGCCGGACCGGCCGCGGCGGCGGGCTTCCGGCAGGGCGATGTGATCGGCGGCCTCGCGCCCGCTCGCACGGACGACGCGCGCGTCACCGACGCGGTCATCACGTCCTTCCCGTTCGGCCTCACGATGATCGAACCGACGGACGACGCAGTCACCCTCTGGGTGCATCGCGCCGCTGCCGAGCCTACCTCGCTCCAGGTCATCCCGCGCCGGATTCCCGGCGGCGTCGTGCAACGCCTCACGCCCACGCCCGAAGCCGAGGCGGCGCTCTTCGGTGGCGGCTGACGGCCGGTACACAACCCTCACGCCCGCGGCGCGGCGTAGACGTGCAGCCTGTGCCCGCGCGGCTCCAGCCCGTGCTGCCGGCAGATGCGGTCACGGATGGCGATCAGTTCCGGCACGTCGATCCGCACGACCTCACCGGTGTCCACCCGGACGAGCAGATCGTTCGGGCGCGAGCCGTAGACCATCTGGTAGTGCGCCTGATCGTCGCCGGAGAGGACACGCTGGATGATCCCCGCCTCCTGGAGCAGTTTCAGGGTCCGGTACACCGTGGCCTTCGACACGCGGAACCCGCTCCGGCGGACCTCGTCCAGCAGTCGCTCGGCCTCGAACAGCCCGTCGAAGCGGATGATCGTGTCCAGCACCTGCGCCCGCTCGGGCGTGTACTTCAGGCCCTCGGACTTCAGTTTGCGCCTGAAGACCGCGCAGAGCGGCTCGACGATGCTCAGTTCGTCGTCGTGCAGGGTCGCCACGGAGCGGAGTTCCATGCTGTCATGGTAGGACGCGGCCCGTCGCGGGCGGGCCTCAGGCCGGTGGTGCCGCCCTGCCGTACACTCGCGGCGCATGGACGCCACCGGCTCGACTCGCACGCCCACCGGCGCACGGGCTTGGACCTTCGCGCTCGGCGCGTGCGGCGGCGTCATGCTGCTCGCGGCGGTCGCTTCGATCGGGTCGCCCGCCGGGGCAGCGGGCGCGCTTGGGGCCGTTATCTTCAAGGCAGGCTCGGCGTGGCCCGCCGTGCTCTACCTCCTCGGCGCACACGGCCTCGGACGGCTTGTCTCCCGGGTGTGGCGCGGCGCGGCCCTTGCCGTTCCCCTCCAGTTCGGCGCGGGCCTCGCCCTCATGCTCACGGCGAGTCACCTGCTCGGGGTCGCCGGGTTGCTGAACGGACGGGCGGGTCTCCCCATCGGTCTGGGCGTGTGTGTCGTCGGGGCCGCGCTCGCCTGCGAACAGTGGGCGCGAGCCGCACGGGAAGGCAAGCAAGCCACGGGCAGGACGCGCGGCGGGGCCTGGCTGGCCGCTGCACCGGCCGGGGCGGTGCTGCTGGTCGCCTCCTGCATGCCGCCGGGTTGGCTGTGGGACTCGGAGTTCGGCGGCTACGACGTCCTGAGTTACCACCTCCAGCTGCCGCAGGAGTGGCTCGCCCTCGGTGTGCTTCGCCCTCTGGAACACAACGTCTATTCGTTCCTGCCCGGCTATGTCGAGGCCGCCTACCTCCATCTCGCCGCCATGACCGGCGCTCCGCGCCCCGTCGCCGACGGCACGCCCTCCGGTCTGCTCGCCGCCGACGGCTGGCGCGCTCTCTCCTGCCAGATGCTCCACGCCGGCCTCGCGGTATGCGCGGCGTGGCTTGTCGCGCGAGCCACACTAGCCGCGGCCGACCGCTGGATGCCTGCGAACAACGGCACGGACCTGCCACGCACGGCCGGCACGGCGTGCGCGGGACTCGCCGGCGCGATCGTCCTCGCCACGCCCTGGACCGTCGTGTCCGGCTCTCTTGCCTACAACGAGATGGGCGTCGTCGCCCTCACCGCGGCGGCCATGATCGCCGCTGTCGACCGCGGGCTGGGCGCGCCGCGCCGCTGGCTGCTCGCGGGCGCACTCGTCGGCGCGGCGTGCGGGGTCAAGCCCACCGCCCTCCTCTTCACCACGCCCGTCGTCGGGCTGATGCTCATCACCACGACGCCCCGCAGCGAGTGGCTGCGCGCCGCCTCGCTCGGCGCGGTTGCCGGCGTCGCCATGCTCATCCCGTGGCTCGCGCGCAACGCCATGCACGGTGGCAACCCCGTCTTCCCGTTCCTCGCCTCGGTCTTCGGTTCCGCCCACTGGACCGATGAGCAGGTCACCCGCTACGCCGCCGCGCACGCCTTCGACGGGTCGCTCGCCGACCGCCTCCGTCTGCTCGTGCTGCGCGACGAGTCCGACCCCGCCGGCCCCCGGCACCGAGGCATGATGCACGCGCAGTGGGGTGTCTTCTTCCCCCTGCTTGCGGCAGCCGGCGCGGCAGCCATGCTCGGGCGAGCGCGAATCGGCGCGATCATCCTCGGCGTTGGTCTCATGGCTCAACTCCTTGCCTGGATGTTCGCCACGCATCTCCAATCACGGTTCCTCATGCCGATGCTCGCGCCTGGCACGGTCCTGATCGGCCTCGGGCTCTGCGGCCTCGCCGATCGCGGCACCGGCGTACGCCGCGCCGCCGTCGTCGTCGGTGCGATCGGCGCCCTTGTCCAGAGCGGACTCACGCTCGGCATCTACGCGGGCCAGCGGTCATCAAGCCCTGGCCTGCTCCTTCCGGTGGGTACGGACTTCCACACCGTCCCGTCAACCTCGCCCGACGAGGCCGACGCAGGCTCGCTCGGCTTCCTCAATCGTCGCGCTCCCGCAGGACGCACCGTGTACCTCCTCGGCGAAGCGACACCGTTCTACTTCACTGGCCGCGTCGTCTACAACACCACCTGGGACCGCTGGCCTCTCGGCGAAGCGATCGACGCCGCACCGGACAACCCCGCCGCATGGTCGGCCTCGCTGCGCAAACGCGGCATCGACGCCGTGCTCGTCTGCTACCCCGAACTCGAACGCCTCCGGCGCAGCGGTTACGCCGACCCTCGCGTGACCCCCGAGCGCGTCGCCCGCTGGCTCGAATCCGCTGCCGTGCCGATCCGTGCCTGGCCCGGCGAGGGACGTGCCCTGTACGCCCTCCCGGAGGGCGCGCCGTGAACACGCCCAACGCCGGACGCAGGCCGGTTCTGCGCTTCGCTCTGCAAATCGTCGGCTTCGTGGGCGGCCTCGCCCTCCTCGGCTGGTGCGTGCGCGCCGCCCTCTCCCCCGAGAACCGCGAGCAACTCGCCAGACTCGGCGATGCACCCGCCTGGTCCGTCGCAGTGCTGCTGGGTTTGTCCGCGGCCTCGGTCGCCCTCAACGGCCTCGCGTTCTGGAGCGCGCTCCTGCCCGCGCGACGCCTCCACGCCTCCGACGTCATCGCCACGAACGCCCTCGCCACATTCCTCAACTATCTTCCCTTCAAACTCAGCGCGATCAGCCGCGTCGTCATCCACAACCGGCGCGACCGCGTGCCGCTGCTCACGATCGGCGGGTGGTTCGGCGCGGTCCTCGGCGTGATGGCGGCCTCGCTCGTCCCGCTGGTGGCGGCGAGCCTCTGGCGGCAGACCGTGGACGCCGCGTGGTGGGCCGTCGCCCTGCTCGGGCCGATCGCCGCGGGGGGGGGTCTGGTCGCCCTCGCCCGTCCGTTCGCCGACGAGCGTGGCCTGGCCCGCCTCCACGTCATCCTCGACCCGCTCGCCGTCGGCCCGCTCCGGCGCGCCCTGCGCAGCGAACGCTTCGCGCAGTTGCACGCGGGCGTCACCATGCTCGCGGACCCGCGCGCCGTCGCTATCGGCGTCTCCGTCCGGCTCGCCGACGTCGCCGTGCAGACCGCCCGATTCGTCCTCGCGGCATCGATCCTCGGCGTCGCGCTGCCCTGGGACCACGCCGCGCTTGTCGCTTCGTCCTACTTCCTCATCTCCGTCGTTTCGCCCTTCGGGATGCTCGGCACGCGCGAGGCCGGCACGGTCTGGCTCGCCGCCGCGCTCGGCCTCGTCGGCGCGAGCGACGCCACGACGCACCCCCTTGTCGTCGTCACCCTCTTCATCACCGGCACGGAGTCCGTCGTGCTCCTCGCGAGCGCGGCCTTGGCAGTGCTCTGGCTGCGGAGAACGAGATCAAGAAAAAACATGCGGGCGGCGTGACAGGCACCCGGGTGTCCCGCTCGTGGCGGACCACCACGCCCGCGCGACCCACCCATATCATCCTCTCGCCATGCGCCTCGCCCTTGTGCAGTTCAATCCCACCGTCGGCGACATCGACGGCAATGCCGAACGCATGGCGGGCTTCATCGGCCGGGCACGAAACGACGGCGCGACCCTCGTCATCTTCCCTGAACTGGCCGTCTGCGGCTACCCCCCCCGCGACCTGCTGCTCTGCGAGGGCTTCGTCCCCGCGTGCGTTCGCGCCACCAAGCGCCTCGGCGAACGCCACACCGCCGGCCTCACCGTCGTCTTCGGCTGCCCGCTTCCGGTCGATCAGGAACGCCCCCAGCACGGCACCGCGAACAGCCTGCTCGCCTACACCGACGGGCGCTACCTCGACTACCACGACAAGCGGCTGCTCCCCACCTATGACGTCTTCGACGAGGACCGCTACTTCGAGCCGGGAGATCGCGCGGTCGTCGTGCGCGTCGGCACATGGCGCGTCGGCCTGAGCATCTGCGAGGATCTCTGGCGAGGCGAGGACGCCGGTTTCGCGTCGCGGTACGCCCATGACCCCGACCCCGTCGAGGCGCTCGCCCGTGCCGGCATGGACCTGCTCGTCAACCCCTCGGCAAGCCCCTTCGTGCTCGGCAAGGGCGCACGCCACCGCGACATCCTGCGCAAGCACGCGGCGCGCCACGGCGTCTGGGTCGCCGCGGTGAACCAGGTCGGCGGCAACGACGACCTCGTCTTCGACGGGCACGCCGCGCTGTACGACCCGCGCGGCCGAGCCGCCGCCTTCGGACCCGGCTTCGAGGAGTCGATCGTCCTCGCCGACCTGCCGGACGAGCCAGGCGGCGCGCCTAGGGGTGGGGCAGCGCCGACGGACCCGCTTCTCGCCGCGCCGCAGACCGAGCAGGCCTTCCGTGCCCTCGTCCTCGGCACGCGCGACTACGTTCGCAAGACAGGCCACGCCCGCGCCATCATCGGCCTCTCCGGCGGCATCGACTCCGCTGTCACCGCCTGCATCGCCGTCACCGCTCTCGGCCGCGAGAACGTCACCGGCGTCGCCATGCCCGGAAAGTACTCGTCCGAAGGTTCGATCCGCGATGCGCGCGACCTCGCCGACCGCCTCGGCATCCGCCTCCTCACCGTACCCATCGGGCCGGCCTTCGACGGCTTCCGCGCGTCGCTCGACCCCGCCATGCGCGAACTCGGCGAATCCGCCCTCGGCGAGCGACTCCCCGACGTCGCCGAGCAGAACCTCCAGTCGCGCGCCCGCGGCACAACGCTCATGGCCCTCAGCAACCGCACCGGCGCGCTCGTCCTCACCACCGGCAACAAGAGCGAACTCGCTGTCGGCTACTGCACTCTCTACGGCGACATGAACGGCGGGCTGGCCGTGCTGGCGGACGTAACAAAACGGCTCGTCTACGACCTCGCACGCTGGATGAACGCCAACCCCGGCGCGGCCGGCTTCTCACGACCTCCCGTCCCAGAGGCCAGCATCGCCAAGCCCCCGAGCGCGGAACTCGCGCCGAACCAGCGCGATCAGGACACCCTCCCCCCCTACGACGTCCTCGACGAGATCGTCGCCCGCTACGTCGAGCGGCACGAGTCCCCCTCGCGCATCATCGACGAGACCGGCTTCGACGAACAGACCGTGCGCCAGATCGTCCGCCTCATCGACGTCAACGAGTACAAACGCCGCCAACTCGCCACGGGCATCAAGATCACGTCCGTCGCGTTCGGCACGGGCCGGCGCAGGCCGATCGCCCAGCGGTGGCGGGGTCAGTAGATCGCCGACCCTCACGGCCCGCTGGGGCGTGATGCGTCAGCGAATCGACCTCTCGCAACAAACATAATGCGAACCCCACCTGCGAACCAACGCCAAAACACAGGTATTGCCCTGCTCACAGGAGGGGCATTTTCAGGTATGCTGGGCAGCGGAGTGCGCGGGGGAGTTCTCGGGCACAACTCGGCTGGTACTTTCCCACACGGAGGAATGACCCATGAGACTGGCGTGTGTTGGTATGGCCGCTCTGGCCACGGTTGTTGTCGGCGCCTCGGCGCAGTATCTGATGATGCCCGACTCGACAAACAACCGCCTTGTGCTGTTCGATCCATTCGATGGCTCGGTGGTGAACTCCAACTACTTCGCCCTGCAGGGCGGGACGCCCATCCACGCCATGCAGGTCGGCAACCAGATCTGGGTCTCCGAGCAGGTCGGCGATCGCATCTCGCGCTGGGACGTCGTCACCGGTGCGCACCTCGGCGACATCTCCGGCGGACTCGACAACATCCGTGGGATGGGCCTCATCAACAACACCGTCTACGTGACCAACTCGGGAACGTCGAACGGCGCGCCCGGCAACTCGGTCGTGATGTTCGACACCAACGGCAACAACCTCGGCTTCTTCTCGACCGTCGGCCTGGCGCCAAGCCCCTTCGGCATCCTCGCGCACCAGGGCGGCATGCTCGTCTCGTCCTCCAGCGCGAACGACGACATCCACCGCTTCGCGCTCGACGGCACGCCTCTCGGCACGTTCCACAACAGTGGTGACCTGAACTTCGCCGAGCAGATGAACTACGACGCCAACGGCAACGTCCTCGTCGCCGGATTCTCCTCGCCCGCGGGAACCAAGGTTCTCGACGTCAACACCGGCGCCCTGCTCGACTCGATCGCCGGCTCCGGAAACCGCGGCGTCTGGCAGCTCGGCAACGGCAACATCATGTGGACCAACGGCTCCGGCGCCAACATCTGGGACGGCACCAGCAGCACACTCATCTACGCAGGCGGCGGCCGATACATCGACTTCGTACTCATCCCCACCCCCGGCGGACTCGCCCTCCTCGGTGTCGCCGGCCTCCTCGGCGCCCGTCGCCGACGCTGAGCCGACCGCAACCCACCGATCGCTGTTCCCTCACGAGGCCCCGGCCCCACGCCGGGGCCTCTTTCACGCGCACGCCGCGGGAGTCCGCCTACGCCCCCCACTCCCCCGCGTACAGCGTGATGAACCCGGCAGCATCCCGCCCCGCCAACTCGAACATCCGCTTGGCGATCTGCCGCAGGTGAAGCGCATCGTGCGCCGCCCACGCCCCGAGCAGGTCGCCCGCCCGGATCGGCCCGAACTTCGGGTGCTCGTACGCCAACGACCAGTCCGCCCCCGCCGCGACCACGGGCCGAAGCCACGCGATCGACGCCTCGCGCTCGCGCACGAACCGCTCCACGCTCTCGCGCAGCCCGCGCTCGTTGTACCGACGCTCCCGCGCCCACCCCTCCGGGTCGATCGCCGGCCACGCCCCCTCGCGCCGCTCCAGCACGAACCGCACACGCGCACGAAAATCATCCGCTTCCTCGTCGGCCAGGTGGTTCACCACCTCCAGCACCGACCACGCCCCGCTCGCCGGCTTCCACCGCGCATCCGCCTCGCGCACGCACGCCGCCACACCCGGCAGCGCACGCCCGAACGCCTCCAGCCGATCGACGATCGCCGACGCGTTCATGCAGCCCCCTCTCCCTGATTCCTTGCGGCAACCACACGTTGCAGGACATCGCCCGCCCTCGAATCACCGACGCCTGGTATGGGAACCGAAGGTCCAGAACAAGGCACCGATGAGCACACAATTCCTACCGATCCCAAAGAGCGCCTCGGCACGGTTCGACTCGAAGACCTTGACAACGCCCAGGCACCCGCACGCAGGCGGACGGGATGAAGCCGCAAAGTAAAGCAAGACAAATGAGAAGCCGCCAAGAAGACTCACCGAAGCCCAAGCGGAGTACGTGCCCGCAAAGACGAGAAGCCCGTACCCGACGACGGCCTCGACGCCAACGATAGTTCCTACGCCCAGAGAACGGAGTGCTTCAGGCATTCCGACGTATTCCATCGCTGGAATCAGGCTTGCCGGATGCCACGCTTTGAGCATCGCGGATGCGAGCAGCAGCGCACCGATCGCCCTCCGCAAAACGCCTCGGCCGGGCGACCGCGAGACGTGGCAAGCAGCGGCCTCGACAATGCCATTCATACTCAGCCCGGCAAGTCTCGCCCGACCGCGCGGGCCGCTTCGCGGAGAACGTCCATTTGGCGCTCGAGTTCGAATCGCAGCCAATCGTTCTTCGTAGCCTCGTCGAGCGCGCGTTGCGCATCGGCGGGCAGGACCGAATCGGGGCGTCGCATCTGAATCACTGTCAAGAGGCTTGCGGACCGCAGCCGAACGGTGTCTTCCGGGTCTGCGAGACCACGAACGGCGTACTCAATGCACTCAGATTCCACCGCGGTCACAGGACCGACCTGAGCCCAGGCACGAGCAAGAAAGCCCAAGGCATAGTCACCCAGAGCGACCCGTTCAAACGCGGTCTCATCCCCGGGATCTGGAACTCGGTAGGCTCGCAGCGCGTCAAGGAATGGGCGCAACTCACGCGGCTCGCCCGAGAGACGATCTCGAAGATAGAAGCCGACGATGAGGAGATTGCGAAGCTCCCCGCCGGTCGCCATGCCGACCGCCTGACGCTCTTCGGCGGAGAGATGAGGCAACAATGAATCCGGGTCATCGAGCAGGTCCGTCATTGCTGCCCGCTGGGGCCTGCCCGAGGAATCCCGCTCGCCATCGGGCGCGCCGAAACGAATGACCGCAACCGTACTCGCAACGACCGCCAGAGCAGCGCCGACACCGGCAAGCACCCACACATGGGTTCGCCGCATATGGGGAACTCCTGTCACGTCACGGGTACTGTGGGTCGCCGGGCTCCTCGGGCTCGGTGCAGTTGGTCGGGAGGGTTGCACATGTCCCGGCGCAAGCCCACCATCCCGGACTGGTGACATCCGGGTTGAAGTGCGTACAGCAGACACGACAGAAGCGTTGGCATGGCTCGAGACTGCACGTGGTATCGTTTGTATGCCAAAGTCCCGATGGAGACCACCAAGCCAGACAGATCGCCGTCATTCCACCGACAGCAGACACGAATGCGAGACCACGAGTAATGCGCATTGCCGGTTCCTCCACTGCAAGACCACTCCGGAATGGCACACTTCCGGTGTGCCTTCAGGGCGGAGCGTAATCTATGGCCTTTGCCCTGTCAAGTTCGGTTCTCCCTACCGTCGCTCCGGCGCACGCACATTTTGTTCGCGCTTTGTTCTGGTCGCGGACCCATTGCCTATCGTGGGCATCGTCAGAGTAGGAATTTGTTCGGCTCGACAGCCTTTGCACGGACTGGGAATCCTGCCTGACCCAGTGTGAATCGACTCTCACAAGGTATACTTTTCCTGTGAGGGCATTCTCTCTCATCGAGCTGATGGTCACAATCGCGTTGACCGCTGTCGTTCTCGCTCTGAGCCTTCCCGCCTTTGCCCATGCGAGAAGACTGGCGCAACGGGTGGCCTGCGAGACAAACATCCGAAGCTGTATGCAAGCAATGGCGAACTACGCGGGCGGCAGCGACGATAGTCTCCCGATGTTCGCCGAGCGGCGTCTGCTCGACGCTTTCTCCAACGGAGGAATCTCGCTCAGTTACTTCTATCAGAGCATTCATTGGCCAATGGTCGTGCGCGACTACTTGACGGGTCGCCCCCTCGATGAAGTTCAGCTCTGCCCGAGCAGTCCTGTTATCAAAGCGGCGTTCGGTGGCAGTGGCTCGTACACGACATATCTGAACGACTACCCGCCGTCGTACACGCAGCCCTCCGACTACTGGCTTTCGTACACGATGTTCAGCGCGCCGGAGATGTGGATGCCGGGTGGACGCATCGATAACGAGCGATTGCTGAGGGCCGTCCGGCTCTCCGAGATCCAGTTTCCGTCGTCGAAGGGGGTTCTCGTCGAGCCGCGGGCATGGCACGTCATCGATCGTCGCGGCGGTCACCCCTCCCTGATCGACGACGGGAGAGCAGACGGGCCGTTCGTGATCGCGTTTGCGGACGGAGCTGTTTCGTCTTTGAAGCGATCGTCCCTCATACCCGGCTATGGAGACAACGGCATCATGCCGAAGTATGCCGTAGCCGTACTTGCCACGCAGGCTGGCGCTCGTGGAAGAGACCGGTAGCCCACGAGACCGCGGCAAACCCTGACACGAGCAGCTGCTGCTTTCGCCGACGCGTTCACGAACTCCCCTCGCGCATCCGCTCCAGCCCCTGCGGGAACGGGTACACCGGGAACACGCCCACGTGCCCGTACGACCACATCCGCGGCGAGGGGTAGACGTCGCCACGGTACCCACCCTGGTACATCGTCCGCAACACGGCCTCGAAACTCGGCTCGCGCCCGTCCGGCCCCAGCAGCCGGTTCGACCGCGCCCCGAGGAACGACACGCTCGCCACAGGACGACGCTCCATCCGCCCCTGGATCATCTTCGCCACCGTGCGGAAGCCGCGCGACAGATCGTCCAGCGTGAAGTGGTCCCGACCCTTCGGCCGCAGCAGCCCGAGGATCAGCAGGCTGTCGAGATCGTACTTCAGGATGTACGGTTCGCGGTCCTTGGCCGCGTGCACAGACACCGCCTCCTGAAAGACGCGGGCGTAGGAGGTGACGGTCTGCACGCTCCACTGGCTGGTGGTGACGAGGTTGACGAGTTGAGCGACGATGCCGTGCGAGTTGTCCTCGTCGTTCACGCCGCAGACGATGGTGCGGTAGCGCCCGTCGAGCGCGTCGCGGAGCATGTCCTGCCCCCAGAGGATGCGCACGCGCGTGCCGGCCTCAATGCGCGCGTTGTCCGGCGGCAGGAGCGTGACCCGGTCGGCGAAGTTCTCGGAAGCGAGCAGGGATTCCGCCCCCTCGTCATAGATGCGGGTGTGGTCGTGGGCGGTGTCGGGCATGGCGAGTCTCCTGAGTCCTGCGGGAGCGCGTCCCCGCGAGCCATCCTACGCGCTGCCGATCAGAGCAGCACGAGGACTCCAGCGACGATCGCGCCGAGGACGATGAGGATGAGCACGACGCCACCGATGATGCACGGGATGCAACGCTGTGGGCTTGTGGCCATGGCACGATCTCCTTAAACCGTTGCGGGCGACGGGGCGTCACCTTCGCGCCGCCGCTGCGGTCACTCCGGCCAGCGCGGCCCCGGCGCTGCACCCGATCCAACGAACTCCGACGACGAGATTGCAGACAACGTGTCCAGCCGCACCGATGAGTCGCCCGCCCAGATTCACGGCCGCCTGGGCGATCCTGCAAGCGGCGATGACGCCGACACCAACAAGCGCGATCCCGCCAGCGACAACCAGCGCCCCGGCGGCGACGGCGACATCGGCAACCCCTGCGATCACCTGGCCGGCAGCACACGCCGTGTCGGTCACGATCGCCGCCGCTCGGCATGCAACGCCTGCGGCTACGGCTATCCCGATACACGCGGCCCGGGTCGACTCCGCGGCCACGCGGCAGCCCGCCCTCGCCACCGCGGCGGCGGCCACGCACCCGGCCCTCGCCGCCTGGCACGCGTATCGGCGCGGATCCCAGGCGCCAAACTGGCCGTTGCAGTTGGTGAACTGCGTGCAGACGATCGCGCAAGGCCCTGCAAGCGTGGTGGCGAGCGTCGCGTTGCACGCCGCGATCGCTGTCGCTTCGGTCGCTGCGCAGGCGTCGATGGCCGCCCCGGTGCCCGCGTAGCAGTCGGCGACTGCCGCGGGTCTCCCCGCGAGCCGATTCAACGCCGCACCCGCAACTCCGACGGCCGATCCCGCCGCGCCGAAGACGGCGTCCGCCGCACCGCTGCACGCTGTCTCCATGCCCACCACCGTCCGTTGAACCGCGAAGTCCCACGTGTCACGCCCGGCCTGGCAGGTCCGGCGGCGCGCCGCCGCCGCTTGGTCGCAGGGTTGCCGGCTCGGAGTGAATACACCCCCGAACTCCAGCGCATCGATGATCGACTCCGCGTAGTCGCGTGCCCCGGCGACGTTCGGATGGCCCACCGACGCCATGATCGACGTCATCTCGCCCACCGAGTCCAGCGGTGGATTGAACAAGTTCTGGGCCACCGCGTTCGTCACCGCCGTCCGCCGCTGGACCGCGACCTCGTCGTGCGGCGTAATCCCCGCGAGAATCATCGCGACGTCGAGCGCGTTCGTCGGCGTCACGTCCGGAACGCCGTCGTAGTCCCACAGCATCGTGAATGGCGCAAACAGGCAGCGCTCCCGTTCAATCCCGGATCGCGCGAAGAACACGTTTCGCCCCGGGAACTCGCTGCGGACTGTGGCGATCGCCTGCCGAAGACGACGGTTCGACGCGACCTGCCAGGCCCGCGAGGCGTCCGCGGCGGCAGCGATCGTAAGCGGCGCCACGAAGTTCAGCCCGGGGACATAGTGGATCGCGACCAGCGCCTGCACTCTGAACAGCGCCGCCGACGAGTACATGGAAAAAACAGGGAAGTAGCCGTTGACGACGACGTCCGCATTGCGGAAGTTCGTGAGCGCGAACCGCAGCGTTTCGATCATCTTCTCGCGCACACGGACGGCCGCCGCGAAGATCCACGCCTCCCACGACGCCAGCGGGCCGCCCTCTTCGATCGCCGCAGTGGGCGCGATGATGTTCCCGATCCCCGTGTCGTTGATCCCGCCATCGAGCAGAATGAGGCGAACCTCGCCCGGGTCGCTCGCGTTCGCCGGGTCTGAGAGGATGCCCAATGCCGACTCGAGTTGACGCAGCGTCGTCGGAACCGAACCGGGAATCTCGCGGGTGAAGTCGGCAGACCTGTACAGCGGAGGCACTGTCGGTGAGGTCGTATCCAACAAACTGCCGCGAACGGTAACATCCGCACGTTCCACCGTGCCGCGAGATGCCTGAATCGACGGCGGCGTACATCTCGCACCGGAACGAGCCATCGAGAGTTCCGTGACCGGCGCGCCGAGTTCGGCTTGCAGACGCAGGCGCACGATCTCCCGGAAGCGATTCTGCGGCAGCAGCCCCTGCCCCCACATGAGCGAGTCGCCGGCCGAGATCATCACCGGATTGGCGACCGGCGTCGCCACGGTCGCCCCATCGAACGCTGTCAATGCAACGACCATGCTGCCCCCCGAGGTGCCCCGAGCGGCGCCGCAAGCGCCCCCGGTCAAGCCGAGTCTACATGAAACCTCGGGAGAGCAAGGGGGCCGTGCCAAGCAATGGCCAGGAACGAAAAAGACCCCGCCCGGGTTTACCCGGACGGGGTCAATTGTCGGCGATGACCTACTTTCCCGCGGTGCAGTATCATCGGCGGCCGGGGCTTAACTGCTGTGTTCGGGATGGGAACAGGTGTGACCCCCGACCTGTGGTCACCGACAAAGCACGCGGCGCGCGTCAGCGCGGCGCGGGCGATGGATCGGACGAGAGCACGGCAAGCGCCGTGCAGAACAGTGCATGGAACGCCGGGCCGCGCCATCCCCGGGGGATGGCGCCGACACCGCGGCGGCCGGTTGGTGCGACAAAGCCTTCGACCGTTAGTACCGCTCCGCTGAGGGCCTTTCAGCCCGTGCACGCGCGGCCTATCAACCTCGTGGTCTCCGAGGGGTCTTCCGTCTTTCGACCACCAGGCCTCATCTCGAGGGGGGCTTCCCGCTTAGATGCTTTCAGCGGTTATCCCTGCCCGACGTAGCTACCCTGCGGTGCGGCGAGCGCCGCAACAGGATCACCAGGGGTCGGTCCAACCCAGTCCTCTCGTACTAGGGTTGACTCCTCTCAAGCCTGGAACGCCCACAGCAGATAGGGACCGACCTGGCTCACGCCGGTCTGAACCCAGCTCGCGTACCGCTTTAATCGGCGAACAGCCGAACCCTTGGGACCACCTTCAGCCCCAGGATGCGATGAGCCGACATCGAGGTGCCAAACCGCACCGCCGCTATGGACGCTCGGGTGCGATCAGCCTGTTATCCCCGGGGTACCTTTTATCCGATGAGCTACGACCCTTCCACACGGGATCGCAGGATCACTAGAGCCCACTTTCGTGACTGCTCGGCCCGTCGGCCTCGCAGTAGAGCCGGCTTGTGCTCTTGCACTCTGAAACGCGGTTTCCATCCGCGCTGAGCCGACCTTTGCGCTCCTCCGTTACCTTTTTGGAGGAGACCGCCCCAGTCAAACTGCCCGACACGCACGGTCCCCCGCCCGGATTCACGGGATTCGGGGTTAGGCCACAAACGTATTCAGGGTGGTATTTCACCGTTGGCTCCACCCGGGCCGAAACCCGGGCTTCGAAGCCTCCCACCTATCCTACGCAGAACATGCTCGTGACCAATGCGAGCCTGCAGTAAAGGTCCACGGGGTCTTTCCGTCTTGCTGCGGGTAGGCGGCATCTTCACCGCCACTACTATTTCACCGAGTCGGTCGTGGAGACAGTGCTCCAGTGATTACGCTATTCATGCGCGTCGGAACTTACCCGACAAGGAACTTCGCTACCTTAGGACCGTCATAGTTACGGCCGCCGTTTACCGGTGCTTAAGTCGCGAGCTTCGCCGAAGCTGACCCGCTCCCGTGACATTCCGGTACCGGGCAAGCGTCACTCTGTATACATCCTCTTGCGAGTTGGCACAGAGCTGTGTTTTTGATAAACAGTTCCCAGAGCCTTTTCTCTGCGCCCCGAAGGGCCCCCTTCTTGCGAACGTACGGGGTTAATTTGCCTAGTTCCTTCACGACCGTTCTCTCGAGCGCCTGAGGCTATTCGCCTCGCCCACCTGTGTCAGTTTTGGTACGGGCCTCGCTTCGCCCGCGCGGCTTTTCTGGAGACTCCCGCCCCCGGGAACGGCCACAAGGGCCTGGGCACAACTGGTCGCCCACCCGAGCTGAGGAATCTGCACCGCGCTTCGATCTCCGCGAGGGGGCCGGAATATTCACCGGCTGTCCATCGACTACGCCTTTCGGCCTCGCCTTAGGTCCCGCCTCACCCTGGGCGGATGTACCTTCCCCAGGAACCCTTGGGCTTACGGCGAGCGGGATTCTCACCCGCTTTATCGTTACTCAAGCCCGCATATGCACTTCCTCACGCTCCACGGACCGTTCCCGGACCGCTTCACCGCCGAGAGGAACGCTCTCCTACCACGCTTGCGCGTCCGCGGCTTCGGCTCCCCGCTTATTCCCGATCATTTTCGGCGCCAGACTCCTCGGCCAGTGAGCTATTACGCACTCTTGAAATGGTGGCTGCTTCTAAGCCAACATCCTGGCTGTCACGGCAATCTGACTTCCTTACGAACTCAGCGGAGATTCGGGGCCTTAGCCGGCGGTCTGGATTGTTCTCCTTTTGACGACGGATATTGTCACTCGCCGTCTATCTCCCGGGTCTTGGCCGACGGTATTCGGAGTTTGGTTGAGCGCGGTAGGCTTGTGGCCCCCAACGCTCATCCAGTCGCTCTACCCCCGTCGGTTGCGCTCCCGAGGCTAACCCTAAAGTTATTTCGGAGAGAACGAGCTATCTCCCAGTTTGATTACACTTTAAGTCCTCCCCACAGCTCATCCCATGTCTTTTCAACGACAACGAGATCACTAGGTTTCGCGTCTAGCCCGTGCGACTGAACGCCCTGTTCAGACTCGCTTTCGCTCCGCCTCCGGCCCGATGGGCCTTAGGCTCGCCGCACAGACTAACTCGCGGGCTCATTATGCAAAAAGCACGCCGTCACCCCCCTTTCGGGAGGCTCCGACCGCTTGTAGGCACACGGTTTCAGGTACTCTTTCACCCCGCTCATCGCGGTGCTTGTCATCGTTCAGTCGCCTTACTGATCCACTATCGGTCGTTGAGGAGTACTTAGCCTTGGGGGGTGGACCCCCCGTGTTCAGTCCGGGTTCCACGGCACCGAACCTACTCAAGGGCTTACGCACGCTTCCGGGTACAGGGCTTTCACCTTCTCAGGCCGCGCATTCCAACGCGTTCGCTCTTCCGCGTACGCATCCGCTTTCGCTCGCCGCTACTCACGGAGTCGCTGTTGCTTTCCTTTCCTCCGGGTACTGAGATGTTTCAGTTCCCCGGGTTCGCTCCGCACGCCTATGCATTCAGCGGGCGGTGGCCCCGAAGGGCCGGGTTTCCCCATTCGGACATCCCAGGATCGACGCTCGGTTACCAGCTCCTCTGGGCTTTTCGCAGGTTCCCACGTCCTTCATCGCCTCTCAACGCCAAGACATCCACCGTGTGCCCTTCGTAGCTTTGTCGCACCAACCCGACGCCGCGGCCGCCTTCGACCGCAACCATCGCCATCGCTCGTTCTTGTCCGTGTTGATCCCGTTGACGCGACGCGGGGAGGCGTCCCCGCGCCGCGAAAGAAGCGACGGCCGTTGATGCAAACCCAAACCAGCACTCAGGCACTGCTCTACTTTGGTGCTTGCCAATCAACCCCGACGACACGGCCCGTCGCTCCACTGCGATCGAACCGCCCGCTCGTCGGGGCTGGCTCTCGTCCGTATCCGGTTGTCAAAGATCAGGGGCGACGCCGACGCATCGGCGGGCCTCGTGACCCGTCGCGGTTTCCCGCGTTGGGCTGAAAATCCGCCCCGATATGGGGCGAGGGGATACTACGCTGCGCCGAGGGGAGGTCAAGCCGCTGGACACCGTTCGTTCCGCGGTTTTTCAGCCGCCGCCGCCCCCACCGCCACCCTGTTTCCCGCCGCCGGAATCGGGGCGTTCGCGCGGAGTGTCGCGTTCACGCCGATCGGGAGCAGGACGACGCTCCGTCGGCTCGGGTTCGGGAGGAGTCTGGCCCTGTGTTCGGCCTTCCTCCGCCGACGCCGATAGGCCTCTGAACAGGGCCGTTGCCCGATCGTCGTCGGGATTCCGAACCAGGATCGTCCCGATCTGGTCCCTGAGAACCGCCTGGAACGCCTGGCGACGCGCACCGGTCAGGCCAGCATCGACCCCGCCCGGGAGCCGGGCCACATCCAGGAGCATGACATCCGCCGACAACGCCAAGGTCTTCGGCCCGGGCCGGGCATTCTCCGGGATCGGCGCGGGTGCTCCGGGCTGAGTCTCCCCGGCAGGCGGCGCAGCACGGCGGCCTTCGTCGCGGGGCGGCTCGAAGCGCTCGCCTTCCGGACGCCACTCCTCAAGCGGCCTGGTGATCTGCTGCTGCCCGGCCGAGGCGAGCTTGTCCAGATCCCAGAGCAGCAGCCCGTCGGGCAGTTGAGCCGTACCGCGGATGCTGTCGCCCGGTTCGAGCGTTGCCCGCGCCCGCCGCCAGTACCCGTAGTAGAACTTGAACAGGTCCGCCGACGCCCTTGGACCGCGCCCGAGCGCATCCGCCTCGCTCGCACTCGTGATGAAGAAGTACTGCTCCGCGGGAACCTCGACCGGGGCTGTCCACTCCGACCACGGCCCAGGGAAGAGCGGGTCAGCGGCAAGGTTCTGCTGCTCCGGACTGAGGGACGTTTTGCCGAAGACGGGATTGTTCAGCACGAGCCGCATCCGGTAGCGAACGATCGACCCGGGGCGTGCCGTAACGTCGTGCGCCCACACGCGCAGCTCCGTGTTCTCGAGGAGGGGCGCGACACCCGTCCGTGCGTCCTGGCGGCGGGCGGGGTCGTCCGGTGTGCCGCCGAGGTCCTGCAGGCGCTTCACCTGAATCTCTCGCTGGCGCACCACGCCCTCGCGCTGCGCCTGCAACCTCCTGACGTTGGCGTCCGCGGTCGCGTCGCGTTGGCCGGGCTGCGGCTCGCCGCGCGGGCTAGGCTCGCCGCGACGGACGGGATCGGGCGCACGCCGCTCGCCGCCGCCGGGGGCGCGTGCATCCTCGATGGCGCGGTCCAGGCCCGCGATGCGCTCGTCGAGTGCGGCGATCTGGCTCTTGACCCGCGCGATCTCCTGCGCTTCATCCGTCAGGCCGAGCGCCGCCACGGCCTCGCTCGGGCGCACCCACGCCGGCCCCGCGATCGTCCGCAGGTAGCCGGGCTGCACGATCTGCGGCATCGCACGCCTCGCATCTTCGACGATGTAGCGGAGTTCCGCGGAGTTGGGGCGGTCGGTCCGCACTTCATGGATCAGGTCGAGCCGTCCGGGGATGGACGTGATCTCCGCCACGTTCGTCCACTCACCCGTTGCCGTGCGTTCCTCTCGCTGCAACTCGATCCCCAGCACCTCGAAGTTGTCGCGCCACCAGCCCGGGGGAAGGGGGCGCTGCGGCCCCTCGGGGCCGTCGGGATCGCGCAGCAGCGCTTCGCGCAGCGCACGCCCACTGAACGTCGCTTCCACGCTCACCGCCGCCTTGTCGAAAGGCTGCTCCGCGGGCAGGAAGGGGCGCAACTCGGGCGAGCCGACCCACTCGAACGGATCGACCGTGGCGATGTATGTGGCGGCGACCACGCCGGTCAGCGGTGGGATCGCCGGCATCGCCATCACCGTCTCGGCACCGGGCACGTCCTCGACGCCCTGAATCTCCGCGCCGGGGGTGCTCAGCGCGAATCGCGGCCGAGGCGAGATCGAACCCTCGATCCTCGCGGCGAAACGGTCGCGCAGCGCCTGCTCGGTGATCTCGGGCACGTCGGGCGAGGGGGCCGCCATCCGTGCCAGCAGCGCGTTCGCCTCGTTCTCCGCGGGCAGGAACCGCTGGTGCGGCGGGTACTCGCTCGACCCGATCTTCACCATGTTCGGCTCGACGACGAACTGCGCCGTCAGCGCGCCCAGCAGCACGAGCGAGACCGCCCCGAGTACGATCTTCTCCACGTTCTGCTCGAAAAAGTTCACGCCCTTGATCTTCATGATCGACTCCGACGCGCCGCCGGCGCGGTTGCATGCTCAGCCAGGCTCCCCGGTCAACTCCACGCCCAGCCGCTGGCGAACGTAGCGGGGCATCAGCGGGCCGGTCCATGAACGGAGCCAGAGCGTCTCCAGTTCCAGTTCAGCACGAACCACCGGCTCGCGCCCGTAGAAGTACCCCTTCTGCAGGTCGGCCCACACGTCCACCTCGGACAGGTTCACCGAGAGCACAGTGATCATGTTCGTCTGCCCCAAGGCGTCGAGGAAGACCGGCAGACGCTCCGACGACACCACAACCGTCATCTTCGCCCGTCGAACGTCGTACAGTTTGTTTGTCTCGCTCGACACCCGCCCCGTCACCGAGGTCGATCGGTCCAGTGGCACCGAACCCTCCGGTGCACTCAGCCTGGGCAGTTTTGCGTCGCCGTACAGCGGAAGATCCTCGACCGAGATCTTCTCGATGCGCTTGACGACCGCGTTCTCCACGTCCTGCCGGTCGCCGTCGGGCGAGGTGTTCGCTCTCGCCACAGCCGAGAGCAGGTCGCCCACCAGCCAGGCGTCCCACTGCCACTGGAAGAGCTCCGCGACGTCCGGCAGCGCGCCGCCCTGCGCGTCGGTTACGCGCGGCGGCGGCAGGAGCGACGAGCGCTTATCGAACCCCGTCCGGTCCAGGCTCGTCAGGTCGGCGTACACGCTGATCTCGCGGGCGCGACGCTGATACTCCCCGATCACTGCCCGGTCGGGCTGTCCGCCAGGAGCCGCTCGCGCTCTCGCTCCTCCACGTCGCGCACGCTCTCGAACACACGCTCGGGCGAAGGGGGCGAGCCGGCGCCGATCTCGGCGAACAGCGTCTCGTAGAGCGAAGGTCGATCCCCCGACGAATCGCCCGCCAGAAGATTCAGCAACTCCCCCTTCAGCCGCAGCTGCTGCGTGGCGTCGCTCGGGGGATCGGGGAACAGCCCCTGCACCAGGGGGCGATGTCCGCGCCGGTTGAACTCCACCGCGCGACGCATCACACCCGACGCCTCCGCCGCCCGGCGGTCGCGCTGCTCCTTCACCCATGCCGTGAGCGCGGCGTTTGGCGCCTGGCGCGCCAGCTCCACCGGCCTCTCATCCGGCAGCAACGACGGGATGACGTAGCTCACCCGGGCGTTCTGGATTTGCCGCAACTGATCGTTGCCCTCCTTCTCCGCAGCCTCCCTGATCTTCGCGTTCATCCTCGAGCTGAAGACGAACCCGAGCGGCAGCGAGACGACCACGACAGCCGTGCAGATCACGACCACGAGATGAGACTTCACCCAACCCAGCACGCCCTTCACCGGTCGCCCTCCTCGGACGCCTTCGCGTCCTGCAACACCGCCTCGAACGTGATCGTGATCGTGGACTCAACCGCGCCATCGGCCACGCGCTTCTCGGGGGCGGCGATCGGCGCCAGACGGACCAGCCCCGTCTCGGCCTCGAATGAATCGCGCGACTGCGCCGGCGTCGCGCCCTCGCCCATCAGGTTCATCCGCACGGGCACCTGCTCCTGCACTGCACCACGCCCCCGACCCTCGTATCCGGGCTCCTCGTAGGCGGGCACGTCACGCCCCCCGCGCACGCCTCGGGTCGGGGTGGCACGTGCTGTCGTCGCCGACGGCTCGGAGGCAAGCGCGGTCTGCACGATCCGCAGCGTGCCTTCGCCGAGCGTCTCGATCGAGTATGGCACGCCGTCACGCTTCGCGTTCTGCGAGAGCCACCGCATGATCGACTCGGTCGCCAGAATCCGCGCCTCCTGAGCGTTGCGCGGCGTGGTCAGTTCCATGGTCACCCGCACCCGCGGGCGCCCCGCGCCGGGGCCTTGGGGCTGCGAGGTGTCCTCGCCGCCGCTCCAGCGCTCTTCGTCCTCCTGGAACGCGCGCCGCCCGCTGTACTCGCTCGAGGGCACGTCGCGCCCGCCCTCGAAGCGGCTCGGCGCCGG
The DNA here is from genome assembly GCA_030263455.1 of Synechococcales cyanobacterium CNB. Lineage (NCBI taxonomy): Bacteria > Bacillati > Cyanobacteriota > Cyanophyceae > Synechococcales > Synechococcales cyanobacterium CNB. Next base: position 158,587 of record SZOZ01000002.1, read on the forward strand.
GCCGGGCCCCGCGGCGACGGGCGTCTCTGCGTAGAGGTACTGCGTGCTGAGGCGACGCAGCATGACCGCCGGCGCTCCCGTCGCCGCGCGGTTCGCCTCTTCGATCATCCGGCTCGCGTCGTCCAGGATGAAGGGGATCACCTCGCGCCGGTCGAACACCGAGAGCATGTTCGCCGCGTCGAACGCGCCCTGCCCGACCGACGTCACGCCCGCGGCGTTCGCCTCGCTCACGAGCGTGCGCGACATCGTGACCGCGCGGTTGATCGACGCTGGCGCGGGCGTCGCCGCAGCCGCGTTCTTGTCCATCAGAGGCCGGATGAACATCGCCCCCGTGGCCGCGAGAGAAAGCCCGGCCGCCGCCAGGAACCACCGCTTCTTGCGCTCCCACATCGCCTCGCGCGAGACCTGCACCGGCATCAGGTTCGCTTGGAGCGTGCCCATGCCGAGTCCCTGGAGCGCGAGGCCGTAGGCCGTGCACATGTTCAGCGAGAGCGCCTCGAACTCGGCCGCGCGAGGCCCCTCCGCCGTCAGCCCCTTGAAGGCGTCGATGCGGTAGACGTTGATGCCCAGCTGCTGCTTCAGGTACTTTCGCAGCCCGGGCAGCTTGAACGTCGAACCCATCCCGATGAGTCGCGTCAGGTCCGCTTCGCGGTGCAGCGACTGGTAGTACCCCACCGAACGCTGCACGTCCTGCACCAGGTCCGTGAACACCGGACGCATCGCCTGGAAGACGTGGCGGGCGTGCTTGCTCTGCTCGGCCTCGCGCTTGAGCTTCTCCGCCTTCGGGTAGCTCAGCTTGAACTGCTCGACGAGCGCCTTCGTGAACTCGTGCCCGCCGATCGGGAACGTGCGGATCCACACCCGCCCTGCGTCCGCGATGATCAGGTCCGTCGAGGTCGTCCCCACGTCCAGCAGGATCGTCCCCTGCGTCTTTTCGGTGAACTGCAGGTCGTACGCCATCGCGTTGTAGACCGCCACGGGCGACAGCGTCACCAGGTCGGGCACGATCCGCATGTCGCGCAGCAGCATCAACTCGCCGTTGATCCGCTCCTTTGTGATCGCGAAGATGCCCACCTCGACGTCCGGAGAATCCGGGCTGACGAACGTCTGGTAGTCCCACTCCACCTGTTCGAGCGGGAACGGAATCTGCTGCACCGCCTCGAACTTCACGATGTCCGGCACCTTCTTTGGATCCACCGGCGGCAGCTTCGCGAACCGCGCGAACGCCGAGTGGCCCGGCACGCTCACCGCGATCGTCGCGTTGCTCAGGTCGAACTCCGTCACCAGCCGACCCAGCGCGACGCGCTTCGCGTCCTCCTGGTCCAGTTCCGGCGTCGAGAGCACCTTCGCGTGCGGGATGTAGGCGAAATCGACCACCCGCGGGCGGTCGTCCACGACCTCCAGTTTCAGGGCCTTCACGGCCCCGGCCCCGACCTCGATCCCCCAGCAGGTGTTCGCAGCTGGCATGGCTACCCTCGCTGCGGCGACGCCCGACGGACGTTCGCCGATCGAACCGACGACCCTCGGCTCGTTCCGGACGCGGGGCGCACGCCCCGCCACGGCATCCTACACGGGCCGACCAGCCCGAGCCGCCCCGGAACCTCTCCGGCACGCCCCGAGCGACCGTCGATACGCCGCAGTCTCGCGGCAGTTCTGCTCGATGCAAGGCCCGTGGCCGGCGAGTTACGTCCCCGTGACACGAACGTTACCTGCCGGTTCCCCGCTCGAACGCCTCCGCGAGCGCGGCCCCGACGAGCGCAGCCGCCACAAGCCCCGCCACCATCCACCACCGCTCGACCGGCACCGCAGGCAGCCCGGCCACGCCCGGCGACCCATAGACCGCCGCGTGGTACCCGCCCAACAGGAGCGCCAGCCCCCCGGTCAGGCACGTCGGCACGCCCACCGCGCCCACGATCGGCAGACGCACACGCTCGTTCTCATCGCGGCTCCGGCGCGCAGCCCAGAGCAGGTACAGCCCCGCCGCTGCAAGCATGCCCGCGATCAACCACAGCGCGATCGCCACGAGATCAGGCCGCCACGGGATGCCGCCGGCCGAACCCATGACGCCTCAGCGCATCACAATCGCCGCGCTCGAGACCATGCCCATGCCCTGCTGGTCCATCGCGGCGGCGTACCCGAGAATCTCCACCTCGTCCGGCTCGACCGCCTTCATCGCGGCCACCAGGTTCCCCGTCGAGCACCAGCGTGTCGGGTTGCCCTGCCACGCCATCGCCGCGATCAGGTCGTCCGGTCTGCGCTCCGCGATCATCTGCAGCATCTCGCGGTCGTGGTTCAGCACTCGCTCGCGGAACTGCCGCGGCTCGTCCTCGTCGCCCGCGAGCGTCTGCTTGTCGCCGAACGCGGGGCCGGCGTGGCTCAGGTCCGCCGAACTCACGACCAGCGTCGTGCCGGGCAGCGTGGCGATCGCCTCGCGCAGCGCGTCGATGAACGGACCGATCGCCACGCCGTTCCCGTCATACGGCTCGCCGTTGTTCACCGCCGGATCATGCACCAGCACCGCGAAGACCTTGCAGTACGCCCCGGAGGCGTCCGTCCCCAGGCAGTGCTGAATCCACGGGATCTGCAGCTCGATCGAGTGCTCGCGCTCGTGGTCGTACCGGTGCGCGAAGAGCGCATCCCCAACACGGTCGCGCATGAACGCGATCATCTCCTCGTCCGCCTGGCAGTCGCCCAGAGGCGAGCGGTATCCCTTGTCGCACGCGGCGACGCCCGTCGAGAATCCGAAGTGGTTCGTCCCCAGCACGACAACGCGATCCGGGCGATCGACCACGCGCAACCGCCCCCAGACCGCCCCGTAGTTCATCCAGCCTCGCCCGTAGTCCACGTGCGGCGCCACGATCGCCTTGGGCAGCGCGTCGAAACTCGGCTTCTCAGCGTTCTTCAGCGATTCGTCGATCCAGTGGTCCAGCGCCTCGCGCAGTTTCGCCGGGCCGAGTTCCGCCTTCTGCTCGTCCGTCACGCCCTCGCCGAGTGCCTGCTGCACGAGCGCGTCCGCCATTGCCGCTGTCGGCCCGGGCGGCAGGATCGTGCTGCTGTCGAAATCCGCCCGCATCTTCGCCAGCATCGCGTCGAACTCGGGGCCGAACAGCAGACCCGCCGCGTCCAGCTGCGCCACGAGCGGCTCAAGCATCTCCCGCGTCAGCCCACGCCCCACCTCGCTCACGATGTCGTCCACCGACCGCTCGCCGTTCATCAGCGGCAGGATGTTCTGCACCGCCGGCGTCACCACCACGGGAGGACGATCCGAGACCTGCTTCGCGTCCGCCAGCCCGAGCAGGATCACCTGCTTGCCCGTCTGGTCCTGGGCCTGGACGGGGAAGCCTCGCACCGGCCTCAACTTCGGCCGCAGGTGGTGCTGAGCATCGGGCTTGAACGGCGGCGGTGGCGGCGGGGTCTGCTGGGTCATCGAGCAACTGTAGCCGACCCGCCCGCAGACACCCGCACTCACGCCCGCTGGAACGCACTCCTCCCCCGCCTATGCTTCCCGTCCCGCCCCCGGAAGGGGCGGTCGAGGGTTCTCTCATGGCCGACACCTTCAAGCCCGGGCAGCCTATCCGCTGCACCATCACCGCCCAGCCGCGCGCCCAGGGCCAGGTCAAGACCATCGCCCGCCTCATGCGGCGCGACGCGGGCGTCCAGCGCGCCCTCCGGCGCGCCCAGAAAATGCGCCGTCAGCGCATGTGGACCTACATCCGCGGCAACCGCACCTGGTACGCCCGGGAGAAGCCCGCCCGGGGACTGACCGTCCGCAAGGGCGAGTCGTGGTCCATGGTCTACACGCCGGACATCGCCCTGGACCTTGCCGCCGTCCGGGCGTTTCTCGCTGTCGAGAAGACCTGACATGCCACGCGCACGCCGGCTCCCGGCGGCCATCATCTGCGCCGGTCTCGTCCTCGCCGCGTGTTCGGAACGCGCTCCGAATCAGCCTCCTCCCACGGCGCCCGATCAGATCTACCGCGGCGTGCGCGGCGTCGTGACCGACCTCCCGGACCCGTCGCGCCCCGTCAGCAACTTCACCATCCACCACGAACGCATCGACGACTTCGTCAACGGCGCCGGCGAGGTCGTCGGCATGGCCGAGATGCAGATGCCCTTCCCGCTCGCCGAGGGCGTCTCCATCGAAGGCCTCGCCATCGGCGACAAACTCTCCTTCACCTTCGAAGTCCGCTGGGACCGCTCACGCACGCCCCCGCTCCCCTCGTGGCACCTCACCGAGTGGACGAGACTCCCCCCGGAGACCGAACTCCACTTCGGCGGATCCGACTGAACACGAAAAAACCCGGCACCCAGCGAATCGCCGAGTACCGGGTCTCGTGGGGGTCTGTCTGAAGGAACCGGACACCGCACGTCCTCGTCGCATCCCGTTTCGCATGGCTCCGTGGAACGGTTCCAGAGTTCGTCGCAAAATGTTCGCCACGATCGGGCAAGGCACGGGATTTGCCTTGGTCCATCCCGTTCGCAGGCCTGAGAGGCGGCCCCGATGGCCTGCTCAGGCCGGGACTCCGAGCCGGTCCATCACCAGCCGCAGGTCCGACCAGACCTTCTTGCGGTTCTCCTCCGTGTAGGACCGCAGCAGGAACGCCGGGTGGTAGGTCGGCATCACCGGGATCGCCGGCTTGCCGAGGCGCACGAACTCGTGCCATCGGCCGCGCATGTTCCCCATCGAATCCTCTCGGTCGAGGATAAGTCGCGACGCAGGCAGCCCGAGCGTCACGATCACCTCCGGGTCCACGATGTCGATCTGCTCGAAGAGGTAAGGGGCACAGATGCGCGCCTCCTCCACCGTCGGCGTCGCGTTGCCCGGCGGCCGGGTCTTCAGCACGTTGCAGATATAGACGTCCTCACGCCGCAGTTTCATCGCCGCGATCATCTTGTTCAGCAACTGCCCCGCCTTCCCGACGAACGGCCGCCCCGTGCGGTCCTCCTCGGCCCCCGGCGCCTCTCCGATGAACATCAGGCGCGCGCACGGGTCGCCCTCGCCGAACACGATGTTCGTATGGTCGGTGACGAACCGCGAGTGCGGCGCGTCTCGCTCGTAGCGCTCGCGCAGTGCGTCGAGCCTGCGCTGCGCCTCGGCACGATCGCGCACGCCGCCATCACGCGCGGTCGCCCACCGCGCCGCCGGAGCATCGACCACGGGCGCGGTCGTCTTCGGCTCGTCGCGAGTCTCGGCTGCCTGCTCGGGCGCCTCCGCCGCACGCACCGGCACGAACCCGACGCCGAGCAGCCTCGCCGTCTCGGCGTGCTGGATCACGAGCCGTCTCGCCCGCGCGATGTCCGTCTGTGCTGTCGCGCCCATGCCGCGAGCGTAGCACACGCACGGCGGGGCGCGGATCAGCCCCCGCCGCCCTCGCCCTCGGGCGGTTCCTCTTCCGAAGGCCGATCGCCCTGCTCGATGACTTCATCCGTCGCGGGTTGCTCGACCCGATCACGCGGCTGCATCACCGGCCCCGCCGGTCCCGGCGCAGGGGCGGGCGGTCCGCTGAGCATCGGCGGGATCACCGCCCCGGCGAACGCGCCGATGATCAGCCCGAGCACAAGACCCGGGAGAAACGCCCTGGCGAACCCACCTTGCGGCTGACCCGTCGTGCTCGCGTTCCCGCGCATGCGCCATCTCCGTTGCCCGTGTTCGTTCCCGACAGGGTCAGCCGAGCCGCCTCATCCGGTGCATCCACCGTCCGTATCGGACAACCGCCCGCATCATCTCGACCCTCGACTCGGGAATCCCTTGCCCGAATGCCGTGTGCAGGCGCCACCGCCAGTACGGACCACGGAAGCGGAAGCGCGTGATAAACCCAAGCCGGACAAGCGCATAGAGGCCGCCGAGCGTCTCGGAAGCACGACCGATCATGTTGGAACGATAGCGGAGGGGATCAATCGTGGTTCGGCGCGGGGGTATGGTCGTCGCGGAGCGACTCGATGGTCTCGTCCAGCCCGATCTCCAGCGACGCGAAGGGCCTGTAGGCGAGCAGGTCGCGCGCTCTCGTCAAGTCCGCCAGGGAGTGGCGGACATCTCCCGCACGCGGCGGGCGGTGCTCGGGCACGAGGTCCGCGCGGCCGCAGCGTTCTGCGATCAGCCTCGCGAGCGCAAGGATGCTCACCCGGCGTCCCGAGCCGACGTTCACCACCTCGCCCGTGAACGTGCGTTCGGATGTTCCCGCGAGCAGCGTGGCGAGGGCGGCGTTGGCCACGAAGGTGAAGTCCCGCGATTGTTCGCCGTCTCCATAGATGATGGGCCTGTGCCCGGAGAGTACGCGCCGCGCGAACGCCGGCACGACCGCCGCGTAGGCCGAGTCAGCCGGCTGGCGCGGCCCGAAGACGTTGAAGTAGCGCAGGCTGATCGTGTCCATCCCGAACGCCGCCGACCACGCCGAGAGCAGGTGCTCACCGGCCAGTTTCGACGCCGCATACGGCGAGCGCGGCATCGCGGGCATCGACTCGACCTTCGGGAGCTTCTCGGTGTCCCCGTACGCGCTGCTCGAAGCCGCGAACACCACCCGCCGGATTCCGGCGGCTCGTGCCGCCTCGAGCACGCGCAGCGTCCCGGTTGCGTTCACCGCCCACGACCGCTCGGGAGCCTCGATCGAGCGTTGCACGGAGCCGACGGCGGCGAGGTGGAAGATGAGCGAGCATCCTTCGATTGCGTCGGCGAGGGCCAGGTCCTCGAGGATCGAACCCTGCACGAAGCGCACTCGATTCGGCTCGACTTCAATCAGCCCGGCGAGGTGGTCCAGGTTCGAGTTCGAGAGGTCGTCGATGACCGTGACCGACGCGCCGACCGAAACGAGGCAGTCCACGAGATGCCCGCCGATGAAGCCCGCCCCACCGGTCACACAGACCCGCTGGCCGGCTAGCCTCTCACGGATGGCGGCAACCGCGTCGGCTGGGAGTTTCACGGGCACCCCTCGGTGTAGGCATTCAGGAACACCAGCACGTCCAGCGAGTTGATCACGGTATCGCCGTTGAAGTCCGCCTTCGGGTCGTTCGCCGCGTAGGCGTTCAGGAACGCCAGCACGTCCAGCGAGTTCACCGCTGTATCACCGTTGAAGTCCGCCCGGCAGGGCGGGTCGCAGAGCGGGTCGTCGATCCGGAACCGGTCGATCGCCGCCTCCGTCACCGAGTTGTTCGGATTGTCCACCGCGCTGAAGCGGAACCGCATCGCCGCCGTCGGCACGACGAAGTCAGCGATCCGCCAGTGCTTCAGAACCCAGCCGTCCGTGTGCGGGACGACCTCGACGATCTTCCACGTCGTGCCGTTGTCGTTCGACACCTCGACGGTCAGGCGGTCGATGTCCGGCGCCTGGTTGTAGAACCAGCGGGCGTAACTGACGATCGGGTCGATCGCCCCGGACAGGTCGATCAGGTGCGAGGTCAGCGTCGTCGGCCCGCCGTCCACGTCGGAGTTGCCCGACACGTTGTCCGTCAGCCAGCACTGCCCGGACCCGTCGAAGTCGGTCGGCGGGTCGCCCCGAAGCCCGCCGCCGACCGGCACGCCGCGCTCCCACGCCCCGTCGGTGAGATCGGTGTTAGTGACCGTCCAGCCGGGGTTGGTCTCGAAGTCCAGCGCAACTATCGTGGTGAGGTCGTACGCAGCGAGCGCGGCGTGGGCCGACGCCTCGGACTTCGGGTCGCTCCACGTCTTGCCCTGCGTGTCCTGCGCCGAAACGTAGAACCGCACGTTCGTGCCGCAGTCGAACGCGGGGAAGACAGCGACGTACTGGTTCGGCGCCTCCTCGACCATCGCGACGCTCTGGAACGGCCCGCCGTCGCTGTAGTGAAGCACGCCGGTGCCGGGCTTCGGCTCCGCGTTGTCGCTCGGCAGCGCCCAGACACGGAACGCCTCACCACCGGCGGGACTCAGGAACGTCGGCACGCCGTCGGGGTAGTGGAACAGGAGCGCGGGGCATTCGCACACGCCCTTCGGGTTCGCCACATACCCCTGCAAACCGGCGTGGTTGTACCCGGTCCCGGAGTTCGCCCCCCCTCCGGACGAGCACCCCCCGTGGGTGTGGATGCCGATCGCCAGCCCCGTCGAATCATCGATCACCGGCGAGCCGGAGTTGCCGCCCGTCGTGTCGGCGCGGTACTGCAGGGTCGTTCCGCTGAAGCTCCAGTACGGCCCCGCGTGCGTCTTCTGCACCTGGTTCCACTGCGGCGGCACCGGCGAACTCACCGTCCCGTACCCCGTGATGCGGATGTCCTGTCCCTGCACCGGAGGCGGCATGCCCGTCCGGTACCAGTCCCCCTGCGCTTCAACCGGCGTCAGCCCGGTGTTGGAGTTCGGGAACACGCCGAAGTAGGCGTAGTCGTTCCCGACCCCCTGCCCGCCGTTGGTCTGGAGGCTCGCCGGGTCGATCGCGTACTGGTCCTCGGGCGGCGGATGGTTCACGCTCCCGTTGGCGTTCGAGAGCGGCACGTTGAACTGCGCCACCTGCAGGTTGCTCGTGCAGTGCCCCGCCGTGTGGAAGCAGTGCGTGCAATCGTCGAAGAGCCATCCCGAGCACCCGATGGGCATGAGCCGCGCCGCACGGGGGTCGTTCGAGAGCGTTCGGTCGTCCGTCGGGCCGCAGATGCTGCGATCGCCCGGCCCGAACGTGCCCGCGATGACCTCGGACATGACCAGGCGGTTGCCGTCGCCCGTGCCCGGAAACGCGACGATCTCGACCGTCACCTCGTCGCCGTTGAAGTACGCGCTGGTGCGCTGCCACTGCGCGACGTGCATCGCATTCAGGTACTGCACCGCACCGTCGAGGGACGAGGTGATCCGCAGATACGAGCCGGCGCCCTTCAGATGATTGCCCGAGAGTCGCACCTCGTCGAAGGTCAGGCGCAGCCAGAGCGCATCCGGCACGTTGACGACGGCGGAGAACACGACTTCGGGCTGATTGCCCGGATTGCCGACGGGGCCGGAGTCGAGTGGGAACGGGATGTTCTCGCTGGCGAGCGGGGCCGTCTGCCCGAAGGCCGACCCTGAGATCAGGCATGATGCCACGAGACCGACCCACCGCTGCGTGATACGCATGACGCTCCCTCGCTCTCCCCCAGCGGGCCGGACACCGTCCGCGGCCCACCCCCGGGCTTGACGACAACCTAACCGGGATCGGCGTCCCGAACAACGCCGATCCCGCGAATCGACGCTCCGATCAGCCGTGTTCCTGGGCGGGGGTCGCGTCGGTGTTCAGGGCAGCGAGGAACTCGGTCCACGTCGCGGCACCCGTCAGCCGCTGCACCGTCTCCGAAGACTGGGCGGTCTGGGCAATGCTGGCCAGGAGGCGTAACTGGTACTCCGGCTGCGAGGCAGGCGTTATCAGCAGGATGACCAGGCGGGCGGGCTGCTCGTCGGGCCCATCGAAGTCCACTCCACCCGCGACACGGCCGATCGCCACCACCGGGGTTTCGATCTCCGAGAGCCTCGCGTGCGGCACCGCGATCCCCCCACCGATCCCGCTCCCCATCAGCCGCTCCCGAGCCAGAGCGGCTTCGGCCACCACGTCCGCGTGCAGCGCGGGGTTCGCATCCGCGGCCGCCCGTGCGAGCGCGCGGATCGCCTCCGTCGAGTTGGAGGCCTCAAGATGCGGAACGAAGGACTTCGAGGACGCGTACGCCCAGAACCGCACGGGCTTCTGCTTGCCCAGCGACCACTGCACCAGCATCCCGCTTGTGATCGAAGTCAGCAACGCCATCACCACCAGCGCCACGAACAGACGCTCGTTGATCAGCCCCGCCTCCAGCGCGAGCAGACCCAGGATGATCTCCATGGCGCCGCGCGCGTTCATCCCGAACCCGATCGCCCACGCCTCGCGACTGCGGAAACCCGCGAACCGCGCCGAGACCACGCACCCAGCCAGTTTGCCCACCGTTGCCAGCACGAGCACGATCATCACCAGTCCGATGTCGAAGTTCGCCGCGAAGTCCACGCGCAGGCCGATGCTGGCGAAGAAGAGCGGCGCGAAGATGAACGACACGAACTGCTCGATGATCTCTCGCGTCCGCGGGCGCAGGTGCCGCGAATCCCCCATCGCGACCCCGCAGATGAACGCCCCGAAGATCGCGTGCACCCCGATCCACTCCGTGAACGCGGCGCACGCGATCGTGACCACCAGCGCGAACCCCAGCACCCCCCCCGGAAAACTCGTGTGCGCCTGCACCCACGGCAGGCTCCGGTCGATCAGCCACCGACCGACGACGAGCATGAAGGCCACGAAGGCGAGCGTGAGCGCGATCGTGTGCCAGAGCTCCAGCCCGCTCGACACCGCGTGCCCCATCATGGCGAGCACCATGGCGAAGATGATCCACCCTGCCAGGTCGTTGAAGACCGCGGCCGCGATGATCGTCATCCCCAGGTCCGTGCGGAAGAGCTGCAGGTCGATCAGCATCTTGGCGATCACCGGCAGCGCGGAGATCGCGAGGGCGGTCGCCATGAAGAGCGCGAAGATGCGGACGTTCACCCCCTCGTCCCATCCCATCGCCTTCGGCACGAGCAGTGCGGGCACGAGAGCGATCACGAACGGCACGACCATCCCCCCGACGCCCACCGACAACGCCGCCACGCGCCGCCGCCAGATCGTCGAGAGGTCCACCTCCATCCCCGCCACCAGCAGAAAAAGCGTGATCGCGACCGTCGTCATGCCGTGCATCACCTGCGGCAGCGGCCCCTCACGCGGGAAGAGCCACTCTCCAAGCTCCGGCAGGGCGGCCTGCATCACGGTCGGCCCGAGCAGGATGCCCGCCGCGATCTCGCCGATGACCGCGGGCTGACCGAGCCGCCGCGCCGCCTCGCCCAGCGCACGAGCCGCCGCGAGCAACACGCCCAGCGAGACCAGCAGCACCACGATCTCGTGGTGGGAGAGCTGGTTCATTCGCCCCCCTCTCCCTCAGCGATTGGTTCTCGACGTGAACGGTGCAGCAGGATCGAGCACGGAAAACGCTGGAGGATCGTGTCTGTCGGGTGACCAAAGAACCGGTCCAGCAACCCCAGCCGACGGGGCGGGGCGGCCACCGCCAGCAGGTCCGCCTTCTGCTCCTCCGCGAACCGCATCGTCTCCACATAGTCACGCCCGCTCAGGCACGTCACACGCACCGGCAGCCCCTCGAGGTTGATCGTCCCCAGGAAGTCGGCCACGCGGAAACGCTCCGAGGCCGCCCTCAACCGCTCGTGCTGCTCTCGCTCGTCGCCCGGTCCGGTCGCCCCCGGCGCGTGCGGGTCGAACTCGTACACGACGTGCAGCGCGAGCACGTTCGCCTTGCGCGCAAACGCCGCCATGTCGCGCATCAGCCGCGCCGAGCGCTCGTCCACGTCGATGCCGACGACGAGCGTGCGCACCAGCCGATCCGGCGGGAACTGGTGGATCGAGAGATAGACCGACCGCTCCGCGTGGCGTGCGAGCCGGCGCGCCAGCGAGCCGACGATCCCCCGCAGCAGCGGGTCCGACTGCAGCGCGCCCGCGAAGATCAGGTCCGCCCCCTGCCGCGCCGCTTCCGAGAGAATCACCCGCTCCGGCGCGCCCTCGCGCTCGACGACTTCCGCCTCGACGCCCGGCAGCGCATCAGCGACGATCCGGCGCACCTCGTCCCCCTCGCGCCCCGCGTGAACGAACGTGAGTTTCGACCCGCACGCCGCCGCCAGGCGACCCGCCTCCACGGCCACTTCCCTGGCGTGGGGCGAAGGGGCGATGCAGGCGAGCACGTGCTTGAAAGGTCCGAGGTCCGTGGTCATGGCGCGGCAGTCTACCCCGCCCTCTCTCCCCACGTCCCGCGCACGAGAAAGGGCGTGCCGATCGTGAGACGACGGCACGCCCGGAGGGGAAGCGAAGATCGCGGCGAACGCGCTATGGGCAGCCCGCGGTGAACGAGTTCAGGAACGCCAGCAGGTCCAGCGTGTTCACCACCGTGTCCCCGTTGAAGTCCGCGCGAGGGTCGCCGCTCGTGTAGGCGTTCAGGAACGCCAGCACGTCCAGCGTGTTCACCACCGTGTCCCCGTTGAAGTCCGCGGGGCACGGTTCCTCCGGCATCGGCGTCGCGTACGCGCGGATGTCGTGGAACACGTCGAACCCGATGTACCGCGGCGCGCCGGGTGTCACCGCCTTCCACGTGCTCTCCACGCGGATGCGACCCTCGGAACGGAGCGGGATGAGCGAGAGATCGACCAGCTCCATCCGCCGCGAGTTGAACGTCCCCTCGTCGACACCCACAGCCGACAACTGATGAATCTGGAGCAGCCTCACGGCCTCATGGACGCGGCTGTCCGTCAGGTCAACGTGCCCGCGCGCGACCGGGTGCAGGTGTGCATACCCGTTCGGCGCGCCATTCACGACGCTCAGCGTCAACCCGTTCAGCTCGTACCCCGCCGTCACCGGCTCGACAATCATCTCGTAGTTGAACTGGATCACCGAGTCAGACGCCGGCCGAGGACTGAGGAACGAGAGTTCGACCGCGTGCCTGCCCAGTTGTCCGCTGCCGTGGATCGCGCCGGAGAAGTTCGTGCCGTTGATCGGCGAGCCGTTCACGAACATCTTGACCGTCGCCGGATCGACGATGTACAGCACCTTGAACGGCTCGTTCCCCCCCGGCGTCCCGTCCGCGTGGTACGAGAGCGCTGGCCCCTTCGGCGATGACCCGATGGACGCGATCGCTGCCCGACCCGAGCCAGGACAGTCGATGACCGCCTGCTTGCTCGCGTCGGCGCAGAGCGCGACTCCGGCGTATGCAATGTACGACCGGATCGGGTCTTCCATTGACCGCATGAACGCCTGCACGACCGCCTCGCCCACCGCGCCAGACGCCGCGAGCGCGTAGTTGTTCACGCGAATGTCGAACTCCATGCTCTGCCCCACCACGAGTTCGAACTCGGTGCGCGATTCGGTCTCGAAGATGAGGTGCGGGTCCACGCCGAGCGGTTGAGGGCAATCCGACTCCATGTCCACAGGCGGCGCATCTCCCCCGCCGGGGTCCGACGCCGCGTACGCCCCCGTCCGAACGTCGTTCGCTCCGGCCACGACGGTCGGCATTCCCGCGCGGTTGACGAGCCTGATCGAGATGTCTCCGAACCCGTTCTCAATGTGGTTGGTCAGACGGAATCGGAGCGTACGCGTCCCGCCGGGATGATCGCAGAACGCTGCGCTGTCCCCGATGAGTTTCAGATCAAGCCCCGGCACGCCGGGGTTAACAGGCGATTCCTTCGAGACGATGACCTTCAGATCGCCCTGCTGTCGCAGTACCACCCCATCCGAGAACGTGAGCGTGGAAACGACGATCAGGTCGCAGAGCCGCTCCTGTCCCGCCGCGACAGGCACGTCGATCGGGATCATCGTGACCCCCCCCGTATCCACCGTGAACGGGCCGAACACGAACGGCCCCCCATCCGGATCGGGATCGCACGCCAGCGTCGCTTCCATCATCACAGTCGCGGTCACCGGCGGGCACCCCCCTCCGAACGTCGCGCCGACCAGGCCCACAAAGTGCAGCGTGTCCACCCGCACGAGACCCGGCTCATTCTCGAGAACGTTCGCGTCCTGTATGCCCTTCGAGAATGAATACGTCCGCCCGCACAGGAACGGCGGCGCGGTCCCGATCTGCGCCAGCGACGGCGACGCCACGAGCCCGAGCAGCACGCCCGCAAGCAACATCTTCCGATTGATTCGCCTGAACATGATCCCTCCTGCGTGTTACGAGATACGAGCGGCGGACCCGACGGCCCCGCCACCCGGGTTCCACGCCCCGGGCGGGGGTTTCTCACCGATTCGCGCCGTCTTTCGTGCCTCCGCGGTTACCATGGCCCCAACGGGGGGCACGCCCCCGACCGGGGAATCGGGGCATGGACCACACCGCCCGGGAATGGGTCACGACCACCACGATCCTGCACGACCTGCGGGACGCCCGAAACGACCGCGCCTGGGAGCGATTCGTCAACCGTTTCCGCGATCCGCTGGTCGCCTTCGCCCGGCGCTCGGGCCTCTCCAGGGCCGACGCCGACGACGCGGCACAGGAAACGCTCGTCGAACTCGCCCGCTCCCTGCGGGAAGACCGCTACGACCGTGACAAGGGCCGCCTCAGCGCGTGGCTCTTCGGCATCGCACGTCGGTGCGTCCTTCGCCACCGCCAGCGCGAGGCCCGCTCACGCGAGCGCCCCTTCGACGACGAAACCAGCCGCACCATCGACCCGCCCGCCGATGAGAAGTCGGTCGAGGACCTGTGGAACACCGAGTGGGAGCGCTGGGCCTGGACCGCCTGCCTCGAACGCGCCCGCGCCGAGTTCGAGCCGGCCACCCTCCGCGCATTCCTGCTCGTCGTACAGGGCGAGCGGGCCGCCGACTCGGTCGCGGAGGAACTCGGTGTGCCCGTCAAGACCGTCTACAACGCCAAGCACCGGGTCCTCAAGCGACTCCGCGAACTGCGCGACGAACTCGAGAACACCGCCTGACCCGCGGGAGCGCGCCGATGCACTGCCCCGACATCGTCGAACTCGAACGCTTCGCCACCGAGTCCCTCAGCCCGGAGTCCGCCGCGAGCCTCGCCTCTCACCTGCGCGAATGCCCCGCCTGTGCCGACCGACTCGTCGAGATCAAGGCCAACCTCACGGCCGCCGCGCCCATCTCGGGCATCCTGCGCGATACCGGCGTTCTCGCCGAACTCGGCCCCGGCGCACGGTTCGTCGAAGGCTTCCGCATCCTTCGCGAGATCGGTCGCGGCGGGTCCGGCGTCGTCTTCGAGGCCGAGCAGGCCAGCCCGCGACGAGCCGTCGCGCTCAAACTCCTCCGGCGATCGCCGAACGACAACGACGCACGCCACTTTCGCCGCGAGGTCGCCGCACTCGCACGCCTCGATCACCCCGGCATCGCCGCGCTCCACGCCGCGGGGGAGACGCCCGACGGGGACCGCTTCCTCGCCATGGAACTCGTCCGCGGCCTCCCGCTCAACGCCTACGCCTCCGAGCGCACACTCACCATCCGCGCCCGCCTCGAACTCTTCGCCGACGCCTGCGACGCCGTCGCCTTCGCGCACGGCCGCGGCGTCATCCACCGCGACCTCAAGCCCTCGAACATCCTCGTCACCGACGGCACCGACGGCTCGCCCGCGCCCAAGGTGCTCGATTTCGGCCTCGCCCGCATCCTCGAACACGATTCATTGACGCGCGGGGCGCCCCTCGGCGCAACACTCGCCGAGTTCGGCTCCATCTCCGGCACCCTCCCGTACATGAGCCCCGAGCAGGCCCGAGGCGACCCCCTCGCCGTCGACGCACGCACCGACGTCTACTCCCTCGGCGTCATCCTCTATGAACTCCTCACCGACCGCCTCCCCCTCGACCTTGATCGAACGAGCGTCACCGGCGCGATCCGCGCCATCTGCGAGCAGGCCCCCGCCGGCCCGCGCACGCTGCGCCCCGACCTGCCCCGCGACCTCGAGACGATCGCGCTCAAGGCGCTCGAGAAGGACCCCGACCGCCGCTACCCCTCCGCCGCCGCGCTCGCCGACGACGTGCGCCGCTTCCTCCGCCACGAGCCGATCTCCGCGCGCCGCCCAACCGCCGCCTACCACGCCGCCCGCTTCATGCGCCGCCACCGGCTGGGCGTGCTCGCCTCCACGCTCGCCTTCCTCGCACTCCTCGGCGCGGCGGGCATCGCCACGGCTCAGGCGGTGCGCGCCACCCGCAACGAGGCCCTCGCCCTGCACGAGGCCGAGACCGCACTCGATGTCTCCCGCTTCCTGCAGGACATCTTCGCCGCCGTCGAGCGCGGGCGACACGACATGACCCTCCGCGACGCCCTCGACGGCGCAACCCGCCGCCTCGACGCGGGCGCGCTCCGCGGCCGGCCCGCCATCGAGGCCCCCGTCCGCAACGCCGTCGGCAACGCCTACCGCGCCCTGGGACTGCTCGACGAGGCCGAGCGGCACATGACCACCGCGCTCGACATCGCACGACGCGAACTCCCCATCCACCATGAGCAGCGCATGTCCATCCTGAACGACCTCGGCCTCCTCTGCAAGGACCGCGCCGACTTCGCCGGCGCGGAACGCTACCTCCGCGAGACCGCCGAGGCCCGCGCGGCCGCTCACGGACCCGACGACCGGCGCACCGGCAAGGCCCGCGCCAACCACGCCGCCGCCCTCGTCGATCTCGGCGAACTCGACCAGGCCCGCGACGCGATGGCCGGCGCGCTCCGCTCCGCCCGCCGACACGAGGCCGACGACCCCGAGAACCTCGCCGCCTGCCTCAACACCCTCGGCAAACTTGAACACCGCCGAGGCAACCTCAGCGTGGCGGAGTTCCACCTGCGCGAATCGCTTGACCGCATCCACGACCTCCACGGGGACGAGCACCCGGCCGTCCCCGTGGTCACCATGAACCTCGCCGCCGTTCTTCGGGACCGAGGAGACACGAAAGCCGCACACGCGCTCTATCGGCGTGCCCTCGACCTCCGCGTCCGCCTCCACGGCCTCGACCACCCTGCCACCCTCGCCGCCGCTGCCGCGCTCGACGCGCTCGGAACGCAGGAACAAGGCGTGCCGGAGCCACGCCCCGGCACGCCCGCTGATGACGGTGTTGACGGCTCGGACTGACGCTTACGGGCAGCCCGCCGTGTAGGCGTTCAGGAAGGCGATGAAGTCCAGCGAGTTGATCACCGTGTCGCCGTTGAAGTCCGCGCGAGGGTCGTTCGCCGTGTAGGCGTTCAGGAAGGCGATGAAGTCCAGCGAGTTGACGACGGTGTCGCCGTTGAAGTCGGCGGGGCAGTCGTCGCCCTCATAGACCTCGTACAGGTACGTCATCCCGCCGTTGCCGAACGTGTTGGCGTGGACGGACTTCGCCCCGACGAGCACGTACCGCCCGTCGATCGTCATGTCCAGCCCGAACGGCGAGCCGATCGTGTCGACCGAGCCGATCTCGTTCAGCGACCGGTCGAAGATGCGCACCTCCGGCCTCGTGTTCACCGCGTCGCCCCACGACGCGACCGTGAAGATCGTGCCGTCGGAGTTCGCCTCCGCGCCCACCATCGAGTTCTGGAACCCGCCGGACCCGACGTACCCGTCCGTCGCGATCACCTGCCCGGTGCTGACGTCGATGACGCGGTAGTTGTTCGGCAGGTAGCCCTGCGCGTAGTTGTGGCTCGCCGCCACCGCGAACATCCCGTCCCCGCTCACCGCCATGCCCCATCCGAACCACTCGCTCGACCCGGTCCCGGTGTACGCGGTGCTCCACACGCCGCCGACCTCGCGGTCGATCCGGATGTTGAACCCGCCCGCCGCGATGACTTTCCCGTCGCGCGACAGCCGGTGGAACCCGCCCGCGCCGGAGACCGAGAACGAGCGCAGCGTCGAGAGCGTCGCCACCTCCACGAGTTCGGCCGTCGCCCCGTTCGTGAGCAGGAGCCGCGACCCGTCGTCGCTGAACTCCAGCCCGGAGACGTACCCCGACCGCGTGAAGCTGTTCATGACCGCGCCGGTCGCGCCGTTCAGGATGACGATCGTGCTCGTCGAGCCGTCGTACGCCGCCGCCGCCACGACCGAGCCGTCCGCCGACGCGTCCGCGTTCCGCTTGCTCGCGTTGTTGTTCGCGGGCGCGAAGGTGTGGGTCCAGATCGGCACGTTCCCGTTCGCGTTCGTGAACGCCCTGACGCGCACCGGCCCGCCGCTCGGGAACGAGATGACCACGCCGAGCGACGCGTTCTCCGCGCCGGCGACGCCGACCGAACCGGGGTCTTCGGCCACCATCGAGTACACGAAGTCCGGCACGCCCGTGCCGTTGGTCGTGAGCCTGCTCACACGCTCGTCGTTGAGGTTGTGCGCCAGCCAGCTCTCGTTCGTCGTGTCCCCCACCGCGACCGACTCCACGATCGAGACCGGGTCGTGAAGGGTCCACACGATGCCCGTCCGGTACCCCGCACCGGACGCCCGCTCCCAGCCCGCCGGCCCCAGCGTCCGCACCACCGACGAGCCGTCCGCGTCGTGACGGGCAACGTCGCGCGAAGACTGCCCGTGCGCTCCCGAAGCCAGAAACGCGGCAACGAACAATCCGCGCACCATCGATCGCATGGCAAACCTCCCTCTGTTCCTCGTCGGCTTCACGGCAGACCGCACGCCGCACGCCATCGTACAGGCGCCCGACACCCCGCGCCAAGATCGATCCGCGAGATCGCGGGCTTCCCGCGGGAAGGCCGGGGGGAAGGCGTGCCCCCCGCCCCGCCCGGCAGCGCGCACGGGGAGGAACGCGAACACGCCCGGCGGGTTCGGGGACGCGACCAACCAGGCCGATCAGGGACGAACGCCCGTCGAGCGGCGCAGCGTGCACGCGGATCACGCGGCGTGCGCGCCGCCACCGGAGGACCGCGCCGCCGGGAACCGGCCCGCTCAACCCTTCCAGGTGCTCTTGAACGCCGACAGCACGTCCTGGATCTTCTTCTCGAGGTCGGCGTTGAGCGCCCGCTTCTGGTTCAGCTCGTCCCACACAGGCTTGCCCGGCCCGTGGAAGTAGCTGAGCATCCCCTTCTCGAACTCCGCCACCCGATTCAGGGGCACGTCGTCGAGGTGCCCCTTCGTTCCCGCGTAGATCGAGATGATCTGGTCGGTCACCCGGTACGGCACGTACTGCGGCTGCTTGAGCAGCTCGACCATGCGCGCCCCGCGGTCGAGCTGCCGCTGGGTCGCCTTGTCCAGCTCGGTGCCCAGCTGCGCGAAGGCCTCCAGCTCGCGGAACGCGGCGAGGTCCAGCCGCAGCGAGCCGGCGATCTGCTTCATCGCCTTGACCTGCGCGTTGCCGCCCACGCGGCTGACCGAGATGCCCACGTTGATCGCCGGGCGCACGCCCGCGAAGAACAGCTCGGGCTCGAGGTAGATCTGCCCGTCCGTGATCGAGATGACGTTCGTCGGGATGTACGCCGACACGTCGCCCTCCTGGGTCTCGATCACGGGCAGCGCGGTCAGCGAGCCGCCGCCGTTCTCGTCGCTCAGTTTCGTCGCCCGCTCGAGCAGGCGGCTGTGCAGGTAGAACACGTCGCCCGGGTAGGCCTCACGTCCCGGCGGCCGCCGCAGGAGCAGCGAGAGCTGCCGGTACGCCACCGCCTGCTTGCTCAGGTCGTCGTAGATGCACAGGGCGTGCTTCGGCGTCCTGCCCTGCTTCCCCTGCCACATGAAGTACTCGCCCATCGCGGGACGCCGCCGCGTTCACCACGATGGTGTAGTCCATCGCCCCGTGCTTCTTCAGCGTCTCCACCACGCCCGCGACGGTGGATTCCTTCTGCCCCACCGCCACGTAGATGCACACCACCGCCTCCGGCGTGCCCCAGTACTGCTTCTGGTTGATGATGGTGTCCACCGCGACGGCGGTCTTGCCCGTCTTGCGGTCGCCGATGATCAGCTCGCGCTGCCCGCGCCCGATCGGGATCATCGCGTCGATCGCCTTCACGCCCGTCTGGAGCGGCTCGGTCACGGGCTGGCGTTCGGCGATGCCCGGGGCGATGATGTCGATCTTGCGGAACTCCGTCGGCTCGAGGGGGGGGCCGTCGTCGAGCGTCTGTCCCAGCGGGTTCACCACGCGGCCGAGCAGCGTCTCGCCCACGGGCACTTCGAGCAGCCGCCCGGTGCTCTTGACGAGGTCGCCCTCCTTCACCGAGAGGTAGTCGCCGTAGATGACGCACCCGACGGTGTCCTCTTCGAGGTTCATCACCTGGCCCATGACCGCGCCCTCGGCGGTCTGGAACTCGACCAGCTCGCCCGCCATCGCCTTGGCCAGCCCGTACACGCGGGCGATGCCGTCGCCGACCTCGACCACGCGCCCGACCTCGGACACCTCCAGCTCGGCATGGAACTGCTCGATCTCGCGCTTGATGACGCTGGCGATCTCGTTCGTCTTGATCTTCACGTTCACCCTCTCGGATGGCACCGACCGCCCGGACACCGGGCGGCCGCTCGGGTTGCGGGTCGGTCCCGGGCCGCGCGGTCCGGCCGGGCCACCACGATAGACCCCCGCCCGCCCGGTTTCTCACGCCGCCGACCCCCGCCCCCCCGCCGCCGGACGGACGACGGGCGTCGGTGGCCCGCCGACGGCGAGCGTCGATGCCCCGACGGCGGCCGTGGATGGACCAACGGCGACCGTGGATGGATCAACGGCGACCGTGGATGGACCAACGGCGACCGTGGATGGATCAACGGCGAGCGTGGATGGATCAACGGCGAGCGTGGATGGATCAACAGCGACCGTAGATGGATCAACAGCGAGCGTGGATGGATCAACAGCGACCGTTGACGGCGGTTCTCGAAGGTCCGACACGCTTCCCGCCCCCGAGAACGCGGTCGGACCTGCCGGAACCGGACGGCCGAAGGGCCGGAGGCAGCATCCGGGCAGGGAGCGCGCACAGAGCACGGAGCGCGGGCGGGGAGCGGCCCGCGCAAACCCGCGGCGAGACGCCGCCACCATCCCTCGCGCTCGGGCTTCACCGCCGAGGGGAACCGTGGGCATCTCGGCTTCCCTTCGCGCCGATCTCTGCGGGCCGCGGCCGCCGGAATCCCGGCATCGCGCTGGACTCACGCCGCCCGATCCGGTACCAGTAGGCAGACGCCGGGTCGGCTGCCGACCACGGCACGCCGCAGGATTCGAGGGAGAACCCGCATGTTCAGCCGCAGCACCGCTCGCGCCGGTCTTCTTGCATCCATCCTCATCACCGCCGCGGCCTCGGCCCAGTCGATCTGGCCCGACCCCGTCGTGCCCTACCGCGGCCCGGTCGAGGCGCCCGGCGTCATGGGCGGCTGGCACGAGTCCGAGGTCATCCTCCGCCTCGCCCCCGGCGCGACCATCGACGACGCCCTCGCCCACCTCGCCGCGTTCGTTCCCGGCCTCGACGCCGAGCGCCTGCGTCCGCTCTTCGCGGTCCCGCCCGCGAACGCGGGCCTCGCCGCGCGGTTCGAGCTCGACCGCGGGTGGATCGTGACGCTCCCCGAAGGCAACGACCCCGCGGATCTCGTCGCCCGGCTCAACGCCGACGCGGCCCGCGGCGGCGCGATCGAGCGTGCCGAGCTCAACGGCCTCGGCGGCATCCTCTCCACGTTCCCCAACGACCCCTCCTTCAACCTTCAATACGGCCTGCACAACACGGGGCAGACCATCAACGGCCAGGCCGGCATCGCCGACGCCGACATCGACGCGCCCGAAGCGTGGGACTACACCGTCGGCAGCGCGGGCGTCGTCGTCGCGGTCATCGACACCGGCGTCTCGTTCAGCCACCCGGACATCACGCCCAACCGCGTGCCGGGCTGGGACGTGCTGGACAACAACGCCAGCGCGGACGACAGCTGGCTGATCTCGCACGGCACGCACTGCGCGGGCATCATCGGCGCCCGCGGCAACAACGGCATCGGCGTCAGCGGCGTCAACTGGGTCGTCGGCATCATGCCCGTGCGGGTGCTCAACGACTTCGGCGCGGGGACGGAGGCCCAGGTGGCCGCGGGCATCGTCTGGGCCGCGGACCACGGCGCGCACGTCGCCTCGCTCAGCCTCGGCTTCCCGGGGCGCAGCGCGGTCGTGGACAACGCCGTCGCCTACGCCCACAACGCCGGCGTCGTCGTCGTGGCGGCGAGCGGCAACACCGCGGGGGGGACGATCGGCTCGCCCGCCGCAGCGCCCGAGGCCATGGCCGTGGGCGCGACGAACAACCGCGACCAGATCGCCTCGTTCACCACCACCGGCCCCGAGATGTCGGTCACGGCGCCGGGCGTGGACGTCTACTCGACCTGGGACACGCTCTTCAGCCCGAACACCTACTCCTACCAGTCGGGCACGTCGATGGCCTGCCCGCACGTCTCGGGCCTGGCCGCGCTGGTGCTGAGCGTGAACCCGGCGCTGACGAACGTCGAGGTGCGCGCGATCATCGAGTCCACCGCCGACGACAAGGGCGCGCCGGGGTGGGACGAGACGTTCGGGCACGGGCGCATCAACGCCCACGCCGCGGTGCTGGCCGCGCTCGCCCAGCCGTGCCCCGCCGACTTCAACGGCGACACCGTCATCAACACGCTCGACGTGCTCGCCTTCCTCAACGCCTACACGGCGGGCGAACCGGAAGCCGACTTCAACGGCGACACCGTCATCAACACGCTCGACGTGCTCGCCTTCCTCAACGCCTACACGGCCGGCTGCGACTGACGCCGCGTGCCTGGGCGCGGCATTCTCCCGGGTCCGCGTGAGCGGAGCGGCGGGCCGTCGCTGCGCACGTGTCACACGCCACGCCGGGCCGAGCCTGCAGGGGCGTTCCCGAACGTCGGCCCGCGCATCGCCGGGCCGGAGCCTCCCTCCGCGCCCGGAGGGAGTCTCGCCATGGTTCGCCACATCACGCACCGTCCCCGTCCTGTTGCCGCGCTCGGGCTTGCCTTCGCGGCGGGTCTCGCTCTCACGTCGGCCCGGGTTGTTGCGGACAACACGGGCGGCTCGGCCGTCGCGATCCAGGTCGACAAGAAGGACCAGTTCACCGCGAGGGGCCTGTTCCAATCTACCGACACGGACGATCCGAGGGACGGGATCAACCGGAACGGGGGCGGGGGCGTCTCGCTCGCCATCGTCGGGGTCAACTGGTCGTTCAACATCCATCACGTGGTGCACGGGTGGGACCTGGACAAGGACGGCGATGACACGAAAGCCGGCGTGGACGGAGCGGAGGCCGCGCAGGTCGGTGTCGGGGGCATGCACCTCGACGGCCCGCACGAAGGCGACGTCGATCCGAACACCCTCCCGCTCGTCCCCTCGGCGATCTCGCTCAACATCAAGTACGGCGAGGCGAAGAAGCTCGCCGCCTGGGGCATCACCCAGCACGAGATCGCCAAGGGGCCCCACTTCGACGGCTACGGCGTCGTGTCGATGGTGACGGCGACGCAGGCCCCTCGGCGCGTGAGCGGCGATGCCATCGTTCGCGCCAAGCACTCCAAAAACGCCGCGGACGTCGAGGCGCCGAGCGGGTGGCTCACGGCCGGCGCATCCCAGAACGCGGGCACCGTCTTGTACTTCGATCCGTTCATGAACACGCTCACCGTGGTCACCTCGGGCTTCGACATCCTGGACCGCGACGGCGGGCGCACGCTCGACGTCGATCCCGCGTACCGGAACGACCCGATCCTCAACGTCCCGATCGAGATCATCCAGATGCAGCTCGTCGGGCACCAGCCCGAGGTCGGCTGGATCTTCGTTCCCATCCTCCCGTTCCGCCTCCAGGGCTGGCACGACGGCTTCGGACTCGAGGGCACGCTGGGCCGACTCATCATCAGCGATCACAGGTCCGCCGGCGCCACCCTCTACGCTCCCTTCATGCACCTCTCCGTCGCCGATGGCGTCGCGGGCGATCCCGGATCCTCACCGTTCATGTCCGACCTCATGGACGTGAACATCGCCGGCGAGGGCCTGTCCGAGGAGCAGTGGATGGAGACCGTCGGACCGGGCATCGCCATCGTGCCGGTGGGCGACCTCGTCGCCGCGACGGGTGGCTTCACGATGCCAGCCTCCATGCCGGCCACGCTCCTCCTGACCGCTGTTCCCGCCGAGCCTGACGGCCACGCCTGCCCCGCCGACTTCAACGGCGACACCGTCATCAACACGCTCGACGTGCTCGCCTTCCTCAACGCCTACGTCGCGCTCGACCCGCGCGCCGACTTCAACGGCGACACCGTCATCAACACGCTCGACGTGCTCGCCTTCCTCAACGCCTACACGGCCGGCTGCGACTGAAGCCGAGACGTCCGCGGCTGATGCCGGCGAACAACCACACGGGGCGGGGCCTTTCCAAGCCCCGTCTCCTTTGCGCTTCAACCCGAGGCCCGCGCCCTCCACTCCGCTGTCAGCAGCCCCGCGAAGCCCCAGTTCTCCGTGTCGACCTCGTCGATCACCACGTGCGTGTGCTCGGGCTTCTTGCCCAGCACGCGCCCGAGCGTGGCCGTGATCTCGGACACGATCTGCGCCTTCTGCTCGCGGGTCACGCCGTCCTTGGTGATCCGCACGTTCACGTAGGGCATCCGCGATCTCCTCGCTCGTCGATCGTTCCGGGTGGAGGCCGCGCCGGCCCTCTCGCCACGCCGAACGCTACGCTCTCCGCGTGCGCTTCACCTTCCTCGGCACCGGCACCTCGGCGGGCGTGCCCGCGATCGGGTGCGCCTGCCCCGTCTGCTCCTCCGACGACCCGCGCGACCGGCGGCTCCGCACCAGCGCGTGCCTGCGCTGGACCGACCCGGGCGGCAGGCCGCGCACGCTCCTCCTCGACGCCGGCCCGGACCTCCGCCAGCAGGCCCTGCGCGAGCGCCTCGACCGTCTCGACTCGATCCTCATCACGCACAACCACGTGGACCACGTCTTCGGGCTTGACGAGGTGCGCCGATTCAACGCCGTGATGAACGCCCCCATCGACGTGCACGCCGAGCCGCGCGTCCTCGACGACCTGCGCCGCGTGTACCGCCACATCTTCGAGCCGGAGCGGAACGTGCAGCGGTCGTTCGTGGCCTCGCTCATCCCGCACGCCGTCGGCCCCGCCGAGCCGTTCGACCTGCACGGCCTGCGCATCACGCCCCTGCGCCTGCTGCACGGCCGACTGCCCGTCCTCGGCTACCGGATCGACGCAACTCCCCCCCTCGGCGCGCCGTTCCTCCCTCTCGCCTGGTGCACGGACGTCTCGGCGATCCCGCCCGAGACGTGGCCCCACCTGCGCGGCCTGGGCACGCTCGTCCTCGACGCCCTGCGCCACCGCCACCACCCGACCCACTTCACGCTGGGCCAGGCCGTCTCGGTTGCGCACGAACTCGCCGCCGGGCGAACGTTCTTCGTCCACATGAGCCACGACCTCGCCCACGCCGACACCAACGCCGACCTGCCGGAGGGCATGTCGCTCGCCCACGACGGCCTGACGCTCGGACCTGACGGGCCGCGACCGTAAGGGAATGGTCCTCTGGCGGTGTCGCGCGGTCAATCGCGGGCGGGAGGTTCAAACACCGAGTCGTCCGCCGCCACGTTCGCCTCTGCGCGCGCGAGCACGCTCTCGATTCGCCCGACCATGGGAATGTCCATCCAGACCCGGTGCGGCATGAGCACACCGCCCACGTCGCGCCAGTCCTCGTAGCGGTACGTCAGCGGATACGCCTGCCCGAACGCGCCGAACTGCTGCGTCTCCATCGAGACGGGCAGCCCGGTCTCGGCGTCCACCCGGACCGTCGCCGGCTTCGCACCGTCCCGTTCGAGGCGAACGGCGATCACGGCGCGCCCGTCCACTTCGCCCCGCGAATCCACGACGATGCGATCGAACGCCTTGCGCCAGTCGCCGGCCAGGGCGAGCGGGCTTTGCATCCGGGCCTGCAGAAACTGCTCGATGGTCAGGTCGCGGTCTGGCGCGGCCGTCGAATCGGACCATCCCCGCTCGCGCCCGATGATCGACTCGCTCCGTCCGAATCGGCCGAAGTCCAGCGCCATCCGGAACCGCCCGTCGGCCGCGGCGGTCGTGCTCTCGCGCCCCTCGATCCCGATGTTGATGAACCGCATCGTTCCCTCGACGCGCACGGTGCGAAGCCGCCCCTCGGTGTCCATCGACCCGCCACGCTGCACCAGCGCGAGCACCTCGTCGACAGTCGGCAGCCGGTCGCCCTCGCCCGGCTCGCTCACGCGCGGCATCAGGGTCTCACGCCCCGCCTGGAAGTGCGTGAGCGAGACGACCCGGCCCTGCTCATCGCGGTTGAAACGCACCCGGATCGCGTCGGTCGCCCTGAACGAGCGGACGCCCTCGGCGTCCGGGGGGTGCAGTTCATAGATCATCTGCCCGGGCACGTCGATCGCCAGCCGACCGTTGTGCAGCAGCACGCGGATCGTCACGTTCGCCTGCTCGTGGCGGTACTCGCCCGCGAACTCCTCGGCCTCCGCGGCCGTCATCTCGGGAGGAATCTCGACGCCCTCGCGCGGCGTCTCGAACGTCATCCCGCCCTGAAAGAGCGTCATGCCGACGACCTTGCCGTCCCGTTCATCGAAGCGCACCGCGATCTGGTCGGTGACCGTGAACTTCCGCTTCCCCTCGGCGTCCGGCGGAGCGAGCTCGAAGTTCATCTGCCCGGGCACGTCCACGAACAGCTTGCCCCCCTTGAGCGTGACCGTGAAGCGCGCGTCCTTGAAAGGCCCGAAGTTCGCCACGTACCTGCCCACGAAGCGCTCCGCGCCTTCCTCACCTTCCGCCGACTCGGAGATGTCGCCGAACAGCCCGCGGTAGACCACCTGCCTCGACGACTCCTGGAGCGGGCTGCCGAAGAGGTTCATCAGCAGCACGTACCCTGCGTTGCGCGTGGGAATCATCGAGACCTGGGCCGTGAACCCGTCGATCCCGCCCGCGTGCTCGACGACCGGCACGCCCTCCCAGTCGCGGAGCATCCACCCGAGGCCGTAGCCGACGCCCGGCGACATCTCGCTGTGCTTGTGCCACGTCTCTGCGTGCCTCTCCTCGCTGAGCAGCCGCACGCCGTCGATCTGGCCTCGCCCGAGCTGGAAGAGCACCCACCGGGTCATGTCGAGCACGCTCGCGTTCACCGAACCGGCCGGGCCGACCCCGTCGACACGGCGCATGGGCTGGTGCACCAGTTCGCCCTTTTCCGGGTCCCACATGTACCCACGCGCCATCTCCGGGTCGGCCTGCGCCGCCGCGTAGGTCGAGTTCGCCGTCACCATGCCCAGCGGTCCGAAGAGCCGATCCGCGATCAGGGTGTCCCAGTCTGTGCCCGCGGCGTGCGCCGCCGCCAGCCCGGCAGCGAGATACCCCACGTTGCAATACACGAACTTCTCACGGAGCGGGTTCAGGGGTTCCGCGCGCGCCGCCGCCGCCAGAATCTCCCGGCTCGTCGTGTCCAGCCCGTACCACAGCGGCTCCATCGCCGCCAGCCCCGATCGGTGGCTGAGCAGGTCACGGATCGTCGCCCGCGCGTTCAGGTCGTCATCCGCGAACCGGAAGCCCGGCACGCGCTCGCTCGCCAGGTCGTCGAAGCCCAGTTTGCCCTCGTCGGCGAGCATCGCCACCAGCGTCGCCGTCATCGCCTTTGTTGTGGACCCGACCGCGAACCTCGTTTCCGGCGTGACCTCGCGCCCCGCCTCGGCGTCCGCCACGCCGAACCCTCGCACCAGCACAACCCGCCCGCCCGCGATCACCGCCAGCGCCATCCCCGGCACGTGATGCTCGACCCGCTGCTCGTCGAGTCGGTCCGCGATCCAGTCCAGTCGCTCCTGCGGCGTCGGCTGCCGGGGCTGTGCCCATGCCACCTGCCCCAACGCGACGACCACGCCGCACGCCGCCCACACCGCACCGCGCCCGACACCACCGCGTCCACAGACCATGCCTCGCTCCTTTGTGCCTTTCCCCCTGAGACGTTGGGGATCGGCGGATGCTGCTTTCCAAACCCGCCCCCCCAAGACTAGCGGCTCAGCGGGCGGGCTCTGTATCCGGACGCCTTCACCCCGCCCGACCCCCGGTCTACCATCCCGCCCCATGGCGAAGACCCGCGAGATCAAGAAGCGCATCAAGGCGGTCGGCAACATCAAGCGGATCACCCGCACGATGCAGATGATCGCCACCGCGAAGTTCAGCGCGTCCCAGAGCCGCGCTCTGGCCGGCAAGCCCTACACCAAGGCCGTTTTCGACATCGTCGGCGAACTGGCCCAGTCCGAGGACGCCCGCGCCCACGCCCTCTTCAACGCCGACCGACCCGGGCAGGAACTCACCCTCGTCCTCACGAGCGACCGCGGGCTGTGCGGTCCCTACAACGGCTCCGTCCTGCGCACGGCACTCGCTCACCTCCGCGCCGATCCCGCGAACATGGGGGGCCTCATCGAGCTCGTCGGCAAGAAGGGCGTTGCGTTCTTCAAGTTCAACGGCATCCCCGTCGCCAAGCACCATACGGAGTTCGGCGACAAGCCCGAGTTCGAGCAGGTCGCCCGCCTCGCCTCCGACTACGTCTCGCGCTTCCTCGCGGGCGAGGTGCGCCGCGTCCGCGTGGTCTACATGCGGTACGTTTCGGCGGGTCGGCAGGCCCCCGAGATCATGCAACTTCTCCCGCTGCGCCCGCCCGAGAGCTCGGGCGAGTCCTCCGGTCCGCGGATCAACTACGAGTTCAGCCCAGAAGGCCCCGAGCTGCTGGATGCTCTGCTCCCGGCCGCGGTCAATGCGCTGCTCTTCCAGGCGTTCAACGACGCCATCGTGAGCGAGCACGTCGCGCGGATGGTCGCCATGAAGGCCGCGACCGACAACGCGGGCAAGATGGGCAAGGCACTCACCCGCCGCTTCAACCGCGCCCGACAGGCCCAGATCACCACGGAACTCACCGAGATCATCTCCGGCGCGGCCGCGCTCGAATGACGCACGGGTTCGGTGGTCGCCTCAGGCGCGGCGGACCTCGACTTTGCCGCCGGGGGCGTCCTTGATCGCGTAGCCCATCTCGGCCAGGCGGTCTCGGATCGAGTCAGCGCGGGCGAAGTCCCTAGCGCGCCGGGCTTCTGCACGCTCGCGGAGGAGCGATTCGACCTCGGGGGAAGGGTCCACGCCCACGAAGACGCCGAGGTCGGTGGCGCGAGCCTCGGCCCTGTCCAGCGCGAGCAGGCCCAGCACGGCGTCGAGCGTGCGCATCGTGTCGGCGTCGGCGCGCGTCGGACGGGGCGTGCGGCCGATCCACTCGTTCACCGACCCGATCGCGCCGGCGATGTTCAGGTCGTCGTGCATGGCGGCGGCGAAGTCGCGGGTGATGCGCTCGTCAGCGGCGCCCGCATCGGTCGCGGCGGAGGCTTCGTCGGCGAAGCGGCGCCAGCGAACGACGAAGCGGGCCGAGTCCTTCAACCCCTGCTCCGTGAAGTTCGCGTTCGAACGGTAGTGCGTCCTGATGAGTTCGAGGCGCACGGCTGCCGGTTCGTGCCCGCGTGCGAAGAGGTCGCGGGCCGTGAAGAAGTTGCCCTTGCTCTTTGACATCTTCTCGCCCTCGACGAGCAGGAACCGCGGGTGGAACCACGCCCGCGCGTAGAGCGGGTTGCCGGTGAAGGCGCACGACTGGGCAATCTCGCACTCGTGGTGGGGGAAGATGTTGTCCTCGCCGCCGGAGTGCAGGTCGATCTCGCCGCGGGCGTGGTCGGGGTCGAGGCGGGCGAGCGCCATGACGGAGCACTCGACGTGCCAGCCGGGGTAGCCCTCGCCCCACGGGCTGGGCCACTTCATCACGTGCGCGGGGTCGGACTTCCAGAGCAGGAAATCGGCGGGGTGCCGCTTCTCGGCCTGGTGAGCGGCGTCGACGCGCTCGCCCGCGCCCTCGCGCAGCCGATCCAGCGTGTTGCCGCTCAGCCGCCCGTACTCGGGGAACGACTGGACGCTGAAGTAGACGGTCTGCCGTCCGGCCGGGCCGACGGCGTAGGCGTGCCCCTTGGCGATGAGGCGCTCGATCATGGCGATCATGCCGGGGACGGAGCGCGTGGCCCGCGGCATGAGCGTCGGATCTCGGTCGGCGTCCTGCACGACGCGCAGGCCGAGTCGCCGCGCGTCCTCCTTGAAGCGTTCGACATAGAAGGCCGCGATGGCGTAGGGATCGTTCGGATCGACGGAAGCGCCAGGGGGGAGTTTGCCGGCCTTCTTGGCCTCGGCCAGCCGACGGGCCGCGGCCTGCATCTTGTCCTCGCCGCCGCCGTCGGCCGAGGCGTCGTCGGTCATGTGCCCCACGTCCGTGATGTTCATCACCTGCACGACCTGGCGCGGGCCGGGCACCCCCTCGGCGTCGTCGGGCGCGCGTGCCACGCGGCAGAGCGGCGACTCCAACCAGCGGCGGAGCAGGTCCGCGGCGAGGAACGAGCGGAAGTTCCCGATGTGCGCGTCGTCGTAGACCGTCGGGCCGCAGGAATAGAAGGTGATCCGCGTCGGATCGGCGGGCACGAACGGCTCGACGCGCTTGGCGAGCGTGTTGTAGAGGCGCAGCGGCATGGGGTGAGGGTAGGGAGGGAGTCGGAGAGTGACGGAGTGACGAAGTGGAGGAGGAGTTGCGGTCAGGCGTCGCCGGTCGTGGCTTGACCGTCGGCCTGAGGCCGCTCGTCTTCGGGCGGCACGGTCGCGTCGGCTGGGGCGGTGTCGCCGGCGAGTTCAACGCGCACGCGGCTGACGCGGGTCGGCTCGGCTTCGAGCACGGTGATGATGACGCCGTTGTGCCGCAGGCGTTCGCCCGCGTCCGGGATGCGGCCGAGTGTGACGGTGACGAGGCCGCCGACGGTGTCGTAGTCCTCGCTCTCGGGGAGTTCGATGCCGAGGGGTTCGAGTTCGTCGTTGGCGTCGGCGACGTGGACGCGCCCGTCGATCTCGGCCGCGCCCTCGAGAATGACGACCTCGGGAGCTTCGTCCTCGGCGGTCTCGTACTCGTCCTGGATGTCGCCGAAGACTTCCTCGACGATGTCCTCGATCGTCACCAGCCCGGCCGTGCCCCCGTACTCGTCGGCGACGATGGCGATGTGGACCTTTTTCTCCAGCAGTTCGCGCATCAACTGGCGGACGGTCTTCGTCTCGGGGACGAAGAGTGCGGGGCGGAGGATCGCGCGCAGGCTGAACGGCTCGCCGCGCTCGGCCGCCTCGGAGGCCATCCACCGGAGCAGGTCCTTCGCGTACAGGATGCCGAGGATGTGGTCGAGGTCTCCCTCGTAGACCGGCACGCGCGAGTGACCCTGGTCGCGCACGTACGCCTTCACCTCGGCGAGGTCGTCGGTGCATTCGAGCGCGTCGATCTCCGTGCGCGGCGTCATGATCTGCTCGACCGTGGTGGTACGGAACTCGACGACGGCCTCGATCATGTCGCGCTCGGTCTCGTCGAACTGGCCCTCCTGCCGACCCTCCTCCACCACCGAGAGGAGTTCCGCCTCGCGGGCCTCGGTCTCGGTCTCGTCGTCCTCGCCCGCGAGCCGCCGCACGATCTCGTCGAGGAAGCGCACGACCGGAGCGACCGGGCGCACCAGCGCGTGCGCCGCCCGCAGCAGCGGAGCGAACGCGACCGTGATCCGCTCGCCCGCGTGCTTGGCGATGCTGTGCGGCACGGCGAAGCCGACCAGCCAGATGAAGAGCGACGCCAGCCCAAGCCCGAGCGTGAGTTCCAGCGCTGAGGGGGGGGCGGTCGGGTCGCCGTGCTCCGGCGGGCGGAACGAGACGATCCAGAAGACCGACTCGACCGCCACGATGAGCGTGCAGAGGATGCGCGGCAGGTTGATGGCGAGCAGGTGGGCGTCCGCGTCGTCCAGGATACGGTCGATGCGCACGGCGGCGCGGGGCGAGCGACGCTGCGCCAGGTCCGCCAGCGCGGCGCGCGGCGACGAGCGCAGCGACATGTGCAGCGTCGAGAAGAACGCCGAGAGCAGCAGCGCGCCCAGCGCGATCCAGAATGCCCCGGGCCCCGTCACGGCCGCCCCCCCCCTCGTGCCGCGGGCGGGCGCGACGGGTCGAACGTCGCCCCCACCCCGGCCCGTTCGAGCAGTTCGTCCTCCAGCGCATGCATGCGCGCGGCGTCGGCCTCGTCGTGATCGTCGTGCCCGCAGCAATGCAGCGCGGCGTGGACCACGTAGAGCAGCAGTTCCCGTTCCGGCGTGTGCCCGTGCGCCGCTGCCTGCCGCTCTGCTTCGTCCAGGCACGCGAGCACGTCGGTGTCCAAGGGGCCGGCCGGGTCGTCGCGCAGGTCGAACGTCAGCACGTCGGTGGTGCCCTCAACGCCGGCCCAACGGACGTGGGCGGCCGCCATCTCGGCGTCGTCCACGACCCGCACCCGGACCTCACCTGTCAGCCGCAGCGGGGCGAGGGCACGCCGGGCGTGGTCGATGAGCCACTCGAGCCGATCCGCTCCGAGGCGGCCGGTCGCGTCCACCGCTTCCACGGCAAGCCCGCACGTCAGGCTCGGACTTCGCGGAGGCTCGGGCTGGGATGTCGGGGCGTCGTCCATCGGGAATCAGGCGGCGTGAATGGCCGGGGGAACTCTACGGGGGCGCGGGGAGGGGGGGAAGGGGGTGTACGCCTATCCGCGTCTGGAATCCCACGGCGTCGGCAAGCCTCCCATGACCCCTCTCGGCGCGGCGAGCGCTTCCGACGCCTCTGGCGGCGTCGCTCCCGGTTCCGCTGGCTCACGACGGCACGGACCTCGGCAGAGGAGAACGCACGTTCGATGAGCGTCGCCGCTTCCCTGAAGCGTCTGCTTTCTCGACGTCAACATGCGGGCGTTCCGTGCCTTCATTCGTCCAGAAAACGAATCGCCAGCCATCCTCCACGAGCATGGCCGGCATTGTCATTCCTGATGGGACTCACAGGTTCCCCCGCTTCTCCTGCTCGATCTCCAGGGCCTCGAAGAGGGCCTTGAAGTTGCCCTTGCCGAAGGACTGGCTGCCGCGGCGGCAGATGATCTCGAAGAAGAGGGTCGGGCGGTCCTGGAGGGGCTTGGTGAAGAGCTGGAGCAGGTAGCCCTCGTCGTCGGCGTCGATGAGGATGCCGAGGTCGCGGATACGGTCGAAGTCCTCACGCACGCCCTCGTGCCCGTGCTCGCGGAGGGTCTTGTTGACGCGATCCCAGACCACGTCGTAGTAGGTGTCAGGGAGGCTGAGGAAGTCGACGCCGCGGCGGCGCAGTTCGGCGACGCTGGCGAGTTCGTCGTCGGTGCGGAGGGCGAGGTGCTGGACGCCGGGGGTGTCGTCGTGCCAGTCGAGGTATTCCTGGACCTGGCTCTTCTTCTTGCCCTCGGCCGGCTCGTTGATGGGCATCTTGATGAGGTTGTTGCCGCTGGCCATGACCTTGGACATGAGTGCGGAGTACTCGGTTGAGATGTCCTTGTCGTCGAAGTGCTTGAACATCGAGAAGCCGAGGACGTCTTCGTACCAGCGGACCCACTCGTTCATCTTGCCGTCCTCGACGTTGCCGACGAGGTGGTCGACGTACTTGAGGCCGCACGGGTGGCGCTCGTTGTAGGCGTTGACGGGGGAGTCGATCTTCTTGAAGACGGGCATGAACTCCGTGCCGCGCTTGATCTCGGGCAGGGCGTACCGGCCCGTGCGGCTGACGAAGGTGTGGATGACGCGTCCGTAGGTGTGGATGCTGGCGACGGTGACGGAGCCGTTCCTGTCGGAGATGACGCGCGGCTCACGGGCGGACTTCGCACCGTTCTTCAGGGCCTGCTTCCAGGCGGCCTCGGCGTCGTGAACGGTGAAGGCAACGTCCTTCACACCGTCGCCGAAGCGCTTGATCTCTTCCGCGGCGGGGTGGTCCTTGGTCAGCGGGGTGGTGAGCATGAAGCGGATGTTGCCCTGCGTGAGCAGGTAGTCGGCCTCGTCGCGCGAGCCGGTGGTGAGGTCGGCGATCTGGTCGATGCGGAAGCCGAAGGTGTTGGCGTAGAAGAACGCGGCCTGCTTGGCGTTGCCGACGTAAAAGCGAACGTGATCGACGTCGATCAGCGCGAGGGGGTCTGAGCCGCGGACGGTCGGGCTCGGGCTGGCTGCGGCGGCGGAAGTCATGGCATCCTCCTTGGCTGACTCGGGGCGCCCCCGGTGCGCCCGGACACGGGATGGTAGGGGAGCGCGCGAGGCTCGGGAATGATGTACGGAGTTTGTGAGGAGACACGCGTCTTCTCTTCCGTGTCGAACCGGAGAGCCGAAGACAGGGTGCCGATCCGGCGGTATCATCCGGGCCTTGGACCGCCCCCCCCTGCCCCACGGCCGGGCGCGGGCGTGATCGGGTGTCGCGGGTCGGCAATGCCGGGCGTTTCCGGCGTGGCCCACCCGTGGGGGCAAGCCTGCATGAGTCCGCAACCTGTCCGTGTCTCCCTCGGCCCGTATGTGCTGGTCCGTCAACTGACGGATGGGCGACTCGGCGAGCGATGGCTCGCCCTGCACGAGCGGAGCCAGACCAGCCACACGCTGCACAGATTCGCGCCTTGCCACGACAAGGCAGAGCAGCGCAGGCTGCTGGAGGCGTTCGAGACGCTCAGCGCGTTCAGGCACGGGCACGTTCTGCCGATCGGCGAGTTCTCGTTCGCGGGCGACGGTCGCGGCTGGCTGGTCACGCCGTACAGCGGCAACCAGGAGGGATTGGTCACGCTCGCCGACGTGCTGGAGGCGAAGGGCGGACAGTTGGGACCGTACGAGGCGGAGCGGGCCGTAGCGCACCTGCTCGAAGCGTTCGGGGCGGCGCACGCGGTCGGCCTGCACCACGGGCCGCTCTCGATCGACGAGGTCCTGGTGGATCGACACGGCCGGGTGATGATCGAACTGTTCGGGCTGGCGCGGCGGCTTCAGGGGTTGGATCGCGGCAACACGGAACTGATCCGCGACGAGATCGGCTCGGTAGCGCAACTCGCATATCGCCTGCTCACGGGCCTCGGCGCGGACGAGCCACGCATCGCCGCTGGCCGACTGAACCGCAGGCTGACTCGCGCGTGGGACGAATGGCTCGAAGCCGGACTCGACCCGTCCGGCGGCTTTGAGTCGGCGACAGCGGCGCTCGGTGCACTGCCCTCCGCCCGGACGGACGGCGAGCCGCGCGAGGTGACCGTGCGGACGGTCATCGGCCGCCTGCGGTCGTCGCTGCTCTCGCGTTGATCGTGTGAACCGCGTCAGTCGCGCCCGAGGTGCTCGATGACGATCGGCACGTGTGCGCGCGGCGTCCATGCGGACGGCGGCTGCGCCCACCACAGCACGGCCTCTGGCGTAACAACGGGCGGCGTGTCGAGCGGCTCCGGGAGTTCTTCGAACACGGCCTGCTGACGGTCACCCACAGAGAGCGTGGAGAGCAGCACGGCGAGCGATGCACGATCCGTCCGTGTCTCGGCGAGATAGAGCACCAGCGGGGCGGGCTGCGCGCCCCGCGACGCCGCCAGGTGCGGCGTGCTGCGGTCGACGCGCTCGAACGCCACGCCGTCGGGGCTGAAGATGGGGGAAGGCTCGACCGGGCCGCGGAGCGCGTCCGCAACGGCAAGACGCACGCTGTCCGGGGAGTCCGAGAGCAGTCGCCAGGCCCGGGTCCCCTGCGAGCCGTGCGCGAGTCGCTCGACACGCTCCGTCGCGAGCGCGGCGTCGGCCGCGCGCACGCGAACGAGCAATCGGCCTTCGGCGAGCAGCTCGGCCGCTCGCTCCGCGTTCGTGAAAAGGACCGGGCCGGAGCGCGCCGGAGCGGCGTCCGCCAGCGTCGTGGCCGCGCCGATCGCCTCGGTCGGGTCCGGCGCCACGACGGGCGAGGCGCCGTCATCACGGGCGAGCGAGTTCGGATCGGGCGTCACGGCGTTGTCGTTCGTCGCGACCGTCGGGTCCGGCGTGTTCGAGAGGTTCGGGCGGGAGATCACGAGAAAGAGGCCCGTGGCGGCGAGGGCAAGTCCGGCCGCCGCCGCAAGCCCAACGCCGAGGCGCCGCGGCCAGCGCGGCTGCGTGTAGACCCGCGTGATCGGAGTCGGCGCGGCGACGTGACGCCCTGTTGACAGGCCGAGCAGCGTTTCGCGTTCGAGCGCGGTCTCGACGGACTCCGCCAGCGTGCGCGGCGCGGGCACGTCATCGATCGAGCGGAAGAGGGTCTTGTCGCGCACGACCGCCGTGATCCAGGCCGCTCGCGACGGGTCGCGGGCGAGCCGGGCGCGGAGCGCGGTCGCCTTCGCCTCCGGGAGGCGGCCCTCGATCAGGTCGAGGATGTCGGACTCCTCCGGCGTCAGGGGGGGGTCGGTGCTGGGGGTGTTGGGGTTGATGCTGGTCACGTGTGTTCTTTCCCGCCACGAGGTGATTCGAGTTCGCTCCGCAGGGCGGCCCGGGCGCGGAAGAGCCGGCTCCGCACCGTGCCGACCGGGATGTCCAGCGTTTCCGCGATCTGCTCGTACTCCAGCCCGCGCGAGTCTCGCAGGATCAGGATGGCGCGGTGCTCATCGGAGAGTGCCCCCAAGGCGCCAAGCAGCCGCTCGCGCTCATCAACGGTTTGGACACGCGAGGCGGGCTGCGGTTCCCGGGTCTGCCGCCGGGAGGACGCGGGGAGACCGTCGTTCGTGGCCTGTGAGGCGTCAAGGCTCGGGTGGCGGCGGAGTTTCTCCTTGCGCAGCCTCGTGAGACATGAGTTCATGGTGACCCGATAGACCCAGGTGGAGAGCCGGGCACGGTCGTCGAAGGAGTCGATGCCTCGAATGAGGCGGAGGAAGGCATCCTGCGCAAGGTCGGCCGCGAGGTCGCGGTCGTTGTTCACCATGCGGAGGCAGAGGGTAAACACCCGGTCCTGATACCGGCGAACGAGGTCGTTCCAGGCCTCGGCACGGCCGGCACGGATCGCCCGCACGAGCGTGCGATCGACGGCGTCCTCGTCGGGACGGGCGTCGGCGGGCACGGCAGGCGTGGGATCGGACCGGGGCACGGGTGGATGGTACGGTTTTACTCGATCAGGACAGGAGACAAAACAGAGCACGAAGCGCAAGTGAGTCCCGGTGCCCGACCGCCCGAACCCACCCGCTACCGCATCGATCCACTGCTGAGGACCCGTGTCGCGCCGAAGGCACTGGATGGTCGGAGGATGGCACTCGCTTGCGCTTCGTGCTCCGTTGTGGCGTGCTCCGTTTGTGGTTCCCTTGCATGAATAGAGTTGCCCGTGCCCAGCCCCTACGACACGTACACCTCGCCGCTGGCCGCACGGAACGCCGGCCCGGAGATGCTGCGGCTGTGGTCGGCGCGGCATAAGTTCAACACGTGGCGACGGGTCTGGCTGGCGGTGGCGGAGGCGATGCACGAGGAGACGCGGGATGACGCCTCGCCGCTGGTCACGCGGGAGCAGGTCGAGGAACTGCGGGCGGTCGTCGAGCGACCCCCACATGGGATCACCGACGAGGAGATCCGCAAGGCCGAGGAGTACGAGCGCGAACTCCGCCACGACGTGATGGCCCACGTGCACGCGCTGGGAGACTCGTGCCCGAAGGCGCGGCCGATCATCCACCTGGGGATGACGAGCCAGGACGTGGTGTGCAACGCGGATCTGGCAATCGCCGAGGAAGCATCGTGGCTCATCGAAGAGAAGATCGTTCGAGTCGTTCTCTCCCTGAGCGGAGCAGCAGCAAAGTGGAGGAGCGTCCCCTGCCTGGCCCTCACCCACTATCAGCCGGCCCAGCCCACGACCGTCGGCCGGCGGCTCGCGCAGTACGCCGATGAGTTGATCCTGTGTCGGTCGCGCATGACTGAGCCGATCGACCGGCCTTCGTTCCGTCGGCGCGGCTTTCGGGGTGCGACGGGCACGCAGGCGTCGTTCGCCGCGCTCTTCGATGGCGATGCGAACCGCGCGGATGCCTTCGAGCAGAATGCGCTGCTGTTGCTCGCCGGGAACGGCGGCATCGACGCCACGCTCCCCGATGCGGCACGCGGCTCCATCGCGCGGTCTCTCGCTTCCACTCGTACGTTCCGACTCACCGGCCAGACCTATCCCCGTGTCGTCGATTGCTTCATCCTCTCCGACCTCGCCGCCACGGCCTCCGTGCTCCACAAGATCGCCACCGATATCCGGCTCCTCTCCAACCGCAAGGAGATCGACGAGCCGTTCGAGGACAAGCAGATCGGCTCGTCGGCGATGCCGTACAAGCGCAACCCCATGCGCTGCGAGCGCATCTGCGGCCTGACGCGCTTCGTGATGAACCTCGTCGGCAACGCCTACGACACGGCCGCGACGCAGTGGCTCGAGCGCACGCTCGACGACTCCTCGAACCGGCGTCTCTCGCTTCCCGAGGCGTTCCTCGCCCTCGACGGCGCGCTGGACCTGATGCACAACGTGGCGAGCGGGCTGGTGGTGCATGAGGCGATGGTGCGGCGGAACCTGATGGCCGAACTCCCGTTCCTGGCGACCGAGAACATCCTGATGGCGTGCGTGCGGCTGGGGGGCGACCGGCAGGACTACCACGAGCGCATCCGCGTGCACGCCCAGGCCGCGGGAATGCGCGTCAAGCAGCAGGGCCTCGACAACGACCTGCTCGACCGCCTGCGGGCAGACCCGGCGTTCCAGTCCAAGGCCCGCGGCGGGATGCTCGACGGCGAGATCGACTGGGACGGCCTCATGGACCCGATGAAGTACGTCGGGCGGAGCGTCGAGCAGACCGAGCGGTTCATCCGCGAGGTGGTCGAGCCGCTGCGGGAGCAGTACGGCGAGGCGATCGCCCGGCTGGGCGAGAGCGAGCCGCGGGTGTGAAGATCCAGCGATCTCTCCCGATCTGCCGCCCCGACTTTCGCCCTCGGGCTTGACGCGGACGCCCTCTGTCGGGAGACTCACGGCCCGCATCCCCTCGGGGGGCGGGGGCGTATGGCCCCGGCCGGGGGGCTAGGCTCTCGGAGCCGGGGGACGCGGCCGGGTCGGGTCGGCCCGGGCGACGAGAAACGGGCGGCGTGCCGATCCACGCGCCCTGTACGGAACACCCGGCCCGGCTCGCGACGAGCGTCGCGGGGCGGGCCACTGGCGGAGTACGGTCATGGCGGCACGCAGCGGCGCGAGCGTCGGGACATTGGTGACGATCACGATCCTCAGCCTGCTCAGCCTCGGGCTGTTCGTGGCGACGATCGTCTTCTACGGCAAGTTCAGCCGCACGCAGAGCGAGAAGCAGATGGCCGAGCAGGCCCTGCGCGAGTTCGTCCGCCAGGAGGAGCAGCAGGATCCGCAGATTGTCTCGATGGCCCAGCTTGCGGGCCGCTCTGGCCAGAGCGTCGTCGGCTATCTCCAGTCCTCGCACCGCCAGACGATGGAGCGGCTCTCCGGCTCCGGGCGCGACACCTTCGAGGCGATGATGGAGCGTCTCGGGAACGTGCGGCTCGCGGGCGTGGCGGCCGCGACCGGCTGGACGCCGACGCAGCAGGGCGCGCAGCCGCCGTCACTGCAGGACCTCGTCGCAGGCTCGAACATGCTGCAACTGCTCCGCGACGTGGACGCACACGCGACGCGGCTGGCCTCGAACCTCGCCGACGCCGAGCGGGCGCGGGTGGTCGCCGAGAACGATCTTCGCAACGAGACAGAGCGCGTGGCGGCGATCCAGTCCCGCCACCAGGCGACGCTGGCGGCGATCGAGGAGCAACTGGACCGCTACCGCGACGAACTGAACTCCTACCGCGCGGGCACGGACCGGGCGCGGGCCGACATGGACGCCCGCGTCGAGCGCATCCGCGGCGACTCTCGCGACCGCGAGGGGCAGCTGCTCGACCGCATCAGTGCGCTCGAGGACGAGCGGGCGCGGCTCCAGAACCAGCTGGACGTGCTGCGCGGCGAGCGCACCAAGGATCTCTTCCGCGTGATGGACGAGTACGCGCTCGTGGACGGCCAGATCGTCGGCACGAACGCGACCGAGCGGCAGGTGACGATCAGCGTCGGGAGGCGCAACAAGGTGCCGCTGGGGATGTCCTTCTCCGTCTATTCCAGCGCGTCCGCAATCCGTCCCGACCCCGAGACGGGCGATTACCCTCGCGGCAAGGCGTCCATCGAAGTGATCCGCGTGGACGAAACGACCTCGCTCTGCCGGGTGCTCTTCGAGGTGCAGGGCAACCCGATCGTGCGTGGCGACGTGATCGCCAACCCTGTCTACGACCCGAACAAGGTCTACAAGATGGTGGTCGCGGGTAACTTCGACGCGAACAACGACGGCGTCGCCACCGAGGCCGAGCAGGCCGCGATCCGGGCGAAGATCGAGGCCTGGGGCGGCATGGTGATCGACGACCTGAGCGGCGACGTGGACTTCCTGGTGCTGGGACAGGCGCCGGTGCTGCCGCCCGCGCCCGGTCCTCAGGCGCCGATCGCCGTGGTGCTGCAGTACACCGAGTTGCAGGCCGCGCTGCGGCGATACGAGCAGCTGTTCGCGCAGGCGACGGCGACGTCGATCCCGGTGCTGAACGAGAACCGCCTGCGGACGCTGCTCGGGGAGCGTTGAGCGTGGCATGGGCGGCCTGCCCGCGTTCCTGCACCCACCCGCGTACTACGCGATCCGCACGGCGGCGGCACTGCCGTTGATCCTGCCCCCGCGCGAGAGCATCCGCTGCGCCCGTGACCTCGCCCGGCGCTGGGCAGGCGCGCCGATGAACCGGGCGCGCCTTCGCCGCGCCGCCGCGAACCTCGCGTTCGTCTACCCGGATTGGGACGAAGATCGTCGCCTCGGGCTGGCGGTGCGGGCGTACGAGCACCTGTTCATGCTGGGGGTGGAGGTGGCGCTCACGCCGCGGCTGATGAACGAGGAGGGCTGGCTCCGCCACGTCGAACTCGACCGGGTGGACGGCGCGCTCCGCGCTCTCATGCGAGGCCGACCCACGGTGATGATCACCGGGCACTGCGGCAACTGGGAGTTGCTGGGCTACGTGGTCGCGCTGCTCGGCTACCCGGTGCACGCGCTCTACCGCCCGCTGGACATGCGGCCGCTCGACCGATGGCTCCGCCAGAGCCGCGAGCGGCGTGGGATGACGCTGGTGGACAAGTTCGGCGCGATGCACGAGATGCCGCGGATTCTGGCCAAGGGTGCGCCGATGGGCATCGTCGCCGACCAGAACGCGGGCGACCGCGGCATGTTCGTGCCGTTCTTCGGTCGGCTCGCCTCGACGTACAAGTCGATCGGCCTGCTGGCGATCCGGTTCCGTACGCCGGTGGTCGTGGGGCAGGCGCGCCGGCTCGGGTGGAACAGCGTGCGCGATCGGCCTGTCGAGCACGGCTTCAGCGCGGGCGACCGCGCCGACGATGACTGCGGCGTCCGATATCGCGTCGAGATGGTGGACGAGATCATGCCCGAGGAGTGGGAGGCGCAGCCCGATCCGCTCTTCTACCTCACGGCGCGATACCGTCGCGCGATCGAGACGATGGTCCGTTCCGCGCCCGAGCAGTACCTGTGGATGCACCGCATCTGGAAGAGCCGACCGCGGCACGAGCGTGAGGGCCGGCCCTTCCCGCCCTCTCTGCGAGAGAAACTCCGCGCCCTCCCCTGGATGACGGAGGGTGAGGTGGCGCGGATTGAAGAGCAGTCCGCCCGTGACGCGGCCTTTCTGACGCAGCACGGGCTGGATCGGCTTCCCTGAGGGGGCGGTTTTCGCTTGCGTTCAGGGGCTCTGCGTGATTCAATGATGCACATGCCGCAACCCGCGCGGCGGGTGGGACGGATGAAGGACGGGCGGGGCGGAAGGAGCGTTGGATGATGACGAGTACCCGGCATCGGCTCGAAGACGTGCGCGTGCTGATCGTGGACGACGACCGCGACGTGCTGGAGTCGATCGACGCGGCGTTCCGGGCCGAGGGCGCGCAGACGCTCCTCGCCTCGGACGGGAACAAGGCCGTGGACCTCTGCCGCGACGATCCGCCCGACCTCGTGGTGCTCGACATGATGCTGCCGGGGCGGTCGGGGTTTCTTGCCCTGGAGCGCATCAAGGGGCGCGAGGACAGCCCGCTGGTCATCATGGTGACGGCCAACGAGGGCAAGCGTCACCAAGCCTATGCCGAGAGCCTCGGCGTGGACGCCTACCTGCTCAAGCCCGTGCCGCTGGAGAAGCTCCTTGACGCGGCCGTGGCGCTCATTGACGCCCGCGACGCGGAGGAGGAGGACTGAGGCGCTTCGAACGGGCTAGTGTCCCCGGCACAACGGGAGCGCAGCGGTGTCCACGCCTCGCATGGTGGTGCTGATGAACTCGAAGGCCGGCGCGCCGGGCGAGACCGTGCCGCTGGGGCGCCGCGCCGAGATCGTCGATTCGCTGGGCCGCTTCAACACGCACAGCGACGGCTCCGGCAAGGCGGTCGCCTTCGGCACCGACCGGCTCTACGGCCCCGGCTTCGTCGTCGAGATGCCGATGGGGCAGGACGAACTGGCGCAGGTCATGGTCTCGATCGGCGACGCCGACACCGCGTGGCCCGTGCTCTCGCGCATGTGCAAGACGCTCGGCTGGCGCATGGTCGATCCGGACTCCGGACGGTCGTTCTTCTGAGGAGCAAGGACGATGCCCACCTACGTCTACGAGATCATGGACGCGAAGGGCAAGGGCACCGGGCGCACGTTCGAGTGGGTGCAGCCGATGTCGGCGCCCGCGCTCACGAAGCACCCCGAGACGGATGAGCCGGTGCGTCGCGTGCCCCAGGCGCCGATGATCGCGGGCAAGTGGTCGGGCGCACCCGGCAAGGGCAAGCTGAGCGATGCGAACCTCGATCGGCTCGGCTTCACGAAGTACCAGCGATCGGGCGACGGGGTGTACGAGAAACGTGCGGGCAAGGGGCCCCGCACCATCACGCGGGACTGACCGTGCGCGACCCCATGCGTGTTTCCAGGCACGTGACGAGGCGGTCCGCGAGCGCGTCCAGCCCGAGTTCGGGCGCAAGCGACTGGGCCGCCTGACGCGATCGAGCGAGTGTTTCCGGTTCGAGCGCGGCGTCGAGAGCTTGCCGCCAGCCCTCGGGCGTGGGGTCCGGCACGAGTCCACCGGGTCGGATCTCGGGCGCAAGGGCGATGAGTTCCGCGCCGGGTGCGTCCGCACGTGCCAGCACGGGCCGCGCCGAGCGGATCGCGTCGCAGACGAAGCGGCCGGTGGTGATGCCCGAGGGCGCGGCGAAGGGCGCGACCGCCAGGTCGGCGGCGGCAAAGAGCGCGTCCATACGTGCGGTCGCGCCAACGAGGCGCACACGATCGCCCGTGCCGGCCCGCTCGGCGGTCCGGTGGAGGCGATAGCCGCGGTAGGCGGGGGCGACGACCATGGGCCGCGCTCCCGCGCCCGTTGCGCCGGCGAGGAACTCGTGCAAGCCGGGCCGGTCGAGGTGGATGCCCGAGAGCAGGATGACGATCTCATCCTCGTGCAGGCAGAGCGTGCGACGGGTGTGCGCTCGCAATCCCGCATCGCGCGCGGCGTCGGGGGGGGGCAGGCGGCTGGCGAAGCCCAGGCCCATTCGACCATCGGGCAGCGCGCCGGCGGGTACGTTCAGCGCGCCGCGGACAGCGCCGGTCCGTCCCGCCACGGCGCGGGCACGCCGCTCGGCGAGCGCGGCGTGCGCCAGCCACGGACGGTCGGCGAGGTACGCCGCCATGGAGCCGGGTGACGATCGGCGCAGCATGATGTTCGCTCGCAGCGACGCCATCGTCGATGGGCCGAGCGGGATCCAGAGGTCGCCGGGCGAGAAGTGTGTCAGCGAGACGCACGCACGATCCGCGTGCCGGGCGCGCACCGCTCCGGCCCAGCGGGCGAAGCGCAGCGGATGGGCGTGGCGAGCGGTGCGCCGCTCATCCCGCACCAGCACGGGCATCGGGGCGAAGTCGTCGGGGGCATCCGCCCCATCGCACGCGACAAGCAGGTCGTGTCCCCGGTCGTGGAGCGTGTGCGCGAGGCCGACCGCCCACGCGGTCGGCGACCACGGGTGACGCTCGGCGAAGTCGGCCAGGAGCAGAATCTTCACGCGGCACGCTCGGGAGGAGGCGGGCGCCAGGGCATCGCCAGCAGAGTCAAGGCGGCCATGATCGCGCCGGTCTGCGCGTTCATGTGCACCACATCGAACGCGCTCACAAGCAGCAGACCCACGAGCGACCAGAACGGGCCGTCGGCGTATCCGGGCGGACCGTCGCCAGGCAGGCGCCGCGCCGCCCCTCGCAACACCGAAGCGATGAACGCGATAGCGATCAGCAGCCCAGGCAGACCGACCGTCGCGGCGACGTGCAGCATGGCGTTGTGCGCGTGGTCGTGTACCGAGCGCGACGCCGGGTCGATGCCGCGCGCGGCGAGCCGTTGTTCCACCCAGTGCCTGTACCCGCCCGCGCCCGTGCCGGTCAGCGGTCGCTCGGCGAAGGCGACGACAGCCCAGCCCGCCATGGCGATGCGTGCGCCGGTGTCCGAGTTGTACTCACCGTCGCGCAGCGCGACCGTGACCTCGGCACGCGCTGTGACGATGCGGTCGCGCAGCGCCTGCCCCCCCAGCGTCCATGCCCCGGCGCCCACTACGACCACGAGAACGCTCGCCACGGCGCAGGCAAGCGCAAGCCCGCGCCACCGCGCTGCCCGCCACCCCGCCGCGAGCGCGACCAACATGATGAGTACCGCGGCGGCGATCCATGCGCCGCGCGTCCCCGTCGCCGCGATGCCCGCGAGTGAGGCGAGCGAGCCGGCAACGCCGAGCATGCGCCACTTGCCGTGCCCCCACGCCGCTGCGGGCAGGTGCAGGCCGAGCGCGGCTGTGAGGATCGACCCGCCCACGACCGGATCCCACCATCCGGAGTTGCGACCGGGCAACCGAGGCCAAGTGAGCCAGTCGATGCCCAGCGAGCCACCGACCGCGTGCCCGATCTGCGAGAGTTGTCCGAGGGTGATGCCGAGCGTGAGCGCACCGAGCAGCAACGACCGCCGCTCGACGACCGGCCAGAGGCAGACGATCGCGCCGAACCAGCGGGCGTGGCTGTATTGATCGAAGCCCTTTGCGGGGTCGTCGCTCCACAGCAGCGAGAGCGCGCCCCAGGCCGCCCACGAGAGGATGAAGATGACCGGCGGCTGCACGAGCAAGCACGGCAGCGTGCCGACGTGTCGATGGATGCGGATCAGGAATGCGAGTGCGAGCGGGA
This sequence comes from Synechococcales cyanobacterium CNB, assembly GCA_030263455.1. Classification (NCBI taxonomy): domain Bacteria; kingdom Bacillati; phylum Cyanobacteriota; class Cyanophyceae; order Synechococcales; species Synechococcales cyanobacterium CNB. The sequence goes on from SZOZ01000002.1 coordinate 203,110, forward strand.
TGCCTGCGAGTTCAGAGATACTGATCGGCCCGCCGAGGCAGAGGCACCAGAGCAGGGCCATCGCGGCGTGAACTCGAAGCCCGCGGGGATCGATGGCCCGCTGGCGATCGAAGGCGCGGACGGCCCAGGCGGGGTCGATCCAAGGGGCATCGAGCCAACGGAGAAGCGATCGCCGGAGATGGGCGTCGGAGGCCATGAGGGGGCCATCTTGGGGTCGGAGAGGCCGATCGGCAAGCCGGACGGGGGGTCTGGGGGGATTCGGGGCAACCATCGGGGGGTGAAAGCGAACAATTGGATCGGTAGGGGAGTCCGATGGAGTAGGCTGAGGCATCGGGCGAAGGAGTAGCGGCCATGGACGAAGTCCGGCGGGTCTTGGCGGCGGCAGGGCGGAGGCTGTTCCTGGTTCGGCTGCTGGCGTCATTGACAGTGACGCTGACGGCCGCGCTGGGCGCGCTGCTCGTGCTGCGCGTCGCGGACAAGCTGGTGCTCCTCGGGCTGCCGTGGCTGTGGGTCTTCGCTGCGGCGATCGGTTCGGCGGTGGTGATCGCGCTGGTGTGGTGCGTGGTGCGCCCGCTGGGCAGCCTCGCGGTTGCGCGGGTGGTGGACGAGAGCGCGGGCCTGCGCCAGACGCTCAGCACCGCGCTGTGCGTGGAACGGAGCGACGACCCGTGGTCGCGGGCGGTGGTGGAGAGCGCGAGCGAGACGGCGCGCCGGGTGGTGGTGCGCGACGCCGTGCCGATCGCGGGTCCGCGGACATGGCCCGCGCCTGCGGTGGTGGGGCTTGTTCTGGTAGTGGTGTGGTTCGTGATGCCGCAGTTCGACCTGCGCGGCGCGCTTGCCGCCGAGCGCGAGCGCGAACAGGAGGAGAAGGCGATCGCGGAGGCGAAGGCGGATGCGCTCCAGAGCGAGCAGAAAATCCGCGAGTTGCTGGCGAAGTCGAATCTGGGCGACGGGCTGGGCGACGCGCTCGGCGACCGCGAGGCACAGATCGACAAGCCGCAGACCGCCGAGGAAGTCCGGCGCGCGGCGATCCGCAAGCTGACGAGCCTGACGGAGCGTCTCGCGGCCGAGCAGTCGGGAGAGAAGGGGCAGAAACTGGACGCGCTGCAGGAGATGCTGCGCCAGTTGCGCACGCCAGGGCGCGGGCCGATGACGGAACTCTCGCGCGAACTCGCGAAGGGAAACTTCGACAAGGCCCGCCAGATGCTCGACGAACTGGCGCAGAAGATGGGCGACGGCAGCATGTCGCCCGAGGAGCGTGAGCAACTCAAGGCGCAGCTCGAGAATCTCGCTAGGCAGATGCAGCAGCTCGCCGAGCAGAAGACCTCGCTCGAGCAGGCGTTGCGGCAGGCCGGGATGAGCGGGGAGCAGGCCAAGGAAGCGGCTGCGAACCCGCAGGCGCTCCAGAAGGCACTCGAGAACATGCAGAACCTCTCGCCCGAGCAGAAGCAGCAGCTGCAGCAGATGGCCGAGGCGATGTCCAAGTCCGGCGAGCAGTGCAGCGCGATGGGCGAGGCGATGTCGAGGATGGCTCAGGGCATGGGCCAGAGCGGCATGAGCCAAGAGGGCATGTCGGGCATGGAATCGCTCGCCGGGCAACTCAGCGAACTCGAGCTGCTCTCGCAGGAGATGGGCGGCGTGAACGCCGCGATGCAGGAGGCGATGGCGCAACTGAACAAACTCGGCCAGTCGCTCGGCGAGTGCGAGTGGGGCCAATGCTCGGGCACGGGATTGGCCGGCATGACCGGGTCGTGGAAGCCCGGCTCGAACATGGGGCAGAGCATGGGTTCCGGCGGTCCCGGCCAGGGGAATGGCGAAGGACCGGAGGAAGAAGCCGCAGACTTCATGGTGAACCGCGTGAAGGCGAAGGTGCAGACGACGGCGGGGCCGATCATCGGCTCGCGACTGGTCGAGGGCGATTCGGTGAAGGGCGAGGCGCTGGCGGAGTTCGCCACGGCGGTCGAGGTTTCGTCGCAGGAGGCCGCTGAGGCGCTCCAGACCATGCAGGTGCCGCGCGAGTACCACGGCGCGGTGAAGCACTACTTCGGCACGCTCGAGGAGCGGGTGCGGGCCGAGCGGGCGAAGAAGGAGGCGGGCGGGGATGGCGGCAAGTAGGTCGATCGTCCCTCGCCGTACCGGTCTGTTCGTGCTGCTCGGGTTGATGGCGGGAACATTGTGCGCGTGCTCGCGTGAGAGCGCCGAGAGCGCGGAGCGAGACCCGGTCGTGCTCTACTCGTCCGCCGATGACTACGTGCTGCGGGAGATGGTCGCGGCGTTCGAGTCCGAGACCGGCGTGCGCGTACGCCTTCTGGGCGACACAGAGGCGACGAAGACAACCGGCCTGGTGCAGCGGCTGCTCTCGGAGAAGGACAATCCGAGGGCGGACGTCTGGTGGTCCAGCGAGCCGTTCGGCACCATCCGGCTGGCGCGCGAGGGGCTGTTCGAGCCGGCGACGGGCCTCGAAACCGGCGTTGAAGGCGGGTGGCCTGTTCGCGCGAAGGACGGCACGTGGCACGGCTTCGCGGCCAGGGCGCGCGTCATCGCCTACCACGCCGGCCGCGTGAAGGCGGAGGACGCGCCGCGCACACTCCGCGACCTGACCGACCCGCGCTGGCGCGGGCGAGTCGGCATCGCTCGCCCCGAGTTCGGCACCACGCGCGGGCACTTCGGCGCGCTCGTCGAAGCATGCGGGGTTGAAACCTTCGAGGCATGGCTCACGGCACTGAAGGGCAACGGAGTGCGGATCTACAGCGGGAACGCCTCCGCTGTGCGGGGCATCGCGGACGGCGAGATCGATGTCTGCCTCACCGACACCGACGACGTCTGGGTCGCGCAGCGCAACGGCTGGGCGATCGACCTGGTGTACGAGCGGCCGGACGAGCCGGGCGAGCGGGTCGAGGGTCTGCCGAGTTTCGGTGCGCTGCTGATGCCGAACACGGTCGCGCTGGTGCGCGGCGGGCCTGGCGGCCCGGAGGCGCGTCGCCGGCTGGTCGAGTTCCTGCTCAGCGAGCGCGGCGAGCGCATCCTCGCGGAGAGCGATTCGGGGAACATCCCGCTGCGTCCGGGCCTCAGGGCTGCGTACCCGCGGTTCGAGGTTCCGTCGCCATGGGTGGTGGATTACGAGGCGGTTGCGGCGGTGGATGCCGTAACGATGGAGGCGTGCAGGCGCGTGCTCGGCGGGGGCTGAGCGATCCACGCCGAACGGGCCGGACCGTTGCCCGGCATCCACCCCGTCCCAGAGCCCGCACCGTTCAGGGGCAGCCGTCGATCCATGCGTTCAGGAAACCCAGGAAGTCGAGGCTGTTGATCGTGCCGTCGTTGTTGAAGTCGGCTACGGGATCGTTGGCTGTGTAGGCGTTGAGGAAGGTGAGCACGTCAACGGTGTTGACTTGGCCGTCGCCGTTGAGGTCTACCGGGCAGCGGGGCTTGATGCGGAAGATCTCGCCGCCGTTGAGGTCGCAGATGTAGAGTTCGCCGCGGGCGTCCTCACCGAAGGACGAGACCGAGGCGATCGAGCCTACGTCTGGGACGAGTTCCGCCTGACGTTCGGTCAGGTCCACGACCTGGCCGTCCTCGTAGCGCAGCGTCCAGATGCGGTTGGAGCAGAAGTCGGCGAAGAAGTACGTGCCGCGCAGGTGCGGCATGGTCGCGCCGCGGTAGACGTACCCGCCCGAGATCGAACAGTTCCCGCCCGCGTGCGAGTACGCGTGGATCGGGAGCGTGAGGGACTCGTGGTTGCAGGTGCATCCGTCGAGGCCGGTGCAGGCGAAACCTTCCATGCAGCGCCAGCCGTAGTTCTCGCCGCCCGCGCTGACGGCGGGCTGGACGTTGATTTCCTCCCAAGCGTTCTGCCCGACGTCGGCGATCCAGAAGTCGCCGGTTTCGCGGTCGAAGGAGCACCGCCACGGGTTGCGCAGGCCGTAGGCCCAGATTTCGTCGTCGCCGGTGATGCCGACGAAGGGGTTGTCGAGGGGGATCGCGTAGTTGCGGTTGGGGTCGGCGGGGAAGTCGTCGCCGTCGACGTCGAGGCGGAGTGTCTTGCCCAGACGGTTGTCGGTGATGTCCTGGGCGTTTCCGCCGGGGCTGTGTCCGGTGCCTTGGTCGTTCGCGCCGCCGCCGTCGCCGGTGGGGATGTAGAGATAGCCGTCCGGGCCGAAGCCGATCCACCCGCCGTTGTGGTTGGACTGCGGTTGGGAGAAGGTGATGACGGGCTGGGCGGTTCCAGGGTCGGCCACGTTCGGGTCTTCGGAGACGGTGTAGCGGACCACCCAGGTGGCGTTCGTGCCGGACGCGGTGTAGTTCACGAAGAAGTGGCCGTTGTTCGCGTAGTCCGGGTGGAACGCGAGGCCGAGCAGGCCCTGCTCGCTGCCGGTGGCGACGCCGGTGACGGAGAGGAAGGGCGTGGCGAGGAGCGTGTTGGTCGTGAGGTCGTAGATGCGCACGCGCCCCGTGGAGCCGGTGCGCTGCTCGACGATGAAGATGCGGTCGCGGTCGCCGGGCGCGTGCGTGACGAGCACGGGGCGAGCCAAGCCGGTTGCGATGCGTTCCGAGGTGAGCGTCTGTTGTGCGCTCGCCGAACCGGTGCCAAGGCCGAGCGAAGCGAGTGCGAGCAGGGCAGCGGGCGTGCGAGTAAGACGCATGGTGAACCTCCCGGATTGCCGGCGCGGGCGTTCTTCCCGGCGGCGTGAGCACGAATCGACCCTGGGCGTGGGCAACCCCGGCCTCCGGATCGATTGTCCTCGGTCGCGGGGTCCGATGCCAGCAGGAACCGGGCGGGTTGCGTCGGTTTGGGGGTTCTCCCGTGGGGGTATTGGCCAGATATGACCCCCCCTACACTCCGCGCCGATGGGTACGGACGATCCGACACTCGACGCGACCGCTCCGGCGAGCGTCTCGGCCTCGTTACCGGCTGACGCGACCAGGGCTGTCGGTCCGTATCGCGTGCTCCAGGCGCTGGGCGAGGGCGGGTTCGGCACGGTCTACCTGGCCGAGCAGGAGGAGCCGGTCCGCCGGCGTGTCGCGCTGAAGGTGCTCAAGCCGGGGATGGACTCGAAGTCCGTGATCGCGCGGTTCGAGGCCGAGCGGCAGGCGCTCGCGCTCATGGATCACCCCGGCGTGGCGAAGGTCTACGACGCGGGCACGACGCCGGAGGGCAGGCCGTACTTCGCGATGGAGTACGTGCGCGGCGAGCCGATCAACGTTTTCTGCGAGCACGAGCGGCTGGGAGTGGACGACCGCGTGCGCCTGATGATCCAGGTCTGCGAGGCGGTGCAGCACGCGCACATGAAGGGCGTCATCCACCGCGACCTCAAACCCGGGAACGTGCTCGTGTCGCTCGTGGACAGTCGTCCCTCGCCGAAGGTGATCGACTTCGGTGTCGCCAAGGCCGTCTCGCAGCGGCTCACCGACTCGACCGTCTACACCGAGGTCGGACAGTTGATCGGCACGCCGGAGTACATGAGCCCCGAGCAGGCTCGCGGCGGGTCGGACGTTGACACGCGGGCCGACGTCTACTCGCTCGGGGCGATCCTCTACGAACTGTTGACGGGCGAACCGCCGCTCGAATCGACGAAACTGCGCGCGGGCGGGTACGCGGGCGTGTCGCACGCCATCGACGAGTTGGAGCCGGTGCGGCCGAGCGAGCGCATCACGCGCGCAGGCTCGACCGTGCTCCCGCGGCTCGACGACGATCCTGCGACCGTGGCAAGGCGACTCCGCCGTGACCTCGACTGGGTCGTGATGAAGAGCCTGGAAAAGGACCGCACCCGGCGCTACGACGGCGCGGGCACGCTGGCACGCGACCTGGAGCGGTACCTGCGCGACGAACCGGTCGAGGCCGGCCCGCCCACGGCCGCGTACCGGCTCTCGAAGTTCCTGCGTCGGCACCGCGGGGGCGTGGCGGCGGCGGGGGCGGTCGCGCTCGCGCTGCTGCTCGGCGTGGCGGGGACCGCGGCAGGCCTGGTCTGGGCGCTTCGGGAGCGGGACGTCGCAAATGCACTGGCAACCTCCGAACGCGAGGCACGCGCCGAGTCCGATGCCGTGGTCGCGTTCCTGGGCGACATGCTCGCCTCGGTGGACCCCGAGGAACGCGGGCGCGACGTGACCGTGCGCGACGTCCTCGACGAGGCGTCGCTGTCGCTTCCGGACCGGTTCGCTGATCGGCCGATGATCGAGGCCCGCCTGCGGCACGTCATCGCCAACTCGTTCCGCGCGCTCGGAAGACTGCCCGAGGCGGACGAGCACCTGACCCGCGCCTACGAGATGCGCCGCGCCACGCTCGGCGACGAGCACCCCGAGACACAGCGCGCTCTCGCGAACCTCGCCGGCCTGCGCATGGAGCAGGGTCGGTACGGCGATGCAGCCGCTCTCGGCGAGCGCGCCGCCGACGGGATGCGCCGGGCGTTCGGGGAGGACGACCGTGCCACGCTCGGCGCCATGAACAACCTTGCCATGGCGCTCCGGCACACCGATCGGACGGACGAAGCCGAGGCGATCCTGCGGCGGGTCCACGACGGACAGCGGCGAACGCTCGGCCTGACGCACCCGGAGACGCTCGGCTCGCTGACGAACCTGGGCGCGTTGCTCGCCGATCTGCGCCGCTACGCCGAGGCCGTCCCGCTTCTGGAGCAGGCGCTCTCGAGCTGGCGCGAAGCCCACGGCGACAACCACCCCGGCACGCTCTTCGCCGAGCACGAACTCGGGATGACGCTGCTGGCGACGGGGCGCGTGCCGGAGGCGGAGCAACTGCTGCGGCGCGTGGTCGCGGCCCGCGAGCGCGTGCTCGGCGAGGCGCACCCTGACACGCTCGGCGCCGCTTCGAACCTCGGTTTCGTGCTCTCAAGGACGGAGCGGGTCGAGGAGGCAGAGACGCTCTACAAGCGGAGCCTGTCGGCGGCACGGCGCGTGCTGGGCGACGCCCATCCCGACACCCTCACGACCGCGATGAACCTTCTCATGCTCTACGAATCGCTCGGCTGGCCCGAACGATCCCGCCCCGAGGTCGAGCGTTCGCTGGAAGTCATGTCGCGGTTCGCCGAGCGGATCGACGCGAACGCGGACCAGTTGAACTCGTGCGCGTGGTTCCTGCTGACGGCGGAGCCGGTGAGCGCGCGCGACCCCGCCGCTGCCATGCGCGCCGCCGAGCGCGCCTGCCGGGTTGAGCGCAACGCTGGGGGCGCGAACCTCTGGATGTACCTTGACACGCTGGCCAAGGCGCTGCACCTGACGGGCGACGCGCCGGGTGCGGCCGCGGCGCAGCGCGAGGCCGTCTCGCTCATCCCGGCGCACGGCGAGCAGTACCGGGCCGAGATGGAACAGCGGCTGGCGGAGTACGAACGGATCGGCGGGTGATGACCCGCCGAGGTGCCGATCCTGCATGGACATGACGGCGCGTGGATGTCTCTCATTCCGCGTCGAGGACCAATCGGAAGCCGTTGTTGTAGTACTGGAAGACGGGTCCGAGACGATACCTGTGCGCGGACCGCACGTACCACGGCCCGTCGTACCACGAGCCGCCGCGGAGAACCCGCTCGTTCCCGTCCCCCGGTCCCTGGGGATCGACCCGTTCGCCCCGCTCGTTGGTCGGGCCGTTGGTCGGGCCGTTGGTCGGCTCGTACCAGTGCGGGTCGTACCAGTCCCAGCACCACTCCCACACGTTGCCGTGCATGTCGTGCAGGCCCCAGGCGTTCGGCGCGAAACTCGCCACCGGCTCGGTGCGCTCGCGGAACACGCCGCCCTCGCTGTCGCGGTACCCAAGGCTGGCCTTGAAGTTCGCCTCATCGGACAGGATCGTCTCGCCCGTGTGGAACGGGCCGCTTGTCCCGGCACGGCACGCGTACTCCCACTCCGCCTCGGTCGGCAGGCGGAACCCGCGATGCTCCGCCACGCGGCGCACGCTCGCGCTGCGCACGTGACCATCGTTGAACCGCTCGGCGTCTTCGATCAGGTAGCGCGGGCGCAGTCCGAGATCGGGATGGCGCTGCGCGACAGCCTCCGTCAGCCGGTTCGCGAACTCGACGGCCTCGAACCACCCCACCGTCTGCACCGGTTGGCGTGCGTCGTCTTTGAAACGCGACGGGTTGCTCTTCATCAGCGCGATCCACTGATCCTGCCGAACTTCCGTGGTCATCATCCAGAAGCCGCGGCTGATGCGGACGGCATGCCTCGGGCCTTCGTCATCCTCACGACCCGCCTCGTCGCCCGGGCTGCCCATCTCGAAGACGCCCGGCGGAATCCACGCGAGTTCGACCTCAACGCCGGGACTCAGCTCGAGCACGAGGCGCGTGCCCGGCTCGGGCACCGCGGCCGGTCGCTCGGCTTGCTCCAGCTGGCTGTAGCTGGGCGTCTGCGCCGCGACGGCGAACAGCACGCACGCGAGCACGCCCCACGACGGCCGACTTTGACGCGATGGCGTGCCGGGGCAGGACTGCCCGATCCGCTCGTGCGGGAGTCTCGAGGCGGGCATAGGCAGCAGCGCGGGGTTCGATCGCACGACGACTCTCCTGATGGGCGCAGAATGATCGCGGCTGGACCATGCTATGGCGGATTCTCCAAACCGCGTCGTAGCATAGTCTTGGCTGTTGAGGGCAATCCGCGCCAGTGCGTGCGCCGCACAGCAACAGGCCTGACTGCCTCCTCCCTCGTTACGCCACGGTGACCGTCTCGTCGAGGTAGACGTCCTGGATCGCGTGGAGGAGTTTGACGCCGTCCTTCATCGGCCGCTGGAAGGCCTTGCGCCCGGAGATGAGGCCCATGCCGCCGGCGCGCTTGTTGATGACGGCGGTGCGGACGGCGTCGGCCAGGTCGCTCGCGCCCTTGCTGTCGCCGCCGGAGTTGATCAGGGGGATGCGGCCCATGTAGTTGTTGATGACCTGGTATCGGCAGAGGTCGATGGGGTGCCCGCCGCGCCCGGACTCGTCGGAGCCGCTCAGTTTCGTGTAGACCTCCTTGCGGAACTTGCCGTAGGCGGAGTCCCCGGTGTTCAAGGCCGCGTAGCCGCCGTTGTTCGTCGGCAGCTTCTGCTTGATGATGTCGGCCTGGATCGTGGCGCCGAGGTGGTTGGCCTGGCCGGTCAGGTCGGCGGCGGCATGGTAGTCCGTGCCCCCGATCTTGAACGCAGGGTTGCGCGTGTAGCACCACAGCACGGTGACGAGGCCGTAGTCGTGGGCCTCGGCGAACATGTCGGCGACGTACTGGATCTGCTCGCCGGACTCGGGGGAGCCGAAGTAGATGGTCGCGCCGACGGCGACCGCACCCATCTCGAAGCACTGGCGGATCGTGCCGAACGGGAGCTGGTTGAACTGGTTGGGATAAGTGAGCAGTTCGTTGTGGTTGAACTTCACGAGGAACGGAATCTTGTGGGCGTACTTGCGGGCGACCGCGCCGAGCACGCCGAAGGTGCTGGCGACGGCGTTGCACCCGCCCTCAACGGCGAGACGCACGATGTTCTCGGGGTCGAAGTACTCGGGGTTCGGAGCGAAGGACGCGCCGGCAGAGTGCTCGACGCCCTGATCGACGGGCAGGATGGAAACGAACCCTGACCCGGCGAGACGCCCCGTGTTCAGGATGAGGGCGTAGTTGCGGAGCGTGGCGGGCTTGCGGTCGGTGTGGACGACGACCCGGTCGAGAAAGTCCGGCCCCGGCAGGTGCAGGGCGGAGGCCGGGATCGTGCCGCAGCGGTGGCTCAGCAGGTCGTCTGCATCGGGGCCGAGGAGTGCGCGGAGGTCGGTGTTGGCATGCGCGGCGAGCGTGGTCATGGGTGGCTCCTGCGTGGCTGCGTCGATGATAGCCGCAGCGCGCCGCTATCCGGCCGTCGGCGGCCGGGTCGAGCGACGGGCTACCCGAGCCGCCAGGGTTCGCCGGGGACGAGTTCACGCACGGTGACGCCCTTGGGCGCGAAGCCCTTGCAGTCCTGGCGCAGCAGGCCGAAGGTCTTGTAGTGGATTGGAATCGCAAAGGGAGCGCCGATGAGTTCAGCGGCGCGCGTGGCGAGTTCCGGCCCCATGGTGAAGCGATCGCCGATGGGGATCATGGCGGCATCGGGCTTGTAGATTTCGCCGAGGAGTTTCATGTCCGAGAAGAGACCGGTGTCACCGCAGTGATAGACGGTCTTGCCGCCGAGGTGGAGGACGACGCCCATCGGCTGCCCGAGGTAGCGACCGTTGACGGAAGAGGAGTGGAAGGCCTGCGTGAAGGCGACCCAGCCCCACCTCGCGTCGATGCGCCCGCCCGCGTTGCCCGGCTCGGTGTGCTTCACGCCCTGCTCGACGAGGAGTTCGTGGATTTCCCAGGAGCAGTAGACGGTCGCGCCGGTGCGCTTGGCGATGGCGGCGGCGTCGCCGAGGTGGTCGCCGTGGCCGTGCGTGAGGCAGACCGCGTCGACCTTCAGATCATCGGCGCGCAGGCCGGGTTTGTTCGGCGCGAGCGGGTTGCCGGTGATGAAGGGGTCGATGGCGACGCGATGGGCGCCGTCGTCGAGGACGAACGCCGAATGTCCGAGGTAGGTGATGGTGATGGCCATGCCCGAGTATATCTGTCGGGCCGGGGCGTGATCAGGAGCATCCGGCGACGTAAGCGTTCAGGAACATGATGATGTCGATGGAGGAGTGCGCGCCGTCGCGGTCGGTGTCGGCCTCGGGCGCGGCCGCGCTCCATGCGTTCAGAAAGAGGAGGAAGTCGGTCGAGTTGATCGTGCCGTCGAGGTTGAAGTCCGCGTAGCAGGCGACGCGCTTGGCTGCGGCCGCCATGTTCGGGAAGGGGCCGATGTGCCCGCCCGAGCCTTGGGGGATGCCCGTGGCGATCAGGACCGAGCGGACTTCCAGGGGCGCGAGGCGCCGGTTGCGGTGCAGTTCGGCGATGCTCTGGAGCGAGGCGGCGGCCGCAGCGATGAACGGCGAAGCGGAACTGGTGCCGCTGAAGCCCGCGGTGTATCGCTGCTTCTTATCGCCGCCATGCTGGGCGTAGGAGCCGTAGCCGAGAGTGAAGACGTTCTCGCCCCATCCCTGCACGTTGACGCGGGAGCCGTAGGTGCTGAAGGAGAGTTTGTTGTGGGCGGTGGTGGAGGAGCCTGCGCCGACGATGATCGCGCCGCTGTCGCCTCGGTTCATGTACGGCACGTAGGGCGAGGAATCGAGGTTCTGGTTGCCGTTGCCTGCTGCGCCGACGACGACAACGCCCGCATCGGTTCCGTTCTTCACGACGGTCCAGACGGCGAGGTCGAGTTCAGCCGGTCCGTACCCCCCGCCCGCGCCGGTGGTCTGCATCTCGAGGAGCACGACGTCACCCTTGCCGACGGTGGCGATGGCGTTCGCGATGCAAGTGACACGGCGCGACCCGCCCTCGACCGTCCACTCGGGGAAGAACAGCCCCGCCGCGTCGGGCACGAGGCCGGTGCAGCCGTAGCCGTTGTTCAGGCTCATCAGTTCGCCGAAGACGGCGGTGCCATGCTCGTCCCAGCCGTTGGCGGCCACGTTCGGGTGCGGCGTCTGGCCCGGTTCGAGCCAGATGCCGCAGAGGTCCTCGTGGTTCGCCACGACGCCGTACTCGCAGTCGGCGACGCGGATGCCCGCCCCGCGGCCGCCGAGCGCCCAAGCCGCCGCCATGTTCAGGCCCGGATTCGCCGCGTGATAGCCCTGCATGTTCGGGTAGTACTGCGGCGTGATCGGCAGCAAATCGTCGCACGGAGGGGGAGGAAGCAGTTCCTGGAACTGCACCCACTCGACGAGCGGGCTGGCGTTGAGTTCAAGGGCGATCGGCAGCAGGAGCGCGTCCGGCGCATCCACGATGACCATGCCAGCGAGGTCAGGCTGCGCCCGCCCACTCACGAGCGCGGCACGTGATTCGAGGAAGGCGACGGTCTCGTCGGGCAGGTCGATGAGTTGCGAGAACGAGGCAGCCGCGCGGGTGAGCGGCAGCGCGGCAGCGGGGTCCGCGCCCGCAAGGCTCACCAAGCCCGCGGGCGTTGCCCGGACCAGCAGGTCGTCCCGAAACTTCGCGACGAGCCGCGAAGGTTCGCCCGGCAGTGCCAGCACCGGCTCCTTCGCCAGCGGAACGCGGGGCAGAAGCCCGCCCTCGGCGAACGCGGTCGGCAGGCTCACGACGGCAACAGCGAGGGTTGTGAACATGGGGCGTCTCTCCTCGAAACGGGCACGGAGGACCATACGCGCCGGCCCGGTCGCCGGATGCGGACGGTTCAGGCGATCCGTTCGCTCTTCAGTTCCCTGCTCATCAGGCGGCCGATGGCGTCGATCGGGTCCATTCCCTCGAAAAGGACGGCGTGGACGCTCGCCGTGATGGGCATGTCGACGCGGTACTTGCGGGCGAGGTCGATCACGGACCGCGTGGTCGCCACGCCCTCGACGACGAACGGTTGCGAAGCGAGGTAGGTGTCCAGCCGCTGGCCGCGACCGAGCGCCTCGCCGCAGGAGCGGTTGCGTCCTTCGGGGCTGAAGCAACTGGTGGCGAGGTCGCCCACGCCAGCGATGCCGAAGAAGGTGTCGGGCGTCGCGCCCATGGACGCGCCGAGCCGCGCGATCTCTGCCAGGCCGCGCGCAAGGAGTGCGCTCTTGGCGTTGTAGCCCGCCTGCAGGCCGTCGAGGATGCCAGCCGCGATGGCGATCACGTTCTTCGTTGCGCCCGCCAGTTCGACACCCAGCACGTCTGGGTTCGTGTACACGCGCAGCCAACTCGTCGAGAACGTGCGCTGCACCTCCGCCGCGAAGTCGGCGTCGTCGCTCGCCGCGATCATGGTCGCCGGCAGGCAGCGGGCCAGTTCCGGCGCGATCGTCGGCCCGCTCAGCACGGCCAGCCGGCGCGGGCGCGCGTCGGGATCGTCGCGCAACGCATCGGCCAGGATCTGCGTCGGCCGCAGCAGCGTGTCGTTCTCGATCCCCTTGGCGACGGACACGACCGCCGCATCGCGGGGCACGTGCAGGCGCAGCCGCTCCCACACCGACCGCGTGAACTGGACCGGGATCGCCGAGACGATCAGGTCGGCTTCCTCGAGCGCCTCGTCGTCGCGCAGGCAGACGCGCACGGAGTCCGGCAGCGTGAACCCAGGCAGGCGGTACGAGCGCCGGGTCTGGGTCAGCGCGCCCGCTTCGTCCGCGCTGTGGCCCCACAGCCGCACGTCCGTCCTCGGTGAACGCGACGTGGCGTCCGGCGTCGAGAGGATGCCCGCGCAGACCAGCCCCATCTGACCGAGGCCGAGGACCGTAACTCGGGCGGGGGTGGACACGGGTCACTCCGTCGCCGGGGCTGAACCCTCGGGGCGTGATGCCCGTACCCTATCCGACCGAGCGCGGGGGGGAGGGGTAGGATTGCCCCTTCGCAGGGCTGACCGCCGATTCCGGCGGCAGCCGACCACCCGTTCACGACCCGACCATCCGGGAGCACGGCGCATGGCCTCAACCGCTCACACGCACGCTCACGACCACGATCACGGGCCCCATCATCACCACCACGAGGACGACAAGCGCGGGCGGATGGTCGCCTGCTCCCACGGCGAGGAGACCAGCGAGCGGCACATCCTTCTGTATCTCGTCGGCGGAATGCTGCTCGTCGCCACGCTGCTCGCCAAGTGGCTGGAAGTCACCGACCCTGCGGTGGCCCAGATCCCGGCCGTCATCGCCTCCATCATGCTTGCCATCCCGCTCTGCCGCGAGGGCTGGCGCGAGATCAGCGAGCGGCGGGCCTCGTCTTCGACGCTCGCGGCGATCGCCATCCTCGCGGCCATCGCGGTCGGCGACTTCGTGACCGCCGGCGGGTTGGCGTTCATCCTGCTGGTGGCGGACGCGATCCTGCGGCGCACGGCCTTCGGCGCGCAGCGCGCCATCGCCGAACTTGTCGCCCTCACGCCCGACGTCGCCCGCATCGTTGATGGAGGCACGGAGCGCGAGGTCGCGCTCGGCGAGGTCAAGGTCGGGGACGTTGTCCGCGTTCGCCCCGGCGAGAACCTGCCGGTGGACGGCGTCGTCGTCAGCGGGCGATCCACGATCAACCAGGCATCGCTCACCGGCGAGGCCGTCCCAGTCGAGGTGCAGTCCGGCGAGCCGGTCTACGCCGGAACCACCAACCTCACCGGCATCATCGACCTGCGCGTCACGCAGGTCGGCGAGGAGACGGCCATCGGCAAGGTTAGCCAGCTGATCCGCGCCGCCGAGGAGACCCGCTCGCCGCGCCAGGCGCTGATCGAGCAGGTCGCCCGCTTCTTCGTTCCTGTCGCCATCTCGGTCGCGTTCGTGGTCTGGTTCGTGATGAGCCAGAACGCGGACCTCCGCCCGGACGCGACACGCACCGCGATCACCGTCCTCATCGTCTGCTGCCCCGCGGCCCTGCTGCTCTCCAGCCCGAGCGCGATGGTGGCGGCATTCGCGGCGGCGGCGCGCCTCGGCGTCATGATCAAGCAGCCTTCGTACCTCGAAGCCGCCTCGAACGTCGACGCCGTCGTCATGGACAAGACCGGCACGATCACGACCGGTCGCTTCGAGGTCGCACGCCTCGCGCCCGCCCCGGGCGTCGAGGGTGCTGACCTGCTCGCGGCCGCCGCCAACGGCGAGCAGCACTCGAACCACCCGCTCGCCCAGTCCATCCTGCGCACCGCCCGCGCCGCCAAGATCACCCCTGATGGCTCGCAGGACTACGAGGAAATCCACGGCCGGGGCGTGCGGGCGCGCACCACCCTCGGCGAACTCTGCGTCGGCCGCGCCAGCTGGCTGCGAGAACTCAACCCCGCCATCGCTCAGCAGGTCGAGGCCGTCGAGCAGCGCATCGAGGGCATGACCGGCGTGCACGTGATGCGCGACGGCCGGTACCTCGGCGCAGTCGGGCTGGAGGACAAGATCAAGCCCGGCACAGCCGGTGTCGTCAGCAAACTCCGCGAACTCGGCGTGCGCACCGTCGCCATCTTCACGGGCGACCGGCTCTCGGTCGCCAAGCGCGTCGGCCAGGCCGTCGGCGTCGATGCCATCGAGGCCGAGTGCCACCCCGAGGAGAAGCACGAGCAGATCCGCCAGATGGTCGCCGCCGGTATGCGCACCATGATGGTCGGCGACGGCATCAACGACGGCCCGTCGCTCGCGGCCGCCGACGTCGGCGTCGCCATGGGCCTCTCCGGCTCCGACATCGCCACCAACTCCGCCGGCGTCGCCCTGATGACCGACGAACTCAACCGCGTCCCCTTCCTCATCGAACTCGCCCGCAAGACCCGCGTCATCATCGCCCAGAACATCGCCGCGTCGATCGTGATCGTGCTCATCGGCCTCGCCCTCGCCGCCACCGGCAAACTCGAGGTCTGGCTCGCCGGCCTCTACCACTTCGCCGGCGAGATCTTCGTCCTCGCCAACTCCTTCCGCCTCTTCCGCTTCGGCGAGAACTTCACCGAGGCCGAGGAGTCCAGGCAGACCGCAACCCCGGCCTGGCAGCGCCGCGCCGCAAGCGTGCGCGGGCTGTCCGCCGAGACGCCGGGGGTGTAGCGCGGGACTGGACACGGCGCGCCGGTGCGAGTCTCAACCCCGACGGCGCAAGGGTGTAGCGCGTGATGCACAAGCCCCTCGACGGAGTGGCGGGCTACCCGGGGTGTGCGGGCGTCTCGGGTCCGCTCAGAGCCGCTCGGCCGCGAGGCTGGCGAGTTCGCTGCGTTCGCTCTTGGCGAGCGTGACGTGGCCGACGATGGGCAGGCCCTTCATTTTCTCGACCGTGTACGAGAGGCCGTTGCTGGACTGGTCGAGGTACGGATTGTCGATCTGGCCGATGTCGCCGGTGAGAACCAGTTTCGTCCCCTCGCCGACGCGGCTGGCGATGGTGCGGACCTCGTGCGGCGTGAGGTTCTGTGCCTCGTCCACCACCATGAACTGGTGAGGGATGGAGCGGCCGCGGATGTAGGTGAGCGGTTCGAGCACGAGGACGCCGTCGGCCATGAGTTTCTGGATGCGCTGCTCGGTGCTCTGGCTCTCGGCGGACTGACCGGGCGAGGCGCGCGTGCTCAGCAGGTAGGTGAGGTTGTCGAAGATGGGTTGCATCCACGCCGTGAGTTTCTCGTCCTTGTCACCGGGGAGGTAGCCGATGTCGCGCCCCATCGGCATGATCGGGCGTGCGCACAGCATCCGCTCGTAGCGTTCCTCGGTGAGCACCTTCGACATGCCGGCTGCCAGAGCGAGCAGCGTCTTGCCCGTGCCCGCGGACCCGAGCAGTGTGACGAGTTTCACCTGGTCGTCCAGCAGCAGGTCGAACGCCATGATCTGCTGGAGGTTGCGGGACATGATGCCGAAGACGGGCTTGCGCGGGCCGGTGATGGGGATGACGTGGTCGGTGTCGCCGGGTCGGCGGGCGATGCCGGTGTGGTGCTCGTCCTCGGCGTCGCGCAGCAGGAGGAACTGGTTGGCGCGGAGTTCGACTGGCCACGGCTCGCCGCTCTCCTCCTCGCCCGCGAGCACGCCGACGAGCCGCTCCAGGGGCAGGGCGCGCTGCTCGTAGAGATCGTCGATCAGCGTGCCCTCGACCGTGAGCGAGAGGTAGCCGGTGTAGAGCCGCTCGGCGTCCACCTTCTGGTTCTCGAAGTCCTCGGTGTGGATGCCGAGCGTGTCACTCTTGATGCGCGCGCTCAGGTCCTTCGAGACGAAGACCGTGCGCTTGCCCTCGCGGTGCAGGTCCAGCGCGACCGCGATGATGCGGTTGTCGGGGATGTCCTCGTGCAGCAGGTCGGGCCGCTGGTGGTCCGCGGCGTCGATGCGCACGGTGCCGGTCGCGCCGTTGCGCCCGGTGCTGGCGGCCGCGCCGCTGGTCGGCTTGACCGCACCCCAGTCCACGCCCTCGGTGAGGTTGCCGGCGACGCGCAGGCGGTCGAGGTGGCGGATGCACTCGCGGGCGTTGCGCCCGATGTCGTCGTCGCGGCGCTTGAGCTTGTCCAGCTCCTCGATGACGGGGAACGGGATGACGACGTGGTTCTCCTGAAAGACGAAGAGGGCGTTGGGGTTGTGGAGCAGCACGTTCGTGTCGAGCACGAAGTGCTTCACGCCGTCGGTCTGGCCGGGGCCTGCCTTGTGGTCCTTCTTCCGTGCGGTCACGCTGCGCTCCGTCGCGGGTCCGTGGTGGTGAGCATACTGCGCCGGACGTTCAGGCGAGCAGCGCGCCCGTGGTCAGCACAAGCCCGATCACCCCGGCGATGCCCGTCTTGATGGCGACGGCGGTCAGGCGGCCGACTGCGGCCCCTCGCCCCACCGCGGCCGACTCGCGCCACGTCCGCTGCGACATCCCCCGCTCGCCAGCGACCGCGCCCAGCCCGGCCCCGACCGCGGCCCCGATGATCGTGCCGAGCAGGGGGATCGGGATGGCGAAGGTGCCGACGACCGCGCCGATCAGGCCCCCGACGATCGAGCCGACCATCCCCGGCCTCGTGCCGCCGGTGCGCTTCGCACCGCGTGCAGACCATGCGAACTCGACGACCTCGCCGGCGAACGCGAGCACGGCACACAGCGCGATTGTCCACCACTCGTACAAGCCCTCGCGCCACCACTGGCAGAGCAGCGCGACCAGGATGATGAACCATGTGCCCGGCAGCGTGAGCAGCGTCAGCACGACGCCGACCAGCGACGCCAACGCCACGATCCCCACCGCAACAAGGTCAAGCCCCTGCGCCATCCGGCTCCGTCCGCGGTCCGTCGCCCCGATCGGGCGCGCTGCCATCGGCCGCCTCTTCTTCCTCTTCTTGGCGGTCTGGGAAGGCGGTTTTCTCCATTTCCAGCACCCAGGACTCGAGGTGGTTGTAGCGGAAGAGGTCCAGGCGCAGTTCGCGCCCGCCCAGGATGACGTGCTCGGGCTTGATCTTCAGAAAGACGATGAACTTGTGCCACTTTCGCTTGTCCACGTCGTCGAGGTCGGCGGGCACAAGCGTCGCGCCGCCGGGGAGCGTGAGCCGCTGGGCCTCCGGCTCCCATGAGTAGCGCTTCGAGGCAACCATGCCGAAGAGGATCAGCATCCACGTGCCGAATCCCCAGCAGACGACGAGGATGAGCCACTGGCTGGGCAGGTCGAACCAGCTGAGAGGTTTCGGGGCCGGCCGCTGCGCCCACTCGCTCTGGAGTCGGGCGAGTGTGGCGCCGGGGTTCTCCATGCGCGTGTGCTGGGGGTCGAGCATGTTCAGGCCCGGCGTGGCAAGGGCTTCGAGCCAGAGCAGGCGCTGTTGCTCAACGGCCGAGCGCTGGGTCACGTCCTTGGCGCGGAGTCGGGCGAGTTCGCCGGCCGGATCGTCGATGCTCGCCTGTCCCAGGACGCCGCGGTCGTTTGCGGTGCGGAGGTATTCGAGTTGCATGAGTTCGGCATAGGCAGCACCTCGCTTGGGATAGGCGACGAGCGCGTCGTAAAGGCCCCACGCGCCGAACGCCCAGAGCGCGATCGTGATGAGCACGACACGGATGAGCCACCGGCGTGCGAGCGTCGTGCGCGTGGGTGTTGGCGTCGCGGTCTTGGACTCCGGCACAGTGGACTCCGACATCGCCCCCTCCCGTGTGCGGCCGCTACCGCGACCCTAGACCATCGGCGACCGGCGCGCCGGGCCTTCATCCGCCCAGTTCATCGACCCGCGCCAGGGCCGCGTCCCACCACCGTGCTGCACGCTCCGGCCCGCCGGGTCGAGCCATCAGCCCCGAGAACCCGCCGAAACGCACCTGACGGACGGGGATGCGGGGGTACGGCGTCCCCGAGGCGATCGCCCGGTTCAGCCAGTGCTCGTGCTCCCGGCGGGCGATCTCGGCGCGGGTGAGCAGCCGCCCGCGACCGCCGAAACTCCACAGCATGGGGCCATTCTACTGCCCGGAACGATCCGGCCAAGGGTTGTCTCAGCGAGGCTTCGGCGAGGTCAGCGAGGAACGATCCAGATGTTCCGGAACCGCACGCGGCTGTCGCCGTGGTCCTGGAGCAGGATCGGGCCGGGCGATGGGCCTTCGGGCGCGCCGCCGCCGGTCGTGCCGTCGATCTCAAAGTCGTCGTGGATCAGCGTGCCGTTGTGCCAGACGCTGACGCGGGCGTTGGCGATCTTGTCTCCCACAGTGGACCAGCGCGGCGCGGTGAAGTCGATCAGATAGGTCTGCCACTCCTCGGCGGGGCGTGCGGCGTTCACCAGCGGCGCGGCCTTCGAGTAGATCGCCCCGCACAGGTTGTCCGCCGGCGGCAGCCCGTGCGAGTCGTGGATCTGCACCTCGTAGCGGCCCTGGAGATAGACGCCGCTGTTGCCGCGCGCCTGCCCGGTGAACTCCGGCGGGTTGTTCGGCACGGCGAACTCGATGTGCAGCAAGAAGTCGCCGAACGACTCGCGCGTGCGGATCGAGCCGGCCCCGACGTTCACCACCATCGCCCCCTCGGCGTCGATCTCCCACCGGCACGCCGAGCCGTCGCGGGCCATGACCCAGGCGTCGGTCGAGGATCCGTCGAAGAGAAAGGCGGCCGTGCGAGGGGCGGCCTGGCCGTCCCGCGAGCCGGAGGGGGGTGAGGAACAGGCGGGGAGAATCGCCAACAACGAGAGCACCGATACGCGCATTGCATTTCGTGTCATTGCATCAGAATAGCGATGTTGTACCGGCGACTACCCGCGAGAACCCGGGCTGCCAAGGATTCGATGCCGGGGCGATGGAGGGCAGTCCGATGGCGATGCAGACTCTCCAGCCGCGGACCGACCGTGAGCCGCGGCCTCAGCATTGGCGGAGGAACGTCGCCCAGAGCGTGGCCGCGTGGCTCGTGGCGGGGCTGACGGCGCTTCTACCCGGCTGCGGCGATGCGGCGACTCCCGGCACCGGGCAGCCTGCCCGGCCCTACGAAGGTCGCAGGCTTGTGGTGTTCGTCGGCTCGGCGTCGCAGCCGCCGACGGAACTGGCCGTGCAGCGGTTTCAGCAACTGACCGGGGCAAGGGTCGAGGCGCACTTCGGCGGTTCGGGCGAGATGCTGGCCCGCATGAAACTCGCCGATCAGGGGGACGTGTACTTCCCCGGCTCTTCTGACTACATCGAACTTGCCAAGCGCGAGGGGCTGGTCGATCCCGCGAGCGAAACGATCGTCGCGTACCTGGTGCCGGCGATCAACGTGCCGAGGGACAATCCGAAGGGCATTCAAACGCTGGAAGACCTCGCGAAGCCGGGCGTGCGTGTTGCGATTGCCCGCCCGGATACCGTCTGCGTCGGGCTGTACGCGGTCGAGGTGCTGGAGCGTGCGGGACTGACGTCGGCTGTTCGCCCGAACATCGTGAACAACACGGAGTCGTGCGCCAAAACCGCGCAGGTCGTCGCGCTGGGGCAGGTCGATGCCGTGATCGGCTGGGAAGTCTTCGAGCACTGGGAGCCGACGAAGATCAGGACGATCTACCTTCCCAAGGAGCGCGTGCCTCGCATCGGGTTCCTCCCGGCCGCGATCGGAACCGGCACGAAGGACGCCGAACTGGCGAGGGCGTTCCTGGACTTTCTTACGTCGGCGGAAGGGCGGGCGATCTACGGCAAGTGGAACTATCTGACGTCGGTCGATGCGGCGAGGCAGCACGCTCTGCCGGATACGCCGGTCGGCGGCGAATGGCCGCTGCCGGAGGGCTGGTGAGCAGTGAGGTGTGCATGAGCCGGAGGCTCTTCGGATTGTGTCTCGCGTGCGGGCTGGGCGGGGCGTTCTCGCTCGTGCTGGTGATGCTCGCGGCCCAGGTGGGCTACGCAGGCGTGCGCGAGCCGCTGGCCGCGCTCACCCAGCCTGACATCCAGCACGCCATCCGCCTGAGTCTCTTCTGCGCCACCGTCGCTGCGGGGCTTGCGATGGTGTTCGCCGTTCCCGCGGCGTATGCGCTCGCGCGGTACCGCTTCCCCGGCAGGATGCTGGTCGATGCGCTGCTGGACGTCCCGATCATCATCTCGCCGATCGCCATCGGGATCACGCTGCTTCTCATGTTCCGATCGACTCCCGGCGGTTGGGTCCAGGAGCACCTGGTCCGGTTCGTGTTCGAGGTGCCTGGCATCATCCTGGCGCAGTTCATCATCGCGCTCGCGCTCGAGATCCGGGTGCTCAAGGCGACGTTCGAGGAGATCAGCCCGAGGCTGGAGCAGGTGGCGCGGTATCTCGGATGCGGGCCGTGGGCGGCGATGCGGCGGGTCACGCTGCCGCTGGCGAGGCCCGGGCTGATCGCCGCGCTGGTGCTGGGGTGGGGCCGCGCGATCGGCGATTACGGCGCGACCGTGACGATCGCCGGGAGCGTGAAGGGAAAGACGGACACGATCCCGGTTTCCATCGTGCTCAACTGGTCCGCCGTGCGCATCGAGGCGGCCGTCGCGCTCGTCATGGTGCTGACGGCCATCGCCCTGCTCGTCCTGCTCAGCGTGCGGGTGCTCGCGCGAGGGCGGCCGGCATGATCTCCGTCCGCGACCTCAGCGCGACGTACGGCGACTTCACCCTCCACGACGTCAATCTGGACCTGCGCGAAGGCGGGTGCCTGGCCATTCTCGGCCCGTCCGGGGCCGGCAAAACGCTCCTGCTGGAAACCGTCATGGGGGCGCGGCGTCCGAGGCGTGGCGAGGTGCTGCTCGACGGCCGGAACGTCACGACTCTCCCTCCCGAGGCGCGCCGCATCGCCTACATCCCGCAGGATCTCGCGCTCTTCCCGCACCTCTCCGTGCGCGACAACATCGTCTTCGGCCTGCCTTCGCGATCCGCCCGGCGGGCAGCGAGCGACCCCCTGAAGCGACTGGCCGCGATGCTCAGGATCGAGCACATTCTCGATCGGCGCCACATCGGCACACTGTCCGGCGGCGAACGGCAGCGCGTCGCACTCGCACGGGCGATGATCGTGCGGCCGCGGGTGCTCTTCCTCGACGAGCCGTTCTCATCCCTTGACGCGGCGACGGCATCAGACCTGCTCTGGTCGTTCCGGGAGATGCGCAAGCAAACGCGCACGACGGTCTTCCTCGTCACCCACAACCTGCACGAGGCGAGCCTTCTCGCGGACGACGTGGCGATCATGATCGACGGGCGGATCGTGGAGGCCGGCTCGCGCGACAGGGTGTTCCGGCAGCCCCGGAGCGTGACCGTCGCACGCTTCCTGAACATTCGCAACATCATTCCATTGAGCGAACTGCCGCCGCACGCGAGCCACCTCGCCGCGGGATCGAGCAACGGGTGCACACATCTCGCCATCCGGGCTGAAGAAGTCGTCCTTTCGCCGGTGTCAACACAGCGCGGTGTCGGACTGCGCGGGCGACTCGAAGAACTCGTCCCGTGCTGGCAGAACGTCATCGCCCGCCTGACGGTGCACGACACCTGGCGTCTCGAAGCTGTGCTGGACCATGCCAGGGCCACGGAGCTCGAGCGTTGGCTGGCCGACGAGGTCGCCGTGTCGATCCCCTCACAGGGCGCGATCTACCTGCATGACACGCAGGACGCGCGCACGAACGCCCCCGGCCGCCGGCCGGTGGAGCCGAGCGATCCACGGCAAGATGCTGAAGACTCTTGAGCGTTGCCCGACACGTCTTCCCGGCGTCTGGGCGCACCGGGTCTGGACCCGACCCGTCCGGCCGGAGACGAATCGCTCGGTGTCATTCGCTCGGCGCCCTCGGCGGGTCGTGGCAGAGAATGGTCGGTTCGTAACGGCAAGAGAGGCCCCGGAGTGGAAGGGCGATGAGGCCCGGGACTCGTCGTCGCTCTCGGCCAAGACAGACGCCTCTTGGCCCTGGTTCGAGCGTCGATGGACTCGGAGCAGCAGCCGCCCCAGCCGGCATGGCTCCGGCCGAGCGACCATCGGATCGCCCGAAAACCGGGTAGGGTGAAGCAGTGGAAGCGTGGCTCACGATCACCGTCTTGGCGGCGGACTGGGCGATCCGCCTGTCGCTGGCCTTCCGCGTCGTCATGCGCCGCCGGGCTGTCCCGGTCTCGCTGGCGTGGCTGGTGCTGCTGCTCTTCGCGCCGGTGGTCGGGGCAATTGCCTATTTGCTCGTCGGCGAGACGCGCGTGAGCGCGAAGCGAGCAAAGCGCTACCTCGATGCTGGCCGTGACATCGAAGAGCGGGCCGCCCGGTTCTGGAGGGGCGGTGCGCAGGACTGGACCGCCCCCGGCGACACCGACGAGGCGCTGCGACGGCTGGCCACCGCCTACACCGGTCTGCCGCCGCTGGCCGGCAACCGCGTGACGCTGCTGCACGAGACCGACGCCTTCCTTGACGCGATCATCGCCGACCTCGACGCAGCCACTCACCACGCACACCTCCTCTTCTACATCTGGCAGCCGGACGGGCGCTCGCTCGAAGTCACCGACGCGGTGGAGCGAGCCGCCCGCCGCGGCGTCGAGTGCCGGATGCTCCTCGACGCCGTCGGCAGCAAGGGCTTCCTGCGCTCGACGCGCTGCTCGCTGCTGCGTTCGGCGGGCGTGGAGGTCGTGGCCGCACTGCCCGTAAACCCGGTGAGAGGCCTCTTCGAGCGGCTCGACGTTCGCAACCACCGCAAGATCGTCGAGATTGACGGGCGGATCGCCTACACCGGCAGCCACAACCTGACCGACGAGACCTTCCGCAACCCGCGTCGCCCGCACCTCGGGCCGTGGATCGACGCTTCCGTCCGGGTCGAGGGACCGGGCGCGCAGGCCCTGGGCGTGACCTTCCTGCACGACTGGCAGGTCGAAGCCCGCCATCAGATCGGCGACATCGGCAGGTACATGCCGGACTTCGGCGTGATCGAGGCCGGATCGGCGGTGCAGGCCGCGCCCTCGGGTCCTGGCATCGCGCCGGATTCCATTCACAACCTCCTGCTTACGGCGATCTACGCGGCACGCGAGGAGTTGATGCTCACAACGCCGTACTTCGTGCCCGACGAGGCCATCCGCAACGCGATGGCCGCGGCGGCGATGCGCGGCGTCGAGGTCACGCTGATCGTGCCCCGGGCGACGGACACGCCGGTGGTCGCGATGGCGGCCCGCTCGCACTACCAGGACCTGCTCGACGCGGGCGTGCGCATCGCGCTGCACTCGCGCGGGCTGCTGCATTCGAAAATCCTGACGGTTGACCGACGCCTGGCGATGGTCGGATCGGTGAACTTTGACATGCGCTCGTTCTGGCTGAACTTCGAGTCCACGCTCATCATCTACGACGACGATTTCGCCAGCGTGGTGCGCTGGCTGCAGCGCGAGTACCTCGGCGAGTGCGAGGTGGTCTCGCGGCAGGCGTGGGCGCGCCGCCCGGTGTGGAAGCGAGCCGTGGACAACACGGCGCGGCTGTTGAGTCCTCTGCTGTAGTAGCGCACTCTCATAGGGCGTCGAAGGTGGGTCTTGGGGTCGTCGCTGACGGCCCTCGGGTGGTATGCTTTCGGCACTTTCAGACGCCGCTGAAACGACGTCCGATCCGGAGACCACATGCCCCTCTATGCCCCCCCGCCCGAGCATCCGCACTTGTCCGCCTCTGACCCGGGGCTGCTGGCCGCCGTGGTGAGGGGCGAGGCACGGCTGGCGCCGGAGCAGGCGTTCGACCTCTTCCGCACGATGCCGCTGACCGCGCTGGGGCGGTGGGCGGATGCGCGCTGCCGCACGATCCACGGCGGGTCGATCCGTACCTACGTCATCGACCGGAACGTGAACTACACGAACGTCTGCAACGCGCGGTGCACCTTCTGCGCCTTCCGGCGCGACGGCGACGAGGAGGACGCCTACACGCTGGATCCGTCGCAGATTCTGGAGAAGATCGGCGAACTGGTGGCGATCGGCGGGACGCAGGTGCTGATGCAGGGCGGGATGAACCCAGCGCTGCCGCTGGAGTGGTACGAGCGGCTGCTGCGGTCGATCAAGGAGCGGTTCCCGGGGATGCACGTGCACGCCTTCAGCCCGCCGGAGTTCATCGAGTTTGTGCACTTCTTCGATCCCCCCGGCTCGACGCTGGAGGACAAACTTCGGTGGGTGATGGTTCGCCTGCGCGACGCGGGGCTGGACTCCATCCCAGGCGGGGGTGGCGAGATCTTCGCCCCGGCGGTGCGCCGCAGGATCGGCCTGGGCAAGTGCGACGCCGAGGCGTGGCTGACGACGATGTACGTCGCCCACACGCTCGGCATGTTCACCAGCGCGACGATGATGTTCGGGCACATCGAGGGGCACGCCGACCGCGTCCACCACATGCGGCTTGTGCGCGAGTGGCAGGATCGGGCGCTGCGGGAAGGGAGCGAGGGATCGAGGGACCGAGGAACCAAGGGCGACGGACAAGGCCCCTCGTTCCCTCGATCCCTCGATCCCTCGACACCTGTCGGCCACTACGTCTCGTTCATCTCGTGGCCGTTCCAGCGGGAGAACACGCCGCTGGGGCGGGTGAAGGACTGGCTGAGCCGACCCGAGGATGGGGGCGAGTTCCCCGGGGACGCGGTGGCGCGGCTGGACGGCACGGGCGACCCGAAGTCGCACGCGGAGTTCGGACGGCGCGTGCGGATGAGCGGCTCAACGGACTACCTGCGCACGCAGGCGCTGAGCCGACTGTTCCTGGACAACGTCTACTCGATCGGAGCGTCGTGGGTCACGATGGGGCCGCACGTGGGGCAGGTCGCTCTGCTTTACGGCGCGAACGACATGGGCAGCGTGATGATGGAGGAGAACGTCGTCTCCGCCGCGGGGACGACGTACTGCCTCGACGAGGCCCTGCTCTGCCGGCTCATCCGGGGTGCCGGGTTCACGCCGGCGCAGCGCGACAACGTGTATGACGTGCTGCGGGTCCACGACGGCCCAGACAGCCCTGACCTGCGCGTGACGGACTGGTCGCAACACAGGACCAAGCGGCTGCACGTCGAGCGCAAGCCGCCGGCGAAACCGGGAGCCGCACTGACAGTGAGCGCGAAGCGATAGTTGCTCGCGGAGAGGCGCGGAGAGCGCAGAGGGCAATCATGCGGGAAGGACTGGGCCTGCCAGGTCCCGCCCTGATCGCTCACGCCGTAACCTCTCGCGCACGTTCTTCCTTTGCGTGCTTCGCGCCCCGGCGTGGTCGGCGTCAGCGAGCGAGGCTGCGCTCGCCCTCGAGCCTGTGCTCGATGCGGACACGCTCGCGCTCGGCGATCATGCGCCATTCGGGATCGTTCTCGATGAGCAGCGCGCGGCGGACGCGGTCGAGTGCCTTCTGATCGGCGACGTTGAGCAGGTGCGTGGCCTTGATCGCGCCGCGGAGTGACTCGCGACGGTTCGGGTCTCGCTCCAGGGCCATCTCGTAGTAGCGCAGGGCCTCGACGCCCCAGCCGGCTTCGAGGTACGCGAGGCCGAGGTTCTCGGCGGGGCGCGGGTCGGTCGGGCGCAGGTCCATGGCGACGCGGAACGCCTCGGCCGCCCCTGCGTAGTCCGAGCGCTCCATGAGGAGGATGCCGAGGTTGTTCCACGCCTCGGCCAGGTCGGGCGCGTTTCGGACTGCGTCCCGGTAGAGAGCGATGGCGCGGTCGGCGTCGCCGCGGTTCTGCGCGACCTCGGCCTGCGCGAAGAGTTCGCGGCCGCGCCGGGCGCGCTCGTCGAGTTGGGCGTATGGGTCGTCCGCTCGCAGCTTCGAGCGCGAGCCGCCGCCGGTGCACGAGGGGAGTGCGGCGGCGGATGCGCACATGAGGATCAGAGCCAGTCTCGTCGGTCGGTTCACCCTTGACGCTCCCATCTGGAGAAGGTCACGATCACCTGCCAGGCTCGCTGCTCGGGGCGCAGTTCGATGGCGGTGACGTGCAGGCCGGGGACGGATTGAGTAGAGAGTTCCACCCACTTGAGGAGTTTGTCGAGGCTCGCGTCGCGCATGGCGGAGTAGGCGTAATCGCGCCGCGTGAGATCCTCGCTCCGCTCGCTGCGCTGGTTCGGGATGGGTGGGCGGTCGGTGAGGCCGGCGTCGCGCGCGGCGGCCTCGATGCGGCTGAGCACGTCCGGGATCGGAGCGAAAGCGTCCGCGCCGGTGTTCTGGCGCTGGCGATCGACGGCCTCGAACTGGGCGGCAAGGCGGACCACCTGCTCCTCTCGGGTCTGTTCCAGTCGCAGGGCACGCCCGGCGGAGGCGCGCGCGCCAAGGCTCGACGCCAGCACCCCGACGCCGACCGCAAGCGCCAGCAGGGCCGCGATGAGGATCGCGGTGGGCCGGTTGCGCCGTTCGGCAGCGGCTGCCGATCCGGCGAGTTCGAAGCGGGCGTCCTCGCTGAGGGCCCTGCGTTCCGCGTCGCGCGTGATCATGCTCCACCCTCCCCCACTGTCGAGCGAGGCTCCTCAGGCCAGATGCCCGTGAACTTGCAGCGCAGCCCCCCGGGCGAGCCGGCGCGAGCGGGCTGCTCGGACACCGAGTCCTGGTCGCGCGGGAAGACGACCTTGGAGCCGGAGATGCGACCGAGAGACGTGCGGAGTTCCTCGTATGCAGCGGTGTCCGGGACGCTGACTTCGAGGAGCACGGAGGTGTTGTTGATGCTGAGACGTTCGAGGCCGATCATGTCGTTGCCGATGATGTAGGAGAGGGTTTCGAGTTCCTGCATCACGGGCATGAAGGAGCGATAGCCCCGCGGTCGCAGGGCGCGGCGGCGGCGTTCGAGTTCGCGTTCGAGTTCGTCGATGGGGTCGCGAACCTGCGGGTTGGCCACGACGGAATGGAGCGCGGCCGCCCGTTCGAACCATCGCTCCCTTGCGTCGCGGCCGAGGTCGCGGGCCTGCGCCGCGGATCGCCAGACCTGCGCCGCCAAGACGCAGAGGCCGACGCCGGTCGCGGCGACGGCGGCGGATGCCCAGTGCATCATGGTCCGATGAGCGCGGCCGGGCCGGCGGCTCAGCGCGACGAGGGCGGTGGACGGCCGCGGCTCGCCGGGGGCGTCGTCGCGTTCCATGGCGACACGGAGCGTTGCCGCGATGGGATCGTCCTCGTCGGCTGCGTCGATGGTGGACCCGGCCCACGCTGCGCCGATCGCAGCCGCCGCGCCGCCGAGGCCCCCCCCCTCGGTCCAGGCGGCGTTCGGCATGACGATGGTCACGCGGGATGGCGCGGCACCGAGCTGCGAGGCCCACGCGATCCATTCCCCGACGAGGCGGGCGATCTCTGCGCTGCCGGCGGCAACCTCCGCACGATCGGACGAGCGGGGTTGAGTCTCGTCCTCCTCACTCGCGGGCTTCGGCTGGGTGCGCGGCACCCGCATGCCTCCCGCTGCGATGAGCTCGCCCCCGCGCGACCAAGCCCACAGCAACCGCCCCCGTGGGTCGCTCAGCACCACCGCCGCGGTTCCGACACTCTCGGCGACGACCCGCTCGCTCATCGCACCCGCGCCGGCGCGGGCGGCGGGATCCCACGCGAGCGCGGCGGCGTGAAAGATAGATCGCACGCGAGGCGTCTCGACGCCGAGGCCGTCCAGATGGTCCAGGAAGAGGCGGACGGCCGCGTCGGGGACGGCGAGGACAGCGAGTCGGCGGCGTTCCTGATCGGCGTTCCCGCTCTCTTTGTCGTCGTCCGCGAGCGGTTGGACGGACGCTGCTCCCTCGATGTCGAGGTCGGGGCTGAGGGAGAGGGCGGTGCCCCCGACTGGCGCCGGGCCTTCGTCCACATCCCCGGTCCCCGCGACACCCTGGCGGATCATCGCGCCGACGACCTCGGGCGACGCGCTCGCGCTTGTTACCCAGCCGCAGAGCGACCCGTCCGCATCGACGCAGAGTGAGGAGAGGCGATCGCCCGTCGAGACGAGGCGATCGCGGACCCACTCGGCGGCCTCGCGCAGGGCCGCCCCAAGCGAGATCGGGTCCGAGGGATCGGCGGCGCGGAGCGCCCAGGAGTCCTCGTCGCGCGGGCCGACCAGGCGGACCCGTTCGATGCGTCCGCCCCGATCCGCTCGTTCCAGGTAGCACACGCGCGCGGTCAACGCTGGTCCTCGGGCTGCCCGCCACGCTCGACTCTCATCCGGTCGAAGTCCCCGCGGCGCCGGGCGATCTCCTCGCGGGCGCGCTCGGCGGCCCGAGCGCGGAGTGCCGCCGGGTCTTCCGTGCCGGGCTGCGACATGACCATCGCGTTGGCGGGGTTCGTGGCGCCCGGGCGCGGCGTGACGGAACTCACGACCGAACCATGTCGGTCGGATTTCTCGACCACGATGTCATCGCCGCCGCGGGAGAGGACGACGTGGTCCGGCTCGACGCGGAGCACGCGGTAGCCCTGGTACTCTCGACCGACGGGCACCATGCGCTGCACACCCCCGAGTGAGAGCAGCGCCACGGCGCGGTGTGGCTCGATGATCCCGCCGAGAAACCGAATCTCTCCGTTCGCGGACGACGGCATCGCTTCGGTGAGGATTTCCGCGGTCGTCTCGACGACGACGGGCGGCGTCGGACGATTCTTCACCGACCCGAGCATGAACGAAACCGCTTCGGTGTCGATCCGCGCAACCGTCGTGGCCGTCGGCCCGGCCTGGGTGTCCGCTTCGACCCTGGGCGGTTCGGGCGCCTCGACGCGCCGTGGTTCGAGGCTGGGCACGCCGAGCGCAGCCACCGCAGTCGTGAGCACGAGCACGCCGGCGACGGCGGCCTGGGCCGCGTACGCGAGCTTCCTCGCCGTCCGTCGATCGGGCATCCGCAGGCGGTCCATCGTCAGATCCTCGCGCGGGCCTCCGGCCCGTGTTCCGTTACTCTACCCCAAGATCATCCCACGTGAGAAAGGCCGTCCGTCGTCCCCAGACCTGGTCCTCCGCCTGTCCTGTGCGGCGACGATCGGACATCGGGATGTAGCCGCCGTAGCGGGCGAGCCGAACGCCGTCGCGCCCGCGCTGCAGCTCGACGATGAGGTAGTACAAGGAAGCCCGTGTCGTCAAGGCTCGGAGCACGGCGGCACGCTCCTCGGGGCTGACCTGCACGCGGCTCATCGCCTCGCTCAACGCATTCGGCGAGTCGAGAATGCCTCGCTTCGCCCGCTCCGCGTCGATTTCCCGTGCAAGCATCTCCCCGCGGCTCTCGTCGAGGACGGCACGGCAGACCGCGCGAAGCACGTCGAGCGAAGCGGAGTTCACGCTGACCTGGGCGGGGCCGACGCCACGACGGTTCTGGGGCTTCGCCCTGCCCTCCTCGACGAGCGTCAACTGGTCGAGAAGTCGCTGACAGAACTCCTGGTCCGACGCGCTGAGCGCGGTCAGGTCGGTCAGCAGGCTGCCCTGACCCTCGTGCAGGAACAGGACCGCGACGCTTCCGTCGGGAAGGACCAGGTCGGCGGCGTGCCCGTTCTCGCCCAGCGCGTCCTCGATCCGCAGGTTGCTCGGAATCTGCGTCATCCACGCGTCCACGACCTCCTGCACGCCGAAGCGGGCGTGGTGCTCCTGGTACCACCACAGCTGCCGCTCGATGACGCGCCGCTGCGCGGCTTGGCGCTCGAACATCAGGCTGGTGACGACGCCGACGAGCAGCACGATGATCAGCGCGACTGGCATCGCGAAGCCGCGGGCGCGCAGGGGTGTCGCGGAGCGGACGCTCACGGCTGCTCTCTCCGTTCGATCGGCACGGGCCGGGTCGGCGGCGCCTGGCCGGGGGTGGTGCCGCCGGGCGCGGGCTGCAGGTCGCGGTTGGGTCGGCGGCCTGGGCGCTGCGCCGGTCCGTCGGGTGCTCCCGGGCCGCCGGGTCCGCCTTGGAGGCCGGGTTGCCCGGGTCCGCCCGGCCCCAGGGTCGGTGCTCCCGCGCCGCCGAGATTGGGGGTCGGTTGTGGTTCTTCGATGAGTGCGCCCGGTTCTTCGCCGACGACCCAGGCGAGTTCGAACATGAAGTTGGCGTACAGACCGCCGAGGGTCTCGACTTCGAGTTGGACGTAGGCAGGAAGGTCGGAAGGGATGCCCGCGGAGAGTTCGGCGTGCATCTCTCGGTCCTTGAAGACCTGCCACTGGCAGTAGACGAGCCCGGTTGCGACGGGGACGGGCGCGGTGTCGTCGCCGCCGACCATCGGCTGCCACCAGAGGGTCCAGCCTGTTCGTCCATCCTCTGAGCGTGAGAGTTCACTGACTTCGTCGGGCGTGAGGACGAACGCACCGCGCACGCCGCCTGCGGCGTCCTGTTGTGCGGCCTCGCTGGCCTCAACGAGGGTGAGTCCCGGGACGCGCTGCGAGGGGGGGGCGACGATCGGCGGCTTGTGGAGCGTGATTTCGAGCCGCTGGGGCGACGCGACTTTGCCGCCGCCGCCGCCGGCCGCGAACTTCGCCCGCTGGGTGAGGCGGGAGATTCGCTCGTCCGTTTCCGGGCCGAGGATGAAGCGCGGGGGGATGGTCGGTTCTTCGGCGCTCTCGGTGGCCGCGCCCGCGGTGACGCCGCCTGCGCCGCCCGAAGGCTGCTGGGTGTTCTGCGGCGTCGGCGCGAGGAGGAGCGAGGAGAAGGCCCGCTGCATGGTGCGCTGGAGCTGCGCCATCTGGACCTGCTCGTCGGCACGGCGTGAGAGCGATCGGTCGGCGGCGTTCAGCGAGGCGAAGACGGCGTAGCCCGAGAGGACAACGAGCGAGCCGATGACGGCGGCAAGGACAGTCTCGAGAAGCGTGAAGGCGGTGCGCGTCACTGGCTGCCCCCCATGAGCATGTTGATGAGGCTGCGCCTGCCTTCCTCGGTGTTGATGAGGTTGCTGAAGGAATCGGGGTTGCGGTAGACCTTCACGGGGTCGGTCAGACGCGTCATGGTGACGCTGGGCGGGCCTTCGGCGAGCGTGCGCGCGCCGCCGGAACGTTCGCTGAGCCAGACCGTGACGGTGATCTGTTCGAGGCGGTCGAGCGAGAGGCCGCTCTGCATACGTCGGTCGCGAACGGCCTGGTCGAGCGCGGGATCGGTGACGACCCGGACGCGTGACTTTTCGAGTCGCCAGCGGTACTGTGCCGGGCCGTACTCGACGGGCAGGTCTGGGTTCGGGAGAGACTTCTGGTCGTCGAGGTACTGGAGGATGAGGCGGTTGGCGACCTCGGCGCACCCGAGGGTGCGCTGCTGCCGAGTCTGTACGCTGAAGAGGAAGCCGCAGGCGGAGGCCATCGCCGAGACGGCCATCGCGAGGATCACGGTCGAGAGGACGACTTCGAGGAAAGTGATGCCGCGGGAGCGGTGACCGAACCGTCGTGCGTGTCGAGCGTTGCGGCCGGTCATGGTCGCCGACCTCCCCGGATCACCGCTTGATGTTCCAGATGTTGATGTCGTCGTCGGTGCGGGGCTGGCCGTCCGGCCCGTAGGAAATGAGGTCGTAATCGCGGGCGTTCATGCCCGGCGTGCCGTAGAAGAACGCCCGGTCCCAGCCGTCGGTGATCTTGGTGTTCTCGTCGAGCATCGGCGGGCGGATGGTCTGCAGGGTTTCGAGCGTCGGCGGGAACGCGCTGTACTCCATGTGGTACTGCTGGAGCGCGCTCTTGATCGACGCCATGCGCGTCTCCGTGATGCGGATTTTGGCGCGGGTGCCCGTACCGCTGAGGCTGACGGCGACGCCTGCCGTGAGCAGACCGATCAGCACGAGCACGAGCATGATTTCGAGGAGCGAGAACCCGCTCCGAACCAGTCCAGCGGCCGCACGCCCAGACCCCATCGCAGACTCCTTCCCGGCACACCTTCGGTATGTCGCCACGGCTGCTCCCCCGGCAGGCCTGTACCGGCTGCACCCGCTGGAGTTGCCGCAACATCATTGTAGTGCCCCGAGCGGAAAGGCTCGCCATGAACGCGGGAAGGGCCGAGAACGGGCGATTCTCCGGCGAAGGATGGCGCCTGACGACGGGTCAAGGTCCGTAGGCGAACACCCCCGTCGATCGAAGAGCGGAGAGAAGGCAGATGAAGGAGGCGAGGGCGGTCGCCTCCGAGTCAGATGACCTTGGATGGCAGGGTGAGGAGCGGGAGCATCACGGCCATGAGGATCGAGCCGATGATGACGAACATCGCCACGATGAGCGCGGGCTGAAGGACGGAGAGCAGGCGCGTGGAGCGGCGTTCGGTCTCGTCGGCGAGGTCGTCGGCGAGGGTGTCGAAAGCGGTTTCGAGGTCGCCCGCGCGTTCTGCCGCCATGAGGAGGCGGCGTGTCGCCAGCGGGAGCGTCTCCACGCCGTCGATGAGCGTGCGGAGGACGCCACCCTCGATGAGGCGTGTGCGCAGGGTGCGGAGCTGCCGGCGCATGACGGGGTGAGCGATCGCCTCGGTGGCGACGCCGAGCGAGTCGGCGAGGGGAACTCCGGAACGGGTCATGGCCGCCATGACGGCGAAGAAACGGGCGGACTCCTGCGTGAGCGCGACGGTGCGCACGCCGGGGAGTTTCCGCATGGCGCGGGCGAGGGCCGCCCCGACCTGGCGGCGCGCGAGGAGCAGCAGGATGAGGAGCGCGCCGACGACAGCGAGCACGATGGGCGCGTTGGCGCGTGCGAATGCGCTGATCGCCATGATGAGTTTGGTGTAGCCGGGAAGGTCGTCCGTCATCTGGAGGAGCGCGTTGCCGATGCTGGGGACGACGAGGATGAGCATGAGACCGACGACGAGGATGCTGATGGCGAGGACGATCGCGGGGTAGAGCATCAGCGTGAGCGCCTTGCCGCGAAGGGCGACCTGGCGGCGGGCGGTGCGGGAGAGTTGCCCCGCCGCGCCGGCGAGGTCGCCGGTGCGCTCGGCGGCCTGGTAGACAGCGATGGTGACGGTGTCGAAGGCGCGTGCGCGTCGGCAGGCATCCGAGAAGGATGCGCCGCCGGCGACCTCGTCGCGGAGGCGTTGGACGAGGGGCTTGGTGCGGGTGGTGACAACCGAGGCCGTCACTTCGAGCGCCTCGACGAGCGGAACGCCGCGCTTGAGGAGAAGGGCGAGCTGGGTGTTGAGTTCGGCCTGATCCTTGAGGGCAAGGGTGCCTTCGCGCGCTCCGACCCAGGCGGGAAGCCGCCAGGTTCGGAGGAGGACGAGGCGATCGCGGCGGAGTCCCTCAGCGAGGGCACGCTCGGAGCGAGCCTGGCGCATGCCCAGGGTTCGGCCGCCCTTCGGTGTGGCGGCCAGGAAGAGGAACGAACTCGGGCTGCCGGCGCGGGACACCGGGGCAGTCTACCGCTCTCGCACGCGGCGGTTGATCGGTGCGATCACCCCCGCCACAATCTCCCCCGTGGGCGGACCGGCCGCCCGATCCGCCGACCCCCACTCCTTGATCGACCCCGGAAGGGAACCCATGCGCGCTCTCATCAAGCACCACGCCGGCGAGGGACTCGCCTTTGACGCCGATCGCGCCCGCCCGGAGCCTGGGCCGCGCGACGTGCTGATCCGGGTTCGGCGGGCGGGGATCTGCGGGACGGACAGGCACATCTGGCAATGGGATGAATGGGCGGCCGGGCGCATCCCGGTGGGCATCGTCACGGGGCACGAGTTCGTGGGGACGATCGAGCGTGTCGGCTCGGCGGTGACGCGGTGGAAGCCGGGGCTGCGCGTGAGCGCGGAAGGGCACGTGACAGCGGGCCTGGACTTCAACTCTCGCACGGGCAACGCGCACATCGCCAGCGACACGCGCATCATCGGGATCGACCGCGACGGGTGCTTCGCGGACTACGTGGTCGTGCCGGAGGAGAACGTGTGGCCGGTGCACCGGGACATCCCGGACCGCGTCGCGGCGGTCTTCGACCCGCTCGGAAACGCGGTGCACACGGTGATGGAAGCGGGCGTGAGCGCAAAGACCGTGCTCATCTCCGGCGTGGGGATCATCGGGTTGATGGCGGTGACGGTGGCGAGGGCGGCGGGCGCGAGCCGCATCTTCTGCACCGACGTGAACCCACCCCGGCTTGAACTGGCGAAGAAACTGGGAGCGGTCGAGGCGTTCGACGCACGCGACAACGGATGGATCGCGGAGGTGCGCCGGGCCTGCCGGGGCGAGGGCGTGGACGTGCTGCTGGAGATGTCCGGCGCGGACGCGGCGTTCGACCAGGGGTTCCGCGCGCTGCGGAACGGCGGGACGGCCGCGCTGCTGGGACTGCCCGCGAAGGCGGTGACGTTCAACTTCAACGAGCACATCATCTTCAAGGGGTGCAAGGTGCTCGGGATCAACGGTCGGAAGATGTGGGAGACGTGGTACCAGATGGAGGAACTGGTGCTGTCGGGTCGCCTGGAACTGGACGACATCCTCACCCACGAGTTCCCGATCGAGGACTACCGCACGGCGTTCGAGACTTTCCTCTCGGGCGAGGGGATCAAGGTCGAGTTGACGATCAACGACTGAGCGGATTTCACCCCTCCGGTGCGATCGGGATCCCGGGATTCGCTCGAAGCCCCGCTCATCCCGGGCGTGAGGGGAATGACGCGTGAGCGTATGCCCCTGGCGTCGCTCCTGATCGTGACGTCTTCGGGTTGATGGCGTCACGGAAGCGCGTCCCGGCTCGGCACGTCTGGCTGCGTCGCGTCGGGCCGGGACCGCTCTCGATCCGCTTCGATCAGTTGGGGTGGAGCGCCCCGCTGAATCAAGCGAGGGCGGTGCGCAGAAGGTCTCCCCAGCGGGACTCGATCCCGCGGGCTTCGGCGGCGCGGTCGCCGTGAATGGCAACGAAGATTGAGGCTTCGAGGCCTTCGCCCCCGGCGAGCGGCGCATCGACGCGCAGGCGGACGAGGGCGTCGTCCCAATCGTAGACGACGGCGGTGAGTTCGTAGGGCGGGTCGTGGATGAGGAGGTCCGCCTCGAGGCGGTCGCGCGCACCCGTCACGAACTGGACGACGGAGCCGGGCCGCGGCACGCCGGCGCGCGAGCCGAGGCCCATGCAGGTCGGGCCGACGAGTTTGCCCCAGGCTTCCTCGCGCGTGAGGCACAGGCTGGAGACGCGAGGAAAGGCGACATGGCGCGGCTTGCCGGCGTGACGCTCGATGGCATGGCGCAGGCCCGTGAGTTCGAACCGCCACCCGCGCTCAACGGCAGCGGCCTGTTCGCGTCCGGCCGTGCTGTCGCCGAACCCGGCGCTCACGACACGGACGACGGTGCCGTTGCCGACGGGTTCGAGGGTCCAGTCGTCGGACATGCCGTCGTATTCCGTCTTCAGGTGTCGTGGCGGACTCCACGCGACGATCTTCGCGGTACCTTCGACCGTGCCCGGCCCCCACGAGTACCAGATGCCGCCGCCGGCACCGGGCTTGACCGCCGCGTCGATGGGGAACCAGCGTTTGAGGCCTTCCGCGGTGGCGATGGCGTCCCAGACGGCTTGGATCGGGGCGTGGACGGTGGTCTCGGCCTGGATCGTGCCTGGCTGCCGGGTGTCGGTCACTGGTCATCTCCTCGGTGGTGCTGCCGCGGGGGCAGGGGAGACGGTATCTTCGCAGACGGACGGCCGCCGCGTGGCCGCGCCGCAAGCCGGAGTGAACCATGCCCAGTCCCGAGAGCGCGTCGATCGAGTCGATCCTGCAGGAAAATCGCGTCTTCCAGCCCCGGCTGGCTGCGAACCTGGGGATGCCGCAGTGGCACGTGGCGTCGATGGAGGAGTACCGAGGGCTGCACCGGCGGTCAGTTGAAGACCCGGAGGGGTTCTGGGGCGAAGTGGCATCTGAACTGCACTGGTTCACGCCGTGGCGGCGTGTGCTGGAGTGGAAAGCCCCCGACGCGAAGTGGTTCGTGGGCGGGCGGACGAACCTGTCGTACAACTGCCTCGACCGCCAGATCGCGTCCGGGCACGGAGACCGGACCGCGATCATCTGGGAAGGCGAGCCGGTCGGGGCGGACGGGCCGGAGGTGCGGCGGCTGACGTACCGCGACCTGCACTCGGAAGCGTGCCGGTTCGCCAATGCGCTCAAGAGCGTTGGCGTGAAGAAGGGGGATGTGGTCACCATCTACATGGGGATGGTCCCCGAGGTGGCGGTGGCGATGCTCGCGTGCGCGCGGATCGGAGCGGCGCACTCGGTCATCTTCGGCGGGTTCAGTTCGCAAGCGATCATTGACCGTGTGCACGACGCGAAGAGCAGGGTGATCGTGACGTGCGACGGGGCGTGGCGGCGCGGGAACGTCGTGCCCTTGAAGGAGAACGTGGACGCGGCGTGCGCGCAACTCGCGGACACGCCCGAGGCGGTGCGCACGGTGTTCGTGCTGCGCCGGTGCGGGAACAGCGTCAGTTGGCACGAAGGGCGCGACCATTGGTGGCACAACGCCGTGCGCGCCGTGGCGGCGAACTGCCCGGCCGAGCCGATGGACTCGGAGGACATGCTGTTCCTGCTGTACACCTCCGGCTCGACGGGCAAGCCGAAGGGGATTCTGCACACGACCGGCGGGTACATGGTGCACACGTACCTGACGAGCAGGCTGGCGTTCAACCTCGTGCCCGACGCGGGGCAGGTGTTCTGGTGCACGGCGGACGTGGGCTGGGTGACGGGCCACTCCTACATCGTGTACGGGGTGCTGCCGAACCGCGTGCCGACCGTGATGTACGAGGGCGCGCCGAACTTCCCGGGGGAGGACCGCTTCTGGTCCATCGTCGCGCGGCACAAGGTGACGCAGTTCTACACCGCGCCGACGGCGATCCGGGCGTTCATGAAGTGGGGCGACGAGCACCCGCGCCGGCACGACCTCTCGTCGCTGAAGGTGCTGGGCACCGTGGGCGAGCCGATCAACCCCGAGGCGTGGATGTGGTACCACCGGACGATCGGCGGCGAGCGATGCCCGATCGTGGACACCTGGTGGCAGACGGAGACGGGCGGGCACATGATCACGCCGCTTCCCGGGTGCACGCCGACCAAGCCCGGCTCGTGCACGCTGCCGTTCTTCGGGGTGGACGCGGCGGTGGTGAACGAGCGCGGCGAGGAGCAGCCGCCGAACACGGGCGGGCTGCTGGTGGTGCGCCGACCGTGGCCGGGGATGCTGCGCGGCATCTACGGCGACCGGGAGCGGTTTGTGCAGACGTACTTCTCTCGCGTGCACAGCCCGGTGAACGGCGAGCCGTACTACTTCACGGGCGACGGGGCGCGGCGCGACGCCGACGGATACTTCTGGATCATGGGTCGTGTGGACGACGTGATCAACGTGGCGGGGCACCGGCTGGGAACGATGGAGGTCGAGTCCGCGCTGGTGTCGCACGAGGCGGTGGTGGAGGCGGCGGTGGTCGGGATGCCGCACGAGATCAAGGGGACGGGGATCGCGGCGTTCTGCACGCTGGAGCCGAGCCGCGAACCGAAGTCGCCGGCGGAGGCCGACGCGCTGAAGGCCGCGCTGCGCGAGCACGTGTCGAAGGAGATCGGGGCGATCGCGCGGCCGGACCAGGTGCGGTTCACGCCCGCGCTGCCCAAGACGCGGAGCGGGAAGATCATGCGGCGGTTGCTGCGGTCGATCGCGGCGGGGGAGGAGAAGATCACGCAGGACACGACGACGCTGGAGGACTACAGCGTGCTGGCGAAACTGAAGGAAAGCGAAGAAGTGTGACATGACAAAGACGGCATGCGCGCGCGCGTTCGCTGCGTTCGTCCTGCTCGGGCTTGCGGCGTGGCACGGGGGCTGCGCCGCGGTGGTCGTGTATGCCTACGCGAACGGGGAGACGACGCACGACGTTGACGCGCCGCTGGAGGAGGTGTGGGAGGCCGCGCTCGGGGCGTTCGAGGATCTCGAACTTCCGGTGGCGGCGTCGTCGCGGGATGAGGACTCGGCGCGGATCAGGTCGCGCACGCCGGGCGGGGAGGAGATCACGCTCCGCTTGCAGCAGCGGAGGGTGGACCAGACGCGCGCGAAGGTTCGCATCGGCCTGTTCGGCGACGAGAAGCGCTCGCAGGAAATCATCCGGTCGATCGAGGGGAGGCTGGGGCTGGCTGCGCCCGCGGATTCGGCCGCGGCGTCCCCGTGAGCGGGAGGGCGGTATGCTCGGCCCATGCATCCCGATGAAACCCGCGGCGTGCCTCCCCAACAACCGGGCGTGATCCCCGCGCCACCCTCGTCGCTTGCCCCGGTGTCGGAGTCGTCGCGCATCGACGCGATCGATGCGGTGCGGGGTTTCGCGCTGCTGGGCATCTTCCTGGTCAACGTGGGGATGCACGGGGACGTATTCGGGCCGTACCTGGACCCTTCGCCGCCGAAGGGGCTGGCGACGCCGGACCTTGTGGCGCACTACTTCACAAAGGCGTTCTGCGAGGGGAAGTTCTACCCGCTGTTCTCGCTGCTGTTCGGGGTGGGGCTGGCGCTGCAGTGGAAGCGGGCGGTCGCGGCGGGTCGGAGCCTGCTGGGGACGGGCTCGCGTCGGCTGCTCATCCTCATGCTGATCGGGCTGACGCACGCGCTGCTGATCTGGTACGGCGACATCCTGTTCATCTACAGCACGACGGGGCTGCTGCTCCTGCTGCTCATCAACTGCCGGGCGAAAACGCTGGCGATCACCGGGGCGTGCATGATGGCGGTGTGCGCCGTGCTCGGGCTGGGGTTCGGCACGCTCGGTGCGCTCCAGGAGGCGTCACGCTCGGGGACTCCGACGGCGGAGATTGCAGCGGAAGGGGCTGCGCAAACGCCGCCTGGGCCTGCCGAGGCGGCCGACGAAGACGCCGAGCCTGACACACCGGACGAGTCGAACGATGCAGCACAGCCCGAGGCCGAGGCGGGCGAGCACGAACTCTCACAACCGCTCACGCCGATCGACCGCGCGCTCGCCGTGTTCAGGGATCCGGCCCAGATGCAGGGAGTCGGTGGCCCGTTGACGTCGCCCGTGTGGATTGAAGCGGAGCGTGAGGCCTACCGCGAGGGGCCGTTCAAGCAGGCGTTCTTCTTCCGGGCCGTGACGTTCGCGTCGTTCATGGTGTTCTCTGTCTTCGGCTTCTGGTGGAACGTCGCGGCGATGTTCCTGTTCGGCGCGGCCATGCTGAAGGCGGACCTGTTCGAGGAACGCAACGCCCACTGGCACAAGCGGCTCGCCCTTGCGGGGGTGCTGATCGGGCTGCCGGCGGGAGTGCTCTACGCTTTCCTGCCGCGGATCGCGCCGATCTGGGTGTTCATGCTGCTCGGGAACGTGCTCATCATGGTTGGCGGGCCGATCCTGAGCCTGGGCTACCTCGGCGCGATCACGCTGGTGGTGCGGTCGGGGCGGGCGCGAGCGGTCACGGGCGCTCTGGCGAAGGTCGGTCGGATGGCGCTGACGAACTACCTGCTCCAGTCGATCATCGCGACGGGCATCTTCTACTGGTGGGGCCTGGGCCTCTTCGGCGAGACGACGAAGACGGAGCGCGTGGGGATCGTGCTGGGCATCTACGCGGCGCAGGTCGCGTTCAGCATCGCGTGGCTGCGTTTCTTCCGGTTCGGACCGATGGAGTGGGTGTGGCGGAGCCTGACGTACCTGCGTCCGCAGCCGATGCTGCGGCGAGAGACGGACTCGATTGGCGCGGTTCAGTAGTCGATGCCGCGCATACCCTTGTGTGTCGTTAGCACTCGCCATGCCACCGCGCCATATGGCCGTGGAAGTTCGGACATCATCACGGGAGGATCGGTTCTGGTTCGCACGGACGCCGACCCATCAACCATGGCGACACTCCAGTGCGAGGCAAACCGCGCTTCGAGGAGCCCCAGATCCACGAACATGCCCTTGCTCGCCGGAAAGACCGCTTCGTCCAGCCGAACGCCGGAGTACAGTGCATCGGACGAGGGTGGATCAAAGCCGACCCAATACTCCGGGCGCGCATGAGCCGCATGCGTCAACCAGAAGAACGTGCGAATGATGGTGGGATCGTCAATGTCCCCTGGATACTCAGGCAATCGCGAGGTGCGCGGCAGTTGCGACAAATCAATGCCGTGGTTCAGCAGTACGCTGGGCCAGAGCGAGGACTGCCCCCTGAAGTATGTCGGCGCTTCCCCGAACGGCCATTCACGATCCGACAAGGTTCCCAACGCCGGCTGTTCCGGGGTGGCCAGGTAGGGCATGAAGCCCCGCTCTGCAGAAGCATACATCGACACAGCGGCATGGCATTGACGCATCGCCGAGAGCGACACCGCTACCTTTCCCTGCCGCCTGCTGCTCCCTATGACCGGTAGTGCGATTGCCAGAATGACGGCGAGGACGGAGATGACGACAAGGGTCTCTATCAGTGTGAACGCCGCATCAGGAGCCGGACGGGGGAGTGCTCCGGAACGCCCCTCGCCACCGGCTGAAGCAATCCACGCCGCGAAGACGATAAGCCCGATGTTCCTCGCGAACCCGAGAAGCGCAGCGGCACGCGCATCGAGAAATTCAGGGTTCCATGCGCCCAAGCAAGCGCACCGAGGCGGCCTGGCCATCGAACCCATATAGAGCAAAACGAGAGCGAACGCTCCAAGCAACAGCGCGGCTGCCAAAGCGGGCCAGCGCGGCGCGCGGCATGAGCCTACCAAGACGACTCCTAGCACAACCTCAACTGCGAGAACGCTGATCGTCAGCCCGGTGCGGATCGACGCGAATGGCAAATCGATCGCGCCGAGCATCGAAGCGAGAATAACATCAATCGCGGAGGCGAAGCCGTGGATGCTGTACAGTTTGCTCAGCGCGGCGTATAGGAACACGCACCCGAGAGCGACAGAGCCAGCCGCACGCCAGTTCATGGGGCTCGAGGTTTGCCCGTCGCGGTGGTTCAAGCTAGAACTCCGTGCAGGTCCACGCGGTATCCGAGCCAATGTAGTTTTGAACTGACACGCCGTCAATCCACCAGCGCGATGTGTCCGGGTCGTGGAACAGGCTGATCATCAGCGGACGGCGTTGTGAGCCGGCCACGCCGACAATAAAACCCGCCTGGGCAGCGATCGCCTCGCCGTGCTTGGCGACGACCTGCTGGCGCATCACGGCTGGTTGCATCCAGAACCGACACGCGGCTGACGACTTGCCCAGCCAGAGGTCGGACCCCAACCCGCCGGCTGGGTAGCGGCTGACAAAATAGTCTCGGTTGGTACGGGCAAACGTGATGATGGCCGCTTCCGTATCCGTGCACATCTCGACGGGCAACGCTCGACGCGATGGCTCGTGCATCCACAATGCGCGCAGCACGACAAGAGGCTCTTCACCGTTCGCGCCGCAGCGCTGGGCGAGTCGGGCCAACGGTCCGTACCGTGACTCGAACTCTTCCGTCGTTTTGAGGCGGTACCCGTACTCCGTCAAGGTTGAGACATACTCGTCGGCTGTTTGTGCGCTCATTCTTGCGATGAGAAACCGAGCCACCTCATCGCGTATCTGTGCCACTGCGTTCGGCACGCGAGCGGACAACTCTTCAGGATCTTCAACGACCGCACTCGCGACCACGCGAGTGACAACCGCAGGATCATGGAGCCGGAGCGCACTGAACCTCGAGTACACCCGCTTGCCTTCGGCCATCCAAAACCGCTGAGGGTCCGTTTCGGGCGACAGCCTTGTCAGTCGAACGTACGCAAGCACCCCAATCGCCAAGCTGGCAGCAACCGCGACGACGGCGAGGCGGGTGCAGTACGGGAACATGGCGGTCTCCGGTGTCTCGAATGACCTGCTGATTCGGTATCAGGGTTGACAGTTGTTCTGGG
This sequence comes from Synechococcales cyanobacterium CNB, assembly GCA_030263455.1. Lineage (NCBI taxonomy): Bacteria > Bacillati > Cyanobacteriota > Cyanophyceae > Synechococcales > Synechococcales cyanobacterium CNB. Next base: position 245,459 of record SZOZ01000002.1, read on the forward strand.
TGGTGCAGTCGGTTGCGAGCCTGCACACGCACGTCCACGTACCGCCGATGTCGCAGCAGCAGATCACATGCGTGATCTGGCATGCTGGCGTCGCCTGCCCGGAACAGTATCCGTAGCATTGCGACGGCACGCCCGGCCCACCGCCATCTGAGGCGAGCGCCACCGAAGCCAGCATCGAGGCAACCGTGGTGGTGATGGCCGCGAGGGGGACGAGGGGAGACTTGAGGGTGCGCATTTGGGGTTCCTTTCCGGCTCGCTGTATCGTCACCATTGTGTCCGGTAACCGCGCCACAACCCCCATGATACCAGGGGGGGGGGGGGGCAAGTGCTCTTTACCAAGAATGGGCAAAACAAGTGCAATCCCTTGGGTCCATTGCGAAGCCTCCTGTTCAGCCAATGTTCAGGGTTCGCGAGTCACACCCCCGAGTATCACGCCAACGCCGTACGCAAGTACCGCGGCGACTGAGCCGACGGCGAGGGTTTCGAGGCCGCTGAGCCACCAGCGTTGGTCGACGAATCGGCTCTTGGCCGCGCCGACGAGGAAGAAGGCCGCGCCGGTCATGGCTGCGCTCCAGGCGAAGGGCTGTCGCGGGAGGTCGATCGCGCCGACGAGGACGCCCGTGAACGGGAGGAGCGGGATGGCGCCGATGACGATGAAGGCGGCGAAGGTGGCCGCGCCTGCTCGCCAGGGGGAGCGGAGTTCCTGGGCCGCGCCGTGCTCCTCGGTCATCATGGTGTCGATCCAGCGTTTTCGGTCGCTGGTGATGACGCCGACGACCTGCTCGAGAAGGGCGCCGGTGAAGCCCTTGCGGGCGAAGATCTGGCGGATTTCCTCGCGTTCGCCTTCGGGGTGGAGTTCGATCTCTCGCTCTTCGAGGCGGCGCTCGCGGTCGTGCTGCTGGCGGGCGGCGCGTGCGCCGAGGAAGTTGGCGGCTGCCATGCTGAAGCCGTCGCCGAGGAGGTTGGCCGCGCCGAGGATGATGATGACTGCGGCGGAGAGTTGCGCGCCGGTGACGCCTGCGACCACGGCGAAAGTGGTGACCGCGCCGTCGATCGCGCCGAAGATGCCGTCGCTGAGATAGCTGTGTCGTCGGGGCTGGCCGAGCCTCCGGCGGATGGCGGCCGGGGAATGGGTGCGCACCAGTTCCGCCCGAGTCTCGCGTCCGCGTGCCGCCATGCTGTCGCCTTTCGTTGCCGATGCTCGCCCGGTCCGCGAGGGTAGGTCGGACCGTGCGATGGCGGAGCTGGCGTGCGTAGAATGGAGGGTTGGATCTTTGGCATCTGGGGCCGATCTGGTTTCGACCGGGCAGAGCAGGCTTGGCGTGGCGCGTCGAGGGGCGTGCTTGCCTCGTAAAAAGCACGCGCACAAGTAGCTGGCAACAACAGCTATGCCCTCGCGGCCTAACTAGGCTGCGCGATCACCGCCCGACGCCCGATGGGGCGGTGATCGAAGACATCGGGCTGGTCCGCGCGGGGCGCACCCGGCCGCGCGGATGAGATTGCACCGGGCGCTGGGGCGAACGGGAGGCCGTCGGCGGCCGCCCACAGCCCGAGATGCAAAACGCCGACTACACGCGTAGAGGCGCCCTGCCGACTGCATCGGGACGGGGGTTCGATTCCCCCCGGCTCCACTTTTCGCGGTGTGCGCACTCAAGCGCACAATCGCGCAACGCTTTGCACGTGGCGACGTTGCGCGAGATGCTCGAAAGCGGCGATCACGCGATTCGCTGCGCCGTGCGCTCCCGTGCGGACGCATGCAGCGTCACTTTTTGCGTCACTTTTCGGCCCGTGACCCGGGCGAGAACCTCGTCGGGGATGGCGATCGTGTAGTGCCGGGCGCTCACGCTGAGCGTGTGCCCCAGCCAGCGGCAGACCACATACGCCGCGTGGCCCTCGTTCATCCACTGGATCTCGCACGAGCGCCGCAGCGTCTGCCAGGTGTCGTCCCACGGCTCAACGCCCGCCGCCTTGATGATCGCCACCATCTTCCGGCGCCGGCCACCTGCCGAGCGGATCGTCACCAGCCTCTGCTCGCCCTTCGGGCACTCGGCACGGCGCCGTTCCAGCAGATCCATGAGCCGCGGCACGATCGGGACGATCCGCTGCTCGTGGCCGGGGTGGCGCTCGGTCTTCGGCGAGCGCACCCGCATCACGCATCCGTCCCAGTCGATGTCGGCCCAGGTCAACAGGCTGGTTTCGGAGGGAGTCCGAAGCCCGGCGTAGCGGGCGAGGCCGAGGAGCAGCCGCCACTCGGTGTCCGGCGCGGCGGCGATCACCGCTTCGATCTCCTCGGGCGTGACGTACCTGTTGTTCCGCGACGGCGTGACGCCGCCCTTCAGATGGGAGAACGGCGACTTGAGCAGCAGTTCGCGCTCGACCGCCGCGCGAAAGACCGTCTTGGCGTTGCCGGTGTGGCTCTTGCACGCCGCCTCGCTCAGGCCGCTTCGTGCGAGGCCGTCGCGCCAGCGCGAGGCGTCCTCGGCGGTGATGTGCTGAAGCGGCTTGTCCTTCCCGAAGAACTGCTCGAGCTTGGCCCGGGTCTGCTCGAGCTTCCGCCTGCTCTCGGGCTTGAGGTCCGCGCGGGACTCCATGAAGAGGACCATCCACTCGCCGAGCGTGCGGCACCGGCGTCCCTTCACGAGTCCGACCGCGGCAAGCTTCTTGTGGAGCCAGTCGTCGATCGACCCCAGCCAGGCAGAGGTCTCGCGGTCGATCGGCTCGCCACGCAGCTGCGCGCCCACGATGGCCTCGACGCGGAGGCGGACGGACTCGGCGTAGCGCTGCTCGACCTTGCCGAGGTGGATAGTTCGCCGAGCGCCGCCCGGTGCGACGAACTGCACCCTCCGCTTGCCGTCGAGCAGTGTGGTGACGCTCGCCATCAGCCGATCTCCCCGCGGAACCCGCGGCCCGGACGCGACTTGAGCGGCAGTGGTCGGGGGAGGCAAGGCGTGGCGGAAAGCTGTTTGAAATGGGCGCCCCTGTGCCCGGGGTGGTGCTCGGTTGCTTCGACCTCGGCGGCGATGTCGAGGAGCGTCTGGGTGAGGCGGTCGCTCATTCCGCCGCCTCCCCGCCCGAGGCGTCTTCGTCCTTGTTTTCGCCAGAGTCGGGCGGAGGCGGACTGACAGAACCGACAGAAGGGCGTGCGGGCGGGCTTCTGTCAGTTCTGGCAGTAGGACTCGGTGGCGTGTGCAGGAGTTTCGCAGCGTCGGACGCGGACAGCCGCGGGTTGATCAGGTACGCCGTTCGGGTTCGACCCGGTGTTTGCTCGCGCACTTCCGCCAGCCAGTCGAGGTCGGCCAGCATGGCCGCGGCCGCCTTGGCCTCGTCAGCGTTCGAGAGGCCGGCCCAGCCGTTGCGGTAGACATCCCGCAGCGCGAAGCCGGTCTTCACGTCCCCGGAGATGATCCTGAGGGCGAGCGCCCGCCCGGAGCCGAGATCGGCGTGGACAGCCTGCGCGTAGATGCGCTGGGCGTGCGTTTCCAGGTACCGAGCCCAGTTCACGGCGCACCGAAGCGCTTCCACGCCCACAGACCCCGACTGCCCCGTCGTCAGATGCACGAGCAGCGCCATCGACGGCACGAGGCTGCGGTACTTCGCGAGGTGACTCTCCAGCGCAGGGTGTAGCTCGCCGGACCGAACCCGTTGCTCCAGCGTATGGCGAAAGGCGTCGAACCCCTCCTGCGCCGCTCCATCGAAGCGGAGGAACGGGATGCCTCCGGGGTCCAGGGGGTCTGAGTCCGCGAACAGCAGCGTGGGTTCGAGATTCGCAAGGCCCTCGTACACGCGGAACGCCGCGGTCCGTGCGTCGCTGTCCGGCCAACGGTCGACGTTGACCCACTCGGTCGCAACATCGGGCCAGACCGCGAGCTGAAAGCGCTGGATCAGTCCGTCGTCGCCGCGCCCCTCCCTCGCGGCTGCGCGAAGGTACTCCCCGAGGGGGCCGGGCTGGATGCCGCCGATGATCGAGACGGTCGCGGCCTCGATGTCGATCGTCCCGCGTCCGATCCGGTCGAACGTGAAGCGGCCGGTGCCGTTCCATGCTTCGAGGTAGAAGGCGCGCGCGCCCTCCTGGCCCTCCCTGTCGAGCGACCTGAGCAGCCCGACGAGTTCGTCCCGATAGACGAGAACGCCCGAGGGGTTCTGATTGAGGATGACGCCGAGTTTCTCGACGGTCGAATCGTTGACAAGATATCGGAGCCGGACCGGTCCGCTCTCGTCATCGTCCTCTATGGACTCGAGCGCGATGCGCCGAGCCTCCAACTCGTCGTGCGCCTTCAGGGCTTTCTTTATGTCCTGTTCCGCAGCTTTCGACTTCACCTTGCCAAGCAACTGCGCCGCCGCGTGCTCGTTGACCTTGCGGTCGTACTCCTGCTTGGCCGCGATCTCGAGACGATGAAGCGGCTTGAGAGGCTCCTGGATCGCGGGCGTCTTCATCACACCGGGCCGGCCGATGGCCGCGCCCCAGAGATTGGGGACGACGGTCCAATCGTCGCGCCGCTTCGGTCGGATGCCGATCCGTCGGCCCACGACTCCGGCCAGCCCCACCATCGCGCCGACCGCTGGGAAGTCGATCGGGCACTGCACGCGCTCCGCGATGTCGATGATCCACGGACGCAGTGCCGCGGGGAGCCAATCGGCGTCGAACGACATCACGGGCGGGAGGGCGCTCGGCAGCGGCTTCGGCTCCGGCCATGAATCCGGCGCGCTCATCGGTAGGGCACCGCCACAGCCGACAGAAGCGCCCGGCGGGTAGCGCGAGACGCTGTGTGCAATGCGCTCCACCTCGGTGTCGTCGAGCGGCGGCGAACACCGCGCCCTGTTCTCGGCGTCCAACGCGCTGCGGATCGCATCATGACCCAGCCCGCATCGGCGAAGCGCTCCCGCAATCGACGTGAGCGTCGTATTGCGTTGACCTGCGAGAATCGGTCCACTACCCGCTACCTCGGGAGCCATGCCGGTCCTCTTCGGCGCACCCTCCAGGCACAGGTCCAGCAGCCACTGCGGCACTTCTGCGAGCGCGATGTCATCCGGCCCGCGCGCTTCCGCCCAGGTGTACCGCCGCCCACTCTCGTGAAGACTCGGCGCAACGACGATGTACCCGCCGTCGGCCTTGAGGTCGAGGCCAGGGCGGAAGCCGCTGCGGCACCCGATGCGGACGCCCGGATGACGAAACACGAAGTGCCGACCCCCACCTCCCGTACTTTGCTCGACGGTCGCGGGAATCGGCCCGAAGCGGGACTCAAGGTCCGCCAGCGTGGCGTCGCCGGCGTTGCGGGGATCGACGTCGAGCACGACGATCCCGTTCGCCTCGCCGGTCGGAACGCCGATGTTCGGTTCAGGCGACACGTCGAACCAGGACGCGATCGCGTCGAGATCACGCGTGGCGTCCTTGAAGCCGTGCGCGGTGCGCGGGTGCTTGCCGATGTGCTCGCAGGTTGCGATCCCGCACGAGCAACTCGGAGTCGCCGAGCCGTCCGACCAGATCGGGCTGTACACCGGGAAGACCGTCCAGCCCATATTCGCGGCGAGGTCGAGCGCCGCGTGGCGGCAGAGCGCGGCTGCGGCTGGGCGATGCGGAGGGATCACCGCCCCCCCTCCGCGCGGTCGGCGAGCCACTTGCGCAGCGCGTCGATCGGCACAACGACGCGCCGGCCAATTCTGGTGAAGGGGAACTCCTTCGCAGCGATCAACTGCTGGAGCTTGCGGCGCGACAGTCCCACTGCCTCGGCGGTTTCGTCGAGACTGAGCGCGAGGCGCTCGATGTGGGGGCGCTGGTGGGGGCTGGTGGAGTTTTCCATCAATCCACCCCCCGCCCGAGAGCGTGCCGCATCCGCTCCAACTCCCGGCCGATCCGGTGGACGTCGGTCTCCGAGAACACGCGAGCATGGCCAGCCCATGCAACGGGCTTGATGCCGCGGCTGCGGATGACGTACTCCACGCGGTGGACAGGCTGCCCGAACCGGCGGGCGATGACCCCGACCGTCGGGGCGAACTGGCTGTCGTTCATGCTGCCTCCTTACAGATGCGGGGTATGTCGCATCCGTAAGGAAGGCGGGACAAAGTGTGTCCCGTTGCGGGACATTTCGTGTCCCGGATCGGGACAAAGACTGTCCGTCAGGTCATGTCCCAGTCAATCGGCTCGGACGGTGCATAGGCAAAGGCCGCTCCATCCATTCGCACAACGGACTCGAGGTGTTCGGCCAGCCTTGGCATGCGGGCGTTCCGGATCGCCTTGTACGCTCGCGTCAGGGAAGTGCTGACCCGCTGACGGGCTCGGTCGCGGTCGGTGCCGCCGAGCTGCCTCGGCCTGCCTCCGAGCCCCACTCCGCTCGTCAGCTCGCTGACGACGCTCTGCTCCTCCGCGAGGTCGTTGGCCCGCAGCGACTCCGCCCGCTCATGGTCCCCGTCCGCCTCCGCCTCCTCGATGTCGCTCAAGATCTCGGCGATGTTCTCCTCCGCCTCCTTCAAGCGTTGCCTCGATTGAGGATCGTGGACGGGGTCCGCGCCGGCGTCCTCCCGGGTATCGCCCCCAGACAGGTCGAAGGCCTCGACGAACTTGCCAGGCCTGGAGAGGAGTTCCGCGAGGCGCTTCATCCCGGTGCTGTTCTTGACGTGGGCCGCTTCGTCCCCGAACCGGAGGTCCCAAAAGTCGCCCCTGAGGCTGAACTTGTAGCTCGGCGGAGGGGAACTCGGCTTGCTCGCAGGCGCGGACCGCGCTTCCGTGCGATCGGCGATCTCCTGGGCTGAGTCGGCTCGCCGGAGGTGCCGGGCCACGACGGCCTTGCCTCGCTCGCTGATCCGGATTTCCGCCGGGTGGCTCCGGCTGCTGCGATCCCGCCTCGCGAGGATCCGCTCCCAGGTTCCCGCTATCTCCGGCTTGGCGATGGGCGAGAACCATGCTGACCGACTGGGTGTCCACGGCTCGGGGCTCCGATTCTGCATGACGACGTACCGAGCCTCGACGAGCCCGCGGTCGTCGAGGCAGCGCAAGGCGTCGGCATCGATGTCCTGCGGCAACTCGTCCACTCCCCAGAACTCGCGCTCGCCTAGCTGGAGCAGCGCCCGCGCCTCCATCGCGTCCAGCACACCCAAATCGCCGGGGAGAGCGTGGTTGTGCACTTCGATGGGGTCGGCCATGACGCGTCCGATTGCCACGACCTGGTCGAGCCTACGGCCGAGCCGGTTGACGAACCCCCCGATAGCCTCACTTATGCCTTGGTCGGGCCAGGGCAGGTCGGACATATACGCGTCGTCCGGCTGGCCGCGGTAGGGACAGGATGCCAGGCCGCGGACTTCGTCCGCAACCTCAACGGTCCAACGCTCCTGAGCTGGCTTGGTTCGATCGTCCGTCCACGTCGACGCGGCCGGTAGGGCATGGATGACATGTCGAGCCTGCTCGCGCAATGAGCGTGTAAGACCGATCGCCTTGGTCGCCGGGTCGCAATGGCGTTCCTTGAGGAGCCGCTCCTGTTCGTCCCGGAGGGACCCAGGCGGGCTTAGCGGGAACCGACCCCGCCGCAATACCTCGGATAGTTCGCCCCGGGCGTCGGCAGCCTCGAGCCGCCGAACCTCCTTTCGCAGCGTGTCCGCGACGGTGACGAGATCCTGGAGCGTGTCCGCGAGGACCGAGATCGGGGTGGGCAGGGCGGTCATCCGTTCACCCGTGGGCGCGCCGTCCTGAGGCGTGCGGACAAGCATACCGAATGTCCCCTGACCGGACCCGCGCCCCCCGCTGGTCAATGTGAACCAGCCCCCGCAGGTGCCCCCCGGCGGCACTCTCCAGCCCGGAAAAATCGCAAACCCATTCAGATGCCGAACCTCATCAGTCTAAAGTGGCATCAATGGCCGGCAAACTTGCCGGCGGAATATGTTGTTTTCTCTCTGGATGTGCTATCATGTCCCCATGTCCACCAGCGTCGCCGAACTGACCCCCCTCCTCCGGCTGACCGAATCGCCGGCCGCCACCGGCTTCGGCTTCCGGTTCGGCGACCGCGGCACCCACACGAGCCGGACCCTGATGCTGGATGAACTGGAGACCGTGCTGTCCAGCACGCCTCCCAACGCCGGGCGCAACGCATACGCCCACTCCATCATCCACGAGAATGTCACCGACAAGCGAACGGCCGCCACGCGTTGTCTCACGAACCAGCGTCTCGGAGAGCTCTACGCCCTCGACCCGGCCGTCCCTCTCTTCCGCGTGCTGCGCCGATGCTGGGCGACTGACAAGGCCGGCCATCCGTTGCTGGCGCTCCTGTGCACGCTCGCCCGCGATCCGCTTCTTCGCGCAACGGCCCCGCCGGTGTTGGCGCTGCGCCCCGGCGAGGAGCTGTCGCGACAGGCCATGACGGAGGCGGTCATCATCGCGGTCGGCGATCGCCTCAATGACAACATCATCGACAAGGTAGTGCGCAACGCCTCTTCCACATGGACACAAGCCGGTCACCTCCAGGGGCGCGTGCGCAAGATCCGCCGCCGCGTCGATCCGACCCCATTGTCCGCCGCGTATGCCCTGCTGCTCGGGTACCTCCTCGGTCTGCGCGGTCAGCGCCTCTTCACGACGCTCTGGGCGAGGACGCTCGATCGCAGCACGGATGAGATCGTCTTCCTCGCCATGGATGCCAAGCGCCTCGGGTTCCTGGACCTGAAGCACGCCGGCACGGTCATCGACATCGGCTTCGGTCCAGTCCTCACACCGGATGAACTGAGGGAGTGCCATGGGACGAGTTGAAGACCTCGCCGAGCTCTACGAGCGTCACATCGCCGCCCCGTGGCAGCGCAATCTCGCCGGTGCGCAGAAGGCGATCTTCGTCGTCTACCCGAAGGAGGACGAGCGAAAGCTACGCGCGAAGCGCCGCGAGTTCGAAGTGCGCACGAAGGAAGCCGGCCATGGCTGGCGGGAGTTCGATCTGACGCCGCTCTTCGCCGAGTGGATGAGTCGCGACGAGTACCGTGACGCCTACTTCGACTGCCCCGAAGATCTGGAGATGAAGCTCGATGGCGAGTTCGTCACCGAGGTCGCCAACCAGCTTCAGGCCGTTCTCACCGCCGACGACGTGGACGAGAACACCGTCGTCGGCGTATTCGGCGCCGCGTCGCTCTACGGCTTCTGCCGTGTGTCACTCGTTCTAAAGAGGATCGAAGCGGACGTCCGGGGACGGCTCGTGCTCTTCTTCCCCGGAGAGTACGACCAGAACAACTACAGGCTCCTCGATGCGCGCGATGGATGGAACTACCTCGCCGTGCCCATCACGCTCCACCAGGGAGAGGACAGATGAAGACGAACCGAGAGCTCTTCGTGCGGGATCCGGCGACCACGCCGTTGATGAACAACGGGCAGGCCCGCATCGACGACGGCCTGACCGCCCAGGAGCGCCGGACCCTCCGGGAGGAGCTTGCCAACTTCGTCTGCGAGGGCCAGTACGCGGATGGCACGCTGCGCATCCTGGAGTCGTTCCTCAGCCACCTCGGCGGCACGAGCCAGCCCGCGGCCTGGGTGAGCGGATTCTACGGCAGCGGCAAGTCGCACCTGCTGAAGATGCTCTGCCACCTCTGGGTGGATACCGAGTTCGCGGATGACGGTGCGCGGGCGCGGAGCATCGTGCCCCACCTGCCCGCCGACGTGGCCGCCGCACTCAAGGAGCTGGACACGCAGGGGCGCCGCGTGGCGGGGCTGCACGCCGCTTCCGGCACCCTACCTGCCGGCGGTAGCGAGAGCGTCCGGCTCACCGTGCTCGGCATTGTCCTCCGATCGGTCGGCCTCCCCGAGACGTATGCGCAGGCCAAGTTCTGCCTCTACCTCCGCAACAACGGCTTCTACGACGGCGTCAAGCAAGCCGTTGAGGCCAGCGGGAAGGACTTCCTCCGCGAGCTTCAGAACCTCTTCGTGAGCCCGGTCCTCCACGATGCGCTGATCGCCGTGGACTCCGGCTACGGCGATCGGAAGGCCGTCCGCGAGCTGCTGAAGCAGGACTTCCGCCAGCCCACCGACATCACCACGGCCGAGATGATCGCGACGATGCGGGAGGCGCTCAGCTGCGAGGGCGAGCTCCCCTGCACCATCATCGTGCTCGACGAGGTCCAGCTCTACATCGGCGACAGCACCGACCGCGCGACGCAGGTCGTGGAGATCGCCGAGGCCATCTGCAAGCAGCTCGACTCCCGCGTCATGCTCGTCGGCGCGGGCCAGAACGCGCTCGGCGCGCAGACCGCCCAGTTCGGCAAGCTCCGAGATCGCTTCACGATCCCGGTGGAGTTGTCCGACGCCGATGTCGAGACCGTTACGCGTCGCGTCCTGCTCGCCAAGCGCCCCGAGGTCATCGAGGCGGTGCGCAAGACCCTCGACGGCCACGCCGGCGAGATCGAACGCCAGCTCTCCAGCACGCGGATCTCCTCCCGCACCGAAGATCGGGACATCCTCATCGACGACTACCCGCTCCTCCCCGTGCGCCGGCGGTTCTGGGAGCACGTCTTCCGCGCTGTCGATCCCGCCGGCACCAGCGGCATGCTCCGCTCCCAGCTCCGCATCATCCACGACGCCCTTCGCGCCCTGGCCGAGGCACCGCTCGGGACCGTCGTGCCCGCCGACTTCATGTTCGAGCAGATCCAGCCGAACCTCCTTCAGCAGGGCGTCCTCCTGCGCGAGCTCGACGAGACGATTCGGAACCTGGATGACGGCACTGAGGACGGCAAGCTCGCCCGGCGTCTGTGCGGTCTGATCTTCCTGATCCGAAAGCTGCCGCGCGAGGCCGGGGCCGACATCGGCGTCCGCGCCACCGAGGAGATGCTCGCGGACCTGCTCGTGTCCGACCTCAAGAGCGATGGCACCGCGCTCAGGAAGCGCATCCCCGCCTTGCTCGAGAGCCTCGTGGACAGTGGCGTGCTGCTCAACGACCACGGCGAGTACAACCTCCAGACGAAGGAATACTCCGAGTGGGACAAGGAGTTCCGCAATCGCGTCACCCGCCTGACGAACCAGGAGCACGAGATCCACAACAAGCGCGACGCGCTCATCCGCGACGCAGCCCAGGAGGCGGTGAAAGGCATCAAGCTCCAGCAGGGCGCGAGCAAAGAGCCGCGGAAGCTGGCCATTCACTTCGGCGACGATCCGCCGGAGGTCGCCGGCCACGACATCCCGGTTTGGATCCGTGACGGCTGGAACTGCAGCGAGAAGAACGTGGTCGATGCCGCACGGGCCGCCGGCACCGACAGCCCGATCATCTTCGTCTACGTGCAGAAGGCCAGCGCCGAAGACCTGCGCAAGCAGATCATCCGCTACGAGGCGGCGAAGGGCACGATCGACTTCAAGGGCGTGCCGAGCACCCCCGAGGGCCAGGAAGCCCGCAACGCGATGCAGAGCCGCGTCACCGACGCCGAGCGCCTCCGCGACGAGCTGATCACCAACATCGTCGGCAGCAGCAAGGTCTACAAGGGTGGCGGCTCGGAGCAGTACGAGTTCTCGCTCGAGGAGAAGGCCCGCTCCGCCGCCGAGGATGCGCTCGACCGCCTCTTCCCCCAGTTCAAGGATGCGGACCACAAGAACTGGTCCGTCGTCATCAACCGGGCGAAGAACGGCGACGACACGCCGCTCCAGGCCGTGGACTGGACGGGCGCGACCGAGCAGCACCCGGTCTGCAAGGCCGTCATGCATGCCGTCGGCGCCGGCGCCGAAGGGCGCGGCATCCGCAAGAAGTTCTCCGACAGCCCGTACGGCTGGCCACAGGACGCCATAGACGGCGCTCTCATCGCCCTCCACGCGGCGGGCCATCTCACGGCGCGGCACAGCGGGTCCGTGCTCGCCGTCGGACACCTCGACCAGGCCAAGGTCGCCAAGACCGAGTTCCGGGTCGAGACGGCGACGCTCAGCGCCCAGCAGAAGATCAAGCTCCGCGGCCTCTTCCAGGACGCCGGCATCTCGGCCAAGGCCAGCGACGACCTCGTCACGAAGTCCACCGAGTTCCTGGATGCCATCGAGCACCTCGCCGAGCAAGCCGGCGGCGAGGCGCCCCTCCCCCAGCGCCCCGCTGTCACCCATCTCGCCGATCTGCGGTCGCTCGCCGGCAACGAGCGGCTCGTCAAGATGCTCGACCAGCACGATGCCCTGAAGGCGAACGCCAAGGACTGGAAGGCCGCCGCCGACCTCGCCGAGAAGCGAACGCCGATCTGGACCTCCCTGCAGCAGTGTCTGCGTCACGGCGACAGCCTCGACGAGTTCGCCGAGATCGGGGCATCCGCGGCCAGCATCCGTGACGACCGTCGCCTGCTCGACGCCACCGACCACGTGACGCCGCTGAAGAAGAAGGCGGCCAGCGCCCTGCGCACCGCAATCAACGCCGCCCACAAGGGCTACGCCGATCGCCACGCTGCGGAGATGAAGGCCCTCACCGCCAGCGATTCGTGGCAGAAGATCACCGAGGATCAGCGCGACCAGATCCTCCGGGAGGAGGGCATCGCCGCGGTGCCCTCGATCAACGTCGGCAGCGACGAGGACCTGCTCCGCACGCTGGATGCGACGCCCCTTAGCTCGTGGCGCGACAAGACGGACGCCCTGCCGAATCGCTTCGCCAACGCTGCGATGAAGGCCGCGAGGCTGCTCGAACCCAAGACCCAGCGCGTGCACCTGACCAGCGGCACGCTCCACTCCGAGGCCGAGGTGAAGGCCTGGATCTCCGAGCAGGAGACCAGGCTCATCGAGAGCGTCAAGAAAGGCCCGGTCGTGATCGCCTGACACCGTCGAGGAAGACCATGGCTCCACTCGCCACCAATCTCAGACGCGATCTCGAACGCGCGATCGTCGAAGCCCGCAAGGCGGCCGAGCGCGGCGCCCGCTCGGCTCTCGGCGCCCTGACCGTCCGCGAGGCGAAGGCGGGCGTCCACCTCGACGCCGCCGGCAAGGCGCTCCGCAACCGCCTCCGCGCCCATGCGCGGCAGCTCGGCGATAAGCGGTCGGCCAAGGGAGAGCAGGCCACCGACCGGCTCGAACGCGAGATCGCCTACGAGCACTGGCACCGCATGCTCTTCGCCCGCTTCCTCGCCGAGAACGACCTGCTGATCGAGCCGGAGTCCGGAGTCTCCGTCAGCCTCGACGATGTCGAGGAGCTCGCCCGCGAGCAGGGCGTCAAGCCGTGGCCGCTCGCCGCGTCATATGCCCAGCGCATGCTGCCGCAGATCTTCCGCGCCGATGATCCGGTGCTCGCGATCGACCTGCCGACCGAGGCCGTGCTGAAGCTCGAGTCCCTGCTCGAGGACTTGCCGCGCGAGGTGTTCATCTCCGACGATGCGCTCGGCTGGACCTACCAGTTCTGGCAAGCGGCCGAGAAGGACGCCGTCAACGCCCGCGTGAAGTCGGGCGAGAAGATCACCGGCGAGACGTTGCCCGCCGTCACGCAGCTCTTCACCGAGCACTACATGGTGCTCTTCCTGCTGCACAACACCATCGGCGCGTGGCACGCGGGGAAGACGATGACCGATGCGCTGAGGGAGAACGCCGGCTCCGAGCAGACGCTCCGCGACGCCGTCCGCCTGCCCCCCGTTGGCGGCTACGACTTCGAGTACCTCCGCTTCGTCCGCGAGCCGAACGAGGGCGAGGAGCCGGACCAGGGCACCGGCCCATGGCGACCCGCCGCCGGCGTGTACGACGGCTGGCCTCGCGAGGCGAAGTTCCTGCGCGTGCTCGACCCCTGCTGCGGCTCGGGGCACTTCCTGGTCGCCGCGTTCGACTTGCTCGTCCGGCTGCGCATCGCCGAGGATGGGCTGGACACCGAGGCCGCCATCCGCGCGGTGCTGGCGGACAACCTCTTCGGCCTCGAGCTCGATCAGCGCTGCACCCAGATCGCGGCGTTCAACCTGGCGCTGGCCGCGTGGAAGCTCGCGGGCAAGCCGATTGACCTCCCGCGCCTCAACATCGCCTGCTCCGGGCTGGGCCCGCAGGCGACCAAGGAAGAGTGGCTGGCGATGGCCGAGGGCGCCGGCGAGGATGTCTGGGCCGGCATCAGCGCGACCAATCGCGAGTTCATCCGCAACGGCCTGCTCGATCTCCACGCCACGTTTAGCCAGGCGCCTGAACTCGGCTCGTTGATCGACCCGGCGGACCGCACGACCGATCTGATCACGGCCGACTACGAGACATTGCGCCCGTTCCTCGATCGCATCCTCGCCGCCGAGTCCGCCGACGACGAGGCCCACGAGCGCGCCGTCGCCGCACGCGGCATGGCCGCCGCGGCGGAGATCCTCGCGGGAGACTACACGCTCGTCGTGACGAATGTGCCCTACCTAGGAAGAAAGAGCCAGTCCCAGATTCTACAAGCGTTTGCGTCGCGCTACTTCAGCGATGCACAAACTGACCTCGCCAATGTATTCATTTCACGCATGAACGCGATGGCTAACTCGGGCGGTACGGTTGCCACAGTGTCACCTCAGAATTGGCTTTTTCTATCAAGCTACACAGACTTTCGAAGCAGTAGTCTCGCTCGGTACGAATGGTGCCTTGTCGGAACACTCGGGCCGGCTGCGTTTCAAGAGATGAATTGGTGGGCGGCAAATACGCTACTCCTCATCACATCGCGTCGCAAGCCTGAAGTATCGCGTGGAATAGCAAGCGTGAACGCTGGGATCACGAAACAGACCAGCGAAAAGCCGCAACTGCTTCGCGACGTGGCGGTTCAGCAGGCAAAACAAAGTGCCATTCGTAATGGGCCGCAGAGCCGAGTCGTGTTCGGTCTAGATCACAATATCGAAACACTTGGAGACTACGCAGATCCATTGCAAGGCGTTTCTCCAGCCGATCGAGAGCGATTCATCTTTCAATTCTGGGAGTTTCTTCGGCACGAAGAAGGGCAACGGTTCCTTCAAGGGTCATTTCGAGAATCCGGCCACTTCGAGGGTAAGCAGTCAGTGATCGCATTGCGCGCGCTTGATGGCGATGCAGAGGCACTGGGTGCCGCGCTGCGGAATAGGTCGTCGTGGTCTCGGCCGGCGATCATCGTTCGACACATGAATCACTTGCCCGCAACCATTGGCGTGGCGGCGGTCTTTGACACCAATGTAGTCGCAATTGTTCCAAAGTCTGAGTCACATATTGGTAGCTTGTGGTCTTTTTGCAGTGACGAGGCCTTTGCACGGACGGTGCGGATTCTTGATCAGAAGACCCAAGTCACTAACGGGACATTCGGTGTAGTCCCATTCGACCTCGACCACTGGCAGAAGGTCGCCGCGGAGAAGTATCCCGACGGCCTGCCCGAGCCACAGTCGGACGACCCAACACAGTGGCTCTTCCACGGTCGTCCGGAGCGGGCCGAGGCGCACGCGGCGCTCCAGGTCGGCGTCGCCCGCCTCGTCGGCTACCGCTGGCCAGCCGAGATGGATGAGGACATGCGCCTCGCCCCCGAGGCTCGCGACCTCGTGCGCAGTTGCGACGAACTGCTCGACGTCGCCGACGACGATGGCATCGTCTGCCTCTCCCCCGTCCGCGGCGAGGGCAGCGCCGCCGACCGCCTCCGCCGCCTCCTCGCCGCGGCGTATGGCGCCGGCGAGGGGGGGTGGAGCAACGCCAAGGAGCGCGAGCTGCTCCACGCCGCGGCCGAAGCGTTCAACAAGGGCAAGGCCGCCGGCTCGCTTGACGAGTGGCTCCGCGAGCGCTTCTTCGCCGAGCACTGCGCCCTCTTCCACCATCGCCCGTTCGTGTGGCACATCTGGGACGGCCGCAAGGACGGGTTCAGCGCGCTGGTGAACTACCACAAGCTGGCGGAGGCCGAGGGCCATGGCCGAAAGCTGCTCGAATCGCTCACGTACTCGTACCTCGGCGACTGGATCAAGCGCCAGGAGGCAGGGGTGAAGTCCGGCGAGGCCGGCGCCGAGGCCAGGCTCGCCGCGGCGATGGAGCTCAAGGATCAGCTCGAGCAGATCCTCGCCGGGGAGCCGCCGTACGACATCTTCGTCCGCTGGAAGCCACTGCACGAGCAGCCAGCCGGGTGGTCGCCGGACATCAACGACGGCGTCCGCCTGAACATCCGCCCGTTCATGAGCGCGACGCTGAGCAAGGGCCGCACCGGCGCGGGCGTGCTGCGCTGGAAGCCGAACATCAAGTGGACCAAGGACCGCGGCCAGGAGCCGCAGAAGCTCCGCCCGCGCGAGGACTTCCCGTGGTTCTGGGGCTGGGACGAGAAGAAGGCCGAGCACGCGATCGACTTCGGCTCGGGCCTCAAGGACACCGCGCCCGCCGGGCGCGAGTTCGACGGGAACCGCTGGAACGACCTGCACTACACGAACGCCGCGAAGCAGGCGGCGCGGGAGCGGGTTGCTAGGAAGGAAGGGGCCACCGCATGATCGCTCCCAATGACAAGAAGTACATTGTCGGCGTTGCGCTGGGCGTTCTTGTCCTGTGGGCTGTTGTGTTCCTGCTCTCGCTGTCCGCCTACTACTGTGGTGATGCCTCATCCTCTCCGAAATGGGGACAGTTTGGAGATGCGTTCGGGTCCGTGAATGCTCTCTTCTCGGGTCTCGCCCTCCTCGGCGTAGTCGCAGCCCTCCTGCTTCAGCATAAAGACATCGAAGTCCAATCAAAGAGCCTCGCGGAGTCTGCCAGACTTCAGGTGATCCAAGCGCGCATTGCAGCCAATGCTGAGATGCTGCGTGCCTGGCCCGAGATTGAGGAGGCCGTGAAGGATGCTGCTCCGAAGGGGCCAGCGCAGTACGACACGAACAATATCAAGGCGCAGAACGCGCAGGCCGCGCAACTGCAAGAACGCAAGGATCAAATGCTGACTGCCTTGCGAGAGTGCCTTGAACAACTGGAAGAGCACAACCGGCGATAGCGCATGCACAGGAGTCCGTAGGCACATCGCAGGCTCAAATGGAGACCGTCATGAGCAAGACCCCCAAGAACCACAACACGCCCTGGACATCGCAGGACATCAAGCAACTGAAGCAGCTCGCGAAGGAGAACACCCCGACGCGCGTGATGGGGCTCAAGCTGGGGCGCACGCCCGGCGCCGTTCAGGGCAAGGCGTCCGAGATCGGCCAATCCTTGAAGCCGACGAACCAGTCGCCCTACAACCGGCGGAAGAAGTGAGGCTCGTGCTTGAGCGTTCCCATGAGTAGTTCGCACCTAACGCTGCAACGGCAGCTTGAGCGCATCATGCGCGATCTGCAGCCGATGCTCCGCATCCAGGAGCAGATGGAGCAGACTCTGCGGCCGTTTCGCGATGCTCACTTAGACTTGCAGTCGCGACTTGGGATCGATCGGTCATTCATCCAGGCCGCGGAGATCGTCCGCGCCAACGACCGTGTCTTCAGTCTCATGGACCGCGTCAGGATCAATGCGCCGACGCTTCCGGATCTGGGTCTGGTTCACCAGAGTTGGCTGGAACAGATGTCGCCGATTCAGGACGCGGTCGAGCGCCTCCGTGCTTCCTCCGCCTGCTCGCTGGCATCGACCGTGGAACGACTCGTTGCGTCCGAACGACTTCTGGCAGATCTCAACCTTGATCGATGGCGCAACGCCTTCCAGATCGAGCAGAACCTGATCAACCAGTTGAGTCTCCGGACAGGCCGATTCACCGCCTCGTTCGACGCCCTCGCGGAGTCGATCGCTTCCTGTGCCGATCTCACCGCACTTCCGTCATTCGTCATGCCCGGGGCGAGTCGCGAGGTATTCACGAGCGGGCACGCGCTCGTGAGTATTGCGCCCGATGAGGGCACGTCTGGCGAGTACGACGAGACCGACAGCGATCTCCTGGTCGATGTGCGGGATGAGGTGTCCGGCTGCATTCCATTGCTTGAGCGGGTCGATCCAGCACTGGCCAAGGCATATCGAGGTGCGCGAGAGGCGATCGAGAGCGGGGGGACGGATCGCGCCCGGCACGTCCTGGCGTCACTTCGCGAGCTGTGGGGTCACCTACTGCGACGACTCGCGCCGGATGAGGCGGTGTTGCAACACGCCGGTAATGATTCGACTCTCGTGAGCAACGGCCGGCCGACGAGGCGAGCTCGGGTGCTCTACATCTGCCGCCACGTCAATCACGCACCGCTTTCGGACTTCGTTACGCACGACACCCAGGCGCTCGTCAAGATGATTGAGATCTTCAACCGCGTGCATCAGATCGAGTCCGGATTGACGGACGAGCAGCTGCGCGCATTGGTTCTGCGGACCGATTCGTGGCTGCTGTTCCTGCTTCAACTCGAGGAGGAGAACGGGTGATGCCGGCTACCTCCACTTCTCCCGGTTCACTTCTCGAAGCGATCATCGCCTCGCTCGCCGACGCAGCGCGTCATCAGCCGGGAGTCGAGGAGGCGCCGGCGGCAATCCTGTGGACAGATGCGAAGGGCGAGTGGCGTCCGCTGCTGCCGGTGCTGCGCGAACGTTTGCCGCAGTTGCTTACGCTCGGCGAGTACGATCCCAAGACGCGGACCGGACCGGCCATCTGGATCCGTTGTGCGATTGCGCGGACGCTGGATGACCTCGACATGCCCGCGGACGAGATCCCCATCGTCTACATGCCAGATGTGACGCGCCAGGCCCTTCGCGCCGGCGACGAGTGCCCCCGCGAGCTCCAGCCCCTCGTCGAACTCCAGTACCGCGGCGTCGTCTGGACACAGCGCAGCGGACGGGACTGGACCGTCGAGGCGTTCCTTGTCTCTGATGAGGGTGTCGGGCTCGACGTGGCCAAAGACGCGGCTACGAAGCGATCGATCATGGCGTCGCTGCCGATCCTGGCTGATACGCCGTTGAGCCGGCTGAGCGGTCGGCTCGAGGCCGAGGACTTCGACCGGCTCATGGTCGGCGACCAGCCGCGCGATCTGCTCCGCTGGATGAGCGACCCGGGCGGCGCTCGCGAGACCTACATGGGCGAAGGCAAGTGGCACGCCTTCTGCAACCGGTGCCGCGAGGACTATGGGTTCGACCCGGAAGCTGATGGCGAGTTGACCGCAGGCGAGCGTCTCGGCCTGCATGAGGACGCGGCCTGGACATCGCTGTGGCGTCGCTTCTGCGAGTCGCCGGCCGCCTATCCGGGCATTCCGGATCTGCTCACGCGGTCGAAGCCCGTGGGCACCCTCGCGTTCGTCAGAGAATCATGGCCCGACGAAAACCGGGAGGCCGAGACGCGGCTCCGGGACGTGCTCGTGGCGCTCGACGGCGCCGAGGCCAGCGTCGCACGAGCTCGAATCGATGAGCTCGAGCAGGAGCACGCCCCTCGCCGGCGATGGGTGTGGTCGCGATTGGGGTTGGCGCCGCTCGCGCTCGCGCTCGAGCACCTCGCCCGGCTTGCGGAGCGCACGGCGTCCCACGTCGGAGGCGAGTCTCCGGAGGAGATGGCCGCGCTCTACGCCGAGGGTGGATTTCTGGCGGACGACGCCGCGATTCGTTCGCTTGCCGCTGTCCGCTCGGCGGCGGACGCCAAGGCGGTCAGCGCTGCCGTTCGCGCGGTGTACCTGCCGTGGCTGGAAGCGGCGGCGGAGCGCCTCCAGAGGCTGTCGGCTGGCAGTCCACTGCCCTATGCCGGCCAGCAACCGCTGGTGACATGTGACGCCGAGACGTGCATCCTGTTTGCCGATGGACTGCGATTCGACCTTGCGCAGCGGGTCGTCGCAGCGTGCGAGGAACGATCCCTCCAGGTCCGTCAGCATCGGCGATGGGCCGCCCTCCCCTCTGTCACGGCTACCGCGAAGCCGGCCGTCTCGCCGGTGGCGGACCGGATCCGCGGCGTGGATCTCCCAGAGACGTTCGCGCCGGACATCGACGCGACCGGGCAGTCTCTGACGGCGCCACGATTCCGCAGGCTCCTGGAAGAGGCTGGGTATCAAGTCATTTCGGCCGGTGAGTGCGGAGACCCTGGCAAGAAGAGCGCCCGCGGCTGGGCGGAGTTCGGACAGATCGACAGGCGCGGCCACGACCTAAAGGCGGCCCTCGCCGGCCAGCTCGAAGACGAACTCGACCGCCTGACGGAGCGCATCGTCGAGCTCATCGACGCCGGCTGGCGCGCTGTCCGCGTCGTCACGGATCATGGATGGCTGCTCGTTCCTGGCGGACTGCCGCGGCACGACCTTCCTCGCTACCTCGTCGAGTGCAAGTGGTCGCGATGCGCGGCGATCAAGGGCGCCTCGAAGGTGAGCGTCCCAACGGCGGGATGGCACTGGAACCACACCGCGGAGTTCGCGCTCGCTCCGGGTGCCTGCTGCTTCTCTGCTGGTCACGAGTACGCGCATGGCGGTGTCAGCCTCCAGGAATGCCTAGTGGCCGATCTACTCGTGCAGCCCGGAGCAGACACGAGCGGCGGAACGGCATCCATCGTCGATGCGCAGTGGCTCGGCCTGCGCTGCCGACTGACCGTCGAGCCGGCAAATACGACCTGGTCAGTTGACATACGCACGAAGCCGGCGTCGCCCTCGTCGTCCGTCGCCGTCAGCGCGAAGCGCCTTGACGAAGGCGGACGAGCCGGGCTAGTTGTTGAGGACGAGGATCTGGCCGGCGCCGCCGCGGTGCTTGTCGTCCTCGATCCTGAGGGCAGAGTCCTGACCAAGCAGCCGACGACAGTCGGAGGCGGGGACTGAGGAGTACGCGATGACTACGACGACGACCGTTGCGATGGATGCGCTGGACAGGCTCGCGGCCTCGGTCTTCGACGGATATCTCGTCCGGAAGGACCTTGTGCGCAGGTACGCGCGCCAGTATCCGGTGCCGACCTACGTCGTTGAGTTCCTGCTCGGGCGCTACTGCGCAACCGTCGATGAGCGGGAGATCGCCGAGGGGCTTGAGATCGTCGAACGGCAGCTTCAAGATCGTACGGTCAAGACCGGACAGGAGGAGGTGTTCAAGCACAAGGCGCGCGACAAGGGCTCTGTCAAGCTCATCGACATTGTCAGGGCGAAGCTCGACACACGCAACGACTGCTACGTGGCCGAGCTCCCCAGCCTGGCCCTGAAGGACGTGCAGATCTCCGACGCGCTGGTCAACGAGCATGAGCGAATGCTCACAGATGGCTTTTACGCCGAAGTGACCCTTGAGTATGACGCAGTGGTCGCGCAGGAGAAGAACGGCCGCCCCTTCCGCGTCGCCGCGTTGCGCCCGATCCAGATGTCAAAATCTGATGTGCTGGATGTCCTGATCGAGGGCCGCCGCGCGTTCTCTACGGCCGAATGGCGCGACTTCCTGATCCGTTCGATCGGCCTTGAGCCCTCAGCACTTTCGGAACGAGCCAAGCTCGTGGCGATGCTCCGCATGGTGACCTTTGTCGAGCGCAACTACAACCTCGTCGAACTTGGCCCGCGCGGCACCGGCAAGAGCCACCTGTTCCAGCAGATCTCGCCATACTCGCATCTGATCTCCGGCGGCAAAGCCACGGTCGCGAAGATGTTCGTCAACAACGCCAGCGGACAGCGGGGGCTGGTGTGCCAGTACGACGTCGTCTGCTTCGACGAGATCTCCGGCGTCTCATTCGACCAGAAAGACGGCGTGAACATCATGAAGGGCTACATGGCATCCGGCGAGTTCAGCCGCGGAAAGGAGAGCATTCGAGCCGAAGGTGGCATTGTGATGGTGGGGAACTTCGACGTTGACGTGGAGCAGCAGCAGCGGATCGGGCACCTGCTGAGCACGTTGCCCGCGGAGATGCGCGATGATACGGCTTTCCACGATCGTATTCACGCCTACGTGCCCGGCTGGGACTTCCCCAAGCTCAAGGGGTCGGATCATCTCACCGATCACTTCGGCCTAGTCAGCGACTTCCTCAGCGAATGCTGGACGAGGCTGCGGCCGACCAGCAGGATCTCGGTCCTCCAGAACCGCGTGTTCTTCGGCGGCGCCCTGAGCGGACGCGACATCGAAGCGGTGAACAAGACCATCAGCGGCATGGTGAAGCTGCTCTTCCCCGACCCGGCTCAACCGATCCCGAACGAGGAACTCGAACCCATCATCCGTCTCGCGCTCGAAGCTCGTCGGCGAGTGAAGGAACAGCAGAAGCGATGCCTGAAAAGCGAGTTCCGCAACACGCACTTCAGCTACACACTCGGAGTGGATGGAGTTGAGCAGTTTGTTTCAACACCAGAGCTCCACAGTGACGAGGCGATCGATGGGGACCCGCTGCCGCCGGGCCAGGTATGGGCGGTCAGCCCGGGAGGACCGGACGCCGGGCCGAGCCTCTATCGCATCGAGGTATCTGTGGGCCCGGGCAGCGGCGTCAAGATCCTGAATACGCCGGCACCGCCTGGGTTCCGAGAGAGCGTCAAGTTCGGCGAACAGAACCTCTACACACAGAGCAAGGTGCTGATCGGTGACCGCGACCCGCGGCACCACGAGTTCTCGATCCAGATGCGGGCCATGGACAACGACCGATCTGGCGTGGGGCTCGGGCTACCCGTGTTGGTCGCGCTGGCCGGGGCCCTCATGGAGCGCAGCACGAAGGGCGGCCTAATCGTCGTCGGATCTTTGAACCTAGGGGGATCGGTGGAGATGATCCCGAACGCTGTCGCGATTGCCGAGGTCGCGATTGAGAAGCAGGCGAGCACCTTGCTGATGCCCGTGTCGGCTCGCCGCCAACTCAACGATCTGCCGGATGACCTTTGGACGAGGATCAACATCGAGTTCTACGCGGACGTCGCCGACGCGTTCTTCAAGTCCGTCCTCGACTGAGTTTGCAGCTCCCAGCCGTGCCCCCGGAGGACCCGAAATCGACCGACCTGTGCGTTTACCTGGGACTCGGAGTGCGCGTTGACCTGACGTCTCGTGTATCTCGTCAACCTGTGCTACCGCCATTGTCGCCGCTCACCACGCCCTCCCCCTGATCACCTCCACCACCGCCCACGGCGCGATGTGGTCGAGGTAGCGTGCCGTCGTGGCGATGGACCGGTGCCCCAGCTGCTTCGAGATGATCCCGATGTCCACGCCCTCGGCCCGCAGCTCGGCCGCGTGGGTGTGCCGCAGGCCGTGCGCGTGGACCCGCTTCTCGATCCCGGCCCGCGCGCCGAGGCTGGCCAGCAGCCGGCGCACGTAGGACGACGTGACCGGCTCGCCGCGGGCGGTGCAGAAGACGGGCGAGCGGCCGCTGAGGCCCAGCCGCGCCCGGGCGTCGAGCCAGAGGCCCAGCACGGCGAAGGCGCCGGGGTCGAGGCCGATGGTGCGGGCGCGGCCGCCCTTACCCTTGAGGACGCGCACGGCCCCCGACGCGGGGTCGAGGTCCTTGGGGTAGAGGGCGAGGGCCTCGGAGACGCGCAGGCCGCCGCGGTAGAGGACGGCGATGAGGGCGCGGTTGCGGTGGAACGTCGGGCGGCCCCGGCCGCAGGCGTCCATGAGGGCCCGCACCTCGGCGTCGGTCAGAACCTCGGGCGGGAAGCGGCGTCGGGCGCAGGGCCGTGCGGGCCGGGGGGCCGCGGTGGGCATGGCGTCTCTCCTTGGCAGCCGCGCTCGGGGGGCGGGCCGGAGGACACCGGTACCTCGGGCGGGCGTCATGGATCAAGGGCATAATCGCTTGTGGGCAAAGAAGTTGCGCGATGACACCAAAGCGTGACTTTTGGCCGGTCACCGAGCCAGCCCGAATTGCGGGGTTCGAGCCAAAAAACACTCTGCGGGCCGCCTGCCCGTCTGTAGAATTTGCCCGTGGGCCTGCTGCGGACCGACGACGGGTTCGAGCTTGAGACGACGCGCGTCGGCAACATCGTCATGTGCGTGTGCAGGCGTGAGGGGTACGAGGTTTCGGTGTCGTTCGACTGCAAGCAGGAGGCCGTGCCCGCGCTGATCACGACCGAGCAGATGGAGGTGCTGGGGATCAGCCTGTGGACCGCCGGCATGAAACTCGCCCGCGAGGGCGTCTGGCAGCGTTACATGGAGCGGCTTCGCGGGGATGAGGCCGACGCCCGGCGGAGGCTTGGAGGGGGCTGAGCGGGGGTCCGCGCCCCGATCGCTTCGGTTTCGTGCAAAAGCGTGACTTTGGCCCTGGCGGAGCCCCGGCTCAAGGTGCCGAGCCGCGTGGTATCCGGCGGGAAAGAGGACCACGCCGATGAGAACGTGCCTGCGGTCGGTATGCTGCGGGCATGCCTGAAGGGATTCCTGTCCGCGCCAGACCGCAAGACCTGGTCCTGCTGCTGAGGGAGCGGTACGAGAGCGCGGGCCGCAATTGGCACACGTCCGGCGCTGGGGGTGTAGACAAGCGCGAGGGGCCAGTGCGGGTCGTGGTGGTTGTGGGTGGTGCGCTATCCGACGGCTCGAAGCTGCCGCTCTGGGACGACGCCATGAACGGTCCGGTCGAGGCCCGGCTCAGGTCGATGCTTGCGGAGCATGAAGTGCTCTTCCGCGAGTTGTGGGCCCGGCTTGCTCCGGACCCCCCGGGCACTTCGCAGTCCGAGGGACTCGATCTTGAACTGCTCAAGCGCGTCGCCAGCCTTCCCGAGATCTGCAGCGTCGCCACCGGGTTCTCAACGCTGGGCCGCGGTCTGCGCGAGCAGCTTCGAAAACTCTACACGGCCACGTGGGGGGAACGCGCCCCGGGCGACATGCGGGGAGAGGCGGAGGGGGACCTCGCGGAGCCGCGACCGCAGCTCGCTTACGAGCTTCTGGCGCACCTGGTCAAGCACGGGTTCGTCGACCACGTGGTCTCGTTCAACTTCGACGACCTGCTTGAGAACACGCTCGACAACGAGATCGGCCCTGACGGGTACGACCTGATCGTCTCCGACCGGCAGCCATTGCCCCTCGCGCTCCCGCGCCGGCCGCGTTTGATCAAGCTCCACGGCACGGTGCGCGTGCCCGTGACACTGCGGTTTACGCCCGAGGACACGCGGCTCATCACGCCTGAGCTGGCGAACCTGCTGGACGACACGTTCTTCGGGACGGACGGCGACGGCGGCGCGCCCCCGATCGTGCATCTGGTGAGTCTAGGATACAGCTGGCGAGACCGCGACTTCAGCAACTGGGTCGTGCATCGGACCGACCTGTTGAGATCGCTGCTCGTCACGCGACTCAATTCCAAGCTGCCCGAGTTCCTCCAAGTCACACGCGATTCCGGGTGCATGCGCCCCACGAACCCGGAGCGGGACGTCCTCGACGATCTCCGCTCCAAGACACGAGTCTTGTCCGCGGAGGAGTGTTCGACCGACGGGACGACCGTCTCGCTGGACGACCTGCTGTGGGCGGTGTGGGATCAGGTTGCATCCGAGCTTGACGAGGCGAATCGGGTCGTTCCCGCGGCGCGTCACTTTGCGTTGCACTGCCTGTTCCGTCACGGAGAGTCGGCTCAGCCGCACACGGCGGTGCGTCGCTTCTACGTCGAGGCCTTGCTGCACCTGCTCAAGTGCAAGGGGATGGTGAACGCCTCGACGATGGCCCGAACGCACCGCATCCACAGGTACAAGCGCTGCGCGACCAGGTCATCGGAGCAGGATCGGCGTTGGCTTGACACGGCTCTCGGCGGTCTGTGGAAAGAGAGCGGACACTCGGACGTGCGAGAGACGTTCTTCTGCCGGCACGAGACGCCAATGGCCTGCTTGGATGAACTTGTGCGCCGTTTCGGCCGGTTGACGGAGACCGAGCGGGTTCCGAGTATCGGCGAGGACGGGCGAATATCGAGGGCGGCGCCCATCACGCACGAGGATGCTTTGAGGGACTTCTTCCGTCAGGTCTTCGAGTCGGACGAGATCGAGCTCATCGGGGGCATCGACCCCCGGGTCGAGTGGCTCTTCGAGTGTCCGACACCCATCGAGAACACACTCTCGTTGCAGCGGACCACGGCGGCGCTCCTCAGGGACAAACGGTGGACGCACCTGCTGATGGTGGCCGAAACCGGGGGTTGGATTGGACGACCTGATAGTCGCAGTGCGCTCGAATCGGAGAGCGGCGGGGAGCGGCTGGCGCTCCTCGTCCAAACGTCGATGCGAGGCTTGGACGACTGGGTCATGTTCAAGGAGACGATCCGGGGGCAGCTCGACGACCAGTGGCAGTGCCTTGAAAAGGACGGCGTCCACGTGCTGCGTGCTCAGCTCGCGTGGTGGAAGCACAACCGCCATCTGACACTCGCGTTCAATGCCAATGCGGGCGAGTTCATTGGCGGCGTGTACTTCAGGCGACGGCTGAAGTCCTCGCAGGTATCGCCGGTGTACGTTCGCTCTACCCAGGATTGCGCCGAGTTGCTGTTTACCTTCCTCTCGTACACCGAGCGTGCCGTCGACGAGTGGGCTCGTGCCGCCGTAGTCGATCCGAGCGGTGCGGGTGCTCTGAAGAAGGAACTCGTGAAGATGGTGGAAGAGGTGTTGCAAGTTGCTCGTTCCGTCCGACTCGACGGCGACCTTGCCGATCGAAGGGGCCTGCTCGTAAAGCGGCTCGATGATGCGATGAAGCGGCAAGCCACACTGCGACTCCAAGTTTGCACAAGAGCGGCCGCCAGCCAGTTGTCGTCTGCTGAGCCGCAGGCATCGGATGGCGGCCTCGGTTCGTAGACGACGACCGGATGGCAGCCGTTGCGATCGCGGGTCCCCCCGGCGAGCGTAACCGACCGCCGCCGCTGATCGCTGCGCTCTTTCTACAAAGGGTTTCGCTGAGTCGGCACTGCCTGACCACATGCGACGCTGGCGAGGAACGGTCCCGTGATCATCGCGTGAGCGATCTAGTTCGAACGCCGTCCTCGTGCGAGCGACGTGCAACGCGTCCTGAGCAACGCACCGGCGGCAGGATCGCGGGATCCGGCCGCCGGTGCGTTGAAGTCGTGCGAGCAGTTTCTACGGCACCGGCCGCCCGTAGGCATCCCACACCCACGCGGTCCCGTTCCACACGCACCCGTAGAAGTTCTCGTCCACGCCCTTGACGATCGCGCGGTCAACGCCCCACGCCACGGCCGCGCCCACCTCGTCGATGCTGACGCCAAAGGGACGCCCGTGATCGAACCAAATCCACTGCCCGCTGGCGAAGTGGTAGTACAACTGCAGCAGTGTCCTGGTGTTCCCGCCCGCATGGTCCCAGTCGCCGGTGACGAAGAGTCTCCCGTCTTGGGTCGCGGCCGCGCGCGAATCGATCCGCCAACCGAACGGCGAACCGTGGTTGTGCCACTCCCACTTCGTGCCGGTCCACCAGCGCTGTCGCAGCGTTCCGTCGTTGCACGTGACGAACACCTTGTTGGTCGGCATGCCCGCCCCGACGAACACGGCCCTGACTTTGAACCATCCCGGCTCCGGGTAATCGTGATCGACCCAGGTCCACCCCTTCCCCGGCTGATCCCACAACTGCAAGAGCTTGCCCTTGTCGCTGGTGACAAAGACGTGCCCGTCGGCCATCACGCACGGCCTTTGAGCATGGACCTTGTCCCTCTTCGGATGCGGGAAAGGCGTGCTGACGGCGCTCCACCGGACGAAGTACTCGTGCAGGTTGTTGCCCGACGTCACGAAGACGCGGTTGAGGTACATGATGTCGCTCGGCGTACCCGGATTGTCGAACCCCAACTTCGGCAGGAGCATCTGCGGCGTCCCTCCCGGCTGCCAGGAGAGCAGGCGAAGTTGGTTCGACGGGTCTGTCGCTGTGAAGTAGAACCCGCCCGTGAACGAGAGCGACGAAGGCGCCGAGAACTCGAGGTGATCCCCGAACGCACCGTGGTCCTCCCAGCGCCACTGATTGTCGATCCACTCGTGGATCCGGATCTTCTGACCCTCGTCCTCGATGACGAAGAAGTTGCCGTTCGGGGCGACTGCGCCGGGTGCCGAAGTTGTCTGGGCCTGAGCCGGCGTGCCGCTCGCAGCGAGTGCTGCCGCAGCTGTAACGGTCAGGACCCGGCGGGCCGACCGGCGCCACGCACCGATTGTGACACGTGCCATCTGGAGTCTCCTTTTCTGAGTAGGTGCGATACTCGAACCTCGTACACGCTGGATTGACCCAGCTGGCGGTGATCTATCACCTTGATGGCACGACAGCCGCGACATTCCTGTCTGAACGCCCCTTGGCACGTTGCCCATGTCTGGGACGACTGGGTTCTGCCTGACGGACCAGATTCCCTCGGGGGAGCGTGGGGTCGAGGCCCAGTGGAAGCGCGGAACGCAGGTGTCACACGCCCGGACGGGTCAGCGGTTGTATTCGCTACCCGCCCCGATCGAACTCGATCCGCATCGCCCACGCACGCCCACACTCCGCGCAGAGGTCCGGCGCGTTGGTCCCCTCCCCGTAGGCGAACACGCGAACGGATCGGGCTCACGGGCGGCCGCAGCTCGGTCCCTGGAGGGCCGCATGGAGCGCGCGTCTCGCGCGTCGCCCGCTGATCGCTGCGCTCGTTCTACAAAGCGTAACTCTCAGCCCGCCGCCCGGGGCGGGGGGATGGCCGCCCGGAACCCGGCCGCCCGGCCGCGCGCCGCGCGGCAAGGCAAGCCGATATCGACGCTGCTACCCGGCCCGGTCGAACTCGACGTAGTACACAAGCCGCCGGCCGCACGCCGCGCAGAAGTCCTTCGAGCGGTCGCTCGCCTCCCCCGAATACGTCTCGACGTGGCAGCGCACCGGCCCGCGCCCCCCGCCGCAGGCGCGGCAAGGCCGGGAGCGGCGCTCGGCCTTCTCCAACCGCTTGACCCGTGCGCTCAGCCGCATCGTCACCCGTCAACCCCCCAGCTCCGCTGCCCCGAACCCCCCGGCCGCGATGGCCCACGAACGCCCACGATCGCCCACGCCGCGCCCCGTTCACGCCTCCGACCGCTCCCCGCCTACCGCTGGTCCACGCCCCACGCCCCCACGCCCCGTCACGGCCCGGCCTCCGCCGCGAGGATGATGCGGCGCACGGTGCGCACGCGCCCGCAGGCCTTGCACCCGCGCGGCTCGACCTCCGGCTCGCCCTCCTCCTGCAGCAGGACCTCGTCGTGGCCGTGGCCGCCGCACAGCGCGCACGGCCGCTCGCGGCGCTTGCGCTCCAGCCGCTCGATACGCGCGCGGGTTCTCATGCGTTGCTCCCTTCGCGCTGGGCGCGTTCGAGGGCCTCGACGCGGTCGGCGAGGTCGTCGAGCTCGATGCCGTCGCGGCCGAAGCGGAGGATGGCGGCGGCGGCGGAGACGCGTGCCGTGTGCGGGGCCGAGGGATCGCTGAGGATCTGCGCGAGCGTGGTGACCGCGAGTGGGGCGTAGCGCTGCGTGAGCGCGACGGCCTGGCCGAAGGCCTCGCGGCGGGCGCTGCGGTAGGCGGCGCGGAAGGCCGGGTCGTGGACGAGCCAGCGGTGGAGCGTGCGCAGGCCGATGCCGCTGGTGCGCGCGGCCCGCGCGACCGTCGTCTCGTTGATGAGGGCGGCGATCGCCTTCTCCTGGCGGGCGGTGACCTCGACGATCTCGACCATGCCCCCCCCTCAGGACTCTCCCTTGCACCGGGGCGCACGGGGGCGCACCGGCCGCAGGACTTGTCCTCGATGTGCGAACCCTCGGCGAATGCGGCCGGATTCCGCTTGCAAGCCGCGCGCGCATGGGGCTTCATGTGCATGACGCGGGCGGGAAGGCCGCACGCGGGAACAACGCAAAGGAGCACGACCATGACGACGAACGCCGAGCACGACCGCACGAAGGCCATCGGGTACGCCCGGTTCCGGTTCCAGCGGGAGGCCGAGTGGGCCAATCAGAACATCCGCGAGAAGATCGCCTGGTGCCGCCGGAACCTCGACGAGGCCGAGCGACGGCTCGACCAGGGCGAGATGCCCAACACCTGCGGCATCCTGCAGAGCAGCGCCTTCGAGCTCGAGATGGCGGTCGCCCGCCTCGCGGCGATCCGCGACCTCGCGCCCGCGATCGAGAGCCTCGCCAAGGACATCGCCGCCGATTGACCGCCCCGCCACCACGCCCGAAAGGAGACCACCATGACGACGACGAACCCCGAACCGACCGCCGCCGAGGCCTACGCCGCCAGGAGCCGCGACATCGCACGCCTGATCGACGTGCTGCAGATGGAACTCGAAGCCCACGCCAAGCGCGCGGCGGTCGCCGACCGGAACTGGGGCTACCCGGGCGACCTCGGCAAGGTCCGCCGCGACCTGATCGACCTTGCGGCGTTCATGAGCGGCAAGACGACGGAGGAGGTCGAGGCGTTCCTCGACGACGCCGCGGCCGACGACGAGCAGCGCGCCAACTGACCGCGAACCAGGAGACACGCCATGACGATCAAGCCGAACCCAGAACCGACCGCGAACCCCGAACTGGCTGACGCCCGACGCGCCGCGCGAGAGATCGCCCGCCGGGTGCTCGGCGTCCCCAGCGCCGCCATGCGGCAGCCCGACCCGCTCGACGCCCGCGAGACCAACACGCTCGCGCTGGTTGCCGCGCTCGAGGCCGCCTACGCCCGCGGCCACGCCGACGGCGTCGCCCGCGAGCGCCGGCGCAAGCCGCCGGCCCGAAGCGTCTGCCCGCGCTGCGGCGCGGGGCACGAGATCGTCCCTCTGACCTGAGGCCCGCCCGTCGCGGGCCTCGCTGTTTTTGAACCCCGTACCAGGAGACGAACCATGACGACGAAGAGCAAGAGCACGAGCAAGGGCGCGAAGAAGCCGCCCCGCATGTCCAAGAGCGCCGCGCGCGCCGAGGGCGCGCAGCGGACCAAGGCCGCGCTGGCCGCCAAGACCGCGGCCGCGCCCGCCGGGCCGGTGGTCCTGCCCGAGGAGGCGGCGAAGCGCCGCGGCGGCCAGGTCGAGATCGTCAAGACCCTCAAGGGGCGCGCCCCCGCGATCAAGCGCGCCGGCGCGCTCGGCCCGCCGCACTTCGTGATCGAGCACGAGGACGGGACGTTCAGCGTCGCCAGGCCCGTCGCCAGTCCCGACGACCTCACGGTCGTCTACCCCGCCGCCCACGCGGGCGGCGACGACGCCCCGTCCGCCGCCGGGCCGGGCGGCGGGGCCACCGACGCGGCCGCCGCGCCCGACGCCGCACGGGCCAACACGGCGCGCGACGGGGCCAAGCCCCGCAAGCCCGCCAAGGGCGCGGGCGGCAAGGCGGCCAAGGCCGCGAAGCCCGCGCGCGAGGCCAAGCCCAAGCGACTCAGCGCCCTCGACGCCGCGGCGCGGGTCCTGGCCGAGGCGGCCCGGCCCATGAAGGCCCGCGAGATCATCGCGGAGATGGAGGCCAAGGGCCTGTGGAAGAGCCCGTCGGGGCTCACGCCCGACGCCACGCTCTACGCCGCCATCGCCCGCGAGATCGCGGCCAAGGGCGCGGGGGCCCGGTTCACGAAGGCCGGGCGCGGCAGCTTCGCTTTCAACGGAAAGGGGGACTGAGCCGTGAACGAGCGCACCGAGTCCTTCGCCGTCGAGGACGGCTTGCTCGTCCGCCGCGTGACGCCCAAGCGCGGCGCGCCCTACGAGCACCGATGCCCGCTCGACGCCTACGGGGCCGTCGCCCACGCCGTTGACGACGCGGGCGGAGCGCCCATCACCGGCGACGAGATCCAGCGGGCCACCGACCTGCCGTTCTCGCAGGTCGCCACCGCGCTGGCCTTCCTCAAGGAGCGGGGCTGCGTCGTCCCCGCGCACGGGCGGCGGCACAAGGCCGCGCCGGGCAACGCGGGCGTCCACCTCGACGCCATGACCGAGGTCCACGCCCTGCGCGAGAAGGGGCCGGCCGACCCCGCCTTCGGGTACGAGTAGGCCGGGCATCACGCTACCCCCTCACCCGCGATGCTGGTCGCGGGTGTTTCTCCGGCGAGAGCGTTTCGCGTGACCACGACCGTCCCTCCCTTCGGATGCTGCTTGTCCCACCGAACATGGCAAGAGCGGCAGAGCCATCGGACTCGAAGCGGGTCGTCGTAGTCGAAGTGCGCCGCCTCGATGCGGCGATCGGACGCCCCGCATTCCTCGCAGACCTCGGGGTGGACGATGTTGCCGGCCTGGACGTGGTAGCGCACCAGGCTCTGCGCGCTGCGAGCCTTGCGGACCGTCCGCCGGATGGTCCGGCGCCCGGTCGTCTGGGCCCTGACTTTGCAAGCCGCCGAGCAGAAGCGCTGCGCGAGACGGGCAGCGCGGAATCGCTCGCCGCATTGCTCGCAAGTCGGCATGGTCACCGGGTGCTTGGCGCACGCTGCCGAGCAGAACCGTCGGGACGCCCTGCCGACGAACCACTCCCCGCACCGCACACATCGGACGCGGCTCCGAACATAACGGCCGTGCGTCCAGCGGGGGCTGAACCGGCCCACGCGGGATCTGGCCATGCAGCTCCGCGAACAGTACCGGCCCCTGCCGTTGGCCCGCCGCGTCGGCGACGCCGGAACGGGACGGCCGCAGCCGATACAGGCACTATGCACGCCGTACCTCCTCGATCTCCGCGAACGTCTTTCCGGTCCCGTCGAGGACCGGCTGGCGATCGACGAACTGGGACCAGCGCCGCAGGATGACATCTGCATACGCCGGGTCGATCTCCATCAGGTACGCCCGCCGCCCCTGCTGCTCGGCCGCGATCAGCGTCGAACCAGACCCGCCGAAGAGGTCCAGCACGTTCTCCCCCGGCCTCGACGAGTAGGCCATCGCGCGCGCCGCCAGCTCGACGGGCTTCTCGGTCAGGTGCACCATGCTCTGCGGGTTGACCTTCTTCACGTGCCACAGGTCGGGCACATTGTTCGGCCCGAGGAAGACGTGCGCGGCGCCCTCCTTCCATCCATAGAAACACCACTCGTGCGCGCCCATGAAGTCCTTGCGCGTCAGCACCGGGTGCTGCTTGTCCCAGATGATCGTCTGCGAGAAGTAGAGGCCCGAGGCCTTCAGCGCGGGCGGGTAGTTGGCGACGTTGGCGTACCCGCCCCAGATGTAGAACCCGCGCCCCGGCTCCAGCGCCCGGGCCGCGTTCCCGAACCACGCGAGAAGCAGGCGGCCGAACTCCTCGTCGGAGACGAAGTCGTTCACCAGCGGCCGGTCCTTGGCCCGCATCTTTCTCGTCGTGCCCTTCGCCTTCTCGGGGTGGCGCGCGAGGTCGAACCCCTGGTGGTGCGACGCAGCGGACTTCCGGGCCAACCGCTGCCGGTCCTTCTTGCCGCGCTCGGTCGTGGACTTCTCGCACTGGAGGTCCTCGCGCCGCGAGAAGGACGTCACGCCCGCCGCGATCGCGTTGTTCGAGCG
Organism: Synechococcales cyanobacterium CNB; assembly: GCA_030263455.1. NCBI lineage: Bacteria > Bacillati > Cyanobacteriota > Cyanophyceae > Synechococcales > Synechococcales cyanobacterium CNB. The sequence goes on from SZOZ01000002.1 coordinate 278,473, forward strand.
CGGCTCGACGCGCACGTTGTACGGCGGGTCCATGTTCACCAGATGCACGCGCCGCCCGTCCAGCAGCCGGTCCACGTCGGGGGCGCTCGCGCTGTCGGCGCACAGCAGCCGGTGCTCGCCCAGCACCCACAGGTCGCCGGGCCTCGTCACCGGGTTCTCCGGCGGCTCGGGCACGTCGTCCGGGTCGGCCAGGCCGGGGTTGCCCGGCGGAGCCATGAGCCGCGCCAGCTCGTCGTCGTCGAACCCGAGGATCGTCAAGTCCAGCCCGGCGTCGCGCAGCGCGCCGATCTCGACCGGCAGCAGCTCGACGTCCCAGGCCGAGAGAGAGGCGGTCGAATTGTCGGCGATGCGGTAGGCCCGCGCCTGGTCGGGCGTCAGGCCCTCGGCGACGTGGACGGGGACGCTCTCCAGGCCCAGCTCGCGCGCCGCCTTCCAGCGCGTGTGGCCGACGATGATCACGCCGCGCTCGTCCACGACGATCGGCTGGCGGAAGCCGAACTCGCGGATGGACCGGGCCACCGCGCCCACCGCCGGGTCGTTGCGGCGCGGGTTGCCCTCGTAGGGCCTGATCTCCTCGATCGGGCGGAGCGCGACGTTCATACGGCCCTCCTAACCTCGAAGCGCGCGTCGTGCGCTGCGACATGATAACGCGCGCGCACGCCGTTCAAGAGCGCTGCGCGGCTCTCACGCGCGCGCGCAACGCGCTCGCACAGCGCACGGGAGCGCACGCCGCAGCAGGGGCGGGCCGCGGGGCGCACCGAGGGATCGCAGAAAATCTCAGCGGGAAGCGGCCGTCAGGCGGCGGGGACGGTCACCGCCACCATCTCACGGCGACGAAGACGCCACCCCGCAGCACTGCCGATCCGAGCCAATCCGTGCAGGACGCGGGGGTTGCCGCCCCCGCTCGCGCCCCACACAACCTTGGGCCACCCGATTCTGCGTTCCTTCGTGCGGGGTTCTGTCGGCTTTGTCAGGAGTCGGAGCCGTCAGAGGCCGTCGTGGATGACGGGCTCCACGGCCCGCCGGCAGGCCAACGGGCCGCGTCGGTATCGGACAGCGGAACAAGAACGGGCTCGAGGAATGTTCGTACGAGCTCGACCACCTCCGCCAGAGGTCGCGTCGCACCGACATCACCCATCTTCCGGATGAACCCGGCCCACTGCTTCCGCTTCGAATCGTCATTGGCGAACGCATCGGTCAATCCAATCGGCAGCTCGGTCGGCATCGGCGTACCTCGACGTTCAAGTGTCGCCGCGATCGCGGCACGGAGCAGGTCCATCTCGAACGCTGTCGTCTGCCGCAGGGTCCAGAGGTCGAAGTAGTCCTTCATCCGGCTGTTCGCCATGCCCAGTACGATGATCGCATCGAGCTTCTCCGCGACGACCGTCTCCGGCGGATACGTTCGCAGCCGGGGCGCGGGCAGGTCGAGCATCGGGCCGAAGGTCAGCTCCCGTGGGCCCGGCGTGATGGCGTCGCCGAAGCCGACATCAATCTGGAGCGGGATCCTTGCGGTGCCGAGAAATGCGAGCATCCGAACTCGAAGCCCGTCGTAGATCGCCTCCTCGCGGATTGCTTCGACCCGCACCGAGGCGGGGTCGAATGCGAGTCCGTCCGGCTCGACATCGATGGCGGCGATCTCCCGGAAGACCTTCGCGAGCCGGTCCGCGGACGGCTCGCCGAATCCGAGCAGATCGACATCCTGCGTGGGGCGGTGCGGCTTGCCGGTCCACGCCGCGAACAGCATCGCCCCCTTCAGCACGAACGCGTCGGCATATGGGCTCCGGGTCAGCCGATACAGCAGCCGCTCGACGGCGAATCGCACGAGCACGAGGTTGAACACCTCGCCACGTTCTCGGCTGTAGTTCAGCAGCCGCTGCTTGACCGATGCCGACACGCCGCTCACGCCACCGCCTCCAGGTACGGACGGATCACCGAGCCGACGCGGCACTTCCGTGCGTACTTGTCGATCTCGCTCGCCGTCGCCCGGCGTTGCCGGAGCGTCTCACGCAGCGCCTCGACCGCGACCTCGAGCCCAACGTGCCGGCGGTAGCGGAAGCAGTCGACCACGCACTTCGCCGGGTTGTAGACCCGAACGCCGACGCCATCGATCTCCACCGTTTCGACCCCGAGTTGCAGCGCCACGCCGGACGCCAGCACGAAACGCATCGGCGGCCGGTCCACCCGCGGCTTGTGGGCACGCCGGTCGATCGTCATCCAGACCTCGTGCGGCAGCTGCGTGCCGATCTCGTGGTACGCCAGCGCCGACAGAAGGCAGACGACGCCGTGCGGCACGCGGATGGCTGCGATCGCCAGGTCGTGGTGCGTCGAGGGCTCCGCCGACGCCGGGGCGTAGGTCCCCCGGGCGACCCTGACGAGCCTGCCCTGTTCGGCCAGGCGGCGGAGCACCTCCCGGTGGATGCCGCGCTCCTCCGCATCGCGGACGCGGATCATCCCCTGGGTTTCAGCCATCCGCATGGCGGCTGCGACGGGATCAGAGGGCTTGGGGGCCATGTGTCAAAGTATCGACCATTGGACGTCATAGTCAACACTTTGCCACGCCGTTCCCACCTGAACCTTCAAACTACTTGAAGCTTCAGGCAGGCACGTCCAGGGTCAGGTCCCGGCTATTGACCTCCCGTATCGCCCCGCGATCCCGGCCCGGACCTCCGCCGGCAGCCCCTCCACGCCGCCACGACGCGGGCGAGGTTGGGGGCTCCCGCCGCACTCCCGCCGGGCGTCCCGCTCGCGGACACCGGCGAACCGGTGGCGTCGTGCGCGACCTCGTTGGCGGGTTCGTCGCCCCGTTTCCCGCCTCGTGCGCCACGCGGAAACCTGTGCGTCACATTGTGCGTCGCGCTCAACGCGACATACGCGATAACGCCTTGTTTCCCAGGCAAATCGCGACAGCTCCAGGGCATTCGATTCCCCCCGGCTCCATTCTTCCGAAACTCCGGGACTTGCGGAAGCGAGCCGCAAGTCCCGGAAATCTGCGGAGTTCCGCGCTTCGGCCCGCTCCGCGTCATTCCCCTGTTTCTGCTCGTTTCCGGCCCCATCCGACGCCTTCCGCTGCGCCTGGCGCTGCGCGCAGGGCGTGGCCTTCGTGGGGGTCGCCTTGGCGGCCCGCTCGAAGAGTTCATCCGGGACGGCGTTGGCGTAGTGCTTGCCGCTGATCGTGATGCTGTGCCCGATCCACCGGCTCACGGCGAACTGCGGGAAGGTCATCGCCCATTCCTTCTCGCACGACGAGCGCAGCGTCTGCCACAACCGCGCCCACGGCTCGACGCTCGCCTTCGCCCAGATGCGACGCACGCGCCGGATGACCGCCCCCTTGCCGCCGATGGTGACCAGCGGCGCTTCGCCCTCGGGCATCGTCTCGAAGCGGTCGCGCAGCAGCGCCATCAACTTCGGCGTGATCGGGACCACCCGCTGGTCGTGGCCTTCCCAGCGCTCGGTCTTGGGGCTGTGGACGGTCAGGCGTGCCCGCTCGAAGTCCACGTCGGCCCAGGTGAGGCGGTGCGACTCACTGGGGATGCGGAGCCCGGCGTACCGAGCGAGGCCGAAGAGCAGCCGCCATTCCGCGTCGGGGCAGGCATCGAGAACCCGCTGAATCTCGTCGGGCGTGATGTACCGGGTGTACTTGCTCGGCGTCGGCCCGCTCCTTAGCGAGTCGAAGGGGTTGGCGTCGATGACCTTGCGGCGCTTCGCCTCGCCGAGCATGGTCTTGACGTTGCCGCAGTGCGTCCGGATGGCCGCCTCGGATAGGCCCAGGTCCTTGAGCGACCGTCGCCATGCCGTCGCGTCCTCGGCGGTGATCTTCCGCAGCGACTTGTTCTTGTCGAAGAAGGCCAGCAACTTGGTTTCCGTCTGCCGGAGTTTGCGGGTGCTCTCGGGCTTGAGTTCGTCCTTCCGCTCCGCGATGTACCGCTCGACCAGCGTGCCGATGGTGGCGCACTGCCGCTCGGGCACGAGACCGACCGCCGCGAGTTTGACGTACAGGCGATCCTCGAGTGACGACAGCCAGCGCGAGGTATCGTCGGTGGGCGAGTGCCCGTGCAGCGCGGCCGCGGCGAGGTCCTCGACGCGAACCTTGAACGCATCGGCGTAGCGCTTGGCGACCTGCCCGAGCGTGATGTGCCGCGGGTTGCCCGCGGCGTCGTGGAAGGTGATGAACCGGCTGCCGTTCTTGCGGGTCGTGATGCTCGCCATCGGGCGGACCTCCGTGTCGCCAGTCAGGCTCGGACGGGCCGAGTGTCAAGCGGAACTGGGGGATTCGGGCGGAATGTGGGCGGAATCACGCGCCGTGCGGCGGGGCTGTGCCGCCTGACGCCGACGAAACCGACGGAACCCCGGCCTGCTGGCCACCCGTGGCGTTTGGGGCCGCCGTGGGCGGGGATGTGTCGGAGGCGGGAACGCGGCCCCGCAGGACGAAGCGCCGCGACGGCCGCCCGCCACGCGGCCCCGGCGCGGACCACGACCACTCGCCATGCCCGGCCTTGGCCAGCGCATCGAGTTCTGCGTCGGCATCCGTCGCCCGCGCCAGCGACCGGAGGCGTTGCCAATCCCGGATGCTGACCGAGCCGTCGTGGCGTGCGATGAGGGCGAGGTGGCGACGGGCGACGCGCTGCTCCGCGGGCTCGGTGATGCTGAGCCGCGCGTGGCGCTCCGACGCGGCGAGGTAGTCGGCCCACGCGATGGCGGCGGCCAACGTCTGCGCATCGATGCGCGGCGCTTCGCCTGGCGTGCCGCAGCGGCCCCAAGTCGTCAGCGCGTGCAGCGTGAGCGCGATGCGCAGCGAGAGGCCACACAGTTTGCCGCCCCATGCGCGGCGTTCGGCCAGGTCGCCAAAGCCCAGAGCGGCCTCGGTGCGGAGTTGGAACGCGTGGTAGAGGCCGTCGGCCTCCGGTGAGAGCGCGATGACGGCGGGGCCGGTGTCGGGATCTTCGCTCGGCTCGAACGACAGCAGGCGGGCGAGCGCGGCCTGCCACGCCTCGCGGACGGACGCTCGCACCGGCTCGGGCCGCACATCGCGCATGCCGACGAGGTCCGGCGGGGCGATGACGGCGAATCGCGCCAGCAGGCCACGCCCCTCGGCCTGCGGGTCGCACCACACCGCTTCGACCGCCGCCCGCTGCACGCACAGCGCCATGGCCAGCGCCGGACGATCGATAACGTCGGAGGGACGACCAACCCGCTGCGCACGGATCGGATCGCCCGCATGACCCTTGAGCAACGCGCCATAGTTCCGCACGCCGGAATAGCGACCTTGCACGATGTCCAGTGCGTCTCCCTCAGCGCTGGCGAGCAGCGCTCGACCGTGGTTTTCCTTCATCTGCCGCACGAGCGCTTCCGGCGTGGGCTCACTGGCCAGCAGCGCCGGCGCGGTCGGCACTGGCGTCGCCTCCATCTCCTGGGCGAGCCGGATCGCCTCACCTTCGACGACCGCCCGCTTGAACGGGTCGGCCACCTTGCCCGCCTGATCCTCAATCGCGCGGATGCGTCGCTCGGTGATGCGGTGCCGCTGGGCCGCCGCGGCGATGACGGGTCGCATCTCGCGACCCTTGTCTGCCTCCCACTTCAGGATCGGCCGCAGCAGTTCCGCCAGCACGGCCGACTTGCGTGTGCCCGGCTCGGAAAGCACCAGCGCCCACAGCGGGGCGGGCTCGATGTGATCGCCATGCCCGCGGACGCACGAGACGTTGCAGATGCACGCCGACGCGACCGCCAAGCCCAGCAGCGAGGCCATGTCCGGCGGCGTCTGCGTCGAGCGGGCCAGGTCGGCGAAGTAGTCTCGGATGTCAGCGGTGGCGGCGGGGAAGAGCGCGGCGAGGTCGAACGCGGGGCGGTCGTCCGGATTGTGGTCCACAGGTGCCTCCGGTGCGACCGGCTCGGCTGCCACGGCCAATGCATCGATCTTCGCATGCACCGCCTCGGCATTGCCGCCCTCCATCGCGAGCACATCAACGATGTCGCCACCAGGTGGGACCGCGGTCCAGTGCTCGGCGAGCCGCACCACGCGGACTTCCTGTGCGCCGGCGGCGTGGCACAATCGTGCGACCTCTTCGGCGTAGGCATCGCCCGCAGCGTCACGGTCAGGGAAGATCACAGCGACCTTGCCCTTCATGACGGACCAATCGGACTTACCCGCCGCCTTGCTCCCGCCAGCGCTGGTCGTGGCGACGAGGCCGATGGCCCGGGCCGCGTCCACGCATGTCTCGCCCTCGACGATGTAGACCCACGCCCCGTCGGGCAGCCGCGACAACTCAGTCAGGTGCAGAAGCGGCCGCGGCTCGGGCATTGCGCCGATCACCCAGCCATCACCACGGCGAGACACCGGACGGACATCCTTGCCGCCCGTGGGGAGGTTCCAGCGAACTGTCTCGCCGACGGGTTCTCCCATAGCGTCGCGGTAGACCCAGCGACTGGAGCACGGACCGAGCGTCCGTGCGAGCGCGGCTACGGCCTCGTCCGCCGTTGCGTACGCGCTCGATAGGCTTGGCGTGCTGGTCGTGCGAGCAACCGCACGGCGTGGGGCGCAGCTGCCTCCATTCGAATACCCCGGCATCAGGTCCTTCATCGCCAGGCCGAGGGCTGCGACGATCGCCGCTGTGTCGCAGCCCGCGTGGCAGTGGAGCAGACATCGGTCGTCGTCACCCGTGCCGATGCTCAGACTCGGGTTTGCGTCCTCGTGCGAGGGGCAGGTGCACGACCAACCGTCGCCGTTGCGCCGAACCTTCACGCCCTTCGCGCGGAGAGCGGCCAGCACGGCCTCCGTCGGCGTCGTCGGGGTCCTCATCGGACACCCCCGTTCTCGCCGCGCTTGGCGCTGTCGATGAACCGCCGCAGGTCGGCGGGGTCGATCCGCACGCTCCGCCCGAATCGCACGGCGGGCAGGCGGCCATCTCTCACCAGCGTCCGCAGCGTCCGGTCGGTGACGCCGAGCACCTGGGCGGCCTGGCGGTATGTGAGCAGGGGCGGGAAAGCGTCGGTCAGGTCGGGGGGGTGACGGTTCAAGCCGCACCCCCTTCCGAGCCGTGCCCGTCGCGGATGGCGGCCAGCACCGCCTCACGGTCAAACCGAAGGGTCTTCTGGCCCACCCGCAGGCATGGGATGCGCCACGACCGTACCCAGCCGCGGATCGTGTCGGCGGTCACGCCCAGCACGGCCGCCAGTTCGCGGGTCGTGACCAGCGGGTGGCGGGCGGCCGCGCCGTGCAGCCGGGCGGGGAACCAGATACCGTACTCCCATGCCCACGCCGAGTTCCCGCAAGCGCCTGTCCAGCCGTAGCAAGGCCCAGGCCCGCCGCAGCCCCGTGCCGCCCGCGTCCACTGATGCTCAGGCGGGTCCGGGATCGCCCGCGGGCGGGAGCGCCGGGGCATCGGCCGGCCCGGCGGGAGCGGGGGTGGGGGGGGTGGGGGGGGTGGCCCAGGTCCGCTGGGGCCCCGACAACCCCCACCCGCTCAGCACCATGAAGACCGAACTGGTGTGGGAGGGCAAGTACGACGAGTGGGGGAACCGGCGGACGGTGGACGCCGCGTCTCTGGCCATGCCCATGCAGAAGATCGAGACCATCGACCAGCCGCGCAGCGAGGCCATCGCCTCGGGCAAGTTCGCGCTCTTCGAGAAGCAGTCCAAACGCGCCGACGACTTCCGCAATAGGCTCATCTGGGGCGACAACAAACTCGTGATGGCCAGTTTGCTGGCGGAGTTCAAGGGCAAGGTCGACCTCATCTACATCGACCCGCCGTTTGACGTGGGGGCGGACTTCTCTTTGCCAGTCCCAATTGGAGAAGAAGACGACGAGTTTGTGCACAAGGACGCCTCAGCACTTGAAATGGTGGCATATCGCGACACCTGGGGGCGAGGTCCGGACTCCTATCTCTCAATGTTGTCGACGAGATTGGAGTTCTGCCATAATCTGCTTGCCGATACCGGGTCTATTTGCGTGCATTGTGATTGGAGGCTCAACAGCCCGATCCGCATGACGTTGGAAGAGATATTTGGCGCCGACTCTTTCATCAACGAGATAGTTTGGCGGTATGGCAAGATGAGCAATGCGACGCAGAGATTCCCACGAAATCACGACACTATTCTCGCATTTGGTAAGACTTGCGGCTACAGATTCTCGCCTATCAAGACTGCGCCAAGCGAGTACAGGGCAAGGTATGAGAGGATTCTCAAGGAGAACAAGGTGTACTACGGGTCGGTTCGATCTAGCACTGACCGACTAGTTCTTGGCCGTATCAAGAAAGTAGCCAAGGACCTGGGTCGTGACTTGGTAGACGACGACGTGTTGTTCGACTTTGATGCCGAGTTCAAGACTCAGGATGACGTGTTCTACGACATCTCGATCGTAAAGGGCAACGCTGGAGAGCAACTCGATTACCCAACGCAAAAGCCCGAGGCACTGATTAAGCGACTCTTGGAGGCGTTCTGTCCAAAAGACGGTCTAGTTGCCGACTTCTTCTGCGGTTCGGGGACGACTGGCGCGGTGGCGGAGAAACTCGGCCGCCGCTGGATCATGTGCGACCTGGGCCGCTTCGCCATCCACACGACGCGCAAGCGCATGATCGAGGTGCAGCGGCAGTTGCACGCGGAGGGCAAGCCGTACCGGGCCTTCGACCTCTACAACCTCGGGCGCTACGAGCGGCAGTGGTGGCAGCAGGAGGCGCTCAAGGGGGCGGACGAGGAGCATCGGCGGGTGGTGCTGGAGTTCTTCCGGGCGGAGATGCTGGAAGCGGGCAAGGCCAGCCACCCCTTGATTCACGGGCGCAAGGGGCGGGCGCTGTGCCATGTCAATGGGATCGACGGGATCTTCACGGCGGCGGAGGCGCGGGAGGTGGCCAAGGCCGCGGCGGCCATGGGGGCCAAGGAACTCTGCTGCCTGGCGTGGGACTTCGAGATGAACATCCACCAGCGCCTGGAGGCGATCCGGGCGGAGATGGGGATCGACATCCGCATCTACAGGATCCCGCGCGAGATCATGGAGAAGAACCGCAAGGGCCCCCCGCCGTGGCTGGAGGTGGCGGTGCTGGAGGCCGAGCCGGTGTATCGCGCGCCGGCGGAGAAGGGCGGGCCGGCGCCGGTGGACATCAGGTTGACGCGGTTTCTGCCGAGCCTCGCGGAGGTGCCGACGAAGGAACTGGAGGCGATCCGGGAGCGGGCGATCAGGAGCGGGTTCGACTTCATCGACTTCTGGGCGGTGGACTTCGAGTGGCGGGAAGACAAGCCGTTCAATCATCACTGGCAGGACTACCGCACGCGGAAGGACCGGAGTTTGAAGACGGTGAGCGACGCGGGGCACGTGTACGCGAAGAAGGGGGAGTACACGGCGTGCGTGAAGGTGGTGGACGTGTTCGGGTGCGATACGAGCATCACGGTGAAGGTGAGGGTGTGAGCCATGGCCAAGACCCCGACGCCAGCCGCGGATGCCCGTGAGGAGGCCCCCTTGAACCTGGATGCTGTGTCGCCGCTGTACGCGCCGTGGGAGGAGCCGACGGCGCACCGGGGGCGGGCGGAGGGTCCGGGGAAGCCCGCGCCGGTGATCGCTCGGCGTAGGCCGAGCAAGTTGCCGGTGGTGAACACGCTGCGCGACCTGGTGCGCGAATGGCGCGAGTGCGGCTACCCGGGCGCGAGCACAACCACGCGGACACTGCTGCACTACTGGTTCGAGCGTTCACACCGCGTGCCCGGGCCGGACGGGGATGTGGACTTCCGGTACTACTACTGCCAGCGTGAGGCGGTGGAGACGTTGATCTATCTGAAGGAGGTTCGGCGGACGGACCGCGTGAGCCAGATTCTCGCGGAGTACGGCGGGCCGCTGCTCCAGACGGCGGCGCTGGGCGTCCCTGACGGCGAGGACGCGTGGGGGCGGGCGGCGTTCAAGATGGCCACCGGCAGCGGCAAGACCAAGGCCATGGCGCTGTGCATCGCGTGGTCGTACTTCCACGCGCTGTTCGAGAGCGATTCGCCGATGGCGAAGCACTTCGTGCTGATCGCCCCGGGGCTGACGGTGTACGAGCGGCTCAAGGACGACTTCGGGGGCGGGCGGATCTTCGACCCGCCGCCGCGGGGCGACCCGATCGTGCCGCCGGAGTGGCGCGGGGACTGGAACATCTCGGTGGTGGAGCAGGACGCGGCGGGCGGCGCGGCCACGGGGGGGGTGATCTACCTGACGAACATCCATCGGCTGTACGACCCGTCGAAGCGACGCGGGAAGAAGGAGGCCGAGTACCACGAGTTCATGGGGCCGAGTGTGAGCAAGGCGAGCGCCCTGGACGTGGGGGCGGCGCTGCGCGATCGCATCACGGCGCACAAGGCGATCATGGTGCTCAACGACGAGGCGCACCACGTCTGGGATCCGGACTCGGCGTGGAACGAGGCCATCGAGGCCCTGCACCGCGGGTGCCAGAGCCGCGGCGGGGCGGGGATCGTGCAACAACTGGATTTCTCGGCGACGCCCAAGGACAACGAGGGCAACCTGTTCAGGCATTGCGTCTGCGATACGCCGCTGGGCGAAGCGGTGGACGGCGGAATCGTGAAGTTCCCGATCATCGGCAAGGCGAGCAAACTCGCCGAGGGGCCGCATAAGGACGCGGGGTACAAGTACGACATGCACCTGCGGCTGGGGTACAACCGCTGGAAGGCGGCGCAGGAGGAGTGGAGCAAGGTCGGCAGGAAGGCCCTGATGTTCGTCATGTGCGAGAGCACGGACGCTGCGGACCAGATCACGCGGCGGTTGAACGATGACCCCGAGAACTTCCCGCTGCTCAAGGGACGGACGATCAACCTGCACACGAACCTGAAGGGCAGGATCGTGATGCGCGGAAGCGGCGAGAACCGCCAGCCGGTCTTTGAAGAGAAGGAGAGCGAGATCAGCGAGGAGGACCTCAAGGCGCTGCGGAAACTGAGCCGCGAACTGGACAGCGGCGAGAGTCCGTACCTGTGCATCGTGTCGGTCATGATGCTTCGCGAGGGGTGGGACGTGAGGAACGTCACGACCATCGTGCCGTTGCGGAAGTACAGCGCCGAGTCGGGAATCCTGGCGGAGCAGACGCTGGGCCGCGGCCTGCGCCGCATGACCGGGCCGGGCACGCCCGGCGGAACGATCGAGGCGGTGACGGTCATCGACCACCCGGCGTTCGCCGAGTTGTACCGCGAGGAACTCGAGCAGGAGGGTGTGATCCCCGAGATCGTCGACGCGGAGAAGCCGCAGAAGACGACCGTGGACATCTTCGTAGACCCGAAGAAGGACGCGGCGGCGCTGGACATCGTGGTGCCGCAGTTGTCGGCGGGGTTCTCGCGCAAGCCCGTGCTTGAGCCGCCGACGATGAGCGACGTGAAGGCGGCGTTCGGCCGGCTCCAGAAACTGCCGATCGACAGCAAGACCGACCGGGTGGTGGACTTCGAGGGGCGGTCGCTGACGACCGGGGAGATACTGACCCGCCTGCGGATCGACCTGCCGCAGATGGCGACCGGGGCCTATGCGATCACCTACTACGTGGGGCTGATCGAGGCGGAGTGCAAGGTGCAGGGTCTGTTCAAGATCCTCGGGAGCCTGATTCAGTCGTTTATTGAGGAAGTGCTCTTTGAGCAGCCGGTGAGCCTGTACGACGATCGCATCGCATCGCGGCTCGCGGACCCTGACGTCGTGACGCACGTGCTGCACGTGTTCGTGCCGATGGTGCGCGAGCGGACGATTCAGGTCGAGCGGCGTGCGCCGGAACTTCCGCCGATGTCGCTGAAGGACTGGAAGCCGTACAAGGCGTCGCACAGCGAGCGGAACCCGTGCCGCTCGGCGCAGAAGACGATGTTCAACCTCGTGCCGTGCCGGGGCGGACTGGAGGCGGCGATCGTGCCGTTCCTGGACCTTGCCGACAATGGTGTCGTTGCCTTCGCAAAGAACGCAGGCCCGCAGGCGCTGCGGATCGACTATGTGCGGGCGAACGGGCAGTTGAGCACGTACGCGCCCGACTTCTTCGTGAGAGGTGCCGACGGCACGTACTGGCTTGTCGAGACCAAGGGCCGAGAGGACGCAGACGTTCCGCGCAAGGCCAAGTCCGCCATCGCGTGGTGCGAGGAGGCAAGCAAGGCCGGGGTGAAGTGGTCGTACTTGTTCGTCCCTCAGAACGCTGTGGAGGCGATGAGTGGGGGGCGGTTGGACGACCTGGTCCGTGCGTGCGCACCGGCGCTCCAGACGCTTGTCCAGGAGCGCGAGATTCTGGAGCAGGCACCGCTCTTCGCCGAGGCGGTAACCAAGGAGGCCCGGGCAGCGCTCCCGCCGTTCATCGATCAGGCGACGATGGACGCCCTGCCGGAGCAGGCCCGCAAGGCTGCGGAAGAGGCCATCCTCATGTTCGAGTTCCTGAGCAAGCGCGAGGGATCGAACCTCGCCCCGGCTTTCACGTCGCTTCTGGGGCAGTTGGATAGCGCGGCCAAGGCCATGGTGTTGCACCGCCTTGGGCCATTCGTACCCGGGATGCCCTCGGAGCAGCGGGCGTGGTTCGAGCCGTATATCTCGGGAGCGACTGCCAAACCGGTCGAAGCCTACAAGCGACTCGCACAGAACATCCGGAAGACGATCCTGTACAGCAGCGGGCTGATGCCGCTGGGCATGCTGCGTGACTGTCTGGACTTTGCCTTGAACGACAACACGAGGATCACGGGCGTATTTGAAGCGATCAGGCAGGCCTTCAGGTTCACAGGCAGCCGCAAGGTTCTTGAAGAAGTCAACGCCATTTACGACTTCCGCAATCAGCACGTGGCCCATCAGGAGGTAGCGTTGACGGAAGTCAGGCCAGCAGCGGCCGCGCTGGGACGTTGGATTCGTGCACTTGCTCTGCTGCTGAAGAAGATGCAGGCTGGTCCGTCAGAGTGAACGACCGCTTTTGTTTCCCTTCGTTCCGTAGCCCGCCACGAACACCCCTCGCTCGTGCTTCTTGAACCGGGCGGCGGTGCCCTTGGCGGCGATCTCGCGGATGATGGCGGCGTACAGCGTGGCCTCGGGCGTCTTGCCGCTGGGGCTCTTCCACAGACCCTTCGCTTCCATCGCGGCGATCATCTCCTTGGCCCGCATCGGCACCTCGCTCGCGGCGAGCACCTGGGCCGCGGCGTCGAGGGCGCTGACGCGCTCGGGCTTCTTCTCGCGCGGGGACATCGAGGGCTTGGGCTTCGCCTGCTTGGCGGCCTTCCGCTCCGCAGCGGGCTTGGTCTTCTTCGCCGCGGCGCTCGGCGACGTGGCGTCGGGCTTGCGCTTGGGGATGCGCTTGCCGCCGGGGCCGACGGCCCGCTTCATCGCGGGGCTGGTGTCCGGGGCGGGGTTGAGGACCGCCGGGCCGAAGACCGCGACGGCGGCCCGCTCGGCGAGGCGGTCGGCCTCCTCGCGCGTCGGCGGGGTCTTGTCGTCGGGCGTTGCGGTTGTCTTCGCGGCCTTGCGGGCCTTCCACGCGTCGCTCATCTCGCGCTGGACCTTGCCCATGTTCTTGATCGTGCCTTTGCGTGCCATGTCGGACTCCTTCTTCTTGGTGCGATTGCCCGCCGCACGCTGCGGCGGGTCGTGGGGGGAAGCGGGGTCGTCGCGGTCTCCCGCGACGCCGCGCGGCGCGGCCGGGGGTCACTCGGCGTCGCGCAGAAACTCCTCGATGCGTTCACGCTCCATCCCGCTGAGAAACCCGACCAGGTCGATGAGGTCGCTACGGACTTTTCCGAGGTTGCCGGGAAGGCCCCAGTTGCGCGGGTCGGCCTTGGCACGCTCGTCGTGCTTGTCGAGTTCCATCTCCAGCACGTCGAGCAGGCGGGCGATGTCGCTGCGGCGTGCGGCGTAGGTCTCTGCGGCGGTGGGTTCGGTCTTGTTGGTGCGCTTCGTCATGGTCGTGCTCCTTGGGGTTCGGGGTGCTGGTGGTCTCCGGTAAACACCGAAGCCCGCTCGTCGCGGGCTTCAGGTCGTCGAGTCGGTTGTGAGTTCAGGGTTTCGCGGCCCCGCCGGGGCCTCGCGTCCCGCCCCCCCACGCGCTTCGCGGGCCGCGTCGGCTCGTCCCTGGCGGTAGCCCGCGTGCAGGCCCTCGCGGTAGCCGCTCTCGAAGGCGTGGCGGACCAGGTCGCGGATGGACCAGACCGGGATCTCGTGGATGTCGAGGCTGTCGCGCTTGCGCGTCTCCAGCGTCTCGAGCAGCAGTTCGACCTTGGCCCACTCCATCTCGGCGGCGAGGGACTTCCGCTTGGTGATCGCGTCGATGTTCGTGCGCTTGGTGCTCATGGCGACGTCCTTTCAGCGGCTGGTGGGGGTCGTGGGGGTGGTGGTGATCGAGGCGAGGAGGGCGGCGACGGCGTGGGCGATGTTCAGCACCGCCGCGGTGGTGCGGACCTCGTCCGGCGTGCCGAGGCGGAAGGACGCGCCCGAGACGGTGACCTCCCACACCGACCCGTAGGCGACGTGGGCGTTGATGCTGATCGGGCTGCCGCCGGGCGTGGGCAGGTCGATGCTGACGTCGGGGTTCGCCGTGCCCCCCACGCCGCTGTGCGCCACCTTGGCGAAGCCGAAGGGCGTGGTGTTGGCGAGCGCCCGCAGGGCGGGCATCATCGCGTCGAGGTCGGCCTGGGTCGGGATGGTGTTCTTCGTGCTCATCGCTGCGTTCTCCTTCGCGGGGTTCGTGGTTGTTTGCCCCGCGTTGTGACACATGAAGCCGTGACATCGCGCCAGCAGCAAGGCGATTCGGCGAGGATTCGCCGAGAATCTACCCGTTGTGGGCAAACGGCAGGAGAAACTGGGCGGGGACTTGGCCCGCATGCCCCTTGCGGGCAGTAGCGAGGGGTCGGAGTCTTGTCCGTAGTCCGGTGGGGGGCGTGCGACCGAAGCACGGGGCCTGCTCTTCACAGGCAGAGGGAGATAATTTCGTTCGGGTGTTGCCGAACAGGCCTGGGCGACAGGGGTTACGGAATACGTCCGCGTCATGGAACCCGGCATGGGTTCGCGCATATAAACGGATGCTTCGTTCGTCCCTGCCCGGGGACGCAGGCGAGTAAGCCAGTCGTGTGGGGATGCGATGAACGCCCCACTTCACTGGCCCCGGGGTTGATCCCCCGCCCGTCGCGTCTTCTATCCGGTGGTGGGATGTGGTCACAGCCCCGGCGGCACCGACTCAAATCCGGGCCGCCACGACCATACGGAGTCGGCGTGTCGCCGTACTCCCGAGCTCGGCCCCGAAAGGGTGATCCGGCATCGCGGCAGGGCAAACCGTGGAAAGGACAAGTTGGTCGGGCAGGCGCGGCGATGCCGCGCGAGCGTTGTCATGCGGTCAGGCTGCGGGGTCACACGATGTTCCGGTCGTACTCAGCGGGCATGCCCAGGCGCGAATGGCGCAGCGAGGCATCAGCGCCTGGGTCTTGCGGATGGTCTTGGAGTTCGGCGAGTGGCTCGACGCCGGCGAGGGCTGCCACGTGCTGTACCTCGGCCGACGAGCCCTGCGTTGGGCACGAGCGGCGCTCGGCAAGCACGCGGAGATCGTCGCCAACGTTGCGGTGATTCTCGCCGACGACGGGAAGGTGGTCACGGCGTATCGAACGACCCGGCCGCTGCGACACTGGCGCGGCGATCGTTGAGGTTGCAACTGAGGTTCATTGACGCGTTCATGGCTGGTTTCCTAGGATCGTCCGCTGACCGTGACTCCCTGTTTGCCGGATGGCAGCGTGAGGCGAGGTTCGGATCTCGAATCGATGAGCGACGAGATCTCTCCTGCGGCCGAGCTCGAGCGAGCTGCACGCGACTACTCCGACGATCGAGGGATGTGCCCAACGGGCATAGCCGCGCGTTCCTGCGTGGCGACGCCAGCGGATTCCCACCTCGCTCATCGGAGGTATCCCGATGGACACACGTCCACAATCCGTAAGCGGCCACGCTGTCGTTGCGCTCATCGCCACCCGTGACAGGTTTGACCTGCTCCGTGAACGGGCGCTCCCGTCCATCCTCGCCCAGACACGAGTGCCCGACCGGCTCGTGATCGTTGCGGATAGGACCAAGGAGGAACTGCCAGATCCGGACCTGGCGGAACTGGCACGGCAGCTTCAGGCACAGTGCGGCAATCGGATTCGCGTGACCGTGATGCGCAACCGGCGCACTCGGGCGCGAGCCGCCGGCGCATGGAACACCGGGATCGACCAGTTGCACCGCGACGTGGACATCGCGCGGTACGCTGACCTCTGGTTCGTCGCCGTACTCGACGACGACGACGCGTGGGCCACGGACCACATCGCGGCGTGCCTTGACGCCGCAATCTCGCGTGATCTGAACATGGTCGTCTCGGGCCTGATACGTCACGAAGCGCCAGACGATCCCGGGCATCGGCACTCGATTCCTGAATCACTCGATGCATGCGAGCAGTTCATCCGAGGCCAGCACATCCAGGGCTCGAACCTGTTCGTGCGGCTTGACCTGCTGCTGCACGCAGGTTGCTTCGATGAGCACCTGCCGAGCTGCACCGATCGCGACCTGTGCATCAGGCTGGCCGACCTCCCGGCGCTGCGATTCGGCGCAACGTCGATGCACACCGTCCATCACTACGCGGACCCTCGAGAAGATCGCCTGTCCGCGCCCGCATCCCCGGCGAAGCTCGACGGCCTCACGCGGTTTTGGCGGAAACATTCACCCCGGTTTGATGAAGCCGCACGAGAGGTTGCGGCCAAGCGGGCTTTCGAACTATTCGGCTGGCGGCCGCCTGAGCCCGAGGCATTCCGGCCTGTCGAACTCGCGCCGCTGCAACGCTCGACGAAGTCAATGGAGTTTGTCGTTGGCCTCGTGACCGATGCTGCTCCCAAGCAGCATGTGGAGGGACTGCTCTCCGATCTTGTCCGACTGAAGGCGCGGCCCGATGTGTCCGGAGTCACGGCAGTTGTCGTCGAGAACGGCCCAATCCCCAAGGACGGGACGCGACCCCTGCATGAACTCGTTCGTCGCTTTCAGGCGGAGGGGTTGGCCATCGACCTCATCACGATCGAGCGTCAGCGTGAAGACTGGGAGCAGGGTGTTCTGGTCGATACGCCCAATCCCCACGACCAGCGTCTCCCGATTGCTGTGTCGCGCACGGTGCTCAACACGTACGTGGGTCGGATCGCGGCGGGGCACCCGGGGGCCGCGGCGTGGATTCTGGACGATGACAAGCGGCTCTCGATTCGCGTGGATGTTGGCGGCAAGACGATCGAGCGGGAGACGCCGGACATTGCGTCGCTGATCCAACTCCGGGAACAGGGCGTGGACGTGGTCATCGGTCCGGACACCGGCGCAGCGCCGCTCCCCTTCTCAGCCACTCTGCGGATGCAGTTGGTTGATCTCGACCGATACCTGAGTGAGTTGGAGCGATCAACGCCCGACGCACTCTGGATCGACAGGACGGCTGAAGAGGTTACGACCCGTTCGTTGATGCCGGACGCCTACTACGACCTGTCTCGGCACACCGAGCACCTTGAAACGCCGTTCTCACTCCAGCCGCCGAGCGATGGTGCGACGCACGCGGATGCGCTGCGCGTGATCGCTGACCGCGTGCATCGGCTGCTCGCGGGTGAGCCGGTGTTCCGTCCGCTGGTTCTGGAAGCGGCATCCTTGGCGAAGGACGCCGAGCCATCCGTGCAGCGTGGTGGCTCGACGATCTTTTTCACTCCGGAGCATCTTCTCGCATACCCCCAGAACATTGCCCGCATCGGCAACCAGTACGTCAGGCGGTCGGACATGCTTACGGCCATGCTCATGCGTGACCAGATGGGGCTGAGGCTCGTGATGCACGCCGCCGCGGGCGTGCGCCACGACCGTTCGTTCACTACGCCGAACCGGCTCGACGAAGACACCCTGCTTCAAGACATCCTCGGATATGCGTTATTCCGGGCGGCGAGCGAACTGATGGAGGCGAGGCCGCAGGAACGTCGGTGCGACCCGCTCCTGGCATGGTCACCCGAGGAACTTAGACAAGCTACCCGACTGGTCCGCAAGTACATGGACGAGCGGCTGGCGGCGTTCACACTCAGCGGATGGCGGGTGTTCGGGCTGGCGGACAGTATCCGACGCCGAGCGCGGCGCATGATCGATGGTTCCTCGCCGTGGTCGCACGACGATACACGGCAGGCATTGGCGACAATCGCCGCGGAGATGGACAGGATCTGCAGCCTTGTAAGGCCCACCATCATCGCGCAGATCGCGGAGAAAGTGCGGAAGGCCGGACTGGAAAAGCACGTCCGCGACTCCTTCGCCTCGATGGACGGCCTGATCAGCGAGTACCGCGCGACGCGGAGCACGCCTTCTTCATCCGACAGGGCGGTCGCCGAAGCGCGTGCTTGCCGTGCAAGGGCGCTGCTGAAGCGTGCCTTTGGCGTGAAGGACCTCCGGTTGCTGGGGGCCGGCGGCGAAGGGATTGTCCTCACCGATGAGCGTCGGGTGTTCAAGGTCTTCGATCTACTCAAACGACGCCCGAACCACGACACGTTGGCCACTCTCCGGTCTCTCGCCGCCCGCATGGACGAGCCCAGGCATCTCTACCCACTCGTCCGGGTTGAGGTGCGAGATGAGACACTTCTCGTGGTGTACCCGTTTGAGGAATCGACGCCCTACAACGGCGGGTACGGCGCGGATCTGCTCGCACTCCTCAGAGAATGCAAGTCGTACGGCATCTCGTTCAGGAACATGCATCCCAGGAACCTGCGGGTGACCGCGATGGGGTTGAAACTCATCGACTACGGCTCGGATATTCGCCCGTACACCGACGACGGCTACCGGGCGATGGCAGAGCGTGCGTGGCTGACCTGGCGATGGCCTCACCGTCCGGACCTCGACGAGATCATGCGCCGCGCCATCACGGACAAGACCATGCCTGAACTCGACGGCTTCGAGCGGTTCTGGCAGGCACTGAACGAGCATCGCCCCTCCGCGACCCGCATGGTGTCAGCCATTGTTGATCCGCTCATCCTCGAGTCAGGCGCCACGAGCGTGCTCGATTATGGCTGTGGCAAGAAAGCCAGGAGTGCCCGCCACCTCGCCGAGGCCGGACTGACGGTTGTCGGCTACGACCCGGGGCGTGGGATCGAGGAGTCGTGGCGCCGATTCGACCCGCTGCCGTCGACGCTGGCCCTGACGACGAATCGTGAGGTAGCGCTGGCCGCCGGGCCGTTCGATGCCGTGATCTCGTCGCTGGTGCTCTGCGAACTCGGTGACGGTCCTGAGTATGAGCAGGCCTTGGCGGACATCGCGAAGGCGGTTCGCCCGGACGGTCTCGTGGTTGTGACCGTGTGCCACCCTCACGCGACCTTCGGCCTTCCGACGCCGCTGCACCGCCGACGGGATCTCCCGTCGAACGTGACCTACGACGATACGTTCTGGTACGTGGAGAACGCGGAAACGGGCAACGGACGAAGGGAGTATCACCGACCGCTCTCGCGCATCGAGCGTGATCTGCTCCGCCACGGACTTCATGTCGAGCGACGGATCTCCAGCGAGACCGTGGACACACAGCGATTCGAGCCGGCGTCGGACTTCCTGACATTGGTGTGCCGGCGTAGCCCAGCGGCTCACAGTGCTCCACCGATCTCCCTCCTTATCAAGACCTGCGCGATGGAGGCGGCCACGATCGATCGCCAGGTTCGTCACCTGGTCACGCAGTTGGAAGGTCCGTGGGTGTTCTGCGAGCGGGTGCTCGTGATCGACTCTCGTTCCGATGGGTTCGTGAGGCAGCACGCACCCGCAGACATGAACGGCATCGTGCGTGAGGCCGAGCGGCTGCGTTCGATTGGACTGCTCGACCGGGTGCTGATTGGTCCGGGCCCCGGACAAGACGCCCGGCGCGTGTTGGGCGCGTGGTTTGGGATCGACAGCGAGCACACCCACAGCGCAGCGGGCGCACCACTCGTCGCGCCGCTCTGGGCGTTGGAGCATTGCAAAGGCGATTACGTCCTCCAGGTTGACTCCGACATTCTGGTTCGGCGCGCCACCCACACGGACGACTATCTCGGCGAAATGATCGTGGCAATCGATCGGCTCAATCATGCCGTGACCGCGTCTATGAGTGTGTGCCACACGGAGGCGCGTCCGTTTACCCCGGACGACAACGGCACGCCGTGGCGTATCGAAGCACGGGCATGCCTCTTTCACAAGCAGCGCCTTCTTCAAGCCCGGCCGTTCTCGAATACGACCGTCGATGGTGTACCGACTCTGTCGTGGCATCGATCCATGGACAAGGCTGCTCAGGAGGGGAGGCTCGCGTCCCTTCGAGGGGCTACGCCGGACACTGGGTTTATCCATCCACCAAACGAGTTCAAGCGATCTGTGAGCGATTGGATGCTGATGCTCGACTTGGTCGAGAAGTACTTCTGTCCACAGGCTCAGATGGGCAAGGTTGATCTCGTTGGCGGCCCGCTGGAGTGGGTGCCGCGGAACCGGCGCGAGCCTTTCGTGTTTGTGATCACAGGCCGCAACGTCCCGTCGGGCCGTATCGCGAGATGCTTGGCTTCTCTCGCGGCGCAGCGACGAGATGACTGGGGAGTCGTCGTCGTCGATGACGGCTCAGAGCCCCTGTCCCGAGAGCATCTCCGACTCGCGCTGGAGCCGTGGAAGGATCGATGCACGCTGATCCAGCCCCGCGATCGGCGAGGGCAGATGGCGAACCTGACGCTAGCCATCCGGCACGTCTGCACGAACCCGAACAGTGTCATCGTCACGCTGGACCTGGACGACGCGCTGATTGGCCCGGAAGTACTGAACCGGGTTGGTGAGGAGTACGCACGCGGCAGCGAGGTCACGATCGGCTCGATGCTTCGGACTGACAAGCACGTCGAGTACGCTGTGAATCTCGACTCGCCGCGGACAGCGCGGGGCGGCAACGTCTGGCAGCACCTACGGTCGTTCCGCAAACATCTGTTCGATGCCATCCCGGATCACGATCTCCGTGTCAATGATCAGTACGTTGATATCGCCGTCGACTGGGCGTTCATGCTGCCCATCGTGGAGATGGCTCAGCGGAAGTCGTGGATTCGTGAGCCGATCTATCTCTATGAGCCATCCGGGCTCGGCAAGGGCGAGGATCGTGCGAGGCGAGAATCGCAGATCGCCGCGATTGTCGCCAAACCGCCTCGGCCGAGGACGCGATGGAACCTGCACAATGCGCTGGTGCAGGCGGACTAGGTCACGGAATCTGTATGGGGCGAGCAGGGCGGACTCCTGTTCATCAGACATGGTGAGAGGCCCTCGTTCGCCGGGTTGAGCGCCGAGCAGAAGGATGCTGTTCACCTGACCGAGAACGGCCGCGCAGAGGCCGAGTCCCTTGGCCGAAGACTGGGTACCGGTGTCGCGGTCATGTCCAGCCCCGTCTTGCGGGCTGTGCGGACCGCGGCGGCCGTTGCTCGCGGTGCCGGGATCAATGAACAATCGCTGACACGGCTCGACTCTCTGGTCGATTTCCGCATCGCCGATCTGGATACCTATGAACTCGTGAAATCCCGATTGGGCTGGTCAGGTCTGATGAGGGCATGGATGGACGGCTCTTTGATGCCGGAAATCCTCGCGCCGTGCGACCATGTAGTTCGGCGTGCCATCCGAGACGTTGCCTTGGCCGCAGAGAGAGCAAACACCCGCCGGGCTGTGGCGGTGACGCACGACTTCGTCATCATGGCATTCCTGGCAACGCTCCGGGGAGTCCGCACAACGGCCGTGCCTTACCTCGCGGGGGTGTTCGTGGAATATGACGAGATCGCGTCGTGGAGTCGCGGGGAGGTACTCGCATGAGTACTACCCCGATCGCAACGACGGCGCGTCGGTCGCCGCTACATCTGGCCCTTCTGTGTGTTCTGCGTGAGGCGAGGTATTCGGCCCGTCACATCCTCGGCTGCTGGCAGGCCCGGCGTATGGACTTTCAAGGCAAAAGGCTGAACCTGGGGCGTGGCAAGTACCTCATTCCTGGGTGGATCAACGCGGACCTCTACCGCCGAGCCGACGTGATGTTCGACATTCGCGCCCGCTGGCCTATTCCCGACGGGCGCATGATCGGCGTCCGCCTGGAGCACGTCCTGGAGCACGTTGCCTATCCGGACGAGGCTCTGCACGTCATCACAGAGTGCTACCGCGTGCTGGTTCCGGGCGGCACAGTCCGCGTTGGCGTGCCGGATTCAGAGAAAGTCATTGGAGCGTACGTGGCAGGTGACAACGCCGAGTACTTCCGGATTGCACGGGAGCGATGGCATCCACCGGAGGTCCGGTTGCCGATCGAGCACGTGAACTACCACTTCCGGGATCGGTACGGGGAGCACCTCTTCGCGTATGACCGGCAGGCGCTGTCCGCCCTGCTCTCGCGAGCGGGCTTCATCGGCATCCAGCCGGCGCCGTTCGATTTCACCCTTGACCGAGCGGATCGCGAGGAAGGGACAATCCGATTGTCGGGCACAAAGCCGGCGAGGCTGGAGGCTGATCCATGAAGTCTGATACTCGTCGAAGAATTGTTGCGGTTGTCGGCGACGCGGTCGTTACGGCAGGCACATCCAAGGACTTGCTTGCCGAGAACATCGGGCGAGCGCTCGTTGACGCGGGATTCCGCGTGATGACCGGAGGGCTTGGCGGGGTCATGGAGTCTGCGTGCCGAGGTGCCAGGATGTCGTCTCGCTACGCCCCGGGTGATACCGTGGGAGTGTTGCCCGGGCACGATCCCTCCGAGGCCAATCCTTATGTCGACATCGTGATTCCCTCCGGCCTCGATCACGTTCGTAACTCGATCGTGGCCCATGCGGATGCCTTGGTCGCAGTCGGCGGCGGCGCTGGCACGATGTCGGAGATATGCCTCGCATGGATCTACAAGAGGCTGATTATCGCGGTTCGGGTAGATGGCTGGAGCGGTCGGGTAGCCGACCAACGAATCGACGAACGCGTGCGCTATCCCGAAGTGCCTGACGACCGTGCCTTCGGGGCGAACACGGCCGCCGAAGTGGTCCACATTCTGAACGAGCGGATGGCTGACTTCAATCGGAGCCACCACAGCGTTCGACGGCGGCCATGAAGACGCAGTTGCTCCGCAGAGTTCCTTCCTCCAGGCATTGAAGGGAGCAAGCCAAGGCAGCGACATCCCGGATGCAATTCCGCCGCCCGGACAGGCGCAACAAACTCAGTCATTCCCCGCACCTGTTCCCGCGGGCCTCACATGGAAACTCGGCCCGGGAGGACCCGTTGGCGTCCGGGTTGCCCAACGCTGCCGGCCGCAGTTCGCCTTCGCTTCGGACACAACGGGCGGCGATGGCCCGCGGCATCGCGGCATCGCGGGTTTCGTCGGTTCTGTCGGGCGTCGGGCGGGGTCAGTGGGCGGGCGTGGCCGTCCGCATCGCCGCAACGATCCCGGCACGCACGTCGGCGGGCAGGTTGGCCCACGCCGCCACGAGGCGGGCCAGGTCGGCGTCGGGCGGGGCGTGGCCGCCGCCTGCGTTCGGCCGCGACGTGGACGGAACAGGTCCCCCTGTTGGGCCGCCCGTTCGACCCCGTCCTGCGCCCCGTTTGGCCCCCGGTGCGGTCAGCGCTGCGCCTGGCGCTGCGCGCCCTTCGGAATCGGCGTATTCTCCCGGAGATTCCGCGAGTGCTCGGGGGTTCGATTCCCCCCGGCTCCATACGTTTTCGTTGGGTTCACGCACGCTCGCGTCATCGCGAGGTTGTCCGCCTTCTCGCCCGGGTGGACATCCGGGCGGCACGGCAACCTTCGGACGGGCTGGGTGTATCCCAAGCATGGCTCTAGGCAACCTTCGGCCGCGCCGATAGACTGGATGGGCATGTTTCGATGGCTGGCCATGGCGGCGCTCGTGCTCGCGGGGATACCGCCCGCGTGGGGCGTATTTCGCGGACTGCCGGGCGGCGATGTGGACTGCGAGCGGGAGGCGGCCTGCCACGAGGTGCTGGTGCAGGTCTCGTGCTGCGGAGAGCAGTTTGAGACAACGTACTGCCGACGGAGCGATGGGCCGTGCCGGTGCATTACGACGCCGACGCGCGAGCCTTCGAAACCCGCTCCCGCACCGCGGCCCTCGCCGGAGCGTGACCAGTTGATGGCGGTGCCTGCTCCGCGGATGGCGGAGGCCCGGGCCGGGGAACCGGAGTCCGCGACGCGGTCGGTTGAGCCGTGCGGTCGCTCGCTGCTGGAGCGACTCGGGCACAACGGCGTGCAGGCCCTGATCGGGGTCTGGAGAACGTAGAGACCCGCTCGCCCAAGAACGGTGCGCGCCCGTCGCGGCGCTCTCTCTGACGTTCAGTACGACAATCCCCTCTCTCACGACACACGGGAGCCTGGCATGGCATCGCGATGTATCGCGTGCGCGTGCGGCGTGGCGGCGGCCGCGCTGCTGACGGCGTGCGCTTCGCCGTTCGAACCGCCGCGTGATGAAGACCGATCTTCGGTGCGCCCGCGGCCCTCGGGAAGCGGGAACGTTCCAGGGTCGGCGTATCGGGCGAAAGACCCCGGGGCGGCGCCGACGCTGGCCGACGCGGCCACGACGGACGACTACGTGCGGTATGCGCTGTACCACAGCCCCGAAGTGGAGAGCGCGTACCAGCGGTGGCGAGCGGCGGTGGAGCGGCTGCCGCAGGCGCGTGCGCTGCCCGACCCGCGCGCGGATTTCGAGTACGACTTCCGGAGCGACGAGGCGATGATCGGGGCGATGCAGGAGTTCCCGTGGCCCGGCACGCTGCGGGCGCGCGAAGAGGCGGCCGGGCGCGGCGCGGCCTCGGCGTGGCGTGAGTTCGAGGCGGCGCGCCTGGCGGTTGCGGAGCGAGTGACGATCGCCGTGCACGAGACGGCGTATCTCGACGCGGCGATCGGGATCACGCGGGAGAACCTCGATCTGCTTTCCTCGCTGGAACAGGTGATCCGCGCGAGGTATCGGGTCGGCGCCGGCTCGCACCCCGAGTTGATCCGGGCGCAGGTGGAACTCGGGGAGTTGGAGGACCGGCTCACGCAGTTGCTCGCGATGCGTCCCGCGCTCGTGGCGGAGTTGAACGCCGCGTTGAACCGGCCCTCGGACGCGGCCGTCCTCGCGATGGGGCGCGTTCCCGGGCGGGTCGTTCGGGAGAGCGCGGCTGCGCTGGCCGGCGTTGCACGCGCCGCGAACCCTGACCTGCTCGCGCTCGACGAGCGTGCGGAGGAACAGCGGCGGCTCGAGCGTGCCGCGCGCCTGGAGGGGCTCCCGGGGTTTGGCGCGGGCGTCGAGTACACGTTCCTTGAGAAAGACATGGGCGAAGACCTCGACGGCGACCCGATCAAGTTGAGGCTGGGGATGAGCGTGCCGCTGTGGCGCGAGAAATACAACGCGGCCGTTCGAGAGGCGATGGCCCTGAGGCTTGCGATCTCGCACGAGCGCGAAGGAGCAGCGAACCGCGTGGCGGCGGACGTGGCGAGGGCGTGGTTCGAGCACACCGACGCCCACCGGCGGGTCGGGCTGTATGAACGGACGCTCATCCCGAAGGCGGAGGAGTCGCTCCGCGCGTCGCTGGCGGGATTTCGCGCGGGCGAGACGAGTTTCCTCGACCTGCTGGACACCGAGCGGACCCTGCTCGAGTTCGCTATGTCCGCGGAACGGGCCCGCGCTGACCGGAGCATCGCGCTGGCAAGACTCAATCGGCTCGTCGGGACGATGCTCCCGACGGAAACGGAGGATGCGGCGACGGAGGACGAACCGTGAAACGATTCACCGGCGGGGTTCGGAGGGCGGCGGCATGGGCGTGGCGGCACGTCAGCGCGGGCGTCGCGGTCGCGCTCATCGTTGCGGCGTTCGTGGTCGGCTACCGGCTCGGCCGGCCCGCGCCCGAACCGCACGCGAGCGAGGCCGGCGCGGTATCCCAGGCCACGGATGACGGGCGCGTGCGGATGTACACGTGCTCGATGCACCCGCAGATCCGGCTTCCGGACCCGAAGGCGAAGTGCCCGATCTGCTTCATGGACCTGATCCCGGTCACGGACGATGCGGACGGCCAAGAGGCGGGGCGCCGGCTGGCGCTGAGCGCGGAGGCCGCCGCCCTGAGCCAGGTGGAGACGGCGGCGGTTCGCCGGTTCTTCCCGATCACGGAGGTGCGGCTGTACGGGAAGGTCACGTACGACGAGACGTCGGTGGCGCGGCTGACGGCGTACTTCCCGGGGCGGATCGACCGGCTCTTCGTGAACTACGTCGGCGTGCCCGTGAACCGCGGGGACCACCTGGCCGAGATGTACAGCCCGGAACTGCTGGCGGCGTTCGAGGAGCTCCGGCAGGCGCGGGCGGCCGCCGATGGAGCAGGCTCGGCGAGCGAGTTGCTGCGGCGCGCGACGGAGGACACGCTGCGCGCGGCTCGCGAGAAACTCCGGCTGTTCGGCCTGACGGTGTTCGCGCCGATCGGCGGCGTGGTGACCGGCCTGGCGGTGCGCGAGGGGGATTACGTGATGACCGGCGCGCCGCTCGCGACCGTTGCGGACCTCTCGCGGCTGTGGCTGGACCTCGAGGCGTATGAGTCGCAGTTGCCGCTGCTGCGCTGGGGGCAACTGGTGCGGTTCACGGTCGAAGCGCACCCCGGCGAAATGTTCGAGGGACGCATCTCGTTCATTGAGCCGGTGGTGAAGGACGACACCCGCACGGCGACGGTGCGCGTGGCCGTGGAGAACGCGGACAGGCGGCTGAAGCCGGGGATGTTCGCGTCGGCGATCGTGCGTCCGCGAGTGGCCGAGAACGGGGCGGTCGTGGGTGATGAACTCGCCGGACGCTGGGTCAGTCCTATGCACCCGACGATCGTGAAGGACGGCCCCGGGAAGTGCGACATCTGCGGGATGGACCTCGTTCCCGCGGAGTCGCTGGGCGTGGTGGGTGATCCTGCCGCAGCGGTCGCGCCGCTGGTGGTGCCGCGCTCGGCGGTGCTGTTCACGGGCACGCGCTCGGTGGTGTACGTGGCGGTTGAGGGAACTGAGAGGCCGACCTACGAAGGGCGAGAGGTCGTGCTCGGGCCGCGCGCGGGCGAGTTCTATACCGTGCGCGAGGGGCTTCGCGAGGGTGAGTCGGTGGTGGTGAGCGGTGCGTTCCGGATCGACAGCGCGATGCAGATCTCGGCCAGGCCGAGCATGATGTCGCCGGAAGGGAGCGAAGCCGGCACGCCCTCGGGTCACGCAGGGCACGGGGCGAGCGCACCGGAGCGCGTGCGGATGCCGGACCTGTTCCTCTTCGGGCTGAAACCGGTGTACGCGGCGTACCTTGATGCGCAGGAGTCGCTGGCAGCTGATGACCTCGACGGGTTCAACCGTGCCGCAGACGACGCGCGGCGCGCGCTGGACCTGGTGCGAGAGACCGGGCTGGTGGGGGAACCGCTCGGGACGTGGCGGCGGTCGGCGTCGCGCCTGCGGCAGGAGGGGCGCGCCGAAACGCTGGACGACGCGCGGGAGCGGTTCAGGCGGATGAGCGAGGGAGCGATCGACCTGCAACGCCGCTTCGGGCACCTGGGTTCAGAGACGTGGCATCTTGCCTACTGCCCGATGGCGTTCGACAGCCGAGGGGCGGAGTGGCTGCAGCGGACGGAGGCGGTCGCGAACCCGTACTTCGGCGCGGCGATGCTGCGATGCGGGGAGGTTCGTGGTCGGTTCGCTCCTCTCGCGCGCGGGGAGGGCGAGCCGTGACCCCTCCCCCTGTTGCCCCCCGCGGGGCCGTATCCGCGCTGATCCGCTTCTGCCTGGAGCAGAAGCTGGTGGTGGCGATCGTGCTGGCCGGAACGCTGTTCTGGGGCGTTCTGGTGGCGCCGTTCGACTGGGACCTGGGGCCGCTGGCGCGCGACCCGGTGCCGGTGGACGCGATCCCGGACATCGGCGAGAACCAGCAGATCGTGTTCACGGAATGGCCCGGCCGCAGCCCGCAGGACGTTGACGACCAGATCAGTTATCCGCTGACGGTGGCGCTGCTGGGCATCCCGGGCGTGAAGGACGTCCGGAGTTACTCGATGTTCGGATTCTCGTCGATCTACGTGATCTTCGAGGAGCGGATCGACTTCTACTGGTCGCGTTCGCGTGTGCTGGAGAAGTTGAACTCCCTTCCCGCGGGGACGCTGCCGCAGGGCGTGGCGCCCGCGCTCGGCCCGGACGCGACCGCGCTGGGGCAGGTGTTCTGGTACACGCTCGAGGGGCGCGACCGCGAGGGAAGGCCGGTCGGCGGGTGGGACCTGGACGAGCTGCGGACGATCCAGGACTCGATCGTGCGGTACAAGCTCGCGGGCGTGGAGGGCGTGTCCGAGGTCGCCTCGATCGGCGGCTTCGTGCGCGAGTACCAGGTGGACGTCAACCCGGACGCGATGCGTGCGGCGGGGATCACGCTGGACGAAGTGGTCGGCGCGGTCCGCGCGAGCAACCTGGACGTCGGGGCGCGCACCATCGAAGCGAACCGCGTCGAATACGTGGTGCGCGGGCTGGGATTCATCGAGGGGGTGGAGGACATCGAACTCGCGGCGATCACGGCACGCGAGGGGCAGCCGATCCTGGTCGGGGACGTGGCGAAGGTGTCGGTCGGCCCGGCGTTGCGGCGCGGCGTGCTGACCAAGGCGGGCGAGGAGGCCGTGGGGGGCGTCGTCGTCGTGCGGTACGGCGCGAACCCGATGGCGACGATCGGGCGGGTGAAGCAGCGGATCGCGGAGATCGCGCCGGGGCTCCCGAGCAAAGTTCTCGCGGACGGGACGGAGAGCCGGGTGACGATCGTGCCGTTCTACGACCGCACGGGGCTGATCCGTGAGACGCTGGGGACGCTCAACGCGGCGATCTCGCAGCAGGTGCTGGTGACGATCGTGGTGGTCGTGGTCATGGTCATGCACCTGCGGAGCAGCCTGCTGATCGGGGCCATGCTGCCGATCACGGTGCTGATGACGTTCATCGGCATGAAACTGTTCCGGGTGGACGCGAACATCGTCGCGCTGTCGGGGATCGCGATCGCGATCGGGACGATCGTGGACATGGGGATCGTGCTGAGCGAGAACATCCTGCGTCGGCTGGGAGAGGCGGGGCCTGGGGAGCCGACACTGGGGGTCATTCACCGGGCCTCGGCCGAGGTCGGGAGCGCGGTGCTCACGGCGGTGGCGACGACGGTCGTCGGGTTCCTGCCGGTCTTCGCGATGGAGGCCGCGGAGGGCAAGCTCTTCAAGCCGCTGGCGTACACCAAGACGTTCGCCCTGATCGCGTCGATCGTGATCGCGCTGACGATCCTGCCGACCGCGGCGCACGTGCTGCTGGGAATGCGGATGCGGCGCGGTGCGGTACGGATCGCGGCAGGAGTGACGATCGCGCTGACCGGCGTGGCCATCGCGGCGCGCGTCCATGCGCCGGCGGGGATCGTCGTGACGGCGTTCGGAACGTTCCATGCGGTGCGAAGCCTGCTGCCGCAGCGCGTGGCGCGCGCGCTCGAATGGTCAGCGAACCTCGTGGCGGTCGCGGTGGTGCTGGTCGCGCTCGCCGCGGCGTGGGAGCCGCTCGGGCCTGCGGCGGGGATTCCACGCAACGCGCTGTTCATCGGGACGGTCGTGGGCGGGCTTCTGCTCGCGTTCTGGCTGGTTCGCCTGGCGTTCCCGCACGTGCTGTCATGGTCGCTCCGGCACAAGGCCATCGCGCTCTCGCCCGCCGCGCTGGTCGTGGTGTTCGGTGCGACGGTGTGGCTGGGGTTCGACCGCCTGTGGGGCCGGTGGCTTCCGGAGAGCGTGCGGGAGCGCGAGGCGGTGGTACGTGTCGCGCACGCGTTCCCGGGTCTGGGGAGCGAGTTCATGCCGTCGCTGGACGAGGGCGCATTCCTGTACATGCCCACGACGATGCCGCACGCCTCGATCGGCGAGGCGACGGAGATTCTGCGTGAGCTGGACCGGCGGATCATGAGCGTGCCGGAGGTGGAGGTCGCGGTGGGGAAGATCGGGCGTGTCGAAAGCCCGCTCGACCCGGCGCCGATCTCGATGGTCGAGACGCTGATCCAGTATCGGAGCGAGTACCGGACCGACGCGAACGGGCGGCTGCTGATGTTCCGGGTCGATCCGGGGACGGGCGAGTTCGTGCGCGACGAACGGGGTGAGCTGGTTGAGGACGCCGAGGGCCGGCCCTACCGGCAGTGGCGCGACGAGGTTCGTTCGGCGCAGGACGTGTGGGACGCGATCGTGGCGGCGGCTGAGATGCCGGGCGTGACGAGCGCGCCGAAACTCCAGCCGATCGAGACGCGGATCGTGATGCTGCAGTCCGGGTTTCGCGCGCCGATGGGGATCAAGGTGTACGGCCCTGACCTGCCGACAATTGAGGCGTTCGGCGTGGAACTGGAGCGGGCGCTGAAGGAGGTTCCTTCGGTGCAGCCCGCTGCGGTGTTCGCGGACCGCGTGGTGGGTTCGCCCTACCTCGAGATCGACATCGACCGCGAGCGGATCGCGCGGTACGGGCTGCGGATCACGGACGTGCAGGACGTGATCGAGGTTGCGCTGGGAGGCATACCGCTGACGACGACGGTCGAGGGTCGCGAGCGGTATCCGGTGCGGGTCCGGTACCTGCGTGAACTGCGCGACCAGCCCGAGACGCTGGGCGACATCCTGGTTCCGACGCCGGGCGGCGCGCAGGTGCCTCTGCGCGAGCTGGCGGGCGTGGAATACCGGCGCGGACCGCAGATGATCAAGAGCGAGGACACCTTCCTGGTGGCGTACGTGCTGTTCGACAAACGGCCCGGGCACGCCGAGGTCGCCGTGGTGGAGCAGGCGCGCGCAGCGATACGGTCGAAGATCGCCTCCGGCGAACTGACGGTGCCGCCGGGGGTGAGTTTCGAGTTCGCCGGTTCGTACCAGAACCAGGTGCGCGCTGCGCAGCGGCTGAGCATCGTGCTCCCGCTCTCGCTGGCGATCATCTTTCTGCTGCTGTACTTGCAGTTCCGTCGCGTCTCGGTCACGGCGATGGTGTTCAGCGGCGTGTTCGTGGCGTGGGGCGGCGGGTTCACGATGCTGTGGCTCTACGGGCAGCCCTGGTTCCTCGACGTGGACGTGATGGGCACGAACCTTCGCGATCTGTTCCAGGTGCGGCCGTTCAACCTGAGCGTGGCGGTGTGGGTGGGGTTCCTCGCGCTCTTCGGGATCGCGACTGACGACGGCGTGATCATGGCGACGCGGATCGACCAGACCATGCGGGAGGAATGCCCCGCATCGGTCGAGGAGGTCCGGCGGGCGGTGATCGCGGGGGGTCGGCTGCGGATCCGGGCGGCGGTGATGACAACCGCGACCACGGTGATCGCCCTGCTGCCGGTGCTGACGAGTTCGGGGCGCGGGTCCGACGTCATGATCCCCATGGCGATTCCCGCATTCGGGGGTATGGCGGTCGCTTCGATCACGTGGTTCGTTGTGCCCATCCTGTACTGCTGGATGGCCGAGTGGAAGCGCCGTCGTTCGGACGGCAACGGTGCGGTGATACCATCGGAAGAAGGAGGTTCGACGTGAAGAAGTTCTGGATGCTCTCCGCCGTGTTCGTTACGTCGTTCGGTCGTGTCGTGTTTGGCCAGGCAACGCCAGTCAACGCGATGTGCCCGATCGGGAAGGAGCCGATCGTGGCGTCCGCGGGGACGGTCGAGTACAAGGGCCTGACGATCGGCCTCTGCTGCCCCGGGTGCGGGGAGCAGTTCCTCTCGTGGGACGAGGCCCGCAAGGATGAGTTCGTGGCGCTCGCCAGGGCGAGGCGCGAGCCGGGGCAGGAGCAGCACGGCGCGAATGCTGAAAAGCAACCCGAGACGGGCGCGGCCGCCGACGCGGAGCCGTGGACGGATCTGTACACGCTCGGGACGTGCCCGATCTCGGGGCGGAAGCTCGGCTCGATGGGCGATCCCGTGGTGAAGCGCTACGACGGGCGCGAGGTCCGATTCTGCTGCTCGGGGTGCATCGAACGGTTCGAGGCCGACCCGGCGGCAGCATGGAAGAAGGTGGACGAGGCGATGATCAAGGACCAGCGACCGTTCTACCCGCTGGAGACATGCGTTGTTTCGGACGAGCCGCTGAAGGAGGACGGGCGGGACGTGGCCACAGAGGTCGTGTTCAACAACCGGCTGGTGCGGCTGTGCTGCCGGAGCTGCGTCAAGGAGTTTCGGGCGGACCCCCGCGCGTTGATGAAGAAACTCGACAAGGCCGCGGCGGACGCGCAGCGGAAGGACTACCCCCTGACGACGTGCATCGTGGCGGGGGGCGAGTTGGGATCGATGGGCGAGCCGTCGGAGATGGTGGTCGCCGGTCGGCTGCTGCGGTTCTGCTGCGCGAGTTGCCACCCCAAGGTGAAGGCCGACCCGCTGCGTTACCTCCGGATCATCGACGAGGCGTGGCGCGCGAAGGGGCGATACTTGCCCGAGCGTGCGGCGGACGAGCCTGCCCGTGAGAACCGCAAGAGCGACTGAGAAGGGCGTTCTGACGATTCGTCAGGGCGCGGCGGAACCGAGGCGTTTCCATGCGGCGGCGAAGGGCACGACGTCGCCCGAGGGCGCGCCGCTCGGAGTCGGCGGCCGCTGCGCCGCGAGTGTGGCGAGCACGGCATCCGCATCGGAACGTGCGCCGAACGCGGCGGCATTCGAGCCCATCGGGGTGCGCAAGTCGCGGGAGAAGATGAACTGGGCGGTCTCGGTCTTTAGCCACGCGCCGGTGGCGTAGTCGTGCGACCAGCGAGCGATGATCTCGCCGGCGTGCTCGTTCTCGAAGTTGACCTGGCAGTTGAAGTCGTCGAACAGGCGCGGTTCGGGGCCGCGTGGGCCGGGAACGATGGTCGCGGTCGCCCACCGGGCGTCGCTGATGATCATGTTGCACTCGGCGCAGACGTCGTAACCGAGCCGGATGGCGGGCGGGCCGTCGGTGGCCTGATTGCCGCACCCGCCCAGCGAGAGGAGGGACACCGCGACGAGCGTGATTGCGTGATGTTTCACGGCGAGTTCCTCCGAGCGAAGAGGAGCGTGGCCAGGGCGAGAGGAACGGCAGCCCACGCGGCGACGGTAGCGGCGAGGACCCAAGGGAGGGCACGGCCCAGCGTGAAAGAGGCGTACGCGCCGACGGGGCCGAGAACGTCAAGCGAGGCGTTCATGTTCACGATGACGGCCATCTTGAACGATTGCATGGGGTTGAGGATCGCCAGGCCGAAGATCTCCTGGACGCGCAGTCGGAAGAGGATGGAGCTTGCCATGAGTCCGAGGTCGCTGACGAAGACGAGCGCAAGCCAGACGAACAGAGCGATGCCCGTGGCGACCGCGGAGCGGCGCGAGACGACGGAGATGAGGACGCCAACCGAGAGCATGGCGAGCGCGAGCAGCGCGGTGAAGGCGACGAGCAGGGCGTAGGCGGCGATGCCGACGCCCCCGGCACGCCACGCGAGGACGGCCGCGCTGACACCGAAACCGATGCAGAGTGAGCAGACGAGCGCGGCGGCGAGGCCCGCGTACTTGCCGAGGATGACCTGCGTGCGCGACACCGGCTGGGCGAGGAGATAGATGAGTGTGCCTCGCTCGCGTTCACCGGCGATCGCGCCCGCTCCGGCGGTGAGCGCCATGAGCGGAACGACGAGCATGATGAGGTTGAGCAGTCCCGCGGCGGTGCGCCCGAAACCGGCGAAGCCGTGGGAACCGACGCCGCTGAGCGAGAGGAACGAGACGCCGACGGCGAGCACGGTGAAGGCGACCGTGTAGAGGAGGAACCAGCGGCTGGCGATGGCGTCGCGGAACTCGCGGCGGGCGAACGCCGCCAGCCCGCCGAGGAAGGAACGGGCGGGGGTCGCGGCACTCGCGGCGCCGCGACGATTCGCGAGGGCGGAAGGAGCGACCGTGGTCATGCCGTCACCTCCGGAAAGTGAACGTCGTCGAGCACCTCGATGTCGCGGACCTCGATGCGATGACGGGCCAGCGCGCTGATCGGCTCGGCCTTGCGGTCGCGCGCGACGGCAACACACAGCCCGTCGCCGTTGAGGTGGACGGCGTGACCGGCCCGGCGGAGCGCCTCGGCGGCGTCCTCCTCCCGAGCCATCGCCAGGTGCAGGCGGATGACCTGCACCGGCTTCTCGGTGGGCCAGACTTCCGCGGGCGTGGTGTCTCGCTCGATGCGGCCGCGTTCGAGGACGAGGACGCGATCGGCCAGGGCGATGACCTCGTCCGGCCGGTGCGAGGCGAAGATGAGCGTCTTGCCCGCCTGCTTGAGGGCGCGGAGGGTGTGGACGACCTCGCCGCGACCGGCTGCGTCGAGGT
Source organism: Synechococcales cyanobacterium CNB (assembly GCA_030263455.1). Classification (NCBI taxonomy): domain Bacteria; kingdom Bacillati; phylum Cyanobacteriota; class Cyanophyceae; order Synechococcales; species Synechococcales cyanobacterium CNB. The sequence goes on from SZOZ01000002.1 coordinate 312,664, forward strand.
TGGAGGTCGGCTCGTCGAGGACGATGAGGGGGGGGTCGCTGAGCAAGGCAATGGCGAGCGCGAGGCGCTGCTTCATGCCGCCGGAGAGGTCGCGGACACGCTTGCGTTCGTGGCCGGTGAGTCCGACGGCGGCAAGAGCCTGGGCCGCGGTCGCGGGGGTTGCGCGGCGCAGTCCCGCGAAGAAGCCCATCGCGGAGGCGAGGCGGACGTCGTCGTGGAAGGCGAGTTCCTGCGGGACGTAGCCGGCGAGAGCGCGAGCGTGGCGGCCGCGGCGGCGAACGTCGATGCCGCCGACGGTGGCGCGCCCCTTGAACCGACAGACACCGAGGAGGCAGCGGATGAGGGTTGTCTTGCCCGCGCCGTTGCTGCCCCAGAGAGCGAGCGACGCGCCGTCGGCGAGTTCGAAGGAGACGTTCGCAACGGCCGTGATGCGTCCGAACTTCTTGGTGATGTTCGTTGCGGTGATCATGCGTGGTGTCCCTCCGGAGTCGGCAAGGCGCGACGTTCGCGCCCGAGGGCGAACACCGTGCCGATGGCCGAGAGCAGCAGACCGGCGGCGAGCGCGGCAAGGGGCGCCCGTGATCGCGGAGCGTCGGCGATCTCCGACCCTATCGTGGGCGGCCGGGCGAGAGGCGCGGGATCGACGAGCATGGGCACGGGGCGCAGTTCGGGCAGCGCACGGGCTGTGAACTCGATGGCGCGCTGGGCCGGGCTGTGGACGAAGAGGCGGAGGTTCGGCTCCGCTGTCAGCATGGCGCCGAAGAGGCTGCGCGGCTCGTAGGCCGTGTCGCCGACGCCGTCGGAGTCGAGGTCGATCCCTGCGTAGTCGGACCAGTAGTTGCCGACGCCGTCCCGGGAGAAGGTGTTGTTGGCGAGTTGACCGCGACCGTGGGCGGTGGCGGGTTCCTCGTTCTCGATGAAGGCGTTGGCGACAAAGACGTTGCTGTGCGTGTTGGGCGTCGCGAGGAGGCCGATCTCGTTGAAGGCGATCATGTTGGACTCGAAGAGTCCGGTGGATCCGACGGAGGAGGGGCTGTTGTCGACGTAGACGCCGACGCGGTTGGCGAGCATGGCGTTGCCGCGAATGACGATGTCGTCGCAGTCCTTCAGCCCCAGGCCGTAGCCGCTCGCGCCGCGGTTGTTGAGCATCCGGTTGTCGATGAGGGTGATGCGGTTGCTGTACATGAGGTAGACGCCGACGGAGTTGCCTGACAGGATGTTGCGGGAGAGGGTGGTGTCATGCGTGTACATGAAGTGGAGGCCGTAGCGGCTCCCGGTCACGGTGTTCCGCTCGACGCGCAGGTTCTCGGAGTACCAGAAGACGATGTCGCGCGATTGATGGACGGCGTTGTCCGTGATGGTGCAATCGTGGCTCCACCAGAGGCGGATGCCGTCGCCCCGGCGTTCGGGGTCGAGGGGTTTGCACCGGACGACATTGTCGCGGATGACGGAGCCTGGCGCTTCGCGCAGGTCGATGCCGTAGAGCGCGTCCTCGACACGGTTGGACTCGATGGTGACCGGGCCGGTGATGGCCCTGATCGCTGCGGACTCGCCCGAGACGTCGTCGCCCGAAGCGCGAACGGTGCATCCGCGGAGGGTGACGTCCGCCGCGGCGATTTCGATGACGGTGCCGCGGCCGAGGCCGTCGAAGACGGCCCTGCCGCCGCCGTCGAGCGTGACGGGCTTGCGGATGACGAGGTTGCCCTCGTAGACGCCGGGAGGAACGCGGATGACGGAGCCTGGCGAAGCGGCGTCGATCATCGCTGCGACGGCGGCGACGGGCTGACGCTGCGGATCGGACGACCGCTGCGGCGCCGCGGCGCACGCGGAGGCGAACAGGCACAGGATGATCCCCCGAAAGAGGCGCATCACGTGCTCCTGCCGTTGACCACGGCGGCCTGCTGCCGGACCAGCGGCAGGTAGGCGCGCCGGTGGAAGTAGAGGGAGACAATGAGGATGAGCGACGCGGCGGTCGCCAGGTACAGCCCGATGCCCGGCGTGGCGATGGTCACGAACTGCCCGATGCCGCCGCGGCCGAGCGCGGTGGGTACAAAGGGCTTGACGGCGTTGGAGAGGGGCGCGTCGGGGTCGAGGTTGAGGCCGAAGTGCCGCATCCAGAGCTGGAGGTCCACGAGGAAGACGACGGGGAAGAAGACCACGGGCGCGACGAGCAGCACGGCCCATCGGCTGTGGATATAGGCGGCGAGTTCGAGGAGAACGACGAAGGCGATCATGATGAAGACGCCGACCTCGCGTTCGAGCTGCGCGGCTTCATAGAGGGAACGCATGCCGATGTAGTGGTTGAGGCCGTCGATCTCGGCGACGTCGCCGGTGAGGTGGTTGAGATAGGCGGTCATGTGGAGGCCGCTGGGGTACTGGGGAGCCTGGAGCTCCATGTGCCAGTAGGGCAGGAACAGGGAGACCAGGAGGAGGATGCGCGCGACGAGCAGAAGGAATCCGGGCGTTCCGTAGCGGAGGGATCGCTTCCAGGTCTCTTCGGGGCTGACACGAGGTCCGATGATGCGTTCGATGAAGCCGAGACTCAAGGGCGCGCTCCTTGCTCGCTGGTGTGCTTGGGTGTGCGAAGACCGAGCGGAAACCTCGCCGGGCGTTCTCACGCTCGGCGAGGGTCGGGTCAGTTGGGTTCGACCATGAGGTAGCCCATCATCTCAAGGTGAAGGGCGGAGCAGAACTCGGAGCAGTAGTAGGGGAAGACGCCGGGGGTGTCGGCGATGAACTCGACGGTGACGGTCTCACCGGGTTCGAGGCTGACGGCGATGTTGTAGCCCGGGACGGCGAAGCCATGGACGGCGTCGACGGCGCGTTCGAGGCTGGTCATGCGCCAAATGACCGTGTCGCCCTGCTTGACCTTGACGTGATCGGGGTTGAACTGGCTGCGGACGACGGTCATCCAGACCTCAACGGTGCTGCCTTCGCGCGTGACGCGTTCCATGCCCTTCTTCGGCGCCATGGGGTCGATGCGCTGCTTGTGGGGATCCCAGCCGACTTCGGGGTAGATGCTCCATGGCTTGAGGAGGTCGGCGCGGATGATCTGGGCGTAGTGCGGCTCTCCGAAACCGATGGGCATGTCGTAGATGACGGGCATGTTGGCGCCCTGACCCGAGATGTCGATGAGCTGGAAGTTCTGGGCGAGCAGCGGGCCGGGGTGGAGGAAGCGATCGACGGACCACTTGTTGAAGGAGACGAGGTAGCGGCCGAGCGGGTTGACGGTGTCGCCGTGGACCGCGCCGAGGTGTCCGACGTTGTACTGGACGGGGGTCTTGTGGACGAGGGTCCAGTCCGGCTCGGGCGTGCCCTTGCCGTACTCGCCGCCGAGGGTCCAGCGAGCGATGGCGGAGTCGAGGAAGAGCGAGGTGTAGGCGTAGCCGTCGCTGCCGAACTGGGTGTGGAGCGGCCCGAGGCCGACTTCAACGCGAGCCTCGACAACGGCGTCGAACTCGAGGATCGGGATGCCGTAGTCGTCGCTGCCGGAGTAGGTCTTGTTGGCGATGGCTCGCTTGATCTTCTCAGCGGAGTAGACGGTGACGTGCGGGTCGAGTTTGCCGGCGACGACGATGAAGTCGCCCCTGGGCGCCACGTCGACGCCGTGCGGGCTGCGCGGCTCGGGCGTGAGGTAGAGCAGCCCTTCGGCGATGGAGGTCTCGATGGGGATGACGGGGAAGCCGAACTGCTCCTTCGCGCCGCCCGCACGGAAGACGGCCTCGGCCTTCTTCCAGTCGACGATGTGGAGCAGGTCCGTGGCGTTGCGGCTGACGCCGGCCTCGAAGGGTGGTTTCTTGTCCTGAACGCCGCCGGTCGCCAGCTCGGTGTTCAGGGAGTTGATGAAGATGAAGCCGTCGCTGGCGAGCTTGCCCGCGTCCACGATGTCCTGCCAGTAGGGCGGGAGTTCCAGGGCGAAGGACTCTCCGGGGACGATGCGGCCCTGCTTGCGGTCGAACTTCCAGAAGATCACGCAGCCGCGGTGCGTCTCCTTGTACTTGTCCATGGTGGCGTACTCCCATCCGAAGGGAACGCCGTACTGCGAACTCTCGATGACGTACTCCGTGTTGGGCGTGACGCACAGGCCGTGGTTGCTGACGGTGAGCGGGTTCTTGAGGATCTGCTTGGTTTCGAAGTCGCGCAGGTCGATGACGGCGACGCGGGAGTTGACCTTGTCGTTGATGAAAAGCCATTCGCCGTCGTAGTCGCCGTTGGTTTCGGAGAGCGCGGGGTGGTGGGTGTCACCCCAGAGGTTGGGCTTGCCCGCGACGTTGCCCTGGGCGAGCACGTCGTTCCCCACGCCGTAGCCCCACCCCTGCCAAGGCTCGGGAGTGAAGACGGCGATGGTGCGGATGAGGCGCATGGAGGGGACGCCGATGACGTGGACCTGCCCGCTGTGCCCGCCCGACGAGAAGATGACGAACTCGTCCTTCATGCCGCTGGGCGTGTAGGTCTTGGCTGCGGCGAGGAGGTCGGCCGTGCTCAGGCCTCGCGCCTGGGCCACCTTCTGCACGTCGGCCATGGATTGCGCGCCGGCGTGCCCGGCGAGCAGACCGAGCGCGGCGACGGATGCCGCGACAGCGGTACGGATGGGGATCGGAGCGTGTTTCATGGGTTTCTCCTTCATGCGATGCGCTGACGGGTGGAGTGAATCCGGTCGTCCGCCACGACGGCGGTCATTGCTGGAGCGTGCGGATGAACGTGATGATGTCGGCGATCTGGTCGTCGGTGAGGGCGGGATTACCGCCCTTGGGAGGCATGTCGATCCCCGTCGTGTTCTCGGCGTCCCAGACGGGCCGGCCAGACTTGACGAAGGTGAGAAGTTCGGCGTCCGACTTGGAAGCGATGAAGTCGCTCGCCTTGAGCGGCTTGCCCAGCCCTTCCATGCCCTCACCTCGCGCGCCGTGGCACGCGGAGCAGGAAGCGATGAAGAGCTCGTACCCTACGCCGCCGACTTCCGCACCGCCGGCGGCCTGTTCACCGTCCGCACCGTTGAGAGCCTTGGTGTTCCACGCCTCGACGGAGACGGTCGGCGCCTTCGGATCCTGGATGGCGCGGAGGAAGGTAACGACAGCAGTGAGCCTGACGTCGTCGATGCCCTGCGCGCCGCGCGCGGGCATGAGAGTGCCGCTCGTGTTCGCAGGGTCGGTGGGGAGCCGCCCGTTAACGAGCAGGTCGAACAGCTCACTGTCGCTCGCGCCCTGAACGAACGCGCTGTTGCGGAGCGGTTTGCCGAGCCGGGGAAGGCCCTCGCCGGTCTTCCCGTGGCAGAGCGCGCACGCCCCGAGGTAGGTCGTTTCGCCGAGGGCGATCTCGCGCGGCTCGACGCCGAGAGCAGCCGCTTCAACGCTCCAGGGAGGCGGGGGGGGCTTTGGCTGGCCCAACACCATCAAGGCAAGGATGGCTGGAAGCGTGGCTGTCAGGATCGCCGACGCACCGACGATGTGCCAGCGGTACGGATCGGCGGGAGGCGAGCGACGGGCGCCGCGGACGGGCGTGCGTGCGGGTCGCTCGAACGTGGGAAGCGTGTCGGTGGAGGTCATGGCAGGTTCTCACTGATCGTGGGTGCGGGGTATTGTGTAGTAATGGATGCAAATATGCGGTTTTAGCCTAGGGCACGGACCGAATGTGGTCAACAGAATCCACATTTCACTCCGAAGTGTGAGCGTGAGGGTGCGAAGATCCGTTGCGTGAGACGGTCATGGAGACAGGGAATCGGCCCCTGGCGTCGCACAGCGGGCGGATGCCGCCGTTGCCGTCGAGAAGGTCGGATAGGGATGTTGAGGCGAAGGTCCGCTCGGCACGGGCCAACGATGCCGAGGGGGCAGCGTTCGATGCGCTGGATAGGCGTGTCGGACGCCCGGAGAATGTCGAGAACGCTGATAGCTGACGGAACCTTGGCGAGGGCGAAGCCGCCGTTGGTGCCACGGTGCGCGGTGAGAAGGTCGTGCTTCGCCAGGGTGCGCAGAATCTTCTGGAGGTAGCCGACCGGGACGCGTGTCGCCTCGGCGATCTCCTGAGCGGAGGCGGGGCTGTCCGTCGCCCGAGAAGCGAGGAAGACGGCGGCCCGGAGTGCGTATTCGGCGGTTTGCGAGATCATGGCCAACCTTCAGACCAATAATGGATTTCCAGATACATTATCGTCTTGATTCGGAGGAAGGTCAAGCAACCCGACTCTGAAATCAATGGCGTTGTAGTTCGTATTATGTTTGGATAATCTGCGCCAACATGCCACACAGCGGGGTCGCACCGAACACCCCGGCAGTGTTGCTGCTTTGGCACCAGAAGGAGGTCAGCGATCGGCTGCAACCCGGTCGATCAGGAGCAAGGCTCGGCGGAGGACGGGGCGGTCCTGGATCGGGCCGAACTCGCCGGGGTCGATGGTAATGCGGAGGGTGCGGTCGGTGCGGGCGGGGCTGGGGAGGAGGGCATCAAGGCGAGCGATGGGTCTCTCGCCGTTGACGCGGATGCGGGTGATCTCTCGCTCGGGGATGCCTGGCGCGGTGACCGAGACCACGACTTCGCAGTCGCCCCAGACCCAAGAGGCGGGTGGGAGTTCGACCGTGGCCGCGAGTCGGGATGAGCCGCGGGGGAGCGGCCACTGGGTGTCGATGGGGCCGGGGAAGACGAGGTCGCCCGCGCCGAGCGGGGCATCGGCGATGCGCTCGACGGAGGGGGGGGGCACGCGGGCCGCACCGGCGTGCGATTCGACGGGCGGGATCGACGCGAGTGGGACGAGCGAGCCGGCGTCGAATGCGATCGCGGCGATCTGGGAGGCAGAGATCGAGGCAACAGGACCGGCGGAGCCCGAGACGTCGTCCGAGGCGAGTTCGGCGCGCCCCGTGATGGAGACGGTAATGGACGAGAGGGCGAGCACGCTGCCGTCCGCGAGCCAGACGGCTGGGCCGTCGAGGGACGCGGGCGGGTTGGCGAGTTCGACCATCCCGGCACGCGCGATCGGGATGACGGCATGGGAGCCGCCGGAGTCGAGCACGATCTCGGGGCCGATGCGCTCGACGAAACCCTGCACGCGGTCGCCGTTGGTGAGCGTGATGGTGTCGTCGATCGGGGGGGGTCGGGCGGTCCAGGGGGAGGCAAGCGCGACGGCACGCACGCGTTCGAGGTCCACGTCGAGGGTGCCGAAGAGGGCGTGTTCCCAGCGGACGCGGCCATCGGCGGCGGGTGCTTCGGCGAGGCGGCCCGGCAACCTCTGGCCGTCGGTAAGGACGAGCATCCCAGGAGCGGACTCGTCGATCTGCGGCTCGTCGGGCTGCACTTCAAGACGGAGGAAGCGTTCGTACCAGCCGGGGACCGTTGCGGCGTCGAAGCGGGCACGGCTGGTGATGCGCAGCAGCGCGAGTTGACGGTCGAGCGGCTCGGTGCGAGCGAGGCCGATCTCGTCCACGAAGGAGACGGCTCGGTCGGTGATCGCGGCCAGCTCGACGCGGCGTTCTCGCAGGTCGCGGTCGATCAGGATGAAGGGGGGATCGGCGGCGGCGGGGAGCGAGAGCAAAGGGATCAGGAACGAACAACGAAGAGCAAACTTCCGAGCGGCCGGATCGGCTGTTCGCTGTTCGTTGTTTGCTGTTCGCTTTGCCATGCCGGTCCTGCTCACGGATTCTACTTCTGGAAAATCGGCAGATACCGCTTGGGCATTTGGAGAATGATGAGGCTCATGGCGGTGGCGTAGGCGTTTCCGACGGAGCGGTCCTCCCAGGAGCCGTCGTTGTTCTGGGAGGCGATGAGTTCGGCTCGGACGGCGGGCCACCAGTCTGCCCAGGGCTGACCGCCGGCGAGGTACATGGCTTGGACGGCGTAGTAGTGGCCGTACCAGTAGTGGGCGCGGCTCTGCTCGCGACCCGGAAATGCATTCACATTGAGGTATTCGATGCCTCGCTCGATGGCGCGGTCCTCGTAGATGCCCGCGTAGTAGAGGCTGGCGACACCCGCGGCCGTACGCGGCCATCCGCTCTGACCGGAGTCGAGCTGGTACTTGAACCCGCCGTCGGCGTTCTGGCACCGGCGGACGTACTCGACGGCGCGGTCGATGACGGCTTTGTCCACCTCGATGCCCGCGTTCCGTGCGGATCGGAGCGCCATGATCTGGCAGATGGTGACGGAGACGTCGGCATCGTAGGGGACGGGGTTGTATCGCCAGCCGCCCTCCTGGTTCTGGGAGAGCTCGATGAGGCGCACGGCCTTGACGAGGGTGTCATACACACGATCGGCCATCGCGGTATCGCCGCCGCCGGCGGTCATGCCGTAGACCTCCCCGAGGAAGAGGGCGGCGAAGCCGTGGCCGTACATGGGCCCGTTGGCGGCTTCTGAGGCGATCAGCCCGTTCTCGTTGGAGCAGGAGAGGACGTATTCGAGACCGCGAGCGACGACCTCGCCGTGCGGGCCGCGGCCGGGCAGGTTGCCGTCGGCCATGAGCGCGATGCAGGCGAGCGCGGTGATGGCGACGTTGCGTCCGAAGCGACCGGATCCGATGCTGCCGTCGGGATTCTGTTGGGAGACGAGGTAGGCGGTGCCGCGCTCGACGGCGCGGTCGAGCGCGGGGTTGATCTCGTTGGGGAGGACGCTGTTCTGGGCGATAGAGGGGGGGGCGATGATGAGGAGAAAGAAGAGGAAGAAGATGAAGGGGGCCTGAAAGGCACAGCCCCGGAGTTGTGATCGGAGAGCGTTGAGGATCATCGTTCGCGCTCCTCGGCGAGGCGCTTGTAGTAGGCTTCGGTAAGGCGCTGATAGAGCGTGCTGAAGCGGTCGGAGGAGCCTTGCACGAGAGCCTCGCGGACGCGCTCGGGGAGCGCGCCCCATGCCGCGAGGTCGGCCACCGCGGCGGGGTTCAGCGGGCCGTCCCGGCGCGCCGGCGGATCGACCTCAGCCTGGTTATCGCGGCCGCCGGGACGCTGCGCGGAACGCTGCGCCGGCTGCTGCTGCGCCTGCTGCTCGGTGTTCTGCTGGCTGCGGGACTGCGATCGCGACTGCTGGCGTCGGTTCTGGGCGTCGGCGATGAGTTTGTCGAGTTTGCGGATGGCGTCTTCCTGCATGCGCTGGGTGACGACACCGGTGTCGCCCGCGGTGTCGAGACGCGCGGCGGTCTCGCCCATGAGCCGCACCGCCTCGACGAAGGCCTCGGCGATCTCCTCCCCGGAGAGGAGACGGTCGAGTTCGGTGGTGCGGTCCTGCGCGGGTTCATCGGCGGGCTTGTCGGACGGCAGGCCGAGGAGTTCGTCGAGGTCGGGGAGGGCGTCGCGCTCGGGCTGCGGCTCGGGCTTGTCGGCTTCCTGGGCGAAAGAGGAGGGGGTGAACAGGATGAGAGAGAGCAAGAGCAGGAAGACGGGGCCTGCAATGCCCCGCCCCGAGGTCGGGAAGGCGCGTCGGGATGGGGTGTGTGTCATCGCTGGCCCTCCCGCTGCTGCGGTTGGGGACGTTGAGGCGGCGCCTGCTGCATGACGGCCTGCACGAGTGCCTCGCCGCGCGTGGCGAGTTCGCGCTGCAGCTCGACGAGACGGGCCTTCTCGCCGGGGTCTGGCCGTACGTCGGCGTCGAGCTCGCGCGTCCAGTCGGCGGCCTCCTGCTGCATCTCGCGGAGGATGCGGAGTTCGGCGATGGGCGGAATGAGGGGAGGGGAGCCGCCGGACTGGGCGCCCCCCTCGCCGCCGGAGTCCTGCTCCTGCTCGCGGAAGTCGCGTTCCTGCTGGGCCTCGTTCAGGGCTTCGACGAGCGAGCGGAGCAGGCGCACGGCCGCGGCCTGGTTGCGCGTGACGGTCGTGTCGGCTTCTCCGGCGCGGAGCCGCTGGGCCGCGGCGGAGGTCGCTGACTCCAGCCGCGAGTGCGCGTACTCGACGACGATGGTATCGGCAAGGCCCTCGGTCTGGTCCCGGAGTTCGACGAGGCGGGCGCGGACGGCGTCCTGCCGCTCGCCGATGCCGCGCACGACAGCACGATCGCGGCGCGTGAGCTCAGCGCCCACGAACGGCTCGGTCTCGGCGAGCAGGGTCGCCTGCTGTTCGAGCAGTTCCCGGTAGGCTGCGCGGAGTTCAGAACGCTGGCGGGTCGCGTCGCGCTCGGCGGCTTCGCGGTCGGCTCGCTCGGCCTCCTCCTTGGCCTGCACGAGCCGGTTCAGGCTCAGTTGCTCGTGCTCGCGGGCCGCGTCGGCGTCCACGGGCGAGCGGCGCAGCGCGACGACAGCAGACTCCTGCGCGCGGGCGGCCTCCTCGACGAGCGAAGCGACGGCCGCGAGGTCGTTCTGCGCGGTCGTGATCTGGTCCAGCACCGAGAGCGTGTTGAGATGCAGCGCAAGCATCCCCGAGTCCAGCCCTTCGAAAGCGTTCAGCGGGACGGCCTCTTCGAGTGAAGCCAGGGCGCGCTCCTGCCGCACGATCAGGGCTTCGAGCGATTCGATGACACTGGCGAGGACACGACGCAAGGCCTCATCGCGGTTGCGCTGCGCATTCTCGACGTCGTCGAGCATCCGCTGGAGCGACTCGGCGGCACGCTGCTGCTGCTCGGCGGCGGTCTGCATCCGGTTCTGCTCCGCCTGGTCCGCGGCGTCTTCGAGACGGTCGGCGACCTGCTCCTGCCGGCCACGCGTGGCGGCGTCACGCATGGCTTGGGCTTGAGCGGGGTCGGCGCGTTCCAGTTGCCGCGCCCGCTCGCTCAGTTCGTCGATGGCCTGCTGGGCGCGCTGGGCGGCCTCTCGCTGGGCCTCGACGATGCGCTCGAGCTCGGCCCGCTGCTGCGCGGAGAGTTCGCTCAGTTCCCGGCCGACCGTCTCGTTGCCGAGGCGACGGGTGCGATCGGTGATCTCGCGCTGGTCCGCAATGAGGCGTTCGAGCGTGCGCCGGGCGACCCAAGCGTCCTCACCGCGGTCGAGCATCTCGATGAGCGCGGAAAGGTTGTCGCGCGTACGGGCCTGCTCTTCGGCGATGGCCCCCATGGCCCGCTCGTCAGGCTCGGCGGCATCGCCCGCTTCGCGCGCGGCATCGAGGCGACGACGCTCGGTTTCGAGCGCCCGAGCGGCCTCGCGGGCGGCGTCCGAGGCATCGGCAAGCAGGCCGTCGGCGTCGTCGAGCGTGCCCGAGAGCGACGGGTCGTCGAGGGCGTTGCGGCGGACGCGCTCGGCGAGCATGTCGACGGCCCGACGTTGCTGCGCGATGCGCTCGGGGAGCGAAGCCTGCCGGCGCGCGGCGTCGTCGGTCGGGCCGAGCGTCTCGGTCTGGCGCTGAGCAGCGGCCTGCTCGGCGTCGAGCTGGATGGCGGCGCGGCGCAGAGCGGTCAGTTCGGCCCGTACCTGCTCCATCAGTTCGGCCTCGCTGATGATGCGCAGGCGGCGCGGGGCCGAGCGAGTCGGGGCGCGCTCCGCACCGCTCGCCGAGTAGGCGTCGGCGGCAAGGGCGGTGATCCAGAGTTCGTCGCCCGGACGCAGCTCGAGCGTGGCGAGGTCGAGCGTCGTCTGCACGCGGGCCTCGCGCGGCATGGCGTCGGTCCAGGCGAGTTCCGCGGCGCGGAGGGGAGGGGCGACTGGCTCGGGAGGCGCCCCGACGGAGCCTGCGGGCGGGCGAGCGTGCTGATGCTCGACCGCCGCCCAGGCGACGCCGACGTCATCGCGCCCTTCACCCGCGACGGGCACGAGGGCGGTGGGCAGGACGGTCTCGTCGCGCGGCGGCTCGGTGACCACCGCGCCAGGCGGTGCATCGGCGACGACTTCGAGGGTGAAGACCGGCTCCTCGGCCGAGGCGAGACCGTGGCGGTCGATGAGCGTGAGCGGAACGCGCTCGGTGGCGTCGAGGATGAACGAGCGGCGGATGACTCTCTCGGTCGCGCCCGACTCCCACCCCTCGGGCGGCGGAACCGGCTTGTTGAGCGCAACTTCGAGGTCCACGCGCGAGCCGGCGAGGATGGGAGAGAGAACGGCACGCTCGTCCGCGCCCCGCCCGAGAGGAACCGCGCCCGCGAGAACGCCTCCCGCGGCGAGTTCTGCGTAGGGGGGGGGCGAGACGACGGCGGACGCCGACTCGACGGCTGGCCGGCGCGCGAGCAGGACGCGACGCGGCTCGGTGCGCTCGTCCTCGGTCTCGAACCAGTACTCGATCCACGCCTGCGCGCCGTCTGCGGTAAGCTCGCGGGCTGCCGGCTCGACCAGCCGCTCGAAGAGTTCGCCCTCGACCGCGCCCTCGGGTGTCGGCGTCACGTCGTTGCGCAACTGGCTGCGCATCAGGACGCGCTGCGTCGGCCCGGGGCCGACAGGACCGATCGTGCGGTAGCGTGCGGCAACGGCCGTCTCGCCCGGCGCGCGGTTCGTGCGGGTCAGCAGCACGCGCAGCGGGAGCGTCTCGTCGTCCGGCTGCACCGTGAGCAGCGTCGCGTCCGCGAGTGCGGTGCGGCGGGGCCACTCCACCCCCGCCCACGGCGTGAGGATGCGCTTCGCACCGATCGCGGCCAGTTCGGGGCGCGCGGCGGCGAGCGCGAGGACAGCCGCCAGCACGGCGACGAACCACGCCAAGCTGCGCAACATCGTCGCGGGTGCGAGGATCGCGGATGCACGCACGCTCGCGAACCGGCCGCGGGCGTCGGCGGACAGCTCAGCGGCCAGCGTGCGTTGCAGATCGTCGGCCGGGGACGCGGGGTCGGCGAGCTCGAGCGCGGAGGCGAGCACGCCGGACAGACCCGCGCGGCACCCCATCTCGGATCGCTCGACCCGGAGCGCGATCTCCGTGAGCGAGGGTCGGAAGCGAAACGCGGGCATGAGCACGCGGACAACTGCCCATGTCAGGGCGACCAGGCCGAGGGCGAGCAGGGCTAGACGGATTGCTGCTGGTGTTCGAAGAGCGAAGTCGGCCAACCCCAGACCCGCAATGGCGGCAAGTACCGCGCCGGACAGGATGGATACCGCGCCGGCGATGAGAAAGGCCCGGGAAAACCCTCGAATACGAGCGAGAGATAGCCGGACGGGGTCGCTCTCCCGTGACCGGTCCCCTTGGATGCCGCGGCGGTCGTCCATGCGGCGGTTCACCGTCCCTGGTCCTTCATACAGGAAGTTCGTCCGCAGAACAGCGTCGGGTTCTCAGAAAATGCCCCACGGGCCGGTTGGGGCGTTGGGAGGAGCGGTCAGGCGAGGCGGATGAGCCGTCGGCCGACCCATTCGATCGTCAGGAGGAAGACGAGGATGGCGAGCACGATTGGCCGGTCCCAGAGGGTTTCGACGTCCGGGGTGCCGTCGAGGATCAGTTCGCGGTTGGGAAGGATGGTGGTCAGGTCGGCGAGGGCGTCGGGCTGGATGACAGCACCGTCGGTCTGCTCTGCGAGAGCCGCAAGCGTGGCGTGATCGGCCTGGGGTGTGCGGAGTTCGTCGTCCGGGAGGGCGACGCGAACCTCCGCCGAGAGGGCGAGGCCGGCCAGGATCGGGTCGTCGGCGACGACGCGGTAGACGCCCGGCTCGGCGGGAACCCAGGTCGCGGTGTAGGCGCCGGGCGCGCCGGCGGGTGTCGCCTCGTCGGGCGCGAGCGTGAGCCGGACCGGTGGCGCGGGGGGTTCGCCGGGGCGAGGCTCACGCTCGACGCGCACGCGAAGCGAGGCGGGGCGCAGGTCGGCGAGGGACTGATCGGCGAGCCGCAGGGAGACCTGAACGGCCTGATCGACGGCGGCGCGGGGGGGGGAGGCTTCGATGACGGCGGCGCGCCCGCCGCGGGCGAGGCTGTCGCGCCCGAGAAGGCGGACGAGCGGGAGCCAGAAGCGTTCGGTGAGGGCTTCGCCGCGGCCGTAGCGCCAGCGCCAGGTCTCGTCGGTGGCGACGTAGACGACGCGCCCCGCGCCGTATCGCATGGTGACGACGAGGGGGGGGGCCGAGGAGAGGTCGCGGTCGAGCGGGTCCGGCGTCCACTCGGAGGCGGGAAGAGCGACGGCGAGCACCTCCGCCGTCGGCTTGAGTTGTGAGCGGTCGAGGCGCTGCGCCCAGCGGAGGAGGCTCCAGCCGGTAGCGGGGTCGGAAAGGTGTGCGGGCCAGCCGCGCTCGGCGGCGTCGTCGAGGCGGAGGACGCCGAGGCGCTCGCCGCGCTCGGTACGGGCCATGGTGACGGGTCCATCGAAGGACCGGACCAAGCCGGACGCGCCGGCGCGGGGAGAGAGCGTGAACGGGAGCAGGTCGGCGAGCGGGGTGTTGCGCCAGGACTCGGGGGTCGCGCCGGGGCCGGCGATCCAGAGCAGTCCGCCGCCGCGGTTCGCGACGTGGTCGCGGAGGTTCTCGAGTTGTTCAGCGCTGAAGTTGTCGGAGCGCAAGTCGCCGAGGATGACGGCGTCGAACTCGGCCCAGTCCTCCGTGGAACGTGGCATGCGCGTGAGGGCGACGTCGCCTTCCTGGATGGAACGCCGGCTCGTGGCGAGGAGCGTGGCGGAGGAGCGGATGGATTCCTCGCGCACGAGCAGGTCCTTGACGTAGCGGTACTCCCAGCGCGGGTAGCCGTCGAAGTAAACGACGCGGAGAGGGCTGTCGTCGAGTTCGAGCGTGAGGCTCCGGGCGTTGTTCGCATCGGAGAGGTCCGGCACGTCAGGGATGACGCGGACGCTCCAGCGTGCTTCGCCCGCTGCCTCGGGGCGGGTGAAGAGGACAACTTCGGTCGGCGTCCCCTCGGCGACCTCGACGCGGCGCTCGTCGAGGGTGCGGCCTGTGCGTTCGTCGATGAGGCGCACGACGGCGGGCGTAGCGTCGCCGCCGCCCACCTGCTCAACGGTCACGGTGACGGGCACCGTGTCGCGGACGAACGCGGCGGTCGGCGCATCCGCCGCGGTGACCGCGAGGTCGCTCGACGGCGTCGCACTGCCGAGAGGAACGGCGTAGATGCCGATGCGCTCGGCCCGCAGGCGGCGGAGCAGGGTGCGGTCCGGCTCGTCGGCTGAGCGGCCGTCGGAAACGATGACGATGCCGCTAACCGGGCGTGCGGCGACGCGTTGCGCGGCCTGTGCCAGCGCGGCGCCGATGGCGGTGCGACGCCCCTCCGCGTCGCTCAGGCGCACGCCGTGCTGGTCCGAGGCCAGGTCGTACGCGCCAGCATCGAAGCCGAGCCAGAGGATGTTGTGCTCATCGGCGAGGGACTGCCACGCGGGCCAGGAGCGGCGCAGGGCATCGGAGAGTTGCTCATCGCGCGTGCGGCGGCCCGGAGCGTCGGGGATGGTCATCGAGGCCGAGCGGTCGAGCAGCACGACGACCCAGTCGCGCTCCACCCGGCGGTTCTCACGGACGAGGTGCGGCCCGGCCGCGAGCAGCACAAGAACGAGCAACGTGAGCCACCGAACGCCGGCGAGGACGGCGCGCGGCGCACGCGGGCCGACGAGGCGCGAGTACGACCATGCGGCGAACCCGGCGGCGGCGAGCGTGACAACGGCCCACCCCCAGGCGGGCATCGGGCGTTCGAGGGCGAAGCGAACGCCCTCCTCCCCGGGTCGGAGGGCGGAGAGTCCGAAGAGTTGGACGAGGAGATCGTTCACGTCGCCGCCTCCGAGGGGGGGGCTGTCCGTGGAACGGTCGCGTGGCTGGCGAAGCGGGCGACGGCGAGTTCGGCCAGCGCGACGAGCGCGGCCGCGACGAGCAGCGGCAGGCTGAGCGGCGTTGCGGGGTCGTCGTCGCCGAGGCTCGCGGCGGACTCGCCCTGCTGGGCGGTCGTGCCGTCATCGAGCGTGCGCGTGTCGCGCCCGGGGGTCGCCGCGCCGAGCCAGCGGCGCACCTCGTCGGGGGGGGTGATGTCGGTGCGTGAGGCGCGAGTGTCCGGGTTGACGAGGATCGTGCCGCGCCCGACACCATCACGGTCGAGCGCACGCCACGCGGCTGCACGCCTGAGCGGTTGCGCCGCGCGGCCCGACTCGACCGCCACCGTTGTGCCTTCGTGCGAGCGAAGCTCGACGGCGGAAGGCGGCACGGCGGGCACGGACCCGGCGGGTGACACCCACGCACCGCCCGCGCGGCCGACACCTTGCCGGACGATCTCCTGCAGGAGCGGCACCGTCAGCGGACGAGCGGGAAGGTCGGTCCAATCAAGGTCGAGCGCGGAGGCGATGTAGACGATCACGCCGCGCGAGGGGGGGGCGTTCTCGATCTGCTCGGGTCGCGCCGCGAGGACGAGGGGTGTGCCGTCCGAGAGCGTAAGCACGGCGTGCCCCGCCCCCCGGGCGGGATCGGCCGCGAGCACGCGCGAGACGTGCACCGGCGCTGCGAGGTGCGTCAACTCACCCGCGAGCAGGGCGAGCAGGTCGAGTTCACCCGCTGCGGGCCGTTCGGCCGCGATCGTGCCCGTGTCGAGCGTGCGAGGTTCGCGTTCGACGGTCCAGTCGAGCGAGAAGGCTTCGAGCATGAGGTCAGGCCAGGTCTGTGCGCCGTCGCGCGCGGCCGGGGTGACGACCACGAGGCCGCCCGAGTCGGCGAACGCACGCAGGCGCGCCCACGCCGCGGAGTCGATCGCGTCCGGTTCGAGGACGAAGACGGCGTCCGCGCCCGCGAGGCGCGGGGCATCGACGGCGCGAGGGTCGATCTCCGACACCCGCACGCGGCCTACGGGCGCGCCGAAGCGGTCGGCGGCGGGTTCGAGAGCGAGGCGTGCCCAGTCGGCGGGCGCGAAGGCGTCGATCGTCGGTCGCGTGCCGCCGCGGCGCGTGCCGATGAGTGCGACGCGCAGCTCGTCGCGCAGCGCGATCGAGACCAGGCGGGAGTCGTCGCGTTGCAGGGCGTCAGGGTCGATCTCGGCGCGGAGCACTACAGAGGTTGCCCCTTCACGCAGCGCGGGAGCGAGGCGTTCGAGTTCGAGGGGGACGCTCGCGGTCGCCTGGCTCTGGCCCGGCGACCAGCGGACGGAAGTCTCGCCGACGAGGGTCGCGTCGCCGACGCGGGCGGATTCGGCGAAGAGGCGCACGGTGGTCGCGGCGGCGGTAGCGGTGGCGGGGCCGAACCGGTGGAGGTCAGCACGCACCTGGGTCGATCCCGCAGGGGCCGCCGCGCTCTCGGGACCGGCTGCGCCCGCGAGGATGACGGGCCGGAGCGGTTCGAGCGCGACGAGCGCGATGTTCGACACGGGCATGCGAGCGGGCGCGGTCGTCGTGATCGTGGCGCGGCGCGGGAGTTCGGGGAGGCGCTCGGCATCGCGCACAGAGCCTGCGAGAAAGTCGCTCAGGACGGCGACAAGGGGTCGGTCCTGGCCTTCGGGACCGAGGTCCGCCGCGATGCGCGAGAACGCGCCGGCAAAGTCGGCGGGCGCATCGGTCGGCGTGAGCGTTCCGACGAGGCGGCGGATCGAGCCGAGGTCGGACGAGGGGGGAACGACGGGCGCGTCGGCGGGCGCGCCGAGCGTGAGGAGCGCGGCCCGGTCGCCGCGAGAGGCGTCGAGCGTCCTGAGGATCGCCTCCGCTGCGGCCTTGTGGCGCGCGAGTGCGGTCGTGCCGCTCTCATCGGACGCCCCGCTCGTGAGGCTGTCGTCAATCACGAGATAGACGGTGCGCGGGCCCGGGCCGGCGATCCCGGCTCGGCCGGCGAGCGGGCGCGCGAGCGCGAAGGCGATGAGCGCGATGAGCAGGCATCGCAGGGCGAGCAGGAGCATTTGTTCGAGGCGGAGGCGGCGCTTCTGCTGGCGGTAGGCCTCGATGAGGAACCGCATCGCGGCCCAGCGCACGGGCCGCCGGCGCCGGCGCATGAGAAAGTGAATGATGATCGGCGCGGCGATGCACGCGAGTCCGGCGGCAAGGAGGGCGGGATGAAGAACGCTCATGGCTCGCTCACCCGTACTTGCTCCGCTTGATCTGGGCGTTCCGGCGGGCGACGAATGCGGCGAGGGGTGGGCCGAGCCAGTCGTGGGTGTCCACGAGCTGGTAGTCGAAGCCGAACGACCGCGTGATCTTTTCGACGCGCCCGACGTGGGCGTTGATCGAGTCGAGGTATGCCCTGCGGATCGCGCGCGGGTCCACGCGGAGCACGGCCTCGCCCTCCAGCCCCTCAAAGGGCGCGGACTCGGCAAACTCGAACGTGCGCTCCGCGCGGTCAAGCACCTGGAACACGATCAGGTCGTGCCCGCGGTGCTTGATGCGAGCGAACGCGGCACGGATGCGTTCCGGGTCTTCGAAGAAGTCGCTGATAAGGACGATCAGACAGCGGTTGGTGATCTTGGCGAGCGTCTGGTCGGTGGCGCGAGCAAGGTCGGTCGGTCGATCGACCGGGTGCGTGGAGAGCGCGCCGACGACCTGCCGCCACGTGGCGGTCGAGGAGGAGCGCCGCACCATCGCCCGGACCTCATCGGCGAAGACCACGACGCCCGCGCGGTCACCCTGGCGGAGCGTGACGTAGCACATCGCGGCGGCAAGAGCGGTGGCATGGTCGAACTTGCTCCAGTAGTCGCGCCCGTCGAGGCTCGTCTTGCGCCCGACCCCGGAGGCCTCGGCGAAGGATCGGCTGCCGTAGTCCATCGAGCCGGAGGCGTCCACCATCGCCACAAGGTCGAGGTTGGTCTCCTGCTGGTACTGCTTGAGGTGGAGCTTGTCGGAGCGTGCGAAGACCTTCCAGTCGAGGTGGCGCAGGTCGTCGCCGGCGACGTAGGGGCGGTGCTGGGCGAACTCGACGCTGAAGCCCTGGTAGGGTGAGCGGTGCTGGCCGCTCATCACGCCCTCGACGATCATCTTCGCCCGCAACTCGAAGGTACGCAGGCGCGCGAGCGTCTGCGGGTGCAGGTAAAGCGACGCGTCCTGCTCGGGCAGGCGGACGCGGTCGGCGCGGGGGCGATCGGGCTTCTGGTCGGGCATCCGTCCGGATGGTATCGGGCCGGGGCGGGGCGCGCCGCGAGCGCGCCCGCCCTCAGACGGCGATCGTGCCTTCGAGGTAGGTAACGGCACGGCCGGCGAGGTGAACGCGGTCGCCGTTCATGGTGCAGCGGAGTTCGCCGCCGCGCTTGGAGACCTGGTGGGCGGTGAGCGATCGCTTGCCGAGGCGTTTGGACCAGTAGGGCGTGAGGGTGCAGTGGGCGGAGCCGGTGACGGGGTCTTCATCGACGCCGAGGCTCGGGGCGAAGAAACGGCTGACGAAATCGTGCCCCGCGCCCGGCGCGGTGACGATCACGCCGTAGCCGTTGAGGGCAGCGATGCGCTTGAAGTCGGGCCGCAGGCCCAGCACGTCCTTCTTCGATTCAAACACGGCGAGGAGGTCGCGCGAGCGGTAGCACTCGCTGGGGCGCGCGCCGAGGGCCTCGACGAGGTCGGGCGTGATCTCGACCGGATCGGGGTTCCACGCGGGGAAGTCGAGGGCGATCGCGCCGTTCTCGCGCGAGACGGGCAGCAGGCCGGACCTGCTCTCGAAAACGACGCGGTCGCCCTTGTGCCCGCGGTGGTTGAGGAGGACGTGGGCCGCGGCGAGCGTGGCATGCCCGCACAGGTCCACCTCGGTCGTGGGCGTGAACCAACGGATGGCGAAGTCCGCGCCCGGCACGGTGGCCGGCCCGACGAAGGCAGTCTCGGAGAGGTTGTTCTCGCGGGCGATGGCCTGCATCACGTCGTCGCCGATCCAGGAGTCGAGGAGCACCACGGCAGCCGGGTTCCCGCGGAAGGTCTGCCCGGTGAACGCATCGACCTGGAACAGCGGCAGGCTCATGGCTCGGCCCTCCTTGGTTGACTCGTCGGCATCCTACAGCGCCTGCCCGCGAGGCGGCGTCAGGTCCAGACGTTCGTGGTTCCGCCGTTGTCTCGCTTCTCCCCCGGAGCGTGGTGGTCCGCTCGCCAGGACTCGGGGTAGTGCGGGTCGTCGAGTTCGAGCGCAGCCTTGGTGGGGAAGAGCGGGCGGAAGGTGTCGCACATGACGGCGAGTTCGTCGGTGTGCGTCTTGCCGAGGCTCTTCTCGACGGTGCCGGGATGCGGGCCGTGCGGGATGCCCTGCGGGTGGAGGCTGATCGAGCCGGACTCGATCCCGCGCCGGGCCTTGTAGTTGCCCTCGACGTAGTAGAGCACCTCGTCGGAGTCGATGTTGGAGTGGTTGTAGGGGATGGGGATGGCCTCGGGGTGGAAGTCCAGCACGCGCGGGCAGAAGGAACAGATAACGAAGTTGTGGCCCTCGAAGGTCTGGTGGATGGGCGGTGGCATGTGGAGTTTGCCGACGATGGGGGCGAACTCGTCGATGTTGAAGAGATAGGGGTAGTAGCACCCGTCCCAGCCGACGACGTCGAGCGGGTGGTAGCCGTAGACATAGGAGTGGACGCAGTCCCGGGCCTTGATGCGGACCTCGAACTCGCCGCGGTGGTCGTAGGTGAGGGGCAGCTCGGGGACGCGCAAGTCGCGCTCGCAGTAGGGCGCGTGTTCGAGGAACTGGGCGGTCTTCTTCGAGAGGTACCGAGGGGGGGGGAGGATGTGGCTGCCGTTGGCGGTCTCGAAGGCGATGAACTTGCCGAGGGGCATGTCGGCGCGGGTGAGGCCGGCGGGTCGTTCGTCGTCGCGCAGGGGGTTGAACTCGACGCGGTAGATGGTGCCCTTGGGGATGACGATGTAGTCCTTGGGCCGGAAACGGAGGGTGCCGAACATGGTGTGGACAACGCCCGACCCGTAATGGACGAAGAGGCACTCATCGCCCTGGCCGTTCTTGAAGTGGTAGTTCATCTGCTCGGCTGGGACGCAGACAGCCATCTCGACGTCGGCGTTGCCGAGGACAACGACGCGACCCGTGACCGGGTCGCCCTTGGGCTTCATGGGGGCGGTCTTGAGGTGTCGCATGCGCATCACCTCGCACTCGACGTACTCGGGGCGCGTGACGTAGAGCGTCTTCCAGCCTGATACCTGCGTGGGCGGGTGGATGTGGTAGAGGGTGCTGGTGGGGCCGACGAAACCGTCGGTGCCGAAGAGTTCCTCGGAGTAGAGCGCACCGTCGGGCCTGCGGAACTGGACGTGGCGCTTGGCGGGCAGCTCGCCGAGCTTCATGTAATAGGGCATCTCGCGGTCCTCTGGTCTCGGATCGTGCCGCCGGCCGCCGTCCGGGACGGCCGGTCGCCCCCGGTGTCGCGATTCTACGCGGGTTGTGCGGCGCCACGGTAGACTCCGGGCTGCCCCGTTCGGGGCGAGAACGCACCACCACAGGAGAATCCCATGCCTCTGATCCGAGAGTTCCGTGAGTTCGCGCTGCGCGGGAACGTCGTGGACATGGCGGTCGGGATCGTGATCGGGGCGGCCTTCACGGGCGTCGTGAAGGCGCTCGTGGACAAGGTGATGATGCCTCCCATCGGCCTTCTCATGGGCGGCGTGGACTTCGCGGAGAAGCGGCTCGTGCTGCGGGAAGCGGTCGTCGATGCCGCGGGAGCGGTGTCGACGCCCGCCGTGACGATCGGCTACGGCGAGTTCATCAACGCGCTCATCAACCTGCTGATCGTCGCGCTCGCGCTGTTCATCGTGGTGAAGGCGATGAACGAGGCGAAGCGCCGGTTCGAGAAGGAAAAGCAGGCCGCGCCACCGCCCGCACCGCCGGAGGACGTGACGCTGCTGCGGGAGATCCGCGACCTGCTCCGCCAGCGGTCCTGAGCCGACTCACGAGCGGGCCTGGCGGGCGCGCAGGTCGTACATCCCGTCGGCGAGCGAGAGGGCGGCGAGGACAGCCAGCGCGATCGCCATGAGCGTGTGCCGCACCTCGAAGTGCATGACGGCCGCGAGGCCGAGCAGCGCGGCTGCGCCGACGAACGGGCGCACGCGCGCCGGCGGCAGCGTGCAGAGCAGCACGGTGGCGATGATCGCGCCGTTGACCCAGGAGTTCAGCGGCCGGAAAAAGCCGAACCACCAGACCGCGCCGTAGGCGAGCGAGATGACGGCCGCGCCGATGATGCGCCGGCCGATCGGGTCGGGGCGTGCCCTGCGCGTTGCTCCGTCTTCGCTCATGTCGTGCCCCCGCTGCCCCAGCCTCGCCGACCCCCCACTGCCTCGCTGCCGTTACTCGCCGGCGAGCGCTCGCTCGACCCCCTCGACGATGCAGTGCAGGATGAGCATGTGCAGTTCCTGAATGCGGTCGCTGGTGTCGCCGGGGACGATCCATTCGAGGTCGCACCGGGCGCGGAGCCGCCCGCCGTCGCCCCCGAGCAGGGCGACGGTGACGATGCCGCGCTCGCGTGCGGCCTCGACCGCCCGCACGACGTTCTCGGAGTTGCCGCTGGTGCTGAGCGCGAAGAGGACGTCGCCCTCGCGCCCGAGGGCCTCGACCCAGCGGCTGAAGACCCGCTCGTAGCCGTAGTCGTTCGCGGTGCAGGTGATGTGGCCGGGGTCGGTGCAGGCGATCGCGGGAAGGGCGGGGCGGTCGTGGCGGAAGCGGCCTGTGAGTTCCTCGCAGAAGTGCATGGCGTCGCAGGCCGAGCCTCCGTTGCCGCAAGCGAGCACCTTGCCCCCCGCGCCGAACCGCTCGGCGACGAGGGCGGCGGCCCGGGCGATGCGCTCGACGGCATCGGCGTCGGCGAGAAGCCGGTCAAGGGCGTCGCGGGCCTGGAGGAGCGATCGACGCATAGGGGGAGTGTACGGCGGGATCGTTGTTCTCACCCTTCAGAGCGAGGCTCGTTCCAGCCTCACCTGCGAGGGTGGTACTTGCGGTGGACGTCCTTGAGGTGGAAGCGGTCGACGTGGGTGTAGACCTGGGTGGTGGCGACATCGGCGTGGCCGAGGAGTTCCTGCACGGTGCGCAGGTCCGCGCCGCCCGCGAGCAGGTGGGTGGCGAAACTGTGGCGCAGGACGTGCGGATGGACGCCCTCCAGCCCCGCGGCCCGGGCGTGGCGGGTCACGATCTGCCAGACGGCGACGCGTTCGAGCGGGCGACCGGTGCGCGACAGGAAGACGCGGCCGAGGTCGCGCCCGTCCTCACGCACGAGGCGCGGGCGGCAGTCGGCGAGGTAGCGGTCGAGGGCGTCGCGGGCAGGCACGCCCATGGGCACGAGGCGCTGCTTGTCGCCCTTGCCTGTAACGCGGAGGACGCCGAGGTCGCGGACGAGGTCCGCGAGGGCGAGCGTTCCGACCTCGCTGGCGCGCAGGCCGCTGGCGTACAGGAGTTCGAGGATCGCCCGGTCGCGGATCCAGAGGGGGGGAGCGTCGTCCGGCGCGTCCGGGTCGGGGCGCGGGGCTGCGAGCAGGGCGCGCACCTGCTTCGGCGAGAGGACGCTGGGCAGGCGCTTCCAGCGCGTCGGCTGGTCGAGGTAGTCGGCGGGGTTCTCGGGGATGCGGCCCTGGGCGTGCAGCCAGCGGAAAAGCACCTTGATGGTCGCCAGGTGGCGGGCGACGGAAGAGGCCGCGAGGCTGCGGTCGCTGCTGAGCGAGGCGACGTGGGCGACGAGGGCGCGGGGCGTTACGTCGTCGGGCTTCTGAACGCCCGCACGGCGGAGGTCGTCGAGCAGGTCGCGCAGGTCGCGGCCGTAGGCCTCGAGGGTGTTCGCGCTCAGGCCGCACTCGACGCGGAGGTAGGCGAGGAATGTGTCGCGCGTGCGCCGGAGAGCCGGGGGGAGGGTGTCGGTGGCTGGCTTGGTGCGCACGGGCATCGGTGCTGAAGGATCGGCGCGCCGGAGCGTGCGGGGCGAGAGGTTGGACGGAGCGAGAGGGGGAGTGGCCCAGGCGGGACGCCTGTGCCTTGAGCGTCATTCACCAAGGAATGCGGTAATCCGTCGAAGGCATGCGACCGAGTCACGCATCCCCCGACCAACCGTCTACCAAGAGCACCCGGCCTCGATGCGTCTCCAGTGGCACAACTGCGCTTCGGTGGTACCAACTGGTTCGGCCGATCCACCCAAACATGCTCCTACCGATGATCGGGGATGAGGCGCGTTGCCTGCTTGACCCCCCATTGGTACTCTGGGGTCATGATCGCGGATCGAGTCCGAGCCTTGCAGCGGGAACGTACTGGCCCTTCCCGTTTGGTTAGGGGGGGGGGCGCTCTGTTGCGACCTGCTTGTCGGCGCGGTCTTCGTGCTTGCCGGAGTGCTGAAGTGGCTGCATCCTGCGCCTGCGAAGCACTTTGTTGAGCAGTTGACTTCGATGCAGCTGCCAACTGTGGGCGTGATCACTGTCGGCCTCTTCGAGTGGGTATTGGGGTTGCTGCTTCTTGCCGGCCGCTGACCGGTCTTTGCAAGCAGCATGGCCGGGCT
This sequence comes from Synechococcales cyanobacterium CNB, assembly GCA_030263455.1. Lineage (NCBI taxonomy): Bacteria > Bacillati > Cyanobacteriota > Cyanophyceae > Synechococcales > Synechococcales cyanobacterium CNB. The sequence goes on from SZOZ01000002.1 coordinate 336,774, forward strand.
GATACTCGCGCTCTTCAGCGGCATTCTGGGCGTCGCATACTTCCGCGGCATTCACGATTCCTGCCCTTGCCTTGGTGCTTCCACCTCGATCCCAACGGCGCTCGCCCGGAACGGAGTGCTGCTCTGCCTGATCGTTGTCGCGTTTCTGTCCCACCACACCACACTCATGAAGAGAGGAACTCCACGATGACGTACCGTGTTCGACTCTTGATCAGCACCTTGGCCGCCTGTGCCCTTTGCTCCCTCACCCTCGCGTGCTATGCATCCATCGAGGACGAGGTGTTTGCCATCGAAGACAACGGTCTCGACTCGGCCGGGTTCGGCCGGCAATCATGCGGCGGCTGGTGCGGGAACACATGGTTCGAGATCTCGACCTGCCTGAACAGCCAGAAATGCTGCGGGTGGTACACCTGCGGGGCGTCCGGTGCGACCGGACAGAACACCTGCTGCAACTCGGGCATGGTCTGCAGCGATGGACGCCAGACGACACCTCCTTCGGCACCGCGTTGCCTCACCTCCGGTTCGTGATGGCGGCGTCTGACGCTGCCACAGTTGTACGACGCATTGCGGTGGCGGCGGCGGTTGTGCTTACCGTCGCTGCCCTGCTTGTCAGCGCGTGTCGCACGCCTGAAGCACCGGCTGGACGCGCGCGGCCGGAGCACGAGTCGCGTCAAGCCTGGCTCGATCCTCGGACCACAAACCGCGATGCTCTGCAGGCCGTTCTGGATGCCCTGTGCGCGCCGATGCTCAACCAAGGCGGAACCAATCACGAAGCCGCCTTGGACTTCAACGCTCCTCGGGATCTGTACGAGTGTGCGCGAGCTGTTCTCCTGTCCTTGCTTTCCGGCGACTCGACCCCGTACCTCGTTACGATGTCGGCGCGCGCCGCCACGATCGACCACCCGATGTGCCTGGCGATCGCTGAGGACTGGTCCGAGTGGCGGCTGATCCACCCGCTCGACACGTCGCACATGGACGACGCACACCTGTTTCAGACGCTGTGGTCGGAACGTTCCACACGGAGGATGGACATCCACGCTCTGGACCAGCAGTGGGCGGAGATCGGCGTAGGCATGTCCGTCGATTACACACGAGACAGATGGCCATACGAAGGGGTGCGCGCGTCGATGAGCGTGTTTATCCCCCCTACCGGCCGTCTCTCAGCGTCCGAAGGCCAGAGGATCGACGGTACGCCATCCTCCGCCCACGTTACTGTGCGCGTGGTCTATGGCGATGGACAAGCGGGAATGCTTCGTGTTAACTTCTTCTACGATACGACTGCGGGGCGGTGGTACCCAATCACCCTAAGCGTCGCGTCTGACTCGCTTGAGCAGTGGCCGTTCCCGTTCTTTTAGGTCTCGATATGAGGCCACGGGGTCGTGACGGCGTTCTGTGCGCCCCATGTCCACGCACCGTCGGTACCTGCTCGTGCGAATCGGCAGGGTGGAGCGCGTTGAGGGAGATCATCGCGCCGGGGCGGGCGGAGCGAGAGGTCGGACGGAGCGAGATGAAGAACGGGCACAGGCGGGACGCCTGTGCCACCGGGAGGGGGGTGGAAAGAAAAACGCCCCGGCGCGGGCCGGGGCGAGTGGGGTTGGAGGAGAGGAGGCGGGCAGGACGCCCGCTCCGTATATGGGTTCAGAAGGATCAGCCAAGGAGGGCCAGGGCGGCCTGCGGCTGCGAGTTGGCGAGCGCCAGAACCTGGGTCGAGGCCTGGGCGAGGATCTGCGAGCGGGTCAGCTCGGCGGTCTCGGAGGCGAAATCGGCGTCGCGGATCGAGCTCTCGGCGGCGGCGGTGTTCTCGACCGCGATGCCGAGGGAGCGGATGGTGGCGCCGACGGTGTTCTTCTGGAAGGCGCCGAGGCGTCCGCGGGCTGCGGAGATCTGGGCGATGGCCTCGCCGACGATCTTCTGGGCGGACGTGCCGTCGCTATCGACGATGTTGTAGGCGCGGCCGGCGGCGAGGTCGTTGAGGAAGCCGATACTGCTGTTGCCGAGCTTGCGGACCGCGAAGTCCGCGATGCCGAGGGAGACCTTGCCGGCGATGTCGACGGAGCCGGCGAGCTGGAAGGACGCGCCGCCGCCGGTGATGGTGAAGGCGGAGAGGGTCTGGAGCGACTGGGCGTCGGCGGTGGCGAGAGTGACCTCGAGGTCGAGGGTGTCGGTGTTGATGCGTGCGGTCTTGCCGCGCGAGGTGGCCGCGATGCCGTTGATGTTGATGCCGACGTCCTGACCGGAGTCGCGGAGACCGTTGGCGGCGGTGTTGGAGTCGAACTTGGCGGCGATCGTGGTGTTGACGGTGGAGGCGTCGTCGGACTCGAAGTGATAGATGCCGAGGTTGTCGTCGCCGTTCTGGATGCCGGCGTCATTGACGACCTTGACGGAGACGAACTCGTTGGAGCCGAAGCCGTCGCTCTTGATGGTGAAGCCGCCGGTGAAGGCGCCCTCGGCAGCGACCGAGGCGACGAGGCCGGTCACGTCGGTGAAGCTGTTGATGTTGGCGACGATGGTGGCGAGCGAGGTGTTGGAGGCGAAGGAAAGCTCGCGGCTTCCCTTGCTGCCGGTGATCTCGATGGTGAAGTTGCCGGCGTTCGCGCCTCCGAAGTTCAGCGCGGTGCCGCCCATGGAGAGGAACATGATGCCCTGCTGGGCGGACTGGGTCACGACGAGGTCGACGCCGAGGCTGGAGCCGGTGAACTTGGCGGCGTTGATGCGGTAGTCGGTGATGGCCGACGAGACGCTCTCGACCGTGAAGTCCATGTTGCCGTTCAGGAGCTTCATGCCCTGGAAGGCGGTGCTGCTGGAGATGCGGTCGATGGTCTGGAGGATGGAGTCGATCTGGAGCTGGTTCGCCTGACGCTCGTCCTGAGAGAGGCCGGCGGAGTTCGAGCTGGCGGTGAGGAGGCCCTGGAGCTCGGTGAGCAGACCGGAGATCTCCTGCAGACCGCCCTCGGCGATGTTCACGACCTGATCGGCACGCTGGGCGTTGGCGATCGCGGCGTTCGTCGCCTTGAGTTCGGCGCGGAGGGCCTCGGAGGCGATCAGCCCCGCGGGGTCGTCCTTCCCGCGGTTGATCCGCAGGCCGGTGCTCAGCCGCTCGAGCGACTTGCTGAGGTTCGAGTTGTTCAGGCCGAGCACGCGCTGGGCCACCAGGGACTGAACGTTCGTGTTGATCCGACTCATGGGGTCCTCCGTGCGCTGATCTGGGACGGGGCTGTCCGTTCCAACCGTCCGTTTGTCGTGGTCGCCGCAACGAGCAGCCGACCCACGGCCCCCGACGGAAACGCACCGTCGCGGAACCGACCCGGAACGCCCGGGCGATCACGCTCGGCTCCACCTGCCGGGGGAAACCGAGGTTCAGGTGGGATCGGATGCGGCGGGAGGTCGGTTGAGTCCGCCTTGAGACTTCGTGACGCCTTTTCTTGCGTTCACCCGGAAGCCGGGGCGTCTGGAGCGCACAAAGACGCCCCGCCCTGGGGGGCGGGACGTGTGTCGGATCGGCGGATGGTCCGATAAGAATCAGCCGAGCAACTGGAGAACCTGCTGCGCCTGCTGGTTGGCGATCGTGAGCACGGTCGCGCCGGCCGAGGCGAGGATCTGGGCACGGTTCAGTTGCGAAGTCTCGAGGGCGAAGTCCGCGTCGCGGATGGCGGAACTGCTTGCGCTCAGGTTCTCGAACGCGGCCTGCATCGAGCGGACGTTGGTCTGCACCACGTTGCGCTCGAAGGCGCCGAGTCGGCCTCGGAGGACCGATGTCTCGTCGATTGCGGCGGCGATGACCTGGTTCGCCCCCGTGAAGTCGTTGCGTGCCATCGAAGCGGTGATGGAGTTCTCACCACCTGACTTGAGCGAGGAGAGGAACGCGAGGGTGCCGTTGATGAGCGTCGCGCCGAGGTTCGAGGCGGCGACGGAGGGAATGCCGACGTTGATCTGCTGCTGGATGGAGACCTCGGGACCGACCTGGAACATCGCCCCGCCGCCGGTGACGTAGAAGGTGCTGCTGGAGGAGGTCGGGTCGGTGGCGAAGTCGGCGTCGAGGAGGAGGTCCACGCCGAGGGTCTGGGTGCTGAGTTTGACGCGGAGTCCGTTGCCGCTGCCGACGATGCCGTTGACGAGCGCAGAGACGTCCTGTCCCTTGTCGCGTGTGGCGGTGATGACGTCGGTCCAGGGGAACCCGCCGGTGTAGTCGGGCATGGGGACGCCATCGTTGAACTTGTGCAGGATCCAAGCGTCGTCGCTGGGGTTGTTGGGCGGGTTGAGGCGCTTGACGGAGACGAAGGCGGCAGAGCCGTAGTCCACGCTGCTGAAGACGACGCCGGAGTTGACGTCGCCGTTGATGAGTTGTGCCTTGACGCCCGTGGCGGAGGAAAGCTTGTTGATGGCGTTGGCGACGTCGGAGAGCGGGATGCCGGAGGCGAAGGTGAGCACCTGGACGCCCTTGGGTCCGGCGATCTCGAGTGTGACGGTGGAGAGCACCTCGCCCGGGGGCGTGGTGCCGCCGTTGTAGAAGAGGTTGCCGGTCTGGGCGGAGGCGATGACGTCCACGTCGACCTGGATGGCGGCGTTGCCGACGAAGCTGGCGTGGGTGATGCGGGCGTGGTCGATGGCGCTGGGAGCGAGTCCCGAGAGCGTGTAGTCGAGGGAGCCGTTGAGGAGCTTGAGACCGCCGAAGGTGGCGGTATTGCTGATGCGGGTGATGGAGTCGATGGCCGAGTCGATCTGGAGCTGGTTGGCGTTGCGCTCGTCCTCGGAGTTTGCGCCGGTGTTGGCGGCCTCGACGATGAGGGCACGGATGGAGTTCAGCAGGTCGTTCACCTCGGCGAGGGAGGCCTCGGTCGTGGCGATGACGTTGCTGGAGCGCTCCGCGTTGCGCAAGGCCTGGCGCACGCCCTCGAGGTCCGATCGGATGCGCTCGGACGTGATGAGGCCCGCCGGGTCGTCGCTGCCGCGGTTGATCCGCAGCCCGGTGGACAGGCGTTCGAGCCTCAACCCCAGTTCCGCGTTGGTGGAGCGCAGGTGCGCCTGCGCGATCATGCTGGGGATGTTCGTGTTGATCCTAGCCATGACAATCCTCCGTGATTGAGGCTAAGTGCGTGCTGCGCGCGGTCATCGAGCGCGTGGCGCGGCCGGCGTCGGCGCGGTCGCGGCGGTCTGGGGACGGACGGGACGTGCGAGTTCCGCGGCGCGCGAGCGAACGCCCGCCCGCGCCGGCCCGGGTTGGATGGTCTGGCTGAGCAGTTGGGCGTCCCCGCCGTCGAGGCGAGACGCCTGCTCGTTCTCGCGTCGGATGGCCTCGTAGACCTCCTTGCGATGAACGGCGATGGTCGTCGGCGCGGTGATGCCGAGGCGGACCTTGTCGCCCCGGATGTCGACGACCGTGATCTCGATCACGTCTCCGATCATGATCGTCTCGTCGCGCTGACGGGAAAGAACGAGCATGGGTCGGCTCCTTCGGCCTCCGTGCCGGCGGGTCGCCGCGGCACGCGGGAAAGTGCGTCGTGCGGGGGCGTCCTTCGCCCCCCGAGCCGGAAGAACACAATCGACTCACGCGGAGGCGGCTCGCGGCGCGGGCGCGACCTTCATCAGGGCGTGCCGCGTCGTCCACCGCTTCTCCGCGAGCACGAGCTGCTCGCCCGCGCGGGTCAGCGTGTTGATGACCAGGGGGCCTTGCAGATTGCCCGTCAGGGTCTGGTCCACTTTGTTCACGATCACGAACACCTGCGAGTCCTCGAGGCGGGACAGCCCGAGTTCGGCCATCTGCTCGGGACGGATGGGCACGGAGTAGTCGGGCACGAACAGGCTCGGATCGGTGACGACGAACGCCAGTTCCGGGTCGTCGAGCGACTGGAGCCAGAAGAAGCAGGCGTCTTCTCCGGGTTCGAGGAGGCAGTAGCGCGTGTGCTCGGGGAACCCGAGCAGCCCGCGCGGGAAGGTGATCACGCGGTCCTCCGCGATCTCGATCACCCCGAAGCGAGTGGTACGCACTTCCATGGGCGCGCTCCGTCGTTCGGCCTGTCGTCAACGTTCGAGCCCCGGTCGTCCTTCGACCGGGCGACGTCCTGTCGTGCTCGGCCCGCGGCCGCGGCGGGCCATCCGATCCGGTTCCAATCGACTCGACCCGCTCACGCGGGCCGGGCCGGCATCCAACCCCTACCGAAGAAAGTCCAGGAGCGAGAGCGAGTTGGCCGCCGCGGCGACCTGAAGCCCAGCGCTCAGTTGCGTCTGGAGCAGCGCGAAACGCGAGGCGACCTCGGCGTAGTCGGCGTCGCGGAGCCGGCTGCGGAAGGTCTCGTCGAGCACGCGCCGCTGTTCCACCGTGTCCGCCTCCCGGTCCACCCGGGTCGAGTAGCCGCCCACGAGCGCCCGCGACTGCGCCAGCCGCTCGAGCGCACGCTCGATCCCCTCCGCAGCAACCGCTATGCCAGGCGTGTCATCCTTCAGCAGAGCCTCGCGGAGGTCGGCGAGGTGCGTGAAGATGCCGTCCACGCGCACCTTTGCGCGGTCCAATCCGATCAGACTTGCGCTGCCCGCGTCCCACCGCCCGTCCATCAGACCGAGCTGGAAGGCGGCAGGGTTGTTGTTGCGTGGCTCGACGGAGATGCGGTCGGTCATGCCGGGGTACGAGTCGTCCTGCGTGAGGACGATGCCGCCGGAGCCGTGGTCGGGGATCGAGGCTCGGAAGAGCGTCGTCGGGAAGCCTTGGGCGGCGAGCTGTGCCGCCGCCTGGGAGTTGATCGCGTCGAGGAGCGTGCCGACGGAGACTACGTCGGCGGGCCTGAGGTCGATCTCGATGGTGGTGCCGTTGCCGAGCCGGATGATGAACTCGACGTCGAGGGCGGGGTCGGGGTCGCCGGTGTCGGGGTTGACGCCGCCGTCGGCGATGGAGACGCCTCGACCGTCGTTGAAGGCTTCGAGGCGGGTGCCGAGGTCGAGTGTGCGGATGCCGAGCCGGCTGGCAGTGGAACCGCCGCCGTCGGTGTCCTCGATGGCAAGGCCGGAGACCGCCCCCCCCGCGACGGTGTTCAGAACGCTGAGCGTGCCGTCGGGGGCGATCTCGACGCGGAGACCGAGGCCCGCGCCTTCGATGAGATTCCGCATATCCTGCATCGAGGAGGCCGCGCTCAGGTCCACGGTGCGGGTGTGGCCGTGGGCGGAGAGGCGGATGGCGCCGAGAGGCGAGCCGCCGAGGCCGCGCAGAGCGTCGATGGGTGTGAGCCAGGTCAGTCGCGGGTTGGTCTCGAGGCCTTGGCCGGCGGTGGGCGTGAAGACGAACGAGGCATCGTCGGCCAGGCCGAGGTCGCGGGCGGTCGAGCCTGCGCCGGTGTCGAAGAAGCGGAGTTGTGGTCCTGAGCCGCCCGGATCGACGAGGTCGATCGTGATCGCACCGTCGGCGACGCCGACGCCCGCTGGGCCGAGGATGGTTCTGCCGGTCTGGGTCTCATGCTGTCGGAGAGCGGCGGTGAGGCGCGCGGCGACGTGGCCGACGGTATCAGCTGAGGCAAGATCGACACTGACGCGCGGGCCATCGTCGTAGGAGAACTCGACGATGCCGCGGTCGATGCCGAGGCCGCGCGCGCCGTCGAGGTCGGCGAGGCGTGTGTCGAGCGTGAGTCCCGGGTTGAGGTCGGCCGTCCCCCGGACGCGGGCGGAGGCGGAGCCGAGCGGCCCGTTGTCACCGAGGGTGAGCCGGACGGAGTCGCCCAGGCCGAGGTCGGCGAGCATCCCCCCCCCGGAGGCACGGAAGCGGAAGCCGCCGAGGAAGGACTCGACGGGCGCGCTGCCGGGCGTGTCGCCCGCGAAGACGTGCCCCAGGATGGTGGAGGTGTTGGCGAGACGGAGCAAGCCCGAGGTGAGCGACTCGATGATCGTCGCCTGCGTGGCGCGCTCTTCGGGGTTCGAGCCGATGCCGATCTGGGCCTGCGCGGTGGACTTGGCTTCGAGCAGCAGGTCCTGAGCCTGCGAGAGCGCGTCGTCGAGCGTGGCGAGCGTGCTCCGGGCGGCGTCGAGATTGCGGGACCGCTGCTCGGTCCGCGCCAGCCGGCTCTCGAGTTCGAGGAGCGCGGCGGCCTTCACGGCGTCGTCGCTGGGACGGATGACGGCCAGGCCCGTGCTGAGCTGCTCGGTGACGCGGAAGAGAGCGAGATTCGTGCGGTTGATCTGCGCGACGCCCACGCGGGCCGCGAGCATGTTCGGCACACGGGTCAGGCTCGACGGGATCATGCTCATGGTGGTCGCTCGGTCAGAGGATGGACATGAGGGAGTCGAGGAGCTGGTCGGCAAGGGCGATGACGCGGGCCGCGCCCTGGTACTGCTTCTGGAAGTTGAGGAGGTTCATGGACTCTTCGTCGAGGCTGACGCCGCTGACGGAAGCGCGCTGGGCATCGAGGCTGTCGCGGACGACGCGGGCCGCCTCGGCGCGGAGCTGAGCGGCCTGCGTCGAGACCGCGACGGTCTGCACGGCGTCGGACCATGCGGCGCGGAGCGTGCGCCCGCCCAAGCCTTCGATCGCCGTGTCCTGAAGGCCTGCGATGCGGAGCGCGGTGGCGTTCTCGACGAACCGCCCGTCAACCATCGCGCCCGTCATCAGACGCGAGGGATTGGCGGCGAGGTCGGATCGAACACCGACGTCCGAAGCGTCTCGCCCGGTGAAGAAGGCGTTCACACCGAGCGTAGCGAGCACGCCCGAGGTGTCGTCGGAGAACGAGAAGTCGTAGCCTGTGCCGGCGGCGACACGGAGCCGGCCGTCCGGCGTGAAGCCCGCGGAGAGATTGCCGACCGCGTTCAGCGCGGCAGCGATGGATTCGGCGGACGTGTCGTCGGCGAACCCGCTTGTGCCGGACGCCGTGATGCCGTCGAGATCGACGCCGATGCGAACGGATTGGACGAGACCGGTGGCGACGTGGCGGACGTTGACGAGGAAGCCGCCGGTGCGCGGGGCGAAGGGGAGCGAGGCGAGAGCGGAGTTCGCGGGATCGTTGAGCGCGAGCGAGCGATCGGCGGGCGAGAGTCGGAGTTCGGAGGACGTATCGGGAAGTCCCGAGGCGTTCGTGCCGGTCGCGTGCGCGCCATTGACGGCAAAAATGAGTTGGGTGGCGACGGTGTCGAGGGCGTCGATCGTGCGGGTGATGCCGTCACCGCGCGCCGTGAGGAGGCCCCCGATGCGTCCACCGCTCGGCCTGACCTCCTGGCCGCTGCTGCGGATGGTGACCCGGACCTGCGTGACGCCGTCGATGGTGACCTGGCGCATCTCCAGCCCGCGCGCCGTGCCGCCGAGCACGACGGGGGAGGAGCCGATGAGGACGTCGTATCGGCCATCGGGCTGCTCGACGACGTTCACGTCGATCATCTCGGCGAGCTGGCCGACGAGCAGGTCTCGCTGGTCGCGCAGGTCGTTGGCGGTGCGAACCCCCTGTTCGGCATCGGCGATCGTGCGGTTGATCTCGGCGATGCGGTCCAGCAGGCTTGACGCCTGGGCGACCTCTCCGGCGAGTTGGCCGTCGATCTGCGCGCGGGTCGCGCCGAGGTCGGAGCGCAGGCGGCGGACGGAGTCCGCCAGTTGCAGGCCGCGCTGCACCACGACCGCGCTGGACTCGGTGAGGTTCGCCCGCTCGGACCATGCGTTGAAAAAGGCGGCGAGCTCGGAGGACAGGTCGAAGCCGCTGAGTTCGTTGAGCGCGCTCTCGACGGCGGACATGGACTGGAAGCGCTGCTCGGCGGCGGCGTGCTCGGACATGCTCCCCCACGAGCGGGCGAGGAGAGCCTCGTTGACCTGGCGGCGGACGTCCTGCACGATGACGCCGCGCCCGATGGTGCCCCCGTTGCCGATGGCGACGCCCCGGATGGGCGAAAGGTGCGCGACCTGCCGCGAGTAGCCCGGAGTCGCGGCGTTGGCGATGTTGTTCGCGGCGACCTGGATGCCGGCCTGCGCCGCGTGCAGGGCGGACTGAGAAGCGAGCATGGCAGCGGTCAGGCTCACACGATCCTCCTCACGACACCACGTCCACACCGCTCACGACGACGCGCCCGGTCTCGACCCGGCCTGCGCGGCCGTAGGTGCCCGCGTGGCTCAGTCGGCGGTGGACCTGCTGGATCAGCCCGTCCATGTGCGAGACGAGCGCGGTAAACGTCTCTCTCAGTTGGGCACGCTCGCGGCCGGCACGCTCGACCAGCGGCCGCAGTGCGGCGGCGGCGCGTTCGAGCACGTCGCGCGCGGGCGCGGGAAGCCCCGCGGCGAGCGTGGCGATCGGGATCGATGCCGCGTCCGGACCCGCGAGCCGTTCGACCGCGGCGCGGCGCGCGGCGTCGGCTTCTTCGATCCTGGCGAGGGCGGCCAGGTGAGCGCGAGTGGCGGATTCGACACCCCTCGGGTCGGCGCGCCGCGCCGCCTCTCGCTGGGACTCGATCGCTTCCAGCAGCGCGCCGTGGGCGTCGGCGAGGGCACGCAGCGCCGCCTCCAGGTCCGCGGCCGCGTTCATGCGGGCGTCATGCATGGCCGTCCACTCCTCTCCGTGCCGGATCGCCACCCGCGCCGACCGAACGCCGGAGCAGATCGTGTGCCAGGCGGTCCACGATGGGCAGGCGTGCTGCACGCACGATGTCGTGCGCGACTCTCGAGTCCAGAAGCGCACGGAACTGCTTCTCGCCGGGGCCGGGCGCGAACGGCGGGGCCGCACCGTCGGACTCGCGCTGTCGCTTGAGCACCGGCTCGACGAAGGTGATGGCGACGAGCTTCTCGGCGGTCTCACGGGCGGACGCTCGCGTTCCATCCGGCCTGCGCTCGGCGATCGAGAGCGACTCGGCGAACGTGCGCTGGGCGTCGGCCAGCAACGGGTCCGTGAACGACGGCAGCCGGACCGCTCCCTGACGGTCGCGGCTCGTTGGCGCGCCCACGATGCGGGTCGGCATCGTACCGGCGGCGATCGGGTTGAGCGGGAGCGTCGGCACGGCGTCAGTCCACGATGAGTTCAGCGTGCAGGTTGCCGCTCTTGGCGAGCTGCTGGATGATGGTGATCTGGTCGGCGGGCGGGATGTCGAGCTGCTTGAAGGCCGTGAGGAGATCCTGGAGCCGGGCCGCGTCGGCGGGCCGCGCGCCGGTGGATAGCCCCGCCCAGCGCGTGCGGTCGATCAGCGGGTCGATCTCGGTGGGCACAGGGGGGGGTATCGTCGTCGTGATGGTCAGGCCGTTGTGCGTGATGGCGACGGGGCTGATGCGCACGTCCGCGGTCATCACGATCGAGCCGGTCGCGCTGTTGACGATCACGCGGGCCGGCAGGCGCAGGAGCGCGACGTCGATCGGCGTCGCCAGGATCTCGGCGATGAACGGGGCGGGGTCAGCCCGTTCGACCTCGGGAATCTCGACGCGGATCGTGCGGTCGTCCATCGCCCGGGCGATGCGCCGCTCGCCCGCGACGGGCGCATTGAAGTACGTGTCGTTGATCGTGCCCGCGATCTGGCTCACCGAGGCGTAGCCGCGGAAGGGCGGGTCGAGCACGAGGTCGAGGCGCCCGGTCGGCGCGTCGGCCTTCACGTCGCGGGTGAGCTTCGCTCCCATTCGCACGCGGGCGCGGGTGGGCACGGACGAGTCCTCGAGCGTCACCGGCCCGTACGCCATGGCGTAGAGCGGCGAGCCGGGCGTCGGGCCTTGGAGTGGGGTGATGAAGAGTTCGCCGCCGCGCAGCGAGGATGCGCTGCCGACGACGGAGACGGTGGCGTCGAGCGCGTCGTTGACGCGTGCGCCTCCGGGTGGGATGGAGCAGGTGACCATGACAAGAGCGACGCTCTTGGTGCGTTCGAGGGTCTTGTAGTCGGGGATGGGGTTGCCGCTGTTGCGGAAGACCTCGGCGAGTTGCTGGGCGAGTGCGAGGTCCTTGCCCGAGTCGCCCGTGCCGCTGAGGCCGATGACGAGGCCCAGGCCGCGCAGCACGAACTCGCTCTCGTCGGCGAAGCGAGTGAGTTCGCGGACGGTGGTCTTGCCGGTCTGCGCCGCGGCCGCGCCGGCAAGGCAGGCGAGAGCAGCGAGGAGGGTGAACAGTCGTGGCACGATGCGGCTCCGTGCGGCGGGTCAGAAGTTGAAGATGGACTCGAAGACGCGGGGGATCAGCCCCTTCTTCGTGGCGCGGCTGAGGTCGCCGTCGGTGGACTGGACGACGGTCAGCCCGGCGAGTTGCGAAGAGGTGATGGTATTGTTCGTCGTGACGTCCTCGCGTCGGCACGAGCCGGAGAGGACGATCGTCTGCACCTCGCGGTCCTTGACGATCTGCTTGCGGGCCTCGAGGACGAGCGTGCCGTTGGGCTTGACGTCGATGACCTCGGCGGTGATGCGGGCGATGAAGCGGTCGCTGCGCCGGGCGTTGCCCTCGCTGTTGAACTCGTGCCCGCCGCTGAGGTCGAGACGCATGGTGCGCTGAGAGTCGCCGTTCTCGAACTGTCCCTGGATGAGGTGACGCAGGCTCGGGAACTGCCTGAGCGCGGCCTGGATGTCGTACTCCTTCTCGGTCTCCAGCTTCTGCTGCGACTCGCTCCGGCTCGTCTCGTCGATGATGATGGTGACAAGATCATGGATGGCGAACTCGCGCGGCATGGGCGGATGCACGAACGAGAGGCTCACGGCGCGCAGCGCCGCGTGCGGGTCGATCTTGCCGGGCGTGTCACGCTGCACCTCGCTCTCGCGGGTGAAGAAGCTCTGCGCAAGCGCGGGGGCCGCGAGACCCGCCAGGACAACGGCGGCGGCGAGCGTGCGTGCGGGTTTCATCGTGCGTCCTCCCTTGCGGCGGCGACGGTCGCCGAGCCGGCCCAAGCAACCGCGCGCCCGCGCGCGCTCATCCGCGCGGCGAAGGTCCGCCGCTTGCCGTCAACCGATTCGAACCGAACCACGTCACCGACGCGCCCGGCCTCGACCGCACGGGCGATCTCGGTGACGACGACGCTGGGGGAGACCGCGGAGATCGTCACGAGGTCGCCCTTGTTCACGACGATGGGCGCGTCGAGGGCGTCCACGGTCAGCAGCTCGCCCGGCTCGATGCGGCCGCGGACGGCCGCGCCGATCGCATCCGCGGGCGTGGCGACGCGCACGCCCGGCGCAAGCCAGTGTTCGTCGCCGGTCACGTCGGCGGCGGTCACGATCTCGCCTCGGCGGAGCGAGCGTGAGGCGACGAGCGCGTGGCGTCGCACCAGCACGCCGACGCGGACGGTCCCCGTGGCGACGATGCCGTCCGCGTCGTAGACGCGGACGGCGAGGGGCAGCCGGTCGGAGCGGCCGGTGGGCTGGACTTCAACAACGCGGTCGGCGGTGGGCGTGGCGAGCAGGTCGGCGTCGCTGCCCTCGAAGGAGAGGCGCAGGTCGGCGGGATCGACGCCGAGAATCCAGGCGATGCGCGCGGCGACGTGCCCGCGCACGGTCGGCTCGCCGACGTAGCGGCGCGCGTCGGGCGCGGGGTCCTCGGCGGGTCTCGAGGGCCGGTCGGCGGCGGCGGGCGGCGCGTGCGCCCGCACGTGACACGCCGCCCCGCGGATGGTGGCGAGTTCGGCCAGCGTCTCGTCGTTGGCGGCGATGGCGGCGCGAACAGCGTCCGCGTCGATCCGCACCCAGCCGGACGCGAGCGCCATCGTGTCCGGCGCGACGACGACGCGGGCGAGCGCGTCCGCGCCGGCACCGGCAAGCTCGGCGACGTCGCCGAGCAGCGCGGGCCGGCCAGGCTCGATGCGCACCGAGCCGCGCAGCGCGATCTCCTGCGCCGGCGCGATGGCGGCGGCGAGGGCGAGCATCAGGATGGCGAACGTTCGGTTCATGCGGCGTAGTGGTCGAGCGTCAGCGGCGGAGTTGCGCGACGGAGCGGAGCGTCTCGTCGGCGGTGCGGATGGTCTGGCTGTTCATCTCGAAGGCGCGCTGCGTGCGGATGAGTTCGATCAGTTCTCGCGTGGGATCGACGTTGGAGGCTTCGATCATGCCCTGGATGAGCCGGCCCCGGTTCTCGAGGCCCGGCTCGCCGAGGATGGGCGGCCCGCTGGCGGCGGACTCGACGTAGAGGTTCTCGCCGATCTGCTTGAGGCCGGCGGGGTTGACGAAGGTGGCGATCTCGATCTGGCCGACTTCCTGCGGCTCGGCCTCGCCGGGGATGGCGACAAAGACGCGGCCGGTCGAGTCGATGTCGATGGAGAGGGCGTCGGCCGGGATCTGGATCGACGGATCGACACGCCTGCCCTGGTCGTTGGCGAGGACGAGTTCGCCGTCGGCGTTCACGTCGAAGTTGCCGGCGCGGGTGTAGGCGACGCCGCCGGAGCCGAGGTCGTCCTGGACGCGGACCTGGAAGAACCCGATGCCGTCGATCATGACGTCGAGGGTGCGGTTGGTCGTGAGTGGCGCGCCCTGGGAGAAGTCGAGTTGCGTGCCGCTGACCTTGACGCCCAGGCCGACGTAGAGGCCGGTCGGCCTCTGGTCGCCGTTGGCGTTCTCGACGCCGGGCTGGGCGCGCTCGACGTAGATCAGGTCCTGGAAGTTGGCGCGGCTGGACTTGTAGCCGGCGGTGTTGACGTTCGCCAGGTTGTTGGCGATGACGTCGAGTTGTGTGTTGAGCGCGCTCAACCCCGAGGCGGCGGACTGGAGTGCGATGCTCGCCATGGCCCGTTGTTCCCCTTGCCGCGTTCAGGCCACGCGGCCCAGCCGGTTGATCGCCTGGTCCATGATGCGGTCGTGGTACGTCATCAGGCCGATGTTGGCCTGGGCCGCCTGGGCGGCGTCCTGGATCTGCATGAGCACGCGGATCTCGTCCACCGAGGACTCCTCGACGGAACCCTGGACGATGCGACCGGACGCCCGCGTGCGCGATGCGGCCGCGGTTGCGTCCTGCACAAAGAGGCCGGGGCCGTCCTTGCGCAGGGAGCGCAGGTCCGACACGCGCGCGAGCGCCAACTGCGCAACGGCGGTGTCGCCCTGCTTCACCGTGCCGTCGGGTGCGATGGAGATGCTGCCGGACTCGGTCAGGCGGATCTCGCGGTTGCCGGTGTCAAGGACAGGAAGGCCGCTGGCCGCGGTCACCAGCCGACCTCGGCCGTCGAGAGCCAGTCGTCCGTCGCGCGTCAGGCGAACTCGATCCGTCGTGCCGCTGCCCGCGACTCGGACAACCAGGAAGCCTTCTCCCTCCACGGCGACGTCGAGCGGGTTGCCGGTGGCGCGGAGCACACCCTGGCGAAACGCGACTCGATTGGGCGCGAGTTGCGCGCCGCCCCCGAGCCGTTCGAGCAGGTCGTTCGAGGGCCAGGCGGGCAGGTTGTCCTCGAGTCGGACGGGGTCGCGCTGGCGAGTGATCGCGATGTCGGGCTTGAAGCCGATGGTGTCGAGGTTGGCGAGGTTGCCGGCGAGAAGGTCCTGCCTGTAGAGGGCGGTGAGTGCGCCCGAAGCCGAGATGGAGAGGCCGTGGTTCACGCCGCGCTTCCGTGACGACGCCGGGGCGCGTGGCGTGCGCTCCCGAACGGGTCCGGCGAGCGACTCTCAATCGGCGTGCCAGAGTGGAAGGGCGGGCCGGACGCGCACGTTGTGCGCTCTCGCCTGCATCTACATCTGGTAAGGCGTCTCGACGAGTGCGGCCTCGACACGGCGCAAGTGCTTTTCGAATCCCGCGCGGCCCATCAGCCCGAAGGTCGCCTGTTTGCCGGTCTCGACGGCGGGCTGGTCGTAGGCGTCCACGTTCAGCATCAGGCCCGCGTAGGCGGTCGCCACTTCCCAGAGACAGATGAACTCGCCGACGTGCCGCTCGTCCACCCGGGGGAAGCGGATCGTGTAGTTCGGCCGCTGGCTCTCGACCAAGGCGTACTCGGTGGCCCGCTTCTCGGCGTTGATGAGTGTGCCGAGCGTCCTGCCTTCGAGGTAGGCGATCGCCGCCACGCCGAGGCCGGCGGGGATGGGCACGTCGCGGCCGAAGTCCCCCACTTCGAGGAAGCCGATGACCTTGTCGTTCGGCCCCTCACGGTAGAGCTGAATCTGCGAGTGCTGGTCCGTCGCGCCCAGGGCCTTGATGGGCGTGAAGCCGGCGAAGACCTCCTCGCCCTGGCGGTCCACACGCTTGCCGAGGCTCTCGGCCCACAACTGCCGGAACCAGTCCGCGAAGCCGTAGAGCGCGTTGCAGTAGGGCATGAGGACGTGGTTGGGCTTGCCCTTGCGGGTGCCGAGCTCGACGAGCAGGAAGGCGAGCATGGCGGCGGGGTTCTTCAGCAGGTCCGGGTCCGAGCAGCGGCGGTCCATGTCGGCCGCACCGTCGAGCAGGGCCGCGCCGTCGATGCCGCACATGACCGCACTGAACAGCCCGACGGGGGAGAGGACGCTGAACCGCCCCCCCACGCCCTCGGGCACCGGCAGCGTGTCGTAGCCCTCGGCGTCGCAGATGGCCCGCATGGTGCCGCGCTCGGGGTCGGTGATGGCGACGACGTTCTCCTTCGCCCGCGGGCCGAGAGCATCTGCCAGCATGGCGCGGACGATCATGAACTGGGCCGCGGTCTCGGCGGTCTCGCCGGACTTGCTGACGACGTTGAAGAGCGTGCGTTCGAGGCCGCCGTGCCCGGCGCAGAAGTCGAGCGTCGCGCCGAAATGGGCCGGGTCCACGTTGTCGAGCACGAACAGCCGCGGCAGCCCCCCGCGCTCCTCGCTCGTGAGCAGGTTCCAGGTCGGCGGGCGGAGGGCGGACTGCAGCGCCGCGTTGCCGAGCGCGGAGCCGCCGATGCCGAGCACGACGAGGTTGTCGTAGTGCCCGCGCCGGCGCTCGGCCGCGGCGTGGACGGCGGCGAGGTGCGCGGAGCGCATCGGGTTGAAGGGCAGTTCGCGCCACCGTTCCCACCCCGAGCCGCGCGACGCGGCGAGCAGCCCGGTCAGGTGGGCGCAGGCGGCGTGGCCCTCCGCGCCGGGCTGGAGGCGGGCGGGGTCGAGGCCATGCGGCCCCACGCGGTCGGCGAGGCAGTTGGCGTAGTCGAGCGTGAGCATGCGCGGAGGATACCGCGTGGAGCGCGGCCCGCGCTACCCTCCCGCCATGATCCATCCGTGGCACGACGTGACGCCGGCCGTCCCCGGGCACCCGCTGCCCGGGGTCTTCCGCGCGGTGATCGAGATCCCCAAAGGCTCCGGGAACAAGTACGAGTTGGACAAGGGCTCGGGGATGCTGATGCTCGACCGCGTGCTCTCCAGCGCGGTCTACTACCCCGCGAACTACGGGTTCCTGCCGCAGACGCTGGCCGAGGACGGTGACCCGCTGGACGTGCTGGTCTTCTGCGCCGAGAAGATCGAGCCGATGTGCCTGTGCGCCGCCCGCGCGGTCGGGATGATGACGATGATCGACGACGGGCAGCCGGACCACAAGATCATCTCGGTGCTGGTGAACGACCCCGAGTACGCCGACTACCGCAAGGCGAGCGACTTCCCCCGGCACACCTTCAAGATGCTGCGCCGGTTCTTCGAGGACTACAAGACCCTCGAGGGCAAGGAGGTCGAGGTGGACGAGGTGATGCCCGCGGAGGTCGCGTACGCCATCATCGAGGATGCCCTCGCCCGCTACGACACCGCCCGCCGCACCGGCGGGGCGAAGGGGATGTTCTGAGGGACGGCGGGAGGGGCCGAGGGGCTTCTGCTCCTTGGGGCGGGGTCTTGTGGGCCGCATCGGTGGCCCCGGACCGGGGGAACATCCCCGCCTTTGCGCAGTCCGTGCGCTGCGGACGGCCCGTTCCCTAGCGCGAACGGAAGGTTCGCGCGCGCGAAGATGAGGTTCGCGCGCGCGAAGACGAGGTTCGCGCGCGCGAAGACGAGGTTCGCGCGCGGGGACGCGACCTTCGCGCTCGCGGAAACGCCGCTCGCGCGGGCGAGCCGGACCTTCGCCCGCCGGATTCGGCCCGCCACCCCTGCCACCCCCTCTGCCCTCGCCCCCTCCGCACCCCCTCGCGGGTGGCTCACTCCGGCTCGAACTCGTTGATGCGGTCGATGAGGGCTCGCACCAGGCCGAACTTGTGGCGGGTGTGGACGAAGGCGAGGCGCGGGAGGTCGAGGTGGTCGTCCTCGGCGTCGAAGGGGCCGCACGGCTCGATGCGGCCCTTCCTGACCAGCACGCCGAACTCGTCGTTGAGCCGCTCGACGTCGCGCCGGTGCAGCGGGCGCTGCAGCCGGATCACGAAGGTATCGCGCACGTAGCGCGAGGAGTGGTAGGTGCGGTAGAAGCGCAGCACGTGCTCGACGCCCTCGCGGGGGGTGGCCGCGATCGTGTAGAGGTTCAGGTCCTCGGGGCTGATGAAGCCGCCCGCGAGCAGGGCCTCGCGCACGAAGCGGTCGAACTGCGCCCAGTACGACGGCGCGCCCGGCCCGCGCTCGCCCTCGACGAGCACGATCGGGATCATCGAGGCCTTGCCGGTCTGCACGAGCGTGAGCGTCTCGTAGGCCTCGTCGAGCGTGCCGAAGCCGCCGGGGAAGAGGGCCACCGCCTCGGCCTGCGAGAGGAACATCAGCTTGCGCGTGAAGAAGTAGCGGAAGTGGATGAGCTTCTCGTCGCCGGCGATCACGTCGTTGGCGGTGGTCTCGAAGGGCAGGCGGATGGCGACGCCGAACGACGCGCCGCGCCCGGGGCCGACGTGCCCCGCCTTCATGATGCCGTCGCCCGCGCCGGTGATCGCCATCCAGCCCGCCTCGGCCATGAGGCGGCCGAACTCGACGGCGGCGGCGTAGTCGGGGTGCGTCTCGGGCGTGCGGGCCGAGCCGAAGATCGAGACCTTGTGCGGCCGCGCGTACTGCCCGAAGACACGGAAGGCGTAGCGGAGCTCCTTGACGGCGGCGGTCATCAGCTTCAGCTCGCCGGTGTCGCGCCCGTCGGGGATGAGCTTGAGGGCGGCCGTCATCAGGTCGCGCACGAGTCGGGCGTCGAAGGCGTCGCACTCGCGCCCGGCGACCTCCGCGATGAGCGCGTCCAGCGCGGCCTGCACGCCGGGATCGTCGGCGCGCTTCTGGCGCGGCATCTCCGGCGGCGCGGCGCTCTCGTCGCGGGGCGCGGTGTCGGCGGGCGGGTCGAGTTCCTGGCGGTTGTGCTCGGTCATGGACGGTCCCGCTCGTCCTCGGGAGGTGGAGGGTAGGCGGGAGGCTCGGGCGCGACGGGCGGCACGACCTGACGCAGCTTGGAACGCCATGCGGGCGTGACCCGCCAGCGCCGCTCGGCCTCCTCCCGGGCGTCACGCTCGAGCCGGCGCAGGTGCTCCTCGGACTCGGAGAGCCGCCGTCCGGCGAGGCGCGCGAGCAGCTGGCGCGTGCCGGTGAACTGCTCGGCCGTGATGCGCGGCTCGCCCAGCGTGCCCCGGACGGCAGTGGTGATGATCTCGTCACGCATCGCCTCGATCACCGGGCTGAGCAACGGGACGCGGCGCGTGCGCCGTGAGTTGAAGCGCAGGTCGAGCTCGGCCCGGGGCCAGGACATGGAGCCGAAGCCCACGATCTCGACGCTCGGCGCGCTGACGAGCAGGCGTTCGAAGAAGACCGAGCCGTCGCGCACGTAGAACTCGGCCTCGGCGAGCGAGAGCGTGTCGCCGGTGGGCACCGCGAGGTTGCTGAACTCGATGAGCGGGAGCATGAGGGGCAGGTCGAGGACGCGGGCGCCGCGGTCGCCCGTGACGATGACCTGGCCGCGGCCTGTGGTGCGCCGCGGCTCGCCGATGCGTCCGGCGACGTCGAGCGAGGCGCACAGCGCGCCGCCCCAGCGCGTCTCCGGCTCGTCGCTCGGGGGGGGGCGGTCGCCCGCGAGCAGGGCGAGGTCGGCTCGCTCGCGGTCCCAGTCGGCGAGAACAGCGACGAGAGGCACGTCCACGAGGCGCAACTGGGCCTCGAAGTCGCGGCCGGGGGCGTCGCCGCGAAGCGGATGGACGACAGCCGCGCCGGTCATGCGGCCGCCGTGGCAGTGCGCGACGATGAGGGGAACGACGACGCGGCGTTCGTCGGTGCCGCTCTCGACACGGGCACGCCCGTCGGTCATGTCGATGCCGGCGACGCGGAGCGAGTCCGCGGCAAGATCGACGCGAAACTCCGGGGAGGGGAGCTCGGGCGTGCGCTCGGCCCGGAAACCCACGACGCCCTTGACGTGCGTGACGGGCGCGCCGACGTTCAGCGAGGCGTCGGCGAACGAGAGCAGGCCGGTGGTTCTGAACCGCGCCGGCGTGCCCGCCGCGTCGGCGACGATCGAGAGTTCGACGGAGCGCGCCGTCAACGGGCCGTCGACGGCGATGGCGAGCGCGCGGAGCATCTCGTCGATCTCGGGCGGCAGGAGCGCTCGGTGGGCATCGGCGAGGCCCGCGGGGCTGTCGAGCGAGATCGACGCACTGAGGCTGATGGCGTCGGGCCGCGGCACGACCCAGGAGCCGTCGAGCCAGAGCGTCCACCCGTCCGCCCGGCAGACGATGTGTTCGACGCGCCCCTCGCTTCTCGTGAAGGTGACGCTGCCGGAGACTCCGGGCCAGTGCGCCTCGACGCCCCGGCTGGTGAGCGAGAGCGACCTCGGGCTGATCGTGCCGCGCACGTCGAAGTCCGTGCCCTCGGCGTCGATCGCCGGCGCGGGAGGGGTGAGTTGCAGCAGCGCATCGAACCGCCCGCGGGGGTTGAGGGCGTCCAGCGTGTCGGCGGTTTCGCCGGGGATGGCGGCGCGAAGGACGCGGCGCGTCAGACCGTGCTCGAAGCCCCAGCCCTCGGCATGGACGGCGAGCGAGTGCCCGTCGCCCCAGCGGCCTCGCATGGGAAAGCGGCCGTCAGCGACAAGCCGACCCGCGTCCTCGCCGGCAAAGGCGACGGACGCGCGCACGTTGTCGAGCACGACCTCCTCCGCGCCGATCGGCTCGGCGCGAACGACGCCCGTGAGCGTGTCGAGGAGGACGCGGCCGTCGAGGGCGTCGAAGGCGAGCGCCTCGCCGCCGGTTACAACGACGGCGGCGGAACCGAGCGAATCGACGGTCCCGGAGAACGACGCGATGCCGTCAACGATGCCCGCGGGCCTGTAGCGAGCGCGAAGGTCGGCGATGGCCGCGCCGCCGTTCGGCGAGAAGACCGAGGCCGCGTCCTCGATGGCGAGCGAGAGGTCGAGACTTCGCGCCTCGACGGAAGCGGTGAAGGTTGTCGGCGTGTTCGTGCCCTCGGGTGCGAAGCGCACGTCGGCGTCGATGAATGCGCTGCCCGTCGCACGCCCTGGCGAAGCGGGCGGTACGGCCGCGGCGAGCCGCAGCGCCAGCCGCTCCTGCGTGACCGCGACCGTGCCCGTCAGACCGCGCAGACCGAACGGCTCGGCCCCCGATTCGCGCGGCGCGTGCAGCGGCGAGGCCTCGACGCCTTCGAGCGCGGCGTCCACGCTGAAGGCGAGCGCGCCGTCCTCGCGCGGCCAGATGTTGGCGACGCAGTCCATCGAGCCGCGCAGCCGCATGTCGGTGAGGATGCGCTTGAGGCTGACGCCCTCGCCGGTGGGCCGGTCGGCGGGGCCGGGGAGGGCGTGGATGAGCCGCGCGTCGATCGGGAAGGCCTGGGCGATGATCTCGACCTCCGGCGGGACGTCGAGGTCGGTCGAGACGTCGGCGGAGGCGGCGACCTCGGCGCGACCCCCGGCAGCACCGGTGAACTCGCCCCGTTCGAGGACGGCGTAGCGCTCGTCGATGACGACGACGGCGCCGCGCGCGACCATGGGGAGCGGGAAGTGCTCGGGCACAAGCCCAGCGCGCGGCAGGCGCACCTCGATCGTGCGCTCGTAGTCGGTCTCGTCGCCCTCCTCGCGCGTGACGTGGACACGCACGCCCGCACTCGCGCCGAACTCAAAGACCGGCGCTTCGAGGGCGCGCCGAGCGGCGATGAGCTCCTCGACTTGCGCTTCTCCCGGCGGCGAGGGGCTTTGCTCAATCTCCGCGACGCGGCGGCGGAGTTCTTCCGCCCGCGCCGGCGTGAGCACCAGCCCGAGCGCGACGATCTCCTCGTAGCGCTCGCGGCTGAAGAGCGCCTCGACGAGCCTGCGGCGCCCCTCGCTCATCGCCGCGAGCAGCGTGCCGTCCACCGGCACATCCTCGACCTCGACGACGATGTCCACCGAGGCGCCGACGCGCGGCGGGCGGATGACGCCCGAGGCCCGAAGCCGCGCCCCGGTCGGCGCGACCGCGGTGACGCGCTCGACGCGGATCTCGTGCTCATCGAAGGTCGTGCGCCCTTCGAGCGAGCCGAAGCGGTAGGGGAAGTCGACGAACGAGGCCGTGCCCTCGCGCACGTCGAGCACGCCGCGGACGATGACCGGCGCGGGCTGGCCGTCCGTCGGCTCGGCGCGGCTGACGCGCACCTCGGCATCGACCAGGCCCGTCGGGTTCGAGAAGTTGCCGAGCCAGCGGCGCGCGATCTCCGGCGCGAGCGGGATGAGCGCCGGCTGCTCCTCCATGCGGAACCCGCGCGTCGTCAGCACGCATTCAAACGGCGAGTCCGGCTCGAAGCCCGTGTAGATCAGTCGCGTGTCGTAGCGCAGGTCGCCCACGATGCCCGTGAGCACCGCCACGAACCCGTCCGTCGTGAAGGCGATGCTCCCGCTCGTGTCGTGCATGCGAACGCGCTTGCCCTCGTCCTCGAAGGGGAGCGTCAGGGCGACGCGCTCGAGGTCCACGCGCGCCAGCACGCCTGTCGCCGGGTCGTAACTGAAGCTCGCCCCCGCAACCGCGCCGCGCAGATCCATCGCCTCAAAGACGCGGCGGAACCGGCTCGGGACCGCGGACGGCGACCACTGCTCCAGCAGCACGCGCTCCAGCGAGAGCGAGAGCCGGCCGTCCTTGTCCACCGCGCCGCTGAGCGCGATCGGCGACCGCCCCCCCCCGGGCGGTGCGGCCTCGCGCAGCGTGATCGTGTACCCCTCGTGCGAGGGGTCGGGCAGCGGCGTCACCTCACCCATCAGCGGCACACGCAGAAGCGCGGTGTACGGCACGCCGGGCACGCCGTGCTCGCCCAGTTCCAGTGCCGCCTCGCGCGTCGAGACCTTCGGCAGCACGAGCGCGCCATCCTTGCCCGACGGCGCTGGCAGGCGCAGCACGCCCGCGTTCAGCGTGCCGTCCGCGTCCGAGACGCTCAGGCGTACGAGCGGGCGGTCGAGGTGCAGCCGCTCGACGACGGGCGAGCCGGAGAAGATCGAGAGCCAGCGGACATCCGCTTCGAGACGGTCGGCCTCGAAGACGGTGCCCGCCGGGCCGTCGATGCCGGGCACGCGCACACGCACGCCGCGCAACGTGTGCGTGCCGCCCAGCCCGAGCCGCACCGAATCGGCTTCGACCTTTGCCCCCAGCGTGCGACCGAGCGACGGCAGCACGAGCCATGCCGCCACGGGCGAACGGGTCGCCACGAGCACCGCACCGAGCAGCACGACAGGCACCGCCGCGGCGACGACCCACCTGCGCCTGTGCGGCCTGCGGGCAGAGGGCTGGGACGGCTTGTCGGCGCGTGGTCGCTTCATCGGACGGAGGGTGCCGACATCATCCTACTGGCCAGATCGCTCCCGGGTTGACGACGCAGTTCGGGCTTCGTGCGGAGGCGACTCGTCACCGCCCTGCCTGCATCTCGTCCCGCACGCGGATGAGCAGGTCGCGCGTGGCGACAATGCCGGCCGGCTCCGGGAGACGCGTGCCCTCATACTCCACGCCGACGTACCCGTCGTAGCCCGCGTCCACGACGATCCGCAACATGCGACGGTAGTCGGTCCCGGTCTCGTTCCCCTGCTCGTCGAAGTCATGGCTCTTCGCGCTCACCGCCTTGGCGAAGGGCATGAGTTCGGCGACCCCCTTGTAGCGGTCGTACTGCTCGTCCTTCGTGAGGTTGAAGTTGCCGAAGTCCGGCAGTGTGCCGCAGTTCGGGTGGTCCACCAGGCGGATGACGCCGGAGAGCCACTCTCCGTTGGAGGAGAGGCCGCCGTGGTTCTCGACGATGACGTTCAGGCCGCGCTGCGCGCCGAGTTCCGTCAGTTTGCGCAAGCCGTCCGCTGCCAGCCGCTGCTGCTCCTCGTAGGTTCCCTGGCTCGCGGCGTTCACGCGGATGGAGTGGCACCCGAGGAACGCGGCCGCGTCCATCCACGGCACGTGGTTGCGGACGGCCTCGGTGCGCTTGCTGGTGTCGGGGTGACCGACCTCGCCCAGCCGATCGCACATGATGAGCAGGCTGCGCACGCCCGCCTCGTCGGCGCGACGCTTCATCTCGGCGAGGTAGTCCGCGTCGCGCACGCGGTCGAAGAAGAACGTGTTGACGTACTCGACCGCGTCCAGCCCGAACTCCTCGCGGGTGCGCCGCGCGAAGTCGAGATTGTCCATCTCCTTGGCGAAGAGCGTACGGTGCAGCGACCACTGCGCCAGCGAAATGCTGAAGAGTTGCTTCGGGGCCACGGGTCGCTCCTCCGGCTCGGCCGGCTGCGTCGCGACGGCCTGCTGACGGTCCGTTCGTCGCGCGCACGCCGCCAGCCCCGCACACGCGACCGCGGCCGTGCACGCGCCAAGAAACCGGCGACGCTCGATGCTCTGACTCATGCCGCCTCCTCGGGTCGGTCGCCAGCATACACACCGCGTCATCGCGCCCCATCCCCAGCCAGCCAGTCCGGGAGCGCCGCGGGTCTGCCGTCGCGGTCGATGCACGCCAGCGTCGTCGAAGCCGTCGCCAGCAGTTCGCCCGGCGCGTGAGGGGTTCCGTCGGTGCGCTCCAGCAGCCGCAACTCGTACTCGTGCTCGATCTTCACGCGGCTCGAACCCATGACGCGCGTCGTGAGTTCGAGCAGGTCGTCGTAGCGGGCCGGCCGCTTGTAGCGCGCATCGAGACGCACGATCGCCAGCAGCACACCCGCACGCTCCAGCGCGGCGTAGGAAAGGCCGCACGCCCGGAGCAACTCCGTGCGTCCCATCTCGAACCACGGCACGTAGGCGGCGTGGTGCGCGACGCCCATCGGGTCGCACTCGCAGTAGCGCACGCGAACGGGGATCGTGCCCAGGGTCGGCACGGGGTGGTCGGGCGTCGGCGGAGGCGATCGGCGGGACACGCCGGACTCTATCGGCGGCCTCGGCGCAAAGCCGCCGCGGCGGGTGGACGACCCGCTGCACCGGGTGGCGGTCTGTGCTTGGGGGTGTTCCCGCCGCGGCGGAGAGACGAGAGCTGGGGGTGGCCGGCGGCGGGCGCGTTCCCCTCCGAACGCACCTCGCCGCCGATCCCCCGGGAATGGCGGGAGCGGGGCCCACTCACGACCCCCGCCCCGCCTGATAGCCGGCCGCCGGTACGGGTCGTCGGGGGCGAGGACTCGCGTCTCCGGTCGGCCGACTCGACAGCCAGCACGGTGGGGGGCTTGCTCGCCCCTCCGTGTCAAGGTGCGTAATTCACGGGAACGAGGGGACAGTGTTCGCGCAAAAAAAGTGTGACCCGCGACGGCACAGGCTGTGCGGTGCGGGCGGACGATCCCAACCACTCGACCGGGGGAACGCCCCCCTACAGTCTCCGCTTATGCCGCAGACCGGAGCCTTGCCGAGCCAGCCGACCGAGCGACCAGCCCTCGAAACAGGGCGGGTGGTCGTGCGCCGGTTCATGACCGGCGACCCGATCGGCGAGATCACTGCCCTGCTGCACCGCGCCTACGCGGGGCAGACGGCGATGGGCCTGCGCCCGCTCGCCGGTCGGCAGGACGACAAGACCACGCTCGACCGCGTGCTGAACAGCGAGTGCTACCTAGCCCTGCTCCCCCACGAGGACGGCACGGAACGCATCGTCGGCGTCATCCTGTTCAAGGAGCACGAACGCGTGGCGTTTCCCGATCTCTTCCTGCGGCCGGACGTGGCGCACTTCGCCATGTTCGGCGTCGAGCCGGAGTTGCAGGGGCTGGGCATCGGGCGGCTGCTGCTGGCGAAGTGCGAGGAGCGCGCGCGCGAGATCGGCGCGACGGAACTCGCCCTGAGCATGGCCGAGCCGGACGGGGCGCTGAGGGCGTACTACGAACGCCGCGGGTACCGCTTCGTCTGCCACTGGCAGTGGCCGTACACGAACTACCGGAGTTGCATCCTGAGCAAGCGGGTGGGGTGAGGGATCGGCGGGGCGAACTTTGTTGTTTGCATCGCCTTGCCAGCCCCGCATCCTCGTTGCATATTGACCCCGTGGGCCACGGGTTCCCGGCTTGCCCCGCGCGGGCCGGGTGGTGGGAGCGCCACACACACAACAGGAGAACGACGATGGCGGCAACGAGCATGAAGGGCTTCGCGGAGCGATCTCTTTCGGTGATTCGTTCGGGGGGGGGTTAGGGTCGTGGCCGCGCTGGCCGTGGCGGGGGGCGTCGGTGCCGGGGAGAGGGCGTGGGGGCAGCAGAAGATTCCGACGTTCAAACCCCCTGCCACATTCAACACCTTCGGCGTGAACCCGTTCGGGCTTGCGGCTGGTGACATCGTTTCTGATGAGCCTGGCCAGCTTGACGGCTACCCTGACGTCGTCGTCGCGAACGGCGGCTTCGACCTCAACACGTTCGAGCCGAACGCGCAGGGCACGGTCACGATCTTCCGCAACACGAAGAACTGGAACAACCCGGCGAACGGGCTTGAGATCGAGCAGATCATCAGCTTCCCGAACTCTTCGCCTCGTCGCGTCGCGCTCGTCGACATGACCGGCAACGGCGTCCTCGACCTCGTGGTGAGCGCGAGCGTTCCCGACCAGTGGAACCAGCAGCCGACGGACACCTGGGGCGTCTACGTCTTCATCAACAACGGCGGCACGTTCTCTCTCAAGAAGCACGTCGAGACCCCGATGCCCGTCAGCGGCCTCGCCGTCGCCGACTTCGACAACGACGGCCTCAACGACGTGGCGGTGTGCGTGGACTTCGCGCTGTTCACGTCCGGCGCAGGCGAGAGCGACTTCGTCTACGTTCTCCAGAACAATCCCAACGACCCTGGGGATCTGCTCCCCAAGGCGCCCATCTCACTCAACATGGAGCAGTACACCAGTTACGACTCCCCGACGGTCCTGCTCGCGGGGGACTTCCACAAGACGCCCGGCGCGCCGCGCAAGGACATCGTGGCCGCCCACTTCATGGCGGCGAACCCCTCCGCGCTCTCGGTCCTGACCGGGCTTGGCAGCTGGCAGTTCTCGCCGGCCAATCACGACAACCCGTGCGCGCCCCTGTGGACCGTGACGTTCTTCGACGCGGTCACCGGGCGCTTCACGTCCGGCTCGCTCCAGGAGGACATCGCGGCCATCCAGGCATCCGGCGGCAGCCTGCACGTGCTGCACGGCAACGTCAACGGCACGTTCAACTTCGACTGCACAACGCCGTTCTCCACGGACGTCTACGATGACACCGCAACGGCCGCCTGCCTGCCCGGACTCCCGATGGTCGCGAACTGGCGTGGCGTTGCCCTCGGCAGCCTCAACGGCGGCACGAAGCCCGACCTCGTCACCACGCTCCCGCACAACGCGAACGAGAGTTACGTCACGCTCCTGCTCGGCAACGGCGACGGCACGTTCCAGTACGTGCGCACGGACTGCCGGTACCACGTGCAGGTGAACGGCACCCGGTCGATCCAGGCGGTCTGCGCCGATCTCACGCAGAGCGGCTTCGACGACATCATCGTCGCGAACCACGACGCGCCGGTCGGCCAGCCGCACACGATCAGCGTCCTCATCAACAAGATGACCATCGGGTGGGTGCCGTGATGAGCAGACGGACGATGACACCGCGCCTTCCGCGGCTTGCGGCCGCACTCCTCGCCGCCGTCGTTGCGCCGGCAACGGCGTGCGCGCAGAATGCTACGTTCACAGGCATCGGATTCCTGAACCAGGAATCACGCGGCAGTTGGGTGTACGGCCTTTCCGCCGACGGATCAACCCCCGTCGGCGACAGCCGCTACAGCGACGGACTGGGTGGGTTCCAGGCGATGCGCTGGCGCGCCGAGACCGGCATCGAAGGGCTGGGGCTCCTCTCCGACACGGCGAGGAACAGCACCGCCTTCGGCGCGTCCACGAACGGCGGCGTGATCGTCGGCGCGGGCAACTCCGACCCCGGCTGGCAGGCCTTCCGCTGGACCGAGTCCGGCGGCATGGTCGGGCTGGGCGACCTCCCCGGCGGCGACTTCTGGAGCCAGGCCAAGGCCGTCTCCGGCGACGGCTCCATCGTTGTCGGCTCCAGCCGCGGGGGGGGTGCGAGCAACGGACTGGCCGAAGCCTTCCGCTGGACCGAGCAGACCGGCATGGTCGGGCTCGGATTCCTCCCCGGCGGCTCGTACAAGAGCAGTTCAGCATCGGGAATATCCGACGACGGCAAGGTGATCGTCGGCGGCAGCAACTCGGCGGAAGGCGGACGAGCCTTCCGATGGAGCGAGGAGACTGGCATGGTCAGTCTCGGCACGCTCCCGGACGGATTCGGAAGTGGAGCGACCGCCATCTCGCCCAACGGGCATTTCGTTGTCGGTCAGAGCGCGGTCAAGGAGTCGAACGGCAACTTCACCCGCGCGTTCATCTGGTCTGAGGACGCCGGGATGACCGCGCTGCCCAACCTGCCCGTGGACTATCTCGGACTTGTGAGCCGGGTGGCCGACGTCGCCGACGACGGCACCGCGGTCGGCTCGACGGACGTGGTGTATCACGACTACTCCGGCCGCACCTACGCCACGGTCTGGCTCGCCGGCAAGGAAGCCGTCACCATCGAGGCGCTCCTGCTCGACTACGGCATCGACGTGCTCGCTATGGGCTGGCAGCTCGAGTTCGCCTACGGCGTCTCCGCCGACGGCCGCACCATCGCCGGCCACGGCCTCAGCCCAAACGGCTTCTACGAAGGCTGGATCGCCCACATCCCCATCCCAACGCCGCACTCGCTGGCGATCTTCGCGCTCGCGGTGGTCTTTGGGCCGCGCCGTTCGCGTTGAACCTCACTCCGCCTGCGCGGCCGAAGCCCCCCCACTCACCCCCGCACGCCGCGCCAGATCGCGCCGAGCAGCAGCACCAGAAGCGGCATGCCCGCGGCCAGGCCCCAGCGCAGGGCGAGCAGGTCGCGGTCGGCGAGGGGGCGGATGCGCGGGGTCGAGCGGGCCTCCGCGCTGCGGGCGATGAGCGATTCCTGCCCCGCCAGCCACCAGACCGAGGCTTCGAGCAGTTCCGCGTTGCCGGGGTAGGCGGGGACGAGGCGGCCCTCGGCCTCGCGCCGCTCGAACACGACCTGATCGACGTGCCAGTTGTTCGAGCCGACCACGACCAGCCGCAGCGGGCCGCGCTCGCTCGCCGCGGCCACCAGCCACGGGCCGTCGCGGTGGTCGCGGGCCTCGTCGAAGGCGGGCGGGTCGGGGAGGTACGGGCGCTGGGCGCGCGGCGTCTGCCACAGCCTCAGCCACTGCGACTCGCGCCACGCGCCGCGATCGGCGTCGATGCGCAGGAGCTCGGTGACGGTCGCGCCGGAGCCTGCTTCGTCGGCGCGACGCAGCGCGACAGGCCAGACAAGTGCGATGCCGAGGTTGCGCACGGCCGCGCCGATCGGGTGCTCGCCCCCGGTCGGGATGACGAGGTGGTCGGTGAGGACGACGCGACCGGTGGGGAGCACTTCGTCGCGGAGGATGGGTGTGCCGGAGAGGGCTTCGAGGCCGAAGCGCTTGAGAACGGCGGCGACCGGGTCCGGCTGGCCGTAGGTCGGCATGACGGAAGGGTTGAGCGAGAGGAGGATGGGCATGCCGTCGTCGGCGAGGCGTTCGAGGGCGCGGCCGAGCGTTGCGGCGCGCTCCGCGCCGGGCTTGTCGGCGGGCGTGCGCGAGGACGCGCTGCTGTCGGGCGAGATCACGACGTAGACGACGGGGCGCGAGCCGATGCGGTCGCGGTCGGTCGTGTGCGGCGGGTCGGGTTCGAGGACGGGCGCCCACTCGAGCACGTCGATGCCGCGGCGTTCGAGGCGCTCGATGGCGTGCGTGAAGACGGGGAGGGTGCGCGTGAAGCGGGTGGCCTCGCCGTGGACGATGACGACGACGGGGCGGTCCGGCTCGACGAGCGAGGCGAGCGCTCCGGCGACGAGTTCCTGCGCACGGGCTCGCGTGTCGGCGCGGACGGCAGTCTCGCTCGGGGCGAGGAGCGAGGCGGCGTCCACGGCCGCGATGCCCACCCCCGCCGGGCCGATGGCGAGCAACGCCTCGGCCGATTCGAGCGCGCCCGCCACGCGCAGCACGCCGGGGCGAGGCAGGCGGCGCAGGGCGTCGGCCGTCGCGGCTGCCCGGTCGCGGTGCGGGGCGACCGCGCCGGCGATCGGGCGGGCGGCGTCGGCAGCGGCGGGGGGCGAGCCGCCCACGGCGAAGCGGGCGGACTCCTGCGCGACGGCGGCGAGTTCGGCGGAACGCTCGGCGAGGGCGTCGGCGAGGATCGGAGCGGCCTCGTCAGGGCGCGGCAACGCGACGCCCCCCCCCTGCTGCGGGGTGACGGCAGCCCCGGCGCGACGCGCGGCGTCGCGGAGTTGACGGGCCGCGAGCCGAGCGACGGCCGACCGCTCCTCGAAGAAGCGGCGGTTGTTGGCGTCGGCGTCGGCGACCGGCTCGATGAGCGAGGCGACGTGCGCCAGGGCCGGCGCGAGCGTGCCTTCGAGCCAGTCGGCGAGTTCGCCGGCGAACGCACCTGCCTCGGCGATGCGTGCGGACTGCGACTCCAGTTCCGGTCGGTCGCGCTCCACGAGCCGATCCACCAGGCGGCGGTACTCCTCGACGCCGGTGGGCGAGCCGGCGTCGATGCGCGTCACCCCGACGGCGTCGCCGGCGCGGGCGACCAGGTCCAGCACGTCGCCGACGGCGCGCCACGCCTGCGGATCGGCGGCGCGGCGGTCGGCAACCAGCACGATTTCGAAGCCCCCCCCCGCCTGCGCCGCCCGGTCAATCGCACCCGAGAGGCGCGGCGCGAGCGACTGATCGCCCGCCGCGGTCAGGTCCAGCCGGACGTCGAAGCGAGCGGCCAGCATCGCGGCGACCACGGCGACAGCGACCACCGCGAACACCGTCGCGGCTGTGATTGACGCCGGCACGAGGCGGCGCAGCACGCTCATCGCCACCTCCTCGATTCGAGCGCGCCCCAGGCGAGCGCGAGGAAGCACGCCGCCCCGCTGACGAAGAACACGGCGTCCCCCAGACCGACGATCCCCTTGGCGAACTCGGCGACTCGCCGCTGGATCGCGGCGGCGTAGAAGGCGTTCTGCGCCCACGCGGGGACGAAGTCGAGTCGCGTGCCGCTCGCCAGCAGCAGCGCGACCAGGAAGAAGAAGGTGAGCAGGAAGGCGAGCGTCTGGTTGCTCGTGAGGGCCGAGGCGAAGGTGCCGACCGCAAGGTACAGCCCGCCGAGCAGCAGCAGGCTCAGATATCCCGCGACGATCGGCCCGGCCTCGGGGCGCGGGTCGGAAACGAGCCAGAGCGTGACAACAAACGCGAGCGTCGGCGCCAGCACCGCGATGAGGAACGCGAGCGCACCGAAATACTTGCCGAGCACAACGTGCGCGTCCGAGACCGGCGAGGTGACGAGCGCTTCGAGCGTGCCGGAGCGGGCCTCCTCGGCCAGCACGCGCATCGAGATCGCCGGCGTGACAGGGAGCATGAGCCACCCGGCGAGGGCGAAGAAGTCGCGCATGGTGGCCACGCCGCCGGGCTGGAGCGTGCCCGCAGCAAAGACGACGCCGGTGAGCGCCGCGTAGAGCGCGATGACGACCCAGCCGACCGGCAGCCTGAAAAAGGATCGGAACTCGCGCCCCGCAATGACTGCCGCCGCGCTCATGCCGCGTTCTCCCGTGCAGGGTCGGCGGCACGCAGCAGGCGCAGGAAGACATCCTCGAGCGAGGCGGGCCTGGCGGAGAGTTCACGCACGGGCACGCCCGCGCCGGCGAGCGCGGCCGCCATCGGCTCGCGCAGGTCGGGTGCGTCGGTGCCCGCCTCGACGGCGAGACGCCGCCAGTGTCCTTCGGTGCGTTCCTCTCGCACGGCGGCGACGCCCATGACGGCGCGCAGGGCAGGCTCCGCCTTGCGCGCCTCGTCGCGGGCTTCGACGATGTAGCGGGCTGGGCCGCCGTGCCGACGCACGAGCTCGGCGGGCGTGCCGTCGGCCAGGAGCATGCCACCGGCGATGATGAGCGCGCGTGAGCAGAGCCGCTCGACCTCGCCGAGGACGTGGGAACTGACGAGCACCGTGCGCGTGCGCCCGAGGTCGCGGATGAGTTCGCGCGTCTCGACCACCTGCGACGGGTCGAGCGCGCTCGTCGGCTCATCCAGCACCAGCACGGGCGGGTCGTGGAGCAGCGCGGCCGCGAGGCCCACCCGCTGGCGGTAGCCGCGCGAGAGGTGCCCGACCCGCCTCCCCCGCACGGCCTCGACGCGGCAGCGCTCCATCGCCGCCCCGATCGCGCGGGCGCGGTCGCGCGGGGCGATGCCGAACAGGCGCGCCCGGTAGCGCAGGAACCCGACGACGCTCATCTCGGGGTAGAGGGGCGCGGCTTCGGGGAGATAGCCGAGACGGCGGCGCGCGTCGAGCGAGGCGCGGCGCGTGTCGAAGCCGGCGACCTCGACGGTGCCCACGTCGGCGGGGAGGTAGCCGGTGATGATGCGGATGGTGGTGGACTTGCCCGCGCCGTTCGGCCCGAGCAGACCCGCGACCTGCCCAGGCTCGACGGTGAACGACACGCCGCGGACGGCGCGGACCCGGCCGAAGGACTTGGCGATGCCGGCAACCCTGATCATGCAGGGGCACAGTAGCGGGGCCGGGCGAGCCGATGTCAAGAGGGCGACCCGCGCCGCGGGTCGGGCAGGAGGCCAGTGCCGCGGCCCTAGACTCTGTCGGGGTCCGCGAGGGAGGCACGCACACGCGATGACGCCCGGGCGTCCGAAGTTGCTCATCGTCGGGGGTCCGAACGTTCCGGCCGAGGAACTGCGGGCTGCGCTCGCCGACCGGTACGAAGTCTCGTCGGGCGACCCTGAGTCGGCGGCGGAGGCCATCCGCGAGGGCGGGGTGCAGGCGCTGCTGGCGGACGCCGGGACACTCAGCCCGATCGGTGCGGACCTCGCGGCCGCGCCGGCGCTGGCGATGCTGGATTCGATCGGCGACGCCCTCTGCCTGGCCCGCGACGACGGGAGCGTCGTGTGGGCGAACGAGCGCTTCCGCTCGCTCGACTCGGCGGCCCAGGCAGAGATCGCGGGCGTGTGCGCGGCGGCAGCGCGGGTCTTTGCCGAAGCGCGCGGCGGAAAGGACGACGGCCAGCCTCCCACCTGCAAGTTCGACGTGCTCGCGGACCAGGGCCGGCGCGTGCTCGAAGTCTACGTGACGCGGGTTGATCTCGGGGGCGAGGCGCGGCACGTGGCGGCGGTCGGGCGGGACGTGACGGCCGTGCGGCGCACCCAGCAGAAGATGGACGCGATCGACCGGGCCGGGAGCGAACTGGTCGGGTTCGAGGCCGACGCGGTGCGCCAGATGAACGCGATCGAGCGGCTGCGGCTGCTCGAGAACAAGATCGTGCGCACAAGCCGCGAACTGCTGCATTTCGACAACTTCGCCATCCGGCTGATCGACGAGCGGACGCGGAAGCTGGAGATGGTGATGTGCTCGGGCATCCCGCCGGAGGTCGCGGACTTCGATCTTTACCCTGAACTGGAGGGGAGCGGGATCAGCGGGTACGTCGCGGCGACCGGGCGGAGTTACGTCTGCAAGGACACGGAGACAGACGAGAAGTTCCTGCCTGGGCTGGCCGGGGCGCGCAGCTCGCTCACCGTGCCGCTGCGGCTGCACGACAAGGTGATCGGCATCTGGGACATCGAGAGCCAGAAGCCGGGGGCGTTCACAGACGAGGACCGGCAGTTCGGCGAGATCTTCGCCCGCTATGTGGCGATCGCGCTGCACATGCTGGACCTGCTGGTCGTCGAGCGCAGCGCGGTGAACCAGTCGGTCAGCGGGCGCGTCGAGGGGGAACTGCGCGAGTGCCTCGAGGACATCATCTCCGAGGCGGAGTGGCTCAGCGGGTTCGCGGCCCGCGACCCCGAGACGGCCAGCCACGTGGCGCGGATCAAGGCGGACGTCGAGAAGATCCGCGCCCGGGTGCGGAACGTGGCCGCCGGGCCGCAGACGCTGCTGGGCGCGGAGCGCGCGCTGGCGGTGCGCGAGAAGGACCCCGCGCTGGTGGGCAAGCGAGTGCTGGTGGCGGACGACGAGCCGAAGATCCGGCGCATCATCAGGGACGTGCTGCGCAACCGCGGCGCGACGGTGACGGTCTGCGAGAACGGCGCAGAGGCAATCGCCAGGCTGGAGGCGTGCGGTCGCGGCGAGGAGCCGCCGTATGACCTGGTGCTGTCGGACATCAAGATGCCGGACCGCAACGGGTACGAAGTGTTCAACACGGCGCGAACCTCGCTCCCGGGGGTGCCGGTGATCCTGATGACGGGGTTCGGGTACGATCCGCACCACTCGATCGTGCGCGCGAGCCAGGAAGGATTGCAGAGCGTGCTCTTCAAGCCCTTCCAGATCGAGCGGCTGATCGACGAGGCTCGCAAGGCCGTCACAGGCAGCGGGCAGGCCTGATGCGAACGACGCTCACGCGCCTGCCGCGCTCGCGTGCAGCGAGCGGATGCGAGCGAGATAGGCGTCGGTCGGCTCGATGTTCCGCCTTGCCATGACCGCCTGCACCACTTCGAGGAACTTCGGCAGGCGGTACAGACGCTCGCCCTCGTCCGTCGCCCAGGCGAAGGGGCGCACGCATCCGGAAACGGGCCTGCTCGCCGCCCACATCGTCCCCAGATGCACCACCGCGCCCGTCATGATGCGCGTGCCGATCGCCGTCTTCGCGTGGTCGCCGATCATCGCGCCGAGAAAAGTCTCCCCGGTGCGCTCGTTCGGGCCGGCGGGATCGGCGCGGGCGATGACCTCGGCGTAGGTGTTCAGAAGGTTCGAGTTCGTGGTGCCCGCGCCGAGGTTCACCCACTCGCCGACCCACGAATCGCCCAGGAAGCCCTCGTGCACCTTGTTCGCGTAGCCTTGGAAGACAACCCCAGCGACCTCCCCGCCCACGCGGCAGCAGCGGCCCACGCAGGTGTGCGCCCGCAGCACGGCGTGCTCGACGACGCGCGACTCCGGCCCGACATAACACGGTCCGACGATCACCGCTCCGGGCCGCACGATCGCCCCCGCGCCGATGGTGATGCGACCGCCCTCGGCGTCCAGCACCGCACCGGGCAGAACCTCCGCGTCCGGATCGATCTGCACGAACGAAGCGTCGCCGAGCACCGTCACGCCCGCGGGCACATCGCGCGGGCGCGCATCGCGGGCGAGCAGGTCCAGGTCAAACTCGACGGCTTGGTCGCGCACGGCGCGGAAATGCCACGGGCGGCTCAGCAGCACCGACTCGTCCAACTCGACGCGCTCCGCACCACCGTCGTCGCCTTCGAGCAGGGCGCGGGCGGCGTCCGGCGCGAGCAGCGCGGCCACCACATCCCCGCTCGCCGACTCGACCAGCGCCTGCCCCTCGCGCAGTAAGGCGAGTTGGCCAGGAGGCATCGGGCACCGGCCGTTCACGAGCAGGAGAGGTCCGGCGACACGCGCGGGGAGCCGGTTGATGGGCAGGTCGTGGCGTTCGCCGGTGATGGCCTCGAGTTCCGGCGGCACGAAGAGGGCGACGACGCGCAGATCCAGCGATGCCGTCACGCGGTGCAGCGTGCTCAGCGGGCCGAGGCGCACGTCGAAGACGGGGCGGAGGCCGGTGAGGGGTTCGAGCCGTGCACGGGCGTCGTCGAAGAAGACGGCGGAACGCATGAAGCCAGTCTACCGAACGAGGGAGTGCGAGTCGCTCAGGCGCGGCGGGCGATCTTCCGGTGGGTCGCCTGCTGCTGGAAGGCGAAGGTGGGCGTGAGCGGGATGAGCAGCAGGGAGAGGGCCAGCCCCGCCACGCCGGTGTAGGCGGACGCGCCGAAGCGCACAAGCAGTTCAGAGGCGGGAGCAAAGTCGACGGGATCGCCGTAGAGCGTTCGGACGGTCATGGCGGCGACGACGACGACGTGGGCAACGGCCGCGGCGAGCATCGACATGACCGCCATGGTGAGCGGGTTGCCGCGGATGAGCACGCCGCGGAGGGTGAGGACCAGCTGGCCGCCGAGGAGGTAGCCGAGGGCGTACGGTCCGAGGATCGTTGCCGCCCCGCCGCCGGAGATCGGGTGTCGCCAGGTGAGGTCGACGAGCAGGCCGCAGGCGAGGCAGGCCCAGAGCGCGACACGGTGCGGCGCCCACAGGCAGACGAAGACGGCGAGCGGGAGGACAAAACTCGGCGCGAGGGCCTCGGGTCCGAGGCGCAGGGCGGGCCGGAGGCCCAGTTCGAGGCCGAGGGAGAACCACGCGGCGATGGCGAAGGTGAGCCAGTTCACGGCCCGCCCCCCCCCTCGCCGGTTTCCTGCAGGATGCGAAGGACGACCTCGCTGACGCGCTCGAGGCGAACGGTCGGACGCACGGTGATGACGCGGCGCAGCGGGGCGTCCGGCGCGGGTTCGACCCGCTCGACCTGGCCGATGATGAGCATCTGCGCGCTCGGCGGCCAGACGGGATCGGAGAGGCGGACGAGCTGCCCGGGCGCGACCTCCGGCGTGGGCCTGCCCTCGGGCGAGGCGGGGTACTCGACGTCACCGCGGAGCGTGCCGTCACCGACGGGGGCAAGCCGGCAGAGCAGGCCGCCCTCGTCGGAAACCATGACGGTGCCGATGATCGAGCCGGCCTCGGGCGCGGTGATGGGTCGGACGTAGCAGAGCCGCTCGGCGGCGCGGTCCACGCGGCCGAGGAGTTGCACGCCCGCGACCGTGGCGACGGTGTTGCGCTCGACGCCGTGGCGTCGCCCCGCGCGCACGGTGAGCAGCGGGCTGGAGAGGTCGCTCGACGCGCCGACGACCGAGGCGGTGTAGAGGCGAAGCGGGAGCTCCGGGTTCAGCGCGATGCCGCCCTGGAGTTGACGCACGAGTTCCCGCAGCCGCGCGTTCTCGTCGCGCACGCGGTGGTACAGCGTGGCGTAGTGGTCGCGTTGCTGTTCGAGTTCAGCGATCTCTTCCGTGGGCGAGCCGCCCGTGCGCGCCGGCGCGACCCACGCGGCCAGCGCCCGCAGCGGCTGGCTCACCGGCGCGGCGACGACGGCCGTGAGGTCGGCGAACCAGCCCGCGAAGGCCATGAAACGAACGGGCACGAGCGCCAGCACGACGAGCGCGGCGATCGTGATCGGCAGGAGCCGGCGCGAGGCAGCGGTCTGGCCCGGGCGTCGTCCCATCGCGTCAGCCGCCCGACAAAAGGGGCGGGCTAGAGGTCCATGTCCGTTTCGAGGTTCGGCCCCCACACCTCGATGTTCTCGAGATAGATCGCCGTTCCGCGCGCCACGCAGGTCAGCGGGTCTTCGGCAAGCCGGCAGTCGAGGCCCGTCGCCTTCTGCACGACCTGCGGCAACCCTCGCAGCAGCGAGCCGCCGCCCGCGAGCGTGATGCCGTTCTCGACGAGGTCGGCGGCGAGTTCCGGTTCGGCCCGTTCGAGCGTGCGCGTCACCGTCTCGATGATGGCGTTCACCGGCTCCTGCAGGGCCTCGCGGATTTCCTCGCTGCTGATCGGAGCCTTGCGCGGCAGGCCCGAAATCATGTCGCGCCCGCGGACATCCATCGTGGTCTCCTCGCCCACCGGCGCGGCGGACCCGATCTCGATCTTGATCCGCTCGGCGGTCTGCTCACCCACCATGAGGTTGTAGGTGCGCTTCATGTGGTTGATGATGGCCTCGTCCATGTCATCGCCTGCGACGCGCACGCTCTCGCAGACCGCGATGTCGGCGAGCGACATGATGGCGACCTCGGTCGTCCCGCCGCCGATGTCCACGATCATGCTCGCCGTCGGCTCGGCGAAGGGCAGGCCCGCGCCGATCGCCGCCGCGACCGGCTCCTCGATGAGATATGTGCGCCTCGCACCCGCACGCTCGGACGAATCGAAGACGGCCCGCTTCTCGACCGCGGTGATGCCCGACGGGATGGAGATGACCACGCGCGGGCCGATGAAGCGCGGGCTGCCGTTCACCTTGCGGATGAAGTAGCCCAGCATCGCCTCGGTGATCTCGAAGTCGCTGATGACGCCGTCCTTGAGCGGGCGGATCGCGGAGATGGAGCCGGGTGTCTTGCCGAGCATCTCCTTGGCGACCCAGCCGACGGCGAGTTCGTTGCCGGAACGCAGCACCTGGTTGGTGCCCTTGCGCACGGCGACGACGCTCGGCTCGTTCAGCACAATGCCCTGCCCACGGACCGCAACGAGCGTGTTGCAGGTGCCGAGGTCGATCCCCATGTCAACCGCGAACAGGCCCAGGAACCGATCGAAGAGCACGCTTCTTCCTTGCCCGCCGCTGCGCGCGGCCTTCCGTGGCAGGCGCGCGCCGGTCGGCCCCACGGTGGGGCGCGCCCGCCGCGCCGGGGCGCGCACATCATTCGCCCCGCGAGCCGAGACAGTACCGCCAATCCGCCCAAACCGCCAGTGGGGCGGGCTGTCAGGAGCGAAAAAGCCGCCCCGGCTCGGTGAGGAACCGGGGCGGTCTCGCGGACTCAGAAGGCCGCGAAAGGGGGGTCATCCAAGGTCACCGTCCCGGCTTGCCCAACCCGGACGGCGCGAGGCTCGGTCAGCGGTCGCGGGAGGCAAGGGGACGCGCCGGCTCAGCGGGCTTGTCGCTCTCGGGGCCGACCTCGATCACCGGCGGGGTGATCTCGATCGCCTTCGCGCCGGGGAGGGCGCTCCCGCTGCCGCGCAAGGCCTGCCCGGCGCGAATGGTCGTGTCGAGTTCGAGTTGGGCGCGGGCCTTGTAATCGTCCACGGTGGAGCGACCGGCAAGGGAGGTCAGGCGGGCCTCCTGCTCGGCGAGGATCTTGGCGATCCGCCCCTGCACCTGGTCGAGGCTGCCCGCGCTGTAGCGGTCGTACTTGTCCATCGTCGCCTGACGCTGGGTGAGCATCTGCTCCATGCGGGTGTTGCGGGCGATGGCGTCCACCTGCCGGTCCAGCTGCCAGAGCTCGTTCTGGAACTTCACACGCTCAGACTCGAACTGGCCCAGCAGCTCGCTCAGCCGATCCTGCTGCGAGCGCAGCAGCGACAGGTCTCGCTCGATGTCCGCGGCCCGGTCGGCGTAGGCCGATCGCAACTGGCTGATCTGGTTGGCCTTGGCGTACGCCTCGTCGAGGCTGAACGACCTGTCGTCGAGGCGCACCCTCACCACGCTGAAACCGTTCTCCGACCGCGCGCTCTCGGCACGGGCGAGCAGGTCCTGCATCTGCCCGAGGTCGGCGTCGGCGAGCGAGATGACCTTCCGGCTCACGAGCAGCTCACGCTCGAGCTGCTGGACGTTGTGCGTCACTTCGGCCAGGTCGCCCTGCACCGCGGCGATCTTCCTGGGCAGTTCCGCCTCCAGGGCGCGCAACTGCTGACGAAGCGCGATCGGATCGTCGATCGTCGCGTCGATCTTCGAGTTGATCGAGTGGCGGGCCTGCGTGAAGAGCGCGGCCACGCGATCCGGACCGGCGATCACCACCGCCGGCACCAGCACCGCGCCGCCCACGACCGTCCCGATGACGCCCATACGAACGAGAGACTTGACGATGCACGGCATGGCGAACCTCCTTGGATGTGCCGTCCGTCACGGGCCGATCGTGCCGCCCCGTCATGTCCGGCCGCCCGAACTCGGGCCTGTCCGGGTCTCATTGGGAGGCCGGCCCGCCCGCTTTCACACGCCGAAACAGGAACCGCAGGCCCGATAGCGAGCAGACACTTCAATCTCTTGTTGGTGTGCAGGCGATCGACTTCGTTCGGACCATGTCCGGCGGTATCCTTGGGGAGAACTCGCCTCCGCCCGAAACGCGGCGTGCGAAACCCGGAACGATCGGGCGTCCCGCCGTGCCCCGGGGGGGTTCGGCGCAGCCCAGGGTCGGGCTGGCGCAAGGAGTCGCACGGTGCTCTCCTCGATGACGACGAGTTTCATCGCCCGCCTGCGGGCCAACGACCAGGCCGCCTGGTTCGAGCTGTGGGAGACCTTCGGCCCTGTCGTCCGCGCCCAACTCACCCGCTGGGGAGGCGGGCGGATCGGGCACGAGACCGTGCGCGACCTCTCCCAGGAGACGCTCGCGGCCCTGTCGGACTCGATCGACCGCTACGACCCCGCCCGCGGGGCACGTTTCAGCACTTGGCTCCTCGCCATCGCCAAGCACGTCCTCGGCGACGAGATGGACCGGCGAATGGCCATGAAGCGGGGCGGCGGGCGAACGGCGGCGTCCCTCGACGAGGCATGGATGGCCGGCTCGTCGGCGATCGGCGCGGACGATGCCTACGAGGCCGCGGTCTTCGGGGCGAAGGTCGAGGCCGCGATCCGGCAGGTACAGAAAGAGTGCGACTTCACGGACTTCTCCATCTACCGGATGCGGGTGCTGGACGGGACGAGCGGCAAGGACGTGGCGGCGGCAATCGGGGTGAGCGAGCCGACGGTGAGCCGGCGACTGGCGAAGGTGCGCGACGCGCTGCGACGGCGGATCGCGGAGGCCGTGGAGACGTACTCGTTCACGGAGGCCGAGCGGTCCGAGCCGCGCCGAAACGGGCTGGACCTCGATCCGAACAAGGCCGACGACGCTCTCTTTGACGAGGCGGTCGCGGAGATTTACCACCGCCAGATGGACCTTCGGCGGATGGACGAGCAGGCCGCTCGATAGGACGCCGACGAGACGCCCGCCGGGGCAGGAGCGAAGGTATGGCCGGGCCTGGGGTGCTGCTGGTGCTGCTGGGAGCGGTCGTGGGCATCGTGCTGCTCGTGCTGCTCGTCATGTACGTCGTCGTGCCGCTCTTCAAGGGCATCGGCTGGCTGGTCCGCCACCTCGCCGCGTTCATCGGGGGCGAGATCCGCGACGCACTCCGCCTCATCGGCGCTTTGGTAACGGCCGTGGTCTTCGCGTTCCTCGTCATCGCGAACGTGGTGATCGGACGATGGTCGGCGGCGGCGCACTTCGGTCGGGCGATCCAAGGCGAGATGGGCGCGGGAGGAGCGTGCATCTACCGCATCCTCGTCGGGCACCCGGCACGCTTCCTGTGCCTGAACTCGCTGGTGGACGGGCTGGAGCGCAGGCTTCCCGAGGTGGTGGCGGCCGCACCGACCGCGGACACCCCCTCGCGGCGCACCGGCAAGTTCGAAGGCTACGTGATCGTCGGCTCGCTGCCCGGGGGCGGTTCGGGGGGCAAGTTGTACGTCGCCGAACCGGACGAGATCCGGCGCGCGGCGTTCGCACGCCAGGGCATCGACGACGTGGACCAGGTCGTCATCAAGTCGTTCAGCCTCCAGGACGGGTCGAGCCTGCCGCAGATCGTGCGCGAGAGCCGAGCGCTGGATGCGGCCAAGAAGCTCGGGCTCGTCCTCGACCACGAACTCACGCCCGAACGCTTCTACTACGTGATGCGCTTCGTGCCCGGCGAGCCGCTGAGCCTGGTGACCCAGAAACTGCACGGCCGCGCCCCCGCTGCAGGCCTGACCAACGCGCAGTTGCACGAGGTGCTCGGGTACCTCGGCTCGCTGCTCGCCACGCTGGACCGCTACCACCGCGGCGGGCTGTGGCACAAGGACGTCAAACCCGACAACATCATCGTCCACGGGCGCGAGGCGCACCTCGTGGACTTCGGCCTGCTCACGCCGATCCGCTCGGCGATGACGCTCACGACGCACGGCACGGAATACTTCCGCGACCCCGAAATGGTGCGCATGGCGCTGCGCGGCGTGAAGGTCCACCAGGTGGATGGGGCGAAGTTCGACGTCTACGCCGCGGGCGCGGTGCTCTACGCCGTGGTCGAGAACTCGTTCCCCGCGCACGGCGCCTTGAGCCAGATCACACGCCGCTGCCCCGACGCCGTGCGGTGGATCGTGCGCCGCGCGATGGCGGACTACGACAAGCGCTACCCAACTGCCCTGGCGATGCTCGAGGACGTGCGCTACGTGGCCGCGGCGGCGGACCCGTTCGCGGTGCGCCCGGCGGAACTGCCGAGTATGCGCGGCGTCGAGGGCGACGCTCAGCACGCCGTGTACCGCGAAGAGGACGAACTCGTGTTTGCCGGCGCTGTGGCCGCGTCGCACGCGCTCCGCGCCCGCCCGGATGGCTCCCCCGGCTTCGCCCCCCCACCGCCTCAACCGCCGCAGCGGCGTTCGCGCCCGCGCCTGCGCGTGACGAACTGGTGGAGCGGCGAGTATGTCGTTTCGCCGGACGAACCGGTGCGCGCCGCGGGAACGCCGCGCCCGGGACCAGCGCAGCGTCCCGCGCGCCCTCGCGTGCAGCGGGCCCCGGCGCAACAGCAGTTGGCGAGCGCCCGCGCCCGTGTCGAGGCCGCCCGCACGCGCGCGGCCAGGCGCATCGGCGGACGCGCCGCCGCGGCCGGACCGGCACGATTCAACAACGGCATGAACCCCGGCGTGGCCGTCGCGCTCTTCCTGTTTCTGGCCGCCTGCGTTGGCATCGCCGCGATCGTCATCGGCTTCGCCGCGTCGAAGCGCGGCACCGTCGTCGTCTACGGTGATACCGCCGCGCCCATCCCTGCCCCGCCCCAGCCGCCCGCGCTGCCCGCGTTCGCCGGCGCGCCGGTCGATGGCGCGCGCGTGCTGGTCGTCAGTGACCTGCTCCCGCCTCTGGACGAAGCCACCCGCGCCCGCGTCGATGCTCTGCTCGCGTCCTTCGACTCGGCCGGCATGGAGCTGCGCGGCGCGGCGCCCGGCGCGGAATCCGGCTCCGAGGCGATGACCGCGGACCTCGACCTCGCCGCAGCCGTCCGTCTCGCTCGCGGGCAGGCGCCGCTGGACTCCCCCGATGCCGCGGCCGCGATCGAGACCTGGCTCGCCGCCTCGCCCGAAGCCGACGCCGTGCTGTGGCTCACGCCCGCGACCGACGGCTCACGCCAGGGGCCGCTCGCACGCCTCTTCGTCGCCCCGCGCGGCGAGGACTGGACGGCGTGGTCTCGATCCGCGCTGGACACGATCAACGCGATCATGACACGCTGACCGTCCGGTCATCCACGAGATACGCGCATCAGTGTCTCCAGCGTCTCCCTCGCCCTGCCCGAGTCCACCGCTTCCGCCGCGAGCGTCAGCCCATCGGCGAGTGAAGCCGCAACGTCCGCCACGAGCAGCGCGGCGGCAGCGTTCAGGAGCGTCACGTCTCGCCGCGGCCCCGGCTCGCCCGCCAGCACGGCGCGAACAGCCCCGGCGGCCTCGTCCACGCTCGCGACGCGCAGGTCGTCGAGCCGGGCCGGAGCGAGGCCGAGCGTGCGAGCGTCCAGTTCCTCGATCCGCACACCCCCCCCCAAGACCAACGCCAGGATCGTCGGCGCGGTCGTCGTCAGTTCGTCCATGCCGTCGCGCCCGTGGGCGACGATCGCCCGCTCCGCTCCGAGTCCCGCGAGCGCTTCGGCGATCAGCGGCACCAGCCTCGCCTCGTAGACGCCGATCACTTGCCGACGGGCGCCCGCCGGGTTCGTCAACGGCCCGAGCAGGTTGAAGATCGTCGGGAACCCGAGCGACCGTCGCGGCCCGGCCGCGTGGCGCATCGCAGGGTGATGGTGGATCGCGAAGCAGAAGCACACGCCCGCCTCGGCGAGGCACCGCGACTGCACCTCCGGCGACGCGTCCACGCGCACGCCGAGCGCCGCAAGCGCCTCGGCCGACCCTCGCCCCGTGCGCGAGCGGTTGCCGTGCTTGGCGACGATCGCCCGCCGCCCCCCCCCCGATCGTGCCGCCGCCGCGACGATGGCCGCCGCGGTCGAGACGTTGAAGGTCTTGGGCGCTCCACCCGTGCCGCAGGTGTCGATGAGGGTCGCTCCGAGCACGCTCGGCATGGGCGTCGGCGTGACGTGGCGGCGCATGACCCGGGCGGCACCGATGACCTCCGGCGTCGTCGCCCCGCGCGCCTGGATGAGCGAGAGCACACCCGCGATCTGGGCGTCGTCCATGCCGCCGGAGAGCAGTCGCTCGAAGAGGGCCTCAGCCTGCTCCGCGCTGAGCGAGCCGCCGG
Source organism: Synechococcales cyanobacterium CNB (assembly GCA_030263455.1). NCBI lineage: Bacteria > Bacillati > Cyanobacteriota > Cyanophyceae > Synechococcales > Synechococcales cyanobacterium CNB. The sequence continues at coordinate 380,784 of SZOZ01000002.1, forward strand.
CGACCAGCGTGGCGAGCGCATCGTGCGGTTCCATCGCGGAACGATACCGCGCCCCGACCGCGCACGCCCCCGGTCGAATACCATCGTGCATGGACGGCCCATGCCCCAGAACGGCAGGCGTGGCGCGACGCGCGGCCCGGCGCGCGCTGCTCGCCGACGCGGTGCGGCGAGCAGGGGTCGTCCTCCTCGCCGGGTCGTCCGTGGGATTGCTCGCGGCCGCGCTCGACCGGCTCAACCTCTGGCGGCCCGAATGGTGGGCGTACCTTGCCGTCGCCACGGGCGTCGCCGCGATGATCGTGATCGCGGACGCATGGCGTCGCCGATGGTCTCTTCTGCGGGCGGCCGTCGCCCTGGACCACGCGCTCGGGCTGCGCGACAGGCTGTCCTCCGGGCTTGCGCTCTCGCATTCGGACGATCCCTTCGCGGGCCTGGCGCAGCGCGAGGCGGAACACGCCGCGCAGAGCGTCAGCCTTCGCCGGGCCGTGCCCGTGCGGCCGGACTGGCGGTGGGGCGCGTGGCCGGTCGTGGCGGTACTGGCGGTCGTGGTGGCGATCTTCCTGCCCCGGCTGGAGCGAGGGAGCGCGACCGAGGACCCCGCCCTCGCGCGAGCGTCACGCGAGGCGGCGGCGCGCGAAATTGCCGAGGCGTCGCGCGCGGCGAGAGATGCCGTCCATCAAGCGCGGGCCGACCCGGCAACGGCCGAGCAACTGGCAACGCTCGACGAGATCGAGCGTGAACTGGCCGATGCGAGGCGCGACCCGCGCGAGGCCCGTGCCGCGGCGGCGGACGCGGTGGAACGCCTCGCGAACCGGCTCGAAGATCAGGCCGAGCGCGAGCAGGCCGCGGCGGACAGCGTGCGCGAACGCATGGCCCGCGCAGCGCAGGCTGCACGCGACGCCGACGATGCATGGTCCGATCTCGCCAGAGCGATCGGCGCTGGCGACGCTGCCCGCGCAGCCGACACGGCCGAGCGGCTCGCCGCGGAGATGGACCGGCTCGACCCGGCGACACGCGAGCAACTCGCCCGCGAACTCGAGGACCTGGCCCGCTCACTCGCCGAGCCGCGATCTGGCGCGCCGGAGCCGCTCCCGACCCCCCCCCTGCCGCTCGACGAGCAGGCCTTGGAGCGGCTGGCATCCGAGACCGACCCTCGCGAGATCGAGAAGCAACTGCGCGATGCCGGCCTCGAACCGGAGGCCGCGGAGCAGGCCGCCCGCGAGATTGCGGCGGAGAACCGGCGCCGCCAGGCCGAAGAAGAAGCCCAGCGTCGCGAGCAGGAACTCCGCCGCGCCGCGGAGGACGCGGCCCGCGAACTGCGCGAACCGCCGAAGCCGCGGTCCGACAGCGGTGAGCGACCACCCGATGAAACAAGGGATCTCGCTCCGAATGGCGACCAACGCGAACCGCGGCAAGGGGAACGGCAGCGATCAGAACCACGTGAGGGGCAACCGCGGCAAGGCGAAGGTGAGCGAGGAGCGGGCGAACCCAAACCTCGCGAAGACGAAGCGCAGCCGAAGCCGACGGAAGGCGATGGTGACGCGCAGCAACCAGCGTCGCCCGAGCGTGCGCCCGGCGAGACGCCGAAGCCCGTCCCCGGCGAGGAGCGTGAGAGCGAGCAGGGCGAAGCGACACCGGGCGAAAGCGAGACCCCGCGGCAGCATGGCGAGCCGCGCCCCACGCCCGGCGATCAGGGCGAGTCACACGATGGCCGGCGCCCCGACGGCCAACAGCCCGGCGAACAGCCGGGACGGACGCCGCGGCAGCATCACGGAGGTGAACGAGGCGGAGACGACACACCCGGCGGAGTGAAAGGCTTTGCCGAACGGCTTCGCGAACTGGCGCGGCCGGGGCGCGACGAGCGCGAGCGCGCCCGCGACCTGCGCGAGCACGCACGCCGGTTGCTCGGTCGCGAGCCTGGCGACGCCCCCGCAGGCCCGTGGCCCGACGAGCGCGAGTTCGCACGAGACACGCCGCCGCCGGACGAGCCGTGGGGCTCCGAGACGACACCGATCGACGCTCGTGACCCTCGCGAGACGGGCGAGGACGGCCGCGTGGTCGCGCAGTGGTTCGCCGACGGCCGACGGACGGAGGACGGCGCATCGCACCGGGTGATGCAGGAGAGCATCCGCGAGGCGGCTCGCTCGGCGGAGGAGGCGCTCGAACAGCAGGCGGTGCCGCCCGCCCGTCGCGACCTTGTGCGGCGTGTGTTCGAGCGCTACCAGAAGCGGGCCGAATCGCAGCAGGGGGGGGGCGGCTGATCGATGGGCCTGCGGTTCGAAAGCCCGCTGTGGCTGATCGCCGTTCTGGCCGCGCTGCCGCTGGCGTGGATCGGCCTGCGGTGGTTCGCCGCGATGAGCCGCGTGCGGCGGTGGTCGGCGGTCGTCGCCCGCACCCTGCTCACGCTCCTGCTGGCCGCACTCCTCGCGGGCGCGGCGGGAACGCGACCCGTTGACCGGTTCGCGGTCGTGTTCGTGGTCGACGTCTCCGGTTCGGTACGCCGCTACGCGGACGGCTCGGACGGGCCGCCGCTGGTCGAGCGTGCGCGATCAACCATCGATCGGCTGGCCGCGGGTCGAGGGCCGGACGACCTGCTCGGCGTCGTGGTCTTCGACGGCTCGGCCGCCGCGGTCGCCCTGCCCACGCGTGGGGACATCACGGGCCGATCGCTCGACGTCCGCCTGCGCGAGGGCACGGACGTGGCCTCCTCGCTCCGGTTCGCCGCGTCGCTCATCCCGGCGGACGCTGCGGGCAGGCTCGTGCTCGTGAGCGACGGCGTTGAAACGACCGGCGACGCCCGCGCCGCCGCACGCGAACTCGCGGGGCGATTCCCCACGGCGCGCGGCGCCCGAGGCTCGCTCCCGGTTGACGCCGTGCCGGTCGAGTACGAAGTGCGCGGCGAGGTGATGGTCGAGCATGTCGATGCCCCCCCCGCCGCCGCGTCCGAATCAACGGTAACCGTGCGCGTCGTGCTCGCGGCGACGGACCCCGCCCGCGGCACGCTGCACATGTTGCGGGACGGCGAGCCGATCGACATGGGCGCGGGTGCCGGCGCGGGAAGGGCGCTGTCGCTCGCGCCGGGTCGGCACGTAGAACTCGTGCGCGTCGCGCTGCCGCCGGCTCGCGTGCACCGCTTCGAAGCCGTCTGGGAGCCGGAGACCGCCGAAGGACCGGACGGCACGACGCTCGCCCTCGGCGATTCAATCCCGGAGAACAACCGCGCCGAAGCGTTCACCGTGACGCCCGGCCGCGGCTCGGTGCTGCTGCTCGACGGCGTCTCGGACGGCCGCCCCGGCGAGGCCGGCTCGACGCTCGCCCGCTCGCTGGAACAGGCGGGCATCGGCGTGACGGTCCTCCCCCCCCCTGCTGCGCCGAGCGACCCGCTCTCGCTGCAGCTCTACGACCTCGTGATCCTCCAGAACGTGCCCGCAGACGCGCTGGACCCGACAGCGCAGCACGCACTGGCCGCGCACGTGCGCGACCTCGGCGCCGGGCTGGTCATGATCGGCGGACCGGACTCGTTCGGCCCGGGCGGATGGAAAGGCACACCCATCGAGCCGATCCTGCCGGTGAGCCTCGACCTGCCCGAGAGCCTGATCGTGCCTTCGGCGGCGATCGTGCTCGTCATCGACAACTCGGGGTCGATGGGGCGAGGAGTGTTCGGCTCGTCCCGCACGCAGCAGCAGATCGCCAACGAGGCCGCCGCTCACGCCGTCACCATCCTCGACCGCGCGGACCTCGTCGGCGTCATCGCGTTCAGCAACGCTCCGCGCGTCGTTCACCCGCTCTCACCGAACAGCGACCCCGCGACGCTCGCGTCCCGCATCCGCGGCATCAGCCCCGGGGGCGGCACCAACCTGCTCCCCGCGCTCGAAGAAGCGGCGCGACAGCTCGAATCCGCCCGGGCCGAGGTGCGACACGTCATCGTCCTCTCCGACGGGGTCTCGATGAACGCGGAGTTGCTGCCCGGCGCGGCGGCCGACCTCTTCGAGCGGGGCATCCGCGTCTCGACCATCAGCGTCGGTCAGGAAGCAGACATCGCCACCATGAGCGCGATCGCCGAACAGGGCGGTGGACAACACCACTACGTCGTGAACCCCAACGCACTGCCGAGCATCTTCGTGAAAACCGTGCGGCTTGTCCGCTCGCCGATGATCCGCGAGGCGCCGTTCCGCCCCGTGGTCACACCCAGCGGCTCGCCCATGACCGAGAGCATCGGCACCCCCCCCATGCTCGGCGGTCTCGTCCTCACGCAGACGCGGCGCGAGCCGACCATCATCAGCGCGATGCTCACGCCCGACGGCGAGCCTCTGCTCGCCCACTGGAACGTCGGGCTGGGGCAGGTCGCCGCGTTCACGTCCGACGCGCACCACTGGGCCGCACGATGGCTGGATTGGCCCGGCTACGCGCGGATGTGGACGCAGGTCGTGCGCACGCTCTCGCGCCCCGCGACCACGCACGGGTACGACCTGATGACGCTGGTGCGCGACGGCCGGCTGCGCGTGCGCTTCGAGGCCGCGGACGACGCGGGCACACCCCTGGATGCGCTCGCGGTCGATGCGACGGTGTACGGACCGGGCGAGGAACCGACGACGATCCGCCTCGACCAGACCGGGCCGGGCGTGTACGAGGGGTCGGTCGAGGCAAGTCGAACAGGGGCATACGTCGCGGTGGTCAAACCCCGGCAGGCGGGCAGGCCGCTGCCGCCGGCGATCGGCGGAACGACGATCTCATCGGGCGAGGAGTACCGCTCGCTGCGGTCAAACGCCGCGTTGCTCCGCGACGTGGCATCGATCACCGGCGGGCGCGTGCTCACACTCGACAGCCTTGACGCGGCGACCGTCTTCGACCGTGCCGCCGCGCCGCCGAGGCTGGCGAGCGCCCCGCTCTGGCGGCACCTGCTCATCGCAGCGATCGTGGTGCTGATGCTGGACGTGGGAACGCGGCGCATCGCGTGGGACCGATTCGTCTCGCGCGAGTTCGGCGTGGAGCTGCGCCGCGCCGCGGCCGAGGCGCTCGCCGATCGGGGCGAGGAGGCGCGTCGAACGCTCGCCGGGCTGCGCGGGACACGCGAGGCGGCGCGGGCAGAGCCGCGGGCGGGCACGCTGGGCGAGGCGGAGGCCCGGCGCATTACCGAGGAGGCCGCACGCAGGCGCGTTCGCGACCGCGAGGAGGCGTTGCGGGCGATCCGCGAGCAGCGGACGAAGGTCGCGCCAAGGGAGGCCGCCGCCGGCTACGAACAAGCAAAGCCCAGGCAGCGGGTTCAGAGCGAGGATGCCACCCCCTCCGGCGGCTTGCTGGAGGCAAAGCGGCGCGCCCGCGAACGCATCGAACGTCAGCAGGAGGACGAGGAATGACCGCTCGGGAGCCGCTGCACGAGATGCGCCCGACGACGCGCTTCTCCGACCGAGCCGCCGACTACGCGAAGTTCCGCCCGTCCTACCCGGCCGAAGCGATCGACGCGATCCTCGACCGCTTGCCCCCCGCGACGCGGGGCGGGGCCTTGCAGGCCCCGTTGATGGCGGCGGATATCGGGGCGGGCACCGGCATTTCTGCTCGCCTGCTCGCGGAGCGCGGCGTGCACGTCATCGCCGTCGAGCCGAACGACGCGATGCGATCGGCCGCCGGCCAGCATCCGCTCATCGAGTGGCGGTCCGGGACCGCGGAAGCCACCGGCCTGCCCGATGCCTCCGTCGATCTGGTGCTGTGTGCACAGTCCTACCACTGGTTCGAGCCGAGGGCCGCCTGCCGTGAGTTCGCACGCATCCTGCGCCCCGGCGGTCGCCTCGCTCTTGTGTGGAACGACGGCGACGAGACCGACCCCGTCGCCCGCGGGTACTACGACCTCGTCCGCGAGGCGAGCGATGGCGCAGGCCCGACGAGCCACCAGTCCGCCGCACGCAACCCGACGTTCGCCCCCCCCTTTGACCCCGCCCGCGTGCGCCGACTGCGCTTCCGCAACGAACAGCGGCTGGACAAGCCCTCGCTGATCGGCCGGGCCATGAGCGCGTCCTACGTGCCGAGGACAGGCCCGCGCGCCGAGCAGCTCGTGCGCGGCCTGCAGGAACTGCACACGAGACACGCGGCGGCGGACAGTCGCGTGGGGCTGATGTACGAGGTGCTGGTGTACTTGGCCACGCGAGAGAATGAACCCGGACGCTCATGAACGAGCCGCGACCGAGAGGGAGCGGTTCTCTCGCGAACTGGTGCGCATACCAACCGCTCCCTGCCGGCGCGGCTCGTTGATTCCGGTCGCGTGCGCTCAGCGAATCACGACGCCGTGCAGGCTCAGCCGATCGGCCGCCGTGATCCGCACGCGCACCATCTCGCCCGTCAGTCCCGCCACCGCCTCGCGCGGGGCCTCGAAGAAGACGATCAGGTCGCCGTCCGTGCGGCCCGAGAGTTGCACGCTCGGCGCGCCGTTGACCTCGACCGTCGCGGTCGGGGCGTGGCCGGGGTCGAGGTCCGCCGCCGGGTCGCGCCCGCCGACGGTGAGCGTGACGGCCCCGCCGACCCTGCGGATCTGGCCGGTGGTCAGGCCCTCGCGTTTCATCTGTTGCTTGCTCGGACCCTCGACGAAGGCCTCGACCTCGCGCCCGACCTGCTCGCGCGCGATCGCGTCCGAGATCTCCGCCTGCACCGCGAGCAGTTCGTTGTTGCGGCGCCGCTTGACGGCCTCGGGCACGTCGTCGGGGATGCGCTCGAACGCGACCGTGCCGGGCCGCGGCGAGTACTTGAAGATGAAGCAGTTCTTGTAGCGCGCCCGGCGCAGCAGCCCGACCGTCGCCTCGAAGTCCTCGTCGGTCTCGGTCGGGAAGCCGACGATCACGTCGCCCGACAGCATGAGCGGGCGACCGATCCCCGGCTGGTCGAGGAACTCGCGGGCGCGAGCGAGGAACTCCTCGTACTCCTCGACCGTGTAGCCGCGGTTCATCTTCGCCAGCACGCGGTTGGACCCGCTCTGCGCCGGCACGTGCAGATAGCGGCAGATACGCGGGTGGTCGCGCATCACCTCGAGCACGTCGTTGCCGAAGTCGCGCGGGTAACTGGTGACGAATCTCAACCGCCGGATCGCGGGAACCTCGTCGTGAATGCGAGCGAGCAGGTCGGCGAAGGTCGTCACGTTCTTACCCGCGAAGGGGTCACGGTCGTGCCCCCCGCGGTAGCTCCGCCCCTTCTGCGGCTGCGTGACGCCCCCGACGGTGACGGCCGCACCGTGCTCGAAACGGTAGTGGTTCACGGTCTGACCGAGCAGCGTGACCTCGACGACGCCCGCGTCGGCGAGTCGCTTGCACTCGTCCACAACGTGGTCCGGCGGGCGATGGACCTCCGCTCCGCGCGTGAAGGGAACGACGCAGTAGGTGCAGAACTTGTTGCACCCGCGCGTGATGCGAACGTACGCCGACCTGCGGCTCGCACCCGACGCCGGATCAACAGGCGAGACTGCCCGGGAGAGGTCCAGCAGCTCGAGGTTGTCCTCGGCCGCGGCGAGCGTCGCGCTGCGCCGGCTGGCGTTGCCCTGGAGAGCGACCTGCCGTGCAGAGATCATCGCGTTTGCCCGCGGGGCGGCGGTCCCGGCAGCTGCTCCCCCGCCGCCATCGCCGGCAAGACTCTCTTTCGTGCGCACGGCGTTGTCCAGCAGCGCCGGAAGTTTGTCGAGTTCGCCCGGCCCGCACATCACGTCCACCACGGGCATGCGACGGATGAGGTCTTCGCCGTCGCGCTCCGCCATGCAGCCGAGCACGCCAACCACCAGCGACGGCTCGCGCCGCTTGCGCACGGACATCTCGCCAAGGCGGCTCCAGACCTTCTGCTCGGCGTGCTCTCGCACGGAGCAGGTGTTGTAGAGCACGACGTCGGCCCGCTCGGGGTCGCCCGTGAAGGCATAGCCGAGGCGCGCGAGCTCACCCGCCACCAGTTCCGAGTCCAGCTCGTTCATCTGGCAGCCGAACGTCTCGAGATAGACAGTGCGGCCGGGCATTGTGGAGAAAGTGTAGACGCCGCGTGCGCCGGCTCGAAACAAGGGGCGGGGCCTCGCGCTCTCCTCCAAGCGACGAGGCCCCGCCGGCGGCCATTGGGCGATGGGGTTCGTGGGTTCAGCGGCGACGGCGCACCCATGCAGTGCCCGCGAGCACGAGCAATGCGCCCGCCCCCGGCGTCGGCACGTTTGTGAACGCAACCCTGCAGTCATCGCTCACGCCGTACCCGGTGCCGCCCAGGTCGATCAGACGGAAGGTGGCGTGCCACTCTGTTCGCGCGGGGTCGAACGCGGGGTCGGCGGAGTCGATATGCCAGAAAGGGTGCACGTCGAACTCGTGCCCGCCGAGCCAGAACGAATCGCCCGGCGACATGAGATTGAAGAAGGGGTCGTAGACCTTGAACGCCGGATCGACAGCGACGAGCACGAACCAGACGTCCGCGCCGGTCTTGAGCGTGTAGAAGTCCTCTCCAGGCTCGTCCTCGTCCAGCGAGGCAAAGCCGGGATCGTCGCCGAACCAGCCGACGACGCCGCCGGCGTTGAAGGGCGGCAGGTAGAACGCCTCGTCGAGGTCGGCCTCGATCATCAGCTTGCCGAGACCGTTGACACCGACGATGAAGTCGCCGTCGTGCGGATTTGCAGCCGCGGCGAACGCCAGGCCGGTGATCGTGAGAACACTCGTCATCATGTGGGTACGCATCAGGAACTCTCCCTTTCTGCCGCTCCAGCGGAGCGATTGCTGAAGTGAACAAATGTGAAAGCCGGGCAGAGCCGATCAGCACCCCGCCACGAAAGCGTTGAGGAACGCGACAAAGTCCAGCGTGTTGACCGTGGTGTCGCCGTTGAAGTCGGCCGCGGCGTCGCCCGCGACGAAGGCGTTGAGGAACGCCACGAAGTCCAGCGTGTTGACCGTGGTGTCGCCATTGAAATCGGCCCGGCAGCCCGTGCCGCACGACGAAACGGAGTTCAAGGCCCAGTCCGCGGCCCGCTGGAACTCGGCCGCGTCAAGGTCCTTGTTGAACACGAGCCAGAACGGCTCGCTCGGCCCGACCGCCTGGTGCGTGGACCACAACTCCAGTTCGAGCAGGTAGGCGCCGGGCGAGGCCGGCGCGGACAGACGGAAGGTGTAGTGGTAATGGAACGACCCGTTGGAACTGGCATTGAGCGTGAAGCCATGCACGGGTACGTCGCTCGCAGGCGACTCGACCGGCCCGAGCGGCCCCCACGACATGGCGATCCTCTCCGGCGGGATCGTCGAGAAGTCCGTGCCGTCCCACGTGCGGACGGCGCGCCGGATCGTGAACCCGATCTCGGCGTTCGCGGGGAACGTCCCCGCGACGCTGTCGAAGCCGGGGTTGTTGGTCTGGTTCGTGCCGCCGAACGCACCGGTGAAGAGGCACCAAGGCTCCGTCACGCCGCCGTTGTAGACGTTCGTGACGATCCTGCCGTCGGTCACCGTGAGCACGACGTCCCCGCCGTGGGGCTGCGCGACGGCAGCGCCGGCGACGAGCGCGAGAGCCAGCATCCAGACCGAGCGAAACAATCGCATGGCGGTCTCCTTTCGTTGGTTGAGGTCGAATCTCCGTTCACTTGGCCACGGGCGGGAAGAAGCGGTTGTCGTAGTAGTCGGTGTACACGCGGTCGAAGCGGAGCGTCTCCGCGTGCCCGTCGAGGAAGCCGTAGTTGGCAACGGCGTCCCATGCGCCGTGCCGGCCGCCGTGGGCGTCCGATTCCATGTGTGCGGCTGCGAGTCTGGGGCGGTCGGCCGGGTCGACGCCCGTGCCGTCCCACTCGTAGACGTGGACGTGGTCGGTGCGCGCGTACTCCGGATCGGCGTAGCGGCCCGTACCCTCGGTCATCATCAGGAAGTGCACCGTCGCGTAGGCCCGCGGCACGCGCTCCATGCGGTCGAAGTGCGTGATGCGCCCGAGCCTCGGATCGACGTACGTCGGCCCCTTGCTCGTGAGGTAGTCGTTGAGGCCGTAGCTGGTCCAGCGACAGACGTCGCCCGGCTCCGGATCGTTGGCGGGGTCGTCGTCCGCGAGCAGGTTCAGCAGTTGGGCGAGGGTGACGCCCTCGCACTGCCCGCCCTCGCTCGTGTGCCAGTGCGGGCTGCGGTCGCCCGGCGAGCGCACAACCGGCGAGCCGCCGTAGTAAGGCGCAAGCGTGCTGATCCACGAGTCGCGGACGGAGCCGGACGCTCCGCCGTGCGAGAGGGCGGCGTCGATGAAGCGGTCGTTGTTGTCGTTCATGTAGAGTGTGTGCGCGATCTCCAGCTGGCGAACGTTGCTCAGGCAGACGGCGGCGAGGGCAGCCCGGCGTGCCTTGCCCAGGGCGGGCAGCAGCAGACCGATGAGCAGCGCGACGATCGCAATGACGACCAGCAGCTCGACGAGCGTGAATCCGCGGCGGCCCATGGCCGACCTCCCGATCGCTCACGGGCAGACACCCGGCGCGTGACGGGGCCATGCCCGTCAAGCCCGCGCGCCCGCCGCGCGATGACGATCCGACTCGAATGTGCGTGATGAAGCGAGAGTCCGACGCGCGCGGTGCATCACGCCCGCGGCGGGCCGCGCGGTGGCGCGCTCGTCAGCGACGGCACGGGCGCGGGGAGCGCCCCGACCGGAACAAGCCGATCAAGCGACGTGGGGAGCAACGCGACGACGCCAGGAGCGGAGAACTCCGGCATGCCGCTCGCGCGGGCCAGTTTCATGGCCAGACAGACGCGGCAGCCGTCGTGATCGTGGGCAGGACGAGGCTCATCGGCCGGTTCGGAGGGCTGATGATGGTGATGGCCGTCGTGCGTGCAGGCATGAACAACGGCGGCCGGCTCGACCGGCGACACGCGCCCGTGGGCAGCGCGGGAGTGTGCGGCCTGCACGACCGGCAGCGCGGCGTAGAGCACGCAGGCCATCATGGCGACGATCGCAACGAACAATCCGCCCCGGCGGGCGGGTCGGCCTTGCCTGCGTGTGTCGCGCCGTGCCGCCATGATCGACTCCGAAGGAAGTGTTGCCGAAACGCCCCCTGCAGGTCAAGCGGATTCCGCTCGATACGAGACGATGATGCCCGCGCAACCCCTCGGGTTCCCTAGACTGGCGCGAATGAGTCGGCGATCGCCTGTCTCGTGGATCCGCGGCCTGTCGCTCGCCGACAAGTGTCTGGTTCTGTTCGGTGGCGCGGTGGTGCTGATCGTGTGCGTTGCGCTGGCCGCGCCGTGGTTCCGCATGTTTGCGCTGGTCGAGGAGGGGCAACTCGAGCTCTCACGAACGCTCGCTTCGGTGTGGCTGCGCAGCGACGCGACGAACCCAACGCTCCCGGACTTCGGACCGATGTCGCACGCGGGCGTGGAGGCCGAGCGGATCACGCTGGCCGAGGCGCGCCGGCGTGCTGCCAGGGAGCCGTTCGTGCGCGATGCCCTGCGACGATTCGAGCGCGACATCCCCGCCACGGACCACCACGCGGCCGCGTGGGACGGGCCGGCACGCGTCTATCGCTACGCCAAGGCCGAGCGGGCCGAGGGCGGGCGGATCGACTCGATCCTGCTGCTCGAGCGGCGATCCGAGGGCGCGCCGACGCTCCTGGCCGTGAACACGCTCTACCTGCTCAGTGCGGCGTTCTTCGTGCTCGCGCTCGCCGTCGTCGTCTTCTACCAGATCATCCACCGCATCATCCTCAGCCCGGTGCGGCAGCTGAAGCGCACCGCCGAACGAGTCCGCGGCGGCGAGCTCCAGGTGCGCTCGGACATCACCACGGGCGACGAGTTCGAGGAACTGGCCGCGACCTTCAACCAGATGCTCGCCAACCTCGAGGAGAGCCACGACCAGCTTCGCGCCATCAACGCCGCGATGGACCTCAAACTGACCGAACTGGCCCAGGCGAACGTCGCCCTGTACCAGACCGCGAAACTGAAGAGCGAGTTCCTGGCGAACGTGAGCCACGAGCTCCGCACGCCGCTCAACTCGATCATCGGGTTCGCGGAGCTGCTGCTCGAGATCGCCCGCGCGGAGCAGACGCCGGGCGAGACCGGGTCGGCCGCCAAGCGCGTGCGCTACCTCGACAACATCGTCGCCGCGGGACGCAACCTGCTCGACATGATCGAGGACCTGCTCGCCATGGCGCGCCTCGAAGCGGGGCGGGTCGAACTGAACGTCGATCGGCTCAGCCTGCGCGAGGCGACCGAGGCCCTCGCGGGCCTGATCCACCCCCTGGCGGACCGCCGCGGCATCGAGGTGCGCGTCGAGGCCGCGCCGGACCTGCCCGTCATCGAGACCGACCCGCGCAAGTTCCAGCAGATCGTCTTCAACTTCCTGAGCAACGCGGTGAAGTTCATCGAGCCTGAGGAGCGAACGGGCCGCAAGGGTCGCGTCACCCTGCGCGCGGAGCGGCTCCCCCCCGGCCCGGACTCGGAAACGGACCGCGTGCGCGTCAGCGTGATCGACAACGGACCCGGCATCCCGCCAGAGCACCACGAGACCATCTTCGAGAAGTTCCGCCAACTCGACGCCGCCCACACACGCGAGCACAGCGGCACGGGCCTCGGCCTCGCCATCGCCCGCGAACTCGCCTCGCTCATCCAGGGCGAGATCCAACTCGTCAGCGAGCCGGGACGCGGGTCCATGTTCAGCCTCATCGTGCCCGTCACCCTCGACCCGGAACGCATCGCCGAACGAACCCTCGAGGCCAGGTTCCGCGGCGCGCTCGCCGGCAGACGCGACTGGACGTGAGCAACGCGCTCGAGGAAACAACCGCCCGAAGCGATCTCTGTTCCCCGAGCGTGCGCTCTCTTTCATCACGCCGTTACTTCCTCCTCGCCACCGCAACTCCCTCCCTGTTCGCGATGCATGCCGAGAGAAACCCGCTCGTCGGCCCCGCGAGCCAGCGGTTGAACCGGTCCATCGCGGCGCGGTCGCGCTCCGCATCCGCATCCGGGCCAGGCGCATCCGTGACCCACCACCGCGAGCCGAGGCAGTTGTCCGCGACCAACAGCCCGCCCCGGCGCAGGAGATGCGACGCGAGCACGGCGTACGTCGCGTACTCGCTCTTCACCGCGTCCAGAAACACGAAGTCGAGCGAGCCCGGCCCGTGCTCTGAGAGCAGCCGCGCGAGCGTTTCCGCCCCCAGGCTCCGGCGCAGTTCGATCCGATCCGCCATCCCCGCCCGCTCGAACTCGCCCTGCGCAAAGTCGGCGTGCTTCGCCTCCGGCTCGACCGTGATAAGACGCCCGTCCGGCGCAAACCCGCGTGCGATCCACAGCGCGGAGTAGCCGCCGAGCGTGCCGAGTTCCACGCCCAGCAGCGCCCCGCTCCCGTCCGGCCCGGCCATCGACGCCAGCAGCATCAGCAGCCTCCCCACGTCCGGCGAGATCGCTATGTCCGGCAGCCCCGCCGCCACCGCGCGCTGGCGCAGCGTCGCCAGTTGGTCGTCGATCGGATCGCCGAGCGGCCCGAAGACCTCGCCGAGATACGCGCACGTCGCCCGCCACCGCTCCGGCGTCATGTCCATGCTGCGTGCTCCCGCCACCTCACCCCAGCGCCTCGTGCAGGAGCACGACCGCCACCGCGAAGTAGATCAGCATCCCCGAGGTGTCCATCAGCGTCGCCACCAGCGGCGTCGAGGCGACGCCCGGGTCGAAGCCCGCACGCTTGAGGATCAGCGGCAGGAGCGAGCCGACGATCGTTCCCCACGTCACCACGCCCGTTACCGCCAGCGCAATCGTCATGGCGATCAGGTGCATCGGGGCGGCCTCGTCGCCCGCGCCGACCGACCGGCGGTAGGTGTTCCAGATCAGCACCGTGACCAGCCCCAGCGCGCCCAGCGTCGCCCCCAGCATCAGCCCGCTGAACAGTTCGCGCCGCACGATCCGCGCCCAGTCGCCCGGTGTCACCTCGTCGAGCGCGAGGGCGCGGGTCACCAGCGTCGCCGCCTGCGAGCCGGAGTTCCCGCCGCAGGAGATCACCAGCGGGATGAAGACCGCCAGTGCGGTCAGCGCGTGGATCTGGTTTTCGAAGATGCTCAGCACCGCGACGGTGAACGTCTGCCCGATGAAGAGGGCAGCGAGCCACCCGCCGCGCTTGCGGAACATCTCCGCCGCGCCGGTCTCCATGTAGGGCTGGTCCAGCGCGGCCACGCCGCCCAACTGCTGGATGTCCTCGGTCGCCTCTTCCTCCGCCACGTCCGCCACGTCGTCGAAGGTGACGATGCCGAGCAGTTTGTCGTCCGCGTCGACGACGGGCAGCGCGGTGCGGTCGTAGCGGCCCATGACGCGCACGGCCTCCTCGCGGTCGTCGCTCGCCCGCAGCGCGGGCGGCCTCTTCTCGCACAGGTCGCCGATCGGTGTCTCGGGGTCGGCCAGAAGCAGGCGGCGGATGTGCAGGTCCCCCACCAGCCGCCCGTCCGGCCCCACCGCGTAGATCCAGTGGATGGTTTCAGCGTCGCGCCCGTGCTTGCGGACGTGCTCGATGGCGTGGGCCGCCGTCCACGCCGCATCGACGCGGACATAGTCGGGCGTCATCATGCGCCCGACGCTCTCGGGCGGGTAGCCGAGCATCGCCTGCGTCACGCGACGGTTGTCCGGGCTGAGGGCGTTGATGAGGCGCGTCGCCACCTCAGCCGGCAGTTCGTCGAGGAACGCGACGCGGTCGTCCGGGTCCATGTCCTCGAGCAGACGCATCGATCGTTCCGCGCCCAACTCCTCGATCAGCCGCTCCTGCAGGTCGCTCTCGAGGTACGTGAACGCCTCCGCCGCCACGTCTCGCTTCAACACCCGGAAGGCCAGCGCGGCATCCTCCGGGTCCATCTCCGTAAGGACGTCAGCGACGTCGGCCGGGTCGAGCTCGCGCAGCGCTGCCCGCAGATCGACGAACCGGCGTTCGACGATCAGTTCCTTCAGGTCCGGCGCCAGCAGGTGACCCGTGCCGCTCATCGCGGGGATGGTACACCCAGGCCACGCCCCGGTCGGGCATCACGCCCCGGCCGCGACGGGAGCGTGGGCCTTCGCCGGGTTGGTCCGCGCGATGATGTCGCTCACGCCCTTCTGATTGAACCCCTTGAACCCGTCCTCACGCTGCAGGTTCTCAAGGTGCGACCCCATCGCCCCGTGCCTGCGGAAGTTCTCCGCCTGCGCCGCGGTGATCGAGCCGTCCGCGACGAGCCCCGCGAGCCGTCGCTCATCCACCGGCCACATCTCGGCCTCGGTGAACGCCTGTCGCAGGTACGGCAGCGTGGTGAAGGGGTCCATCGTCTTCACCCCCCCCTCCTTCTCCAGCTGCTCCTTCAGCGCATGCCAGTCGAACTGCGCCTCGAGGTGGTGCATCCCGGCCTGCAGCATCGACTCACCGTGCAGACGCACCCACAGCCCGATCGTGCCGACGCCCCCGCGCCGCGGCAGCGGCTGGTGCGCGAAGTCGCCCGCGATCTCCTCCGGCCCGAGGTCCACGTCCGCGAAGACCGTGATGCCCGTCACCGGGTGCTCCAGCACCTGCGCTCCCCAGCCCGCCTCCTCACCCGCGTAGAACCGCTCCCGGCAGTGCAGGCCGACCTTCTCCAGCGTGGCGATCACGCGCGTGTACGTCGCGCGCCCGCAGCGGTAGGTGTGGTGGTCGTGGTTCGCCCAGCCGAGGCCGAGCCCGTCCTGCCGGAACTTCTGGAAGCGACCGGCCTTGTTGCGGCGCATCCAGTAGTCGCGCTCGGCGGCGAAGAAGACGTCGCACGCCCAGTCCGTGCCCAGGTCGGTGATCGCATCGTCCAGCAGCCGGTGCAGATGCGCGAAGCCGTCCTCGTCGCGGTCGAACGCCCGCTCGCGCCGGCACAGGCGATCGAAGTGCCGCAGCGACGCGAGGTGATACCCGTGCCGCTCCACCGCCCACAACTCCGCCCCCGGCGACGCGAACGCCCTCGCCCACCGGAACCGCGACAGCGGCTCGCCCTCGATCTCGACTCGCCCGCTCACGCCCTGCGCCGCCAGGAAGTCCTCCACGCGCTCGACCTTGATGCCAACGCGCATCCCCGGGCCGCGCCCGAGCAGCACCGCCGGGAACAGGCCCCCCTCATGAACGAGCCGGTTCATCGCCCCAGGCTGCGGCCGCGCCGTGAAACCCGCACCTTCCAGCCGTCCGCGCAGGCCGCCCGCCTCGGGAGCCTCGATGAAGTCGATCCAGTCGCGGAATCGGGTGCCGGTCTGGGTTCGCATCCGCTCGGCCAGCCCACGGGCGGGGGGGCACGCCGCCAGGAACGAAGCGACCAACTCGTCCACCACCGCCTGCGCCCTCGGCTGCGGCTCCCAGTGAAACGCCCGCTCGGACGCCAACCCGCCAGTCTGCATCGCCATCGTTCGGCTCTCCATCTCACGGAACGGTCAATCCTTGGCAGACCGAGAGGCGGAGGGAAGCCACGCCCTGACCATCGATCCGATGCTGCTTCCCCCTCGCCACCGGGGATAGCGGCCAGTCAACATCCAACAGCGATGGGAGGGCTTACGCTGGGGAGGGAAGATGCCCTCGCTCACGCTCCGCGCTCCGCGAAGCAGCGCTTCGGAGGGGTGGTCGGGTCGGGGTATGCTTGCGGGCAACGAAGTGCGCATGAAAGGAGTGGGCGTGATGTACGCGGAGATGACGCTGCCGGAGTTCGAGCGGGAGATGGTCGTGACGCGGAAGGTGCTCGAGCGCGTGCCTGAGGATCGGCTGGACTTCAAGCCGTGCGAGAAGTCGAACACGATCGGGTGGAACGCGAACCACCTGGCGGAGATTCCGGGGTGGGCGGCGAACATCCTGACGGAGCCGTTCTTCGACATGAATCCGTCGGGGAACGAGCCGTACCGGTCGCCGACGTTCCGAACCCGGGCGGAGATGCTGGCTCTGTTCGACGCGAACGTGGCCGCGGCGGTGCGCGCGCTCAAGGGATTCAAGGACTCGGCGGTGGGCGAGGCGTGGCAGTTCAAGGAGACGGGAAAGACACTGTTCGAGATGACGCGCGCGGCGGCGTTCCGCATGTGGGTCATCAGCCACACGATCCACCACCGCGCGATCCTGACGGCGTACTACCGGATGGTCGGGGTGGCGGTGCCGGCGGTGTACGGGCCTTCGGGGGATGAACAAGGGTGAGGAGACGGGGCCAGAAAAGCCCCGACCCGAATGGGAAATGGGGAGGTTACTCCCCGGGGATGTAGGAGATCGCGCCTTCGAGGGGGCTGCTGGCGGTGGCGTAGCGTTTTTTGGGGATTCGGCCGGCGAGGTAGGACTGGCGGCCGGCTTCGGTGGCTTTGCGCATGGCGTGGGCCATGGTGACGGGGTCGCGGGCGTGTGCGATGGCGGTGTTGAGGAGGACGCCGTCCGCGCCGAGTTCCATGGCGATGGCGGTGTCGCTGGCCGCGCCGACGCCGGCGTCGACGATGACGGGGTAGTCGGGGTCGCCCTGCTTGAGGAGTTCGAGGCAGAGGACGATGTTGCTGGGGTTGAGGACGCCCTGGCCGGAGCCGATGGGTGAGCCTGCGGGCATGACGCTGGCCGCGCCGGCGGCCTTGATGCGTTCGGCGGAGATGGGGTCGTCGCTGGTGTAGCAGAGGACGTTGAAGCCGTCTGCGACGAGTTCGCGCGTGGCTTCGAGGGTGCCGACGGGGTCGGGGAGAAGGGTCTTGCGGTCGCCGAGGACTTCGAGTTTGACCCAACCCGCGCCGGGGTTGGCGAGTTGCTCGAGGAGTTCGCGCCCGAGGCGGGCGACGCGGACGGCATCTTCGGCGGAGAAGCAGCCGGCGGTGTTGGGGAGGATGAGGTAGCGGTCGAGGTCGATGAAGTCGAGGAGGGACTGGCCGCGGTCGTTGTAGAGGCGTTCGCGCCGGACGGCGACGGTAACCACCTCGCAGCCGGAGGCGTCGAGTGCGGCCTGCATGATGGGGAAATCGCGGTACTTGCCGGTGCCGACGAAGAGGCGCGAGCGGACAGTGCGGCCTGCGATGGTGAGGGGGTGGAGGCCGGGTTCGGGGGGGGTCGGGGGAGGGGGGGGCACCGACCTCGCAGAGCCGAGGTCGGTGGCACGGTCGGTGGCGCGAGTAGTGGTTGGGTGGTTGGTCATGGTGGTTGCTCGTGGTCAGCCGCCGCCGACGAGTGTGACGAGTTCGACTTCGTCGCCCTCGGTGAGGCGTCGTGAGGCGTGCTCGGCCTTGGGGACGAGTTTGCGATTGACCTCGGCGGCGGCGGGACGGTCGACGAGGCCGAGGTCGCGGAGCAGGTCCGCGAGCGTGGCGCCGTCGGGGGCCTCGTGGGATTGGCCGTTGAGGCGGATGCGCATGTGGAAGGGTAGTCGGCGGTGCCACTGGGGGTGAGGCTGAGATCACCCAGGGAAAACCGCGGCAGGGAAGAAGTCACCAAGACGCACGCCCGCGCGCAGGCTTATCGGCTTCGTGCTTAGTTGCAGTGCTTCGAGATCCGGTCGTGAACGTCGGGCACGTGAGGCGAATCGGGAAACAGATCGAGAAAATCCAAGCACGCGTCGAGGACGACATCCACCGGGAGATCCGGAGATGGGGTAAGGCAGAGCCAACGCAGGTCTGATTCAAGTATCTTCTCGACTGTCTTCCCCGCGCGAGTTGCCGAGTGCTCAGTTCTCCAGTTCGGCCCGTTGAGGCGGTACCGGTCGATCACGTCCAGAATGTTGATGTCCCTCATCGTTGCATCTTTGGCATGAAGCAGTACCAGTTCATGGCCGATCAGCAGGGAATAGGGGTTCTTTGAGAGGGAGTCATTCTGCCAGAGCGCCAGCAGTCTGGCTCCATAGGCGGCGCGATCGCCACTCAGGGTGTGGGCCTGCTTGATGGCCTCCAGACGAAGAGCAACCGCAGTAACCTCGCCTTCACCCCAGCGGGGAAACTCTTGAAAAACGCGATCAAACCAGAACAAGCCGGCGGCCGCATCCCCGAGGGCAAAGCTGTCGCGTCCTGATTCGACGTAGATTGAGACGCGTTGGGTATCGGAAAGCCGGTTCCCGAAATCACTCAGTATCCTGGTACGTTCATCGACTGCCTCGGCAAACCGCTTCTGGTCGCGTAAGGCTTTCGCCAAGCCACGACGCCCGGAGAGAGCGGGGATGGAGGTCTTGAGTGCAAGGGGCAACGTCGCTATTTGATTGCGGTATGCCGCTTCCGCTCCGACAGCGTCGTTTCGCGAGAGTAAATCGCCCATCATCCGCCATGCGCTGGCTCTGTCAAACGCCGAGCCGTCCCCAGCGGTAACGAGTTCCAAACAGGACAGCGCGTCGTCGCGGCGGCCTGCGGAGGCGAACACAGAGGCCGCAAACCGCATCAGAGTGTCGGCTGACGGAGAGCCTTGGGCGGTGAGCAGCATCGCTTCGCTGGCGGCATGCTCGGCAATTTGAGCCCTTGCAGCATCCGATTCCGCAGCGGAAAGCGCCTGTTGGAACGGTTCTATTACACTTGAGGGTGGTACCTGGCCACTACCGCCTCCTCCGCCGGGCTGGGCCGTTGTGGTCGTGGGAAGCAGGAACAGCACAACAAGTGCAACGACCCCACAAGCACACTTGCGACACCTGTTCGACATGGCGTACTCCCTCGCAGAGCCACATGCATCGCTAGCGGCTTCTAGCCTATCGGAAGCACGGGGGGCAGGCCAGTGTCAACCACAGCTATTCGTCTTGCCCGGGTGAGGCGGGATAGGCTGCATCATCTTGCTCGTTAGCTCGTACACTAAGGAATGCCTGGGGCTTGGATTCTTCGGTGCGTAACTTGGTTGATGTAGCTGGTGCGGCGTTTGTTCGTACTTTGGGAGAACATTTATGCCTCCGCAACAGAGAACAGGCGTGGGGTGTGCCGGTTCAGAGCAGCCGAAGTCGGTGGGACGGGTGTTGGCTGGTTGGGGCGCGGCGGCGGTGGTGGTGTTTCTGGTGGGGCTGGGGGGGGCATGGTGGTTCACGCGCGAGCCGCCGCCGCGGTTCTATGACCAGTCTTCGCCGGAGGCGGTGATCCGATCGGCGAAGGCGATGGTGGAGAACGGGGATGCGCGGCGGCTGTCGGAGCTGCTGTACGCGGACGGGGACGGGATGCGGCGCGTGTATGCGCGCGTGGGGCTGATGCTGGAGCACCTGTACGAGTTGGGGGTGGCGGTGCAGGCGCGGTATCCGGCGGAAGTGGAGGCGCTGGCGAAGCAGGCGCGCGAGGCGGCGGAGGAAGGGCGCGGGGCGTCGCTGCTGGACGGGTTGTCGATGGGGATGGGCGGGCCGCCGCGGCGCGGGGAGGATCGGCGGGCGCGCGAGGAGCAGATGGGTGGGGCGTTGAAGCGTGTGTTCGCGGACCCGTTCGGGTGGCTGGCGGAGTCGGAGGAGCGGCTGGGCGTCGTGGTGATTCACGACGAGTTGGCGGCGTTGACGTGGGACGGCGCGCCGATCCTGCCGCCGATGGGGCTGGCGGTGCAGCGCGACCTGGACGAGAAGTGGTACGTGGTGCCCCCGCTGAACGTGCCCGGCGTGTCGCGGTACCTGCCGCGGACGGAGGAGGAGTACTCGATCTGGGAGAGCATCGTGCAGGTCTTCGACAACGTGATCGTGGACCTGACGAAGGAGGTCGAGGCCGGGAAGCACGCGTCGCTGGAAGACCTGTCACGGTCCGCGGGCGAGAAGGCGTTCTTCCCGGCGGCAATGGCACTCGTCGCGTACGAACGCGCGATGGCGGCACGGGGACGGACAGGGGGGGGCTGAACACTCGGGGGCGGATTCGAACCGCCGACCTGTCGTTTAGGAAACCTCGGGGGCACCTCGTTCTGCACTGGAAAAGCAGTGTAGTTTACCGCACCACGCCCGGTCTAACAAGGCGGTAACAAGGCGAGGGGTGGAGCCGCGCCGGTCGCCCGGGCGGGTGGACCCCGCAGCGTCCGGAAAGCCGTTTCCGAGCCAGTAAAGCGCCCGCCGCCGAACGCCCTGAAAAGGCCCGCCGTATATGCCTGTGCCGCGAAGAGTGATGGCGCGCCCCCGGGCTCGCCGCCCGACGTGCCGGTGACAGTCCGGGGCGCGGCTCGGTGGCCCGTTCGAGCTCGGCTCGGGCCTCAAAGGGAAGTTCTCTCCGCCCCCGCCGACGTCCAGCAACGAAGTTCCACGAACCTCGCGCTGGGCGTCGGCAGGCCGACGGCCCCACCAAGCAGACCGTCAGCACGCGCGACGCCCATCGCCAGCCCGAAGGAGGCTGACGGTGGCGGTAGACATCGAGTCGACGATCAAGGCGGCGGCGGCCAAGGCGGCGGAGCAGGCCGTCGCCGCGATCCTGCGCCGGGGCCTGCCCGCGCAGGAGTACATGGACACCCGGCAGGCGGCGGCGTACCTGGGCCTGAGCACGCAGCGCCTGGAGATCTGGCGATGCCGCGGCGGCGGCCCGGTCTATCACAAGATGGACAACGCCGTGCGCTACAAGCGCTCGGAGCTTGACGACTTCATGGCCGGGCTCCGGGTGGCGAACACCGCGGAAGCCGCCCAGCGGAAGGGTGGTGCGCGGTGACCAACGAGAATCCGGCGGACGGCGCAGAGGCGCGCCGGGATGGGGAAGGCGAGGCCCCGGAGGCAGCGACAGGAATCGCGAACCAGCAGACCGCGCGCCGGGCGGCGGCCGACTACCGCGTGATGATGAAGTGGAAGCCGTTCCCGCTGCCGCCGCTGACCAAGCGGGCGCGGAAGGGTTGGCCTGAGCAAGCCGAACGCCCCATGGCGCAGCTGCAGGACGAGTTCGTCCCCGGCTGCAATCTGGGCATCGCGCTTGGCGAGACGTCCGGCGGCCTGTCGGACGTCGACTGCGACTGGCCCGAGGCCGCGGCGCTCGCGCCGCACCTGTTCCCCGACTTCCCTCGCTTCGGGCGCGAGGGCAGGCCCCCGGGGCACTACCTCGCCACCTGCCCCGACGCCGGGCGAATCGAGAAGTTCTGCCTAAAGAAGGAGGCCGCCGCGGCGCTCGGGCTCTCCGGTGACGACCGCGCGATGGTCGCCGAGCTGCGAGGCTCGGGCCACTACACCGTCTTTCCGCCCTCGGTCCACGACGACGGGCAGAAGGTCGTGTGGGCGGAGGACGGCACGCGGGCGCTCCCGATCCGCCGGTGGGCGGAGCTGGCCCGCGAGGTGGGCCGGATGGCGGCGCTGGCCGTGGTCCTGCGCGCCTACCCACGCGTGAGCGGGAGCCGGGACGACGTGTGCATGGCCCTGACCGGCGCGCTGATCGACGCTGGCATCGCCGACGATGACGTAGACCGGCTCGTCCGGCTGGTCGCCAAGCTGGCCGACGACGAGGAGCACGCCAGACGCGGAGGGAAGGCGTCGGCCACGCGCGCCAAGAAGGAGGCGGGCGAGCCGTGTACCGGGCTGCCCAAGCTCTGCGAGATGCTGGGCATCGCCGGGGCCGAGGCCACGCTGCGCCGCTGGCTGCACGGCGAGGACGCGGCGAAGCCCGACGCCGTCCCCGAGGGCGGAATCCTGATGGTCGGCGGGCGACTGAACGGCATCCTCGACCGGGCCGAGGAGACGCTGCTGGAGCGAGGCACGCCCATCTACCAGCGCGGCCCGGAGCTGGTGCGCCCCGCGCGGCTGGACCGCAGCGAGGTGGACGGCGGGGTGCGGCGCGACGCGGGATCGGTCGTGCTGCTGCCTATCCGCCCGCACTGGCTGGTGCAGGCGATGGCCGAGGCCGCGCCGTGGTACGCGATGAGCCTAAAGGGGCCGGTGCCCGCCGACCCGCACCTGAACTACGCCCAGCACCTTATGGCGCGGGCCGGAAGCTGGCGGTTCCCGGTGCTGCGCGGCGTCGTGACCGCGCCGACGCTGCGGGCCGACGGCAGCATCCTGCAGACGCCCGGGTACGACGCGGCATCGCAGCTGATCTACGACCCGGCGGGGGCGGACTTCCCCCCGGTGCCGGAGTCGCCGACGCATGAGGAGGCCGCGGCGGCGCTCAGGATGCTGGGCGAGCCGTTCGCGGAGTTCCCCTACGTGTCCGAGGAGGCTCGGTCGGTGGTCTACGCGGCGGTGCTGACCGGGCTGGTGCGGCGGACGATGCGCTCCGCGCCGCTGTTCGCCATCGACGCCCCGACCCCGGGCACGGGCAAGTCGCTCATCGCCGAGGCCGCCAGCATCATCATCACCGGCCACCGGGCCGCGATGTTCAACATGGGCAAGAACGAGGAGGAGTTCGCCAAGCAGCTGAGCGTCGTGCTCCGGGCGGGCGACGCGCTGGTGGTCTTCGACAACCAGACCCGGCCCATCGAGGGCGACTTCCTCTGCTCGGCGCTGTCGCAGGAGATGGTGCAGGCCCGCATCCTCGGAAAGTCCGAGCGCATGGTCCTCCCGAGCAACACGCTGATCGTCGCCACCGGCAACAACATCCAGCTCGCGGGCGACGTCTCGCGCCGCGCGGTGGTGTGCCGCATCGACGCGAAGGTCGAGCGGCCCGACCAGCGCCAGTTCAGCTTCGACCCGCTCGACCTCGCCCGGCGGAACCGGGCGGCGCTGGTCGTCGCCGGACTGACGGTGCTGCGCGGGTACATCGCCGCGGGTCGCCCCTGCCCGCTCCCCAAGATGGGCTCGTTCGAGGACTTCAACCTCGTGCGCGAGGCGCTGGTGTGGCTGGGGTGCGCGGACCCCGAGAAGACCCGCGCGTCCGTCTTCGAGAGCGACCCCGTCCGCGACACCATCGCCGAGCTGCTCCGCGAGTGGCGGGAGGCCGTCGGAACTGAGCCCGTGACGATGAACAGCCTGCACCAGCGCTGGCTGAGCGACCAGGCGAAGTACGCCCCGCTGATCGCGCTCCTGAACGACCTGACCAACCGGCCCCTGTTCAACGCGCGGAGCGCGGGGCGGAAGCTCCTGACGATCAAGGACCGGGTCGTCGGCGGACTGGTGCTGCGGAAGGGCGACGACGCCAGAGGCGGGGCGTACTGGCGGGTCGCCGATGCCCGGTCCGAAAAGGCTGCGGGAGCCGGGCAGGCTGGACTGCTGCCCGGGGGCGGCGGCGGGGTGGCCTGAGCCCGCTTCGGGTTTGACGGGTTTAGCGGGTTTGTCTAGGCCCCGGCTCGGAGGGGGAGAAAGCGCCACACAATAGTGGGTTGTGATTTTTGTCCCAGCCGAGTTAGAGCAAACCCGACAAACCCGTCAAACCCGAAGCAGCCACGTGGTGCTCACCGGGTTGACCCGTCCTCACGGGTCCGAAACACGCTCTCGTGGACCCGCGCGATCAAGTGAGTCTGATGGAGAGAGTGGACGTCTTGGACCTGCACGGACCAGTGCATGAGCAGCGGCGGCAAGAACAGAGGACGGGCCCCCACACCCCCTCTCCGCTCTCCGCTCCTCCTCCCCTCCCTCCCATCGGAGGAGGTCTCGGCGCTGTCGCCCCCTGGGCACTCGCCCCCGCGACCGCGACGCCGCGCCCGCGGCCTTGTTACCGCCTTGCTGGTCGGGCGTCATTGTCCGAAAGCCACGGCAAAGCGGCCCTCGCAGCGTGCAGCACAGGTCCGAGGCGGTTGCCCCTGCCGTTCCACAATCGGCGGCTCCCGCGGTGAGGCCCGCCCGCCGGGTCCGGCACAGCGGCGATGCGCGAGGTGCGCGGTGCGGTGGACGTGCGCGAGTCGCTGAATGTGGTGAAGCCGGTGGAGCAGGTGAAGCGAGTGAAGGCGGTGAATCAGTTGAGTTTTGATGCATTTCGGACCGGGGGTGCCCTCCGCCCCGCGGCAGCCGCGCAGAGCGACACCGCAGCCCGGCGGCTGTCACGAAGACTCCGCAGACATACCCCTCGCGCACCCGCGAGGTCTCACGAAGTCTCTGCCGAGCCCCGCGTCCCGCGCCCGCAGATTCCGCGACCCGCCGGGACGCGCCGGACGAATCATTCTTCAAGAATGGCCACCAGCACCTACGAGCAGCACCCCCGGGCCAAGCCGCCCATCGACGCGGAGCGCCGCGCGACGTACCTCCGCGTCCTCTCGGAGACCGGCTCGCACGTCGAGGCCGCGCGCTGCGCCACGCCCCACGGCACGAGCGCCACCAAGCCGGGCTACACCGCGTTCATGCGCCTGCGCCGGACCGACCCCGAGTTCGCGCAGGCCTGCGAGGACGCCCGGGCCGTCGCCCTCGCCGCGATCGAGAGCGAGATCAAGCGCCGCGCCTTCAACCCGCCGCAGCGCCCCGTGTTCGACGACGGGCGCGTCGTCGGGTGGGTCGAGGACCGGCGCTCCTCCGACAACCTCCTGCTCCGGCTCGCCGAGCGCATCGAGCCCGAGTGGGCGCAGCGGCGCAGCCACGAGGTCTCCGGGCGCATCGACCACACGCACGCCGCGGCGGCGCACCCCTTCGCCTTCGTGCTCACCCCGGAGAACATCGCGCTCCTGCCCGCCGACCGCCGCGACGCGCTCGTGGACATCCTCAGCGAGCTGGCCGACGCAGTCGAGGCGCGAGACGCGGGCGAGCGCCCGGCCCTCGCGTCGCTGCCCCCGGCGCGCGTGCTCCCACCCGCGGAGGCCACCCTTGGGCACTGACGCCAGCGACATCCGCCGACTGATCTCCGTCGTCCGCGACCCCGGCGGCGGCGTGCGCATCCTGGGCAACGGGCTGCTCGCCCCGCCCGTTCTGCCGCTGGACGCCTGGCTCGCGAAGTACGGCGGGCCGCGGGCGCACCTCCCCGCGTCGCCGGACCTCTCGCCGCTGCACGAGGTGGGCGACCGCGCCCCGCGCGTCTCGCGCGGCTGACTCTCTCACGAAGAGTCTTTCTTGCAGACCCGTTTGTCGGCACCCTCGCCCTGACGAAGAGATTCTCTGTTCGGCGAGCCCGCAACGGCGCAGGCTCTCCCCGCAGAGGCGCGGGGTCCGGCGCGTGCTCGCCCGAAGACGAGGAACGAGCACCATGCCCGAGACCGCGCCCCAGACCACCGACAACAGGCCCAACCCCCTCGCCGGGTTCTCCGGCGGCATCCCAGCTAGCGAGGCCGAGGTCGAGCAGATCGCGAGGAAGGCGGGCGAGCTCGCGGCGGCCTTCGAGGCCAGCGTCGCCAACCTGTCCGCCGCCGTCGACGCCGCGCGGGAGAAGTTCCGCCAGCGGCACGAGGCGCTGATCCCGCGCGACCAGCCGCGCTCGCAGGTCGCGGGCATCGTCGGCTACGTGCGCGACGCCGTGGACCGGGAGGTGCGAGAGTACCGCGACTCGCTCGTCCGCGAGACCGAGGCCGCGCGGCTCGACCAGCTGCGCCAGCTCGACGCGGCCCGGGCCAAGCTCGCGTCGCTCCTGGCCGTGCACCCCACGCCGGTGGCGATGCTCTCGGCGCAGGGGCTCGGCTCCGAGGAGCGGAGCCGCTACCACCAGCAGATCGGGCACGCGGGCACGGCCGAGCTGGCCAACCTCGCCCGCCTCGCCGTCGCCACGGGCAACAAGGTGCTCGGGGCCGCGGTGCTCGCCCGGCTGGACACGCTGCCCAAGGAGCAGCGGCCGTTCTCGGCGCACCACCTCGCCGACGCCCTCGTGGGCCAGCAGCACGCGGCCATCGACGCGGCGCACAAGGCCGTGGACGCCGCGTTCCAGCGCGCCATCAACAGGAACCGCGAGCTGGCCACCGGCCGCATGACGCCCACCGGCAAGATCGCCGCCGGGCTCTCCGCCCTCTCGGCCGAGAAGGCCGCCGCCCGAGCCACGCCCGCCCCCGGGCCGAAGTTCAAAGGAGTCTGAACCCATGCCGACCTTCCTCATCCGCGCCGTCAGCCCCTCCGACCGCAACAGCAGCGAGCGGAACGCCGTCATTGTCACCGCGCCCAGCGAGGGCGAGGCCCGAGACCTCGCCGCGGCCAACGCGCCCGACGGCGAGACCAAGGTCCGCCCGGGCTGGGTCGCCACTCGCATCGCCGACTCCGAGGAGAGCACCGTGCTCTGGGTGCAGGGCAACGTCGTCCTTCCGGGCGACGACGGACGAACCGTGTACCGGGGGACGTGACCGATGCGCACCACCGCCGCAGACTTCGCCGAGTCCGCCGTCGCGCTGTGCATCGGAGAGCGGAACCTGCGCGCGATGGAGGAGTGCTGCCGGATGGACCGGACGCTGGGCCTCGCGCGGATCGACGTCGGGCACATCGCCGAGGTCGTGCGCCGCACGCCCGGCTCGCGGCTCGCCGTCGTCGCCGCGGCCTTCGGCGTCCTGCCCCTCCGCGGCGAGCGCCGGGGCTGGGTCGACGTCGGCGGGGAGCGCGGCGGCGCGGGCGTCGTCCCCTCGGGAGACGACGAGGCCGCGTGCGCCTTCGCCCTCTGGCGGGCGCTGGGCGGCAGGGTCACGCGCCCGCTGCACGTCCCGCCGACGCCCACCGACCCCGCGCGCGACGTGCCCGTCGGCGGCCCCCGTGCCCCGGCGGACTAGACAGCCCACTTCCACGCCCGGGCTCGTAGCCCGGGCAGCGGCCCGCCCGCGTCGTACCGGGCGGGCCGCATTCCGATAGCCGAAGCCGTCCCCCGCGTCCGCCGCAACAGAACGTGTCGGCCGGGGGCGGCGCTCAAGACGCACGCGCTTCGCGCCGATGATCTCGGACGATGCGCAACGCTCTCAGAAGGAACATCGTGCCCCAGCCGGGCACCGTGCAGGCTCGCGTGCTCGCGGCCCTGCTCACCGGCGAGACCGAGGTCTCCGCCCTGTGCTCCGCGACCGGCCTCCGCGACAAGCAGGTGCGAGGTGCGATCGACGCGCTCCGCGCTCGCGGGTGGGACATCGCGCCACTGGGCGACTGCAACTTCCGCCTGAACGTGCAGAGCAAGGCCGCCTAGCGACCCCGGCGCTTCGGCCCGGGCTGCGCCGCCGCCCTGACCGGCTCGGCCTCCGACGCGGGGACCACGACCACCATGCCGTCGCGGTCGGGCCCCGCCGCGTGCCACGTCTCGCCTCCGTCGGCCATGTAGACGACGTAGCCGTTCGCGTGCGCCAGCAGGCGCAGGGCGTCGGCCACGTCGCGCGGCGTCCACTGGAACTCGGACCCGATCTCGGCCGCCGTCATGCCCCCGCCCATCAGCCGCGCGAGCAGGCGGCCCCTCTTGGACCCCGGCCGCGGCGGGCGCAGCTCCCCAGTGGGCTGGTGGGACGTCCGCCGGGCGGCCCGAGGAGCCCGGCTAGGACGGCCCTCTCGGGCTTGGACGGTCTTGCCTGGGCCGGGCGCGGGGCACGGGGCGGGCTCGCGGCTCTCGGCCTCCTCCAGGGCCGCGAAGACCCGCCGCAGGGCCGTCTCGCGGTCCGGGAACTTCCGCACCGGGCGGGCCGGGGACAGGCTGTTGTAAAAAGCGGCCAGCCCCGACAGGGGCAGCTTCACGATCTGGGAGCGGTCGTGCGGCATCGTCGGACTCCTTCGCTCGGCCGCGGGCCAATCCCCGCGGCGTCGAGAGAGCCATCGCGCACGTCGGCGGTGCAGACAACCTGTGACGAAAGGAAACGCGCCCGGCGGCTTTCACCGGCGGGCGCAGAGACGGTTCAGGCGATGCTGTAAATGTTGCAACGACGCAGATAGATCTGGTCGTCGAGAGTCAATCCGTGACCGGCGAGGCCGAGCAGTTCGTTGTCGATCCGTCCCACGAGGTGCGGTTCGTCGATCGCGGTGAGCTGAACCCAGAAGCGCTCACGGCCGTCGCTGACCTTCACGATTGAGCCGATCGCGAGCCTGTTCAACTCTTCCTTGCTTGGCACCTTGAATGTCGCGGGATGGATCTTCGCCATTGCCTCTGCGTCCACAAGGGCCATACGTCCCACTTTCACGGAATCACGATTCATTTGATGGCCTTCCGGCTCAGCCGGGCGTGCGCAGCACACCGCGCACGCGGCAACGTGCCGCGCTCGTGGTCACTGGTCGGTTGTTTCAGAACCGAATCGCTCCCCGCGAACCTTCGCCCGCGGGAGCGGGCTTGGTCAGAACGGCGTTGCGTTGGCGGGCTTCTTCCGCGCTGCTTCAAGGCGGTCGAGGAACTCGATCAGCGCCGGATCGGCGGGGGTGTCGCCCGGGACATCGGTGCTGTCGTAAATGCGGAAGCTGGGTCGCTGGCGGCCGGTCGTCGGATCGGTGCTGCCCGCCCGCGCCAGCATCGGTGGCAGAGCGGTCAACGGGACGAACGCTGTCCAGTCCGCGCTCTTGCTCACGAGCGCCACGAACTTAGCCGGGTGCGGCAGCGCCCCGAACTCCGCCAGTGAGGGCTTGGTGACGCTGACGCCGCCGAACTGGGTGTCACTGATGCAGCAGAGAATCGCCGCGCCGTCAGTAGCCTTTTCGACCACAGTGTGCCAACCGAACTTTCCGATCTTCCTGTATTGCTGTTCCATGAATGAACTCCATCGAGCCTCGCCCCGCCGCACCGCTCGGTGCAGTCGCGTGGGCGACACGATGGATGTACATCACCGAAGCCGCGACAGCCGCCGCCTCGGCACCGATGGCATGTGGTGTCAGGTCTTGGCGATTGTCGACAGGTTCTCGGGCTCAGTGCCGCGGCCAGAACAGCTTCGCCTCGTCCTGCTGGTCGATGTACGGCCTGCCGCCGTTGCCGTTGTCGGCGTACCGGCCTAGGAGCTGGTCGGCGTCGAACCGGAAAAGGCGGATCTGACGCCCCGGCTGGTCCGGTCTCACCGGCCCGCCCAGCGTGCGGTCGTAGAGCTCGCAGGCGAGTCGGCCGTTGAAGATGAACTCCGCCCCGAACCTGTCGCGGCGGGGGCTCTGCCCCATCAGGTCGGCCAGCTCGGGGATGGACATGGGCCGCGTCCGCTCGTGCCCCTCCGGGATCGGCCGCAGGCTCGCCTCGATGGAGCCGTCCACCACGTGCATCCGGTGCAGCGCGCCGCCCGGCTGGCCCTCGCGGTGCAGCATGGCGTCGAGAGCGCCCGGCCTAGAAATGGCTCGGAGGAGGGCATCCAGATCCATCGGTTGCCTATCGACCAACCGACCCATCGTGTTCCGCTAAGATCACGGCCCGTGCTCCCGGCCCGTACCCGAACATGCCCGCACACCAACGCCAATCCCGGCTCGGCCCTCCTCGACGTCTCCCATTCGAGTCGAAGGGCTTTGCCGACCTCACACACTACCTGTTCCGATATCCTGCGAAGTTCCATCCGCCAGTAGCTCGGGCGCTGTTGGATCGGTTCTCTACCGAGGGGGAAACTGTGCTGGACCCCTTCTGTGGCAGCGGGACGTTGCTCGTCGAAGCGTCAGCGATGGGAAGGCACTCCATTGGTATCGACGTCGATCCGCTAGCGGTATTCGTGTCTCGCGCCAAAACGACTTGCTGGCCCCCGGACGCACTTGAGCAAGTGGCCGCCCGGCTGCTGCGGCGGCTCGCCCCGCTTCGACGGTCGAGCAACGAGTACGACCGGCGTATGTTCCAAGATGTGCCGAAGAACCGGTATTCGGAGGTTGTCGCGAATGACAATCTGTGGGTTCCAGCGCTTGCCGATCCGTTCCATTGGTTCAGGCGGTATGTGCTGATCGATCTCGCGAGGATTCGAAAGGCGATCCTCGCTCCCGCGACACCCCCGCGTTACCGGGACTTCTTCTTGTTGTGCTTCGCCTCCATAATCAGAGCCGCTTCAAACGCCGACCCGGTCCCAGTCTCCGGGTTAGAAGTCACTTCGCATATGCGAAAGAAGGATGCGGAGGGGCGTCGCATTGATCCCTTCGAGTTGTTCGAGCGAGCGATTACAAAGGCTCTTCGCGCCACATCCGAGTTTGCCACGACACGGGTGGTAGGCGTGACGAACGAAGTCCGCCGCGGCGACTCGACCAACCTCAGCTACAGCGTTCGTCGCTCTGTAGATTGTCTGATTACGTCACCACCCTACCACGGTGCCGTGGACTACTACCGTCGACACATGCTGGAAATGTACTGGCTTGGCATGACCCGAAGCCAAGACGACCGGCTCACACTCCTTCCGCAGTACATCGGCCGCGCGCGTGTCCCACGGGTGCATCCGTTTCTGTCGGTCACACCTGCCACCAAACGGGTCATGGCGTGGGAGCAGCGGATGCGGAAAGTCGAGCCGGAGCGAGCCGACGCTTTCCGGCACTACACGGTTGCGATGCAGAAGTTCTTCGATGGGGCAGCGAAAGTGCTGCCAGAGGGCCGCGATGCAGTGCTCGTCGTAGGCCGCAGCACCTGGAACGGTTTGGAAATCCCCACAAGCCAGCTGTTCACGGAACTTGCCCATGGGCAGTTCAAGCTGGTCGAACATTCATGGTACCCTATCAAGAACCGATACATGTCCTATGAACGGCGGAACGGAGCAGACATCAATCGGGAGCACGTCTTGGTCTACCGGCGGAGGAAGTAATGGCGAAAGCAGCAGCAGGACACCCTACGCCCGCAGCGAAGGCCGCGACACTCATCGCCGACGACGTACGCGGACTGGAGGCGCAAGCGCAGGCTCGGAGGTCAACTGTCGAGCTCTCGAATGAGCTCGTAGGACTACTCTCGACTCAGCTGTATCGCACACCGATCAAGGCCATCGAAGAACTTGTCGTCAACTCCTACGACGCGGACGCCAATCAGTGCCGCCTCGCCGTTCCAACCCCGGAGGAGGTAGCTCGCGACGCGAAGGCTGCCTTCGTTGCGGTCTGGGACAACGGGCGGGGAATGGACGCCGACGGGCTGGTATCCCTCTGGTGCATCGGCGGAAGTCACAAGCGCACCGTTGATTACCAGAAGTATCTCAGCCGCAAGCAGATCGGCAAGTTCGGGATCGGCAAGCTCGCCACATACGCCATCGCTCGCCGAGTCACATACATTTCGAGCGTCGGCGGGAAGGTCCACGGCGTCACCGTCAACTACGAAGACTTCGCAACGTCCGCCCCCGGGCAAACCAAACCAGTGCCTGTGCAGATTGTGTCAGTAGCGGATTGGAAGAAGTTCCGGCAGACCGAGAGATTCGGCGAAGTGCTCATGGCGCTCAAGCTGGACGCGGCAGCACTCGACTGCACGCCGTGGACGCTCGCAATCCTCGAAGACCTCAAGCCGAAGGCGCAGGAAATCAGGATCGGACGTCTTGGCTGGGTCTTGCGTTCAGCGATGCCACTCGTGCCCGGATTCACATTATCACTGAACGGTGATGCGGTCACGAGTTCCAAGCAGGATTTCAAGCAGGTGGTCGAGCTCGATGTGGTCGACCTGTCCAAGGAGCGGATCGACAACCTCCGAAAGGAAACCGGCGAGCAGTGGGAAGTAAAGGACGGCGCTCTGGTCTGCAGCAGGCTCCCCGGCGGGGTAACAGGCAAGGCAGTGGTTTATGACAGGTCGCTCCTTGGAGGCAAGAGCGATGACATTGGACGCAGCCACGGGTTCTTCGTCCGCGTGCGCGGGCGACTGCTCAATGAGGACGACCCACTGTTTGGGTTAGAACCTCTGTCGTTCTTGACATTCAATCGGTTTCGCGCAGACTTGACGGCCGACGATCTTGACAGCGTTATGCTGTCGTCGCGAGAGGAAGTCGAGAGCTCTCCAACCAAGGCAGTACTCGAAAGTCTTCTGCGGTCCTTATTCAATGAGGCGCGACAGCGTCACGAAGATTTGCAGAACAGCCTCTTCGATAAGGAGAAAACCAAGAAAGAGGACGAGCGTCAGTTTGTAGCTCCACGACTCGTCGAGCGCCCCTTGGCGGACGTGTTGGCCTCGGACGCGACCCGCGGTGCCGGAGCCGATGCCGACCAGCATTGGTTCTACCTCAAGACGAATGGCAGTACTGATCTCAAGAAAGTCCTTGAGCGGTTGTATGCTGAGGGACGCGAGAAGTACCACTACAAGTACGAGAAAACAGGGCGAACCGGACGCATGGTGCAGTTCGATCCGGGATCGTCAACTTTTACCCTGAATGAGGAGCACGATTTTGTTCGGGCGTACAAAGACGAGCCCGCGACGCAGCGACTGCTGCACGATGTCATCACCGCGGAAACGCTGCTGGAGGTGTATCTCCGAGAGAGTGGAGTCTATCCAGAGCTCGTCGGCGAGGTACTTGAGCGGCGCGACTTGCTGCTCCGGGGGCTGACGCAGGATCATCTATTCTCGTTTCCGGCGATCGCCGCTACACTGCGTGATGCCGCCGCGAACCAGTACGATCTAGAGATCGCGCTCGTTCGGGCGGCCCGTTCGCTGGGGTTTGTGGCCAAGCACATTTCGGGAGCCGGACAACCAGATGGGGTTGCCCGGCTGATCAGCCATCCTGAAGGCGAGAGCCGAATCACCTTGGAAGCAAAGTCGTCGGCTGGTACGCCGACCCTGAACGCAATCGACTTCGCGGGCCTCGCTCGGCACGCGCGGGATCACGAGTGCAAGGGTTGTCTGCTCGTGGCACCATCCTTCCCTGGCGAAACCAAAGGCGTCGACGCCGCGGCGGCCGATGATGCGAAGGCACAGAGAATCTCGTGTTGGACCATTGACACCCTCGCCCGACTGGTCGAGTGCGCCGATACTCGGCACATCAACGCGCGACAAGTGCTTGACATCGTGTCCAAGCACTTCGCGCCCGACGACGTAACAGCGGCGGTTAACAAACTCTTGTCTGACCCCGCGTGGTCTCAGTCATCTCTTCACATTGAGATACTGGCCGCTCTGCGGCGGTTGCAGAATCGTTTGCCGGACCGACCTCGCTCCGTCGAAATGATCGCGACGGAAGTGTCCGCCCAGGAGGGATTTGCACAGGTCAACGCGGAGGATGTGAGGACCGCGCTCCTTCAAATGTCAGGTGCCAGCAAGGGTGGCGTAATCCTCACGGGAACCGGAGAGACGGTCGTAGTCAACATCGCCCTCGACGAACTTGCCAATCGATTGACAGGAGCACTCGGGCCGATGATGCCGACCCCGCGGGGACGAGGTGGGTTCCTCGCCACAAATACCGGGGAAGAAACCGGGGTATAAGCCCCATACGCAAACGCTCCGGGCGCGATTCGAACGCGCGACCTTCGGTTTCAGCCGTTCCGGCGGTCTCCCCGCCGGGCCGGACCATCTCACCACCCTGCCCGTCCGCCTGCGCGGGTCGGGGGTCGGGTGCCGGGCGCTTCCGGGCCGCCAAGGGCACGGCTCGGTGCGGGGGTATCGCCGGGGCGGCTCACCCGCTGGTCTCTACACCTTCCGTCGGCAGGAGGCTCGCGCCTCCGCCCCGCCGACGGCTCGGCTCGGGATTGCCCCCGCGGCCCGTGCCGCGGTCGGGTTCCCCCGAGTTCACCCGGTTTGCACCGGCCCCTCCCGAGGCCGGGTCCCAGTTCCCTAGGAAACCGATGCTCTATCCAGCTGAGCTACCGGAGCTCTTGTCAGGGGAGTTTACGCCCCCGACGCCCGGCTCGCTCGGCCGTGCTCGTCCACCCCTGCCTTGGCCCGCAGGAACTTGGCCACCTTCTCCACGCACCCCCGCAGGTGCTCGTCGCCCGGGCGCTGGTAGCCCTCGGTGACGTCGTCGCTCGGCAGCGTGTGGTTGACGAGGATCTTGCGCTCGAACATCCCGACGCCCGCCTCCAGGCAGGCGGTGACGAACGTGTCGCGCAGCCGGTGCGGCGAGGGCAGGTACCCCTTCTTCACGGGCCGCCCGTCCACCCGCAGCACCCGCCCGTCCGGCCCCTTCGCGTATCGCTGCTCCTTGGCCTCGGCCACCGGCACGACGTTGCCCTCGCGGTCGCGCGTCGGGAACACCCAGCCGCCGTCGTCGCCGAAGCGCACCGAGTTGTCCATCTTGCGCCGGGCGAGCATCGCCAGCAGGAACCGGCAGAGCGGCACCGTGAACGCGCGGTCTTCGCCGCCCTTTGGCTTGGGCCGGTGCACGGTCCCGCGGTCGAAGTCCACGTGCTCCCAGCGGACGGTGCGGGCGTCGGCGCTGCGCAGCCCGGTGAACAGCAGGAACAGGTTCAGGTCGCGGCGCACCGGATTCTCGATCGCGTGCACCTTCTCCCACCACCCGGGCAGCTCGCCCCACGGGATCGGCGAGCGCTTGCGCCGCTGCTTGTTGAACGTGACGCCCTCCACTGGGTGCGGCGGGAGCTCGGCGTAGAGCTTCCTCGCGCTGTTCCAGCAGGCCCGCATCATGCGCAGCGCGCGGTTCGCCGACACTGGCCCGTGGTCGGTCGTGATCTTCCGGTGGCGCTCCACGCAGTCCTTGCGGGTGATGGTGACGAGCGGCCGCGGCAGCCAGTCGTCCAGGTACCGCCGGATCTCCGAGCGGATCTGGCCCATTGACAGTTCCGCGCAGTCCTTCGCGCGCATGTTGGCGACGTGCTCCTCCACCGCCTGCGCCAGCGTGTACGACAGCCACTCCTCGCGGCGGCGCTCCTCGGCCCGCTCCCGCTCCCGGGCGTTGGGGTCCACGCCCCGGTCCATCTCGACGACCAGCTCCCGCGCCCGCTTCCTCGCCTGCTCGGCGGTCCACGTCGGGTAGCGCCCGATCGTGACCCGCACCGACCGCCCGGCGACGTCCTTCTGCACGACGAAGGTGCGGGTGCGGGCACCGACGACCAGCCCGAAGCCGGGCAGGTCCGTGTCCCAGTAGATGCGCTGCGTGACGGGCCTCCCGCTGGCCGTGACCTCGCCCGCGGGCGGCGGGCAGCTGCGCTCGATGGCGCTCCCGGTGAGCTTGACCTTCATGGCGACCGACCTCCTGTTCTAACAAGGCAGTAACAAGGTCGGCCCGTAAAAGAGGTCGCTACAGGCGTAAAGCGCAAACCCCGGAAAACACGGCGTTTGCCGCCCCTGTAAAAGGGCGCGGGGTCCGCCGAAAGCCGGTGCTGTGCGTTTAGGAAACGACTGCTCTATCCTGCTGAGCTACCCGAGCACGGGGAGAGTTTATGCGCTCGGGCAGTGCGGCGGTTCAGTCTTCGGGGAGCGCGCAGGAGCCGCCGTGCTTGAGGTGGTAGTCCTGGTGGTCGTCCTCCGCCTCCCAGAACTTCGTGGCGGGCACGATCTGCGTGACGATGCGGCGGTCGCGGTACTTGTCGGTCCGCTGGAGGGCTTCGACGAAGGCGCGGGCCTCGGCGAGCTGGCGCTCGTCCGCCGCGAAGATCGCGGAGCGATACTGCGTGCCGACGTCGGGGCCTTGGCGGTTGAGCGTGGTGGGGTTGTGGAACTTGAAGAACCACCCGAGGAGGTCGCGGTAGGCGACGCGGGCGGGATCGAAGACGACGCGGACGGATTCGGCGTGGCCGGTGTTGCCCGTGCAGACTTGTTTGTAGGTGGGGTTGTCGACGTGGCCGCCTTGGTAGCCGCTGACCGCGTCGATGACGCCGGGAATCTGCTGGAAGCGGTCCTCAACCCCCCAGAAGCAACCGCCGGCGAAGTAGGCGGTCTCGGTGGGGACGGGGCGCGCGGCGGGGGGGAGTTCGTCGCCCTTCTCGTGGAACTCGAGCGACGCGGAGTTGAGGCAGAAGCGCAGGCCCGTGGGTGTCTGCGGGGCATCGTCGAAGACGTGGCCGAGGTGGCCTCCGCAGCGCGCGCAGAGAATCTCAACGCGGACCATGCCGTGCGAGGCATCGCGCTCGGTGGCGACGTGGTCCGGATCGACGGGCTTGAAGAAGGACGGCCAGCCGGTGCCGCTGTTGAACTTCGCATCGGAGGCGAAGAGCGGGAGCGAACAGAGCCGGCAGAGATACACGCCTTCCTTCTTGTTGTCGAGGAGGTTCCCGCAGAAGGCCGGCTCGGTGCCCTTGCGGAGGATGATGCGCGCCTCTTCGGGCGTGAGCCGCGCCGCAAGCTCCCTGATGCGATCCGGCGTGAGCGGCGTGATATCGTGCGCGCTCTTTGAATAGCGCGGCGTGCGATCGGTGTTCATGCGGATGGCCTTGAAGTCCGGCTCGTCGTGCCGCGGCGCGGGGGGACGGGCGACGATGAGCAGCACGGGCGCGGCAGCGACAACGGCCAGGAGGAATGCGAGGTTGAGTGTTCGCACGTGGTCGCCTCCTGCCTGAGTGAACAAGGAAGGGCGAGAGGGAGCCTGCAACGCCCCGACCCGGGAAGGGTACGACGCGCTCGGAGAGGGGGCCCGGAAGACCCCCGCCCCGGGAAAGCGTAGGCGGCGGCGCGGGGCTCGCGCCCGTCAGGCCGCGTTGTACTGGCGACGCAGGGCGAGGTCAAGGTCGAACTCGGTGGCGTGGCCGGGGAAGAAGTTGTCCGCGGCGACGTCCTGGCCCTCGGCGACGGCGACGTAGAGGTCGGGTCGATCGCGGAGGTTGATGCGCTCGCCCGGCTCGTCGTCGTCGAAGTGCGTGGTGGGGTCGCCGATGGTCTGGACGACGGGCCGGCACGGGTCCAGGTGGGTCCACTCGGCGACGACGCAACGCGTCCCGTCGTTGAGCGTCACGAGCGTGCCCGGGGCATACGGCGGCACCACCGCGATGAGGGCCTGGCGCACGACGGGGTCGATCCAGCGGGAACGCGGCGGCGCGAGCATCAGATTCAGCGCACGCACCATGGGGATCGTCGGCACTGGATTGAGTTCCGCACGCGGGGCGTGCATCGGGTTGCGCGTGCGGTCGAAGAGATCGGCGGCGGCGAGGATGCGCGCAAAGACGTGGATGTCGTGACCGGCGACGCGGGTCTCGCGCCCGTCGAACGTGGCCCGGTCGGGGAAGCCCGTACCATCGAATCGCTGGTGGTGGTGGAGAACGGCGGCGGCGGCGGACGGCTCTATCTCTCCCTGGACCATACGGAAGCCGACATGGACGTGCTCCTGCCAGGCGGGGTCGGACTCGTCCTGCGTGCGGTTCCAGCGGTCGAGCGTGTCGTCGTCGAGCCTGAGCATGCCGATGTCGTGCAGAAGACCGGCCAGCCCGAGGCTGGAGACGTCGCGGGCGAGAACGGCGTCGATGCGCGATCGCTCGCGCATGAGATAGGACTCGAGTTTGATGCCCATGAGCAGCGCGAGGAGACAGACGTTCCCCGCGTGGCGGATGGGAGGGGGGCCGGCAGAGCCGAGTTCGTGCATGAAGAGCCGCGCACGCGGGCTTTCGAGCAGGCGCTCGAGCAGGGCCTGCACCGCGCGCCGATAGGCGGGGTATTCGAGCCGCGCGTGCTTGTGCTCGCGCGCGGCCTCGAAAACGGGGGCGACCGCTGTCGTCACCTCGTGCCCCGCTTGGATCAGCATGGGGCTGACGTGCTCGGCGAGGAAGTCGAGGTTCGGGTACGTGATCCAGATCTCGCGGAGGTGGAGCTCGCGCAGACGCTCGATGACGTGCGACTCGAGAACGACGCCCGCGCGCAGCAGCGCGCTCTCCTGGCGCTTGGGGTGGTAGACGGGCAGGGCGAGTTCCATACCCGGCCTGGCGAGTGCGATGGGGACTCTCAGCATGCGCGTGCCGCTCCGTTCAGAGCATCGGTTGTCGGGCGGGGCACGGCGAGCGGGATTCCGGGACCGTGAGGGGAATCCGGGTCTTCGCGGGGTCGCGAGCGGGAGCGTTTGCCCGGGGTCGCGCGCGACGCGGTTATTGGGACCTCCGCAGGACGGGCCGACCGCTCGCGAACCTCACTCGGCGGCTCTGCGCAGGCGGTCGAGGCGGTCAGGGGGCGTGTCATCCCTGGCGAAGCGCACGATCGCAGCCTCGAGATTCCCCGCAAGGTGTGCGTCGTGGTAGCGGAGGTTCCAGAGTTCCGCGTTACCGGCGCTCGTCGCGCAGGCGAGGGAGAGACCGTCGGGGCTGAAGGCGACGCCGGGAATCGGCCCGGAGTCGGATTCGAGGCTGGCGAGGAGGCGCGCGGAGCGGGTGTCCCACAACTTCACGGTGCCGTCGTCGCCACCGGAGGCGAGGGTCCGGCCGTCGGGGCTGAACGCGAGTCCCGCGACGACGAGGTGGTGTCGAGCCGCGCCGATGGTCCGTTCGCCCGCGGCGAGGTCGAAGAACTCGACCGTCGCGCCGAAGGTTCCGGCGGCGAGGGTTCTTCCGTCGGGCGTAATGGCGACGGACCATGGGGTGCTCGTGGTTCGGAGCACGTCGAGGCGTTCGAGCGTGTCGGCGTCCCAGACGATGATGCCGTCGGTCGCGCCGGAGGTGAAGAGCCGCGTGCCGTCCGGTGAGTAGACGACGCCTCTCGGGAGCGCGGCGAGTCCCGAAGCGAGCGCACTCGTGGTTGCGGTGTCGATGTCATAGACGGCGACGGTCATGTCGGCATTGACAGCGGCGATGCGGCGCCCGTCCGGGCTGAAGGCGAGGGCGTAGACCTCGCCGCGGGCCGGGCCGAGCGTGGATCGGAGTTCCCCGGACTCGGCGTCGAGCAGGAGCACGCGGCCGTCGCTGCATCCGACGGCAATGGAAGAGCCGTCGGGGCTGAACCGAGTGATTCGCGCGCGATACGCCGGGGAGAGGTCCGCAGTCCAGAGGAGTTCGCCTTCGCGGAGGTTCCAGAGCCGCACGGCGCGGTCTCCGCCCCCGGTGACGAGCCGAGAACCGTCTTGGCTGTAGTCGACGCCGAAGACCCAGGTCCGGTGGGCGTGGATGTCCCGCCGCGCTGGCCATGGCCTCGACTCCCAGAGACGGATCCAGCCGTCCAGCTCGACGGTGACGAACCGATCGCCGACCCAGTCGCCGCGATGGATGGAACCGACAGGAAAGGCGAGGATGGAGCGCCGCTCGTCGTCGAGCTCCTGGACCGTGGCGTTGAGGTAGCGGACGGCCAGGAGCGTCCGCTGGTCCGCGTGGAGCGCGACGGACCGGACGTCGGTGGTGCCGAAGGCGGTGCGCGGGGGCGTTCGGCCCGTGATGTCCCAGCGGATGGCGGCGCGATTGCTCGCGCCGGAGTAGAGGACAGCCCCGTCGGCGGAGAAGCAGAGGGAACGGATGGAGCCGTCGCTGGTGCCGAGGAGCCTGCCCTGCGGCTGCTCGCCGTCCACGGTCCAGAGCATGACCGCTCCGTCGCGTCCGCCGGAGGCAATGGCACCGGAAGCGGGATCGAAGGCGAGAGCATCGACGGCAGCTTCGCCCGATTTCCATGCGGCGAGTTGCGCGCCATCGGTCGTTGATCGGAGCACGACCGACCCGTCGTTCGAGGCGACGGCGAGGCGGGCGCGGACAGGGTCGGCGGCTGCGGCCGTGACGGGCCGTTCGTGGGCACGCCACTCGGCAACGCGCGCGATCGCACCATCCGCATCGATGCCCCACTGCCGCACCGTGCCGTCGGCGTGGGCCGTGATGACGGCGTGATCGTCCATCCAGCGGACAGCGACGACAGCGGCGGCACGCGACGGCTCGTCGAGCGAGACCGCAGCTAGCGTGGCGCCGGAACGCGGGTCAAGGACCGTAATCCCGCCAAGACCAGACGCCACAACAATGCGCGTGGCGTCCGGACTCGCCGCAACGGCGGTCGCGGACGTTCCGACGCGGGTGGTCCACAGGCACGGGAACCGCGCGTAGAGCTCCCAGAGCGCCCAGCGCGCGGGCCGTGAATCCGGGTCCGCGAGGTACTCCGGCCAGAGGAAGCTTTCCGCGCCTGGGCCGTTGAGGGCCACGCCTTCGGCCCGTCCGCGCTCGATCAAACCCGCATGGAGTTGTTCCCGAAGGCGCTCGTTGAGCTGGTGCGCGAGCCGGCGTTGCTCCTCGGCGGCGGCACGCGCGTTCGCCTCCTCGCGGCGAGCGGCGGCCTCGCTGATCGCGAGCGCGTGGTTGTTGGCCGACTGGATCGAGGAGTGCACCGCGAAGACGGCAAGGGCCAGCGCGATGATGACGCCAGCCGCCAGCGCCCCGCGGTATCGTCGCAGGGAGCGACGCAGGAGTTCGGCGGCCGATGACTCGCGCGCGGCGATGGGCTGTCCCGCCAGGTGACGGCGGATGTCCTCGGCCAGTTCCGCAGCAGACTGGTACCGGCGAGCTTTGTCCTTCGCCATGGCCTTGGCGACGATGGTCTCGACGTCGCCGCGCAGCGTGCGGTCGATCGCGCTCAGCCGCGTCGGCGGGTCATCGCGGATGATGCGAGCGGCCTCGGGGATGGACCGCGAGCGAAGGTCGAACGGGAGTTTTCCCGCCAGGAGCTCAAAGGCGATCACCCCGAGCGCGTACACGTCGGACCGGTTGTCGATCTCCGAGGGATCGGCGGCAATCTGCTCCGGACTCATGTACGGCAGGGTGCCGATCAGCTGCCCGACGCTCGTGCGGAGCGTCGTCACCTGAAGATCGGCGTCCATGGCGCGGGCGACGCCGAAGTCGAGAATCTTGGGCTGCCCGTGCGCATCGACGAGGATGTTCGACGGCTTGAGGTCTCGGTGGATCACGCCGCGCTGGTGGGCGTGGTGGATGGCATCGCAGACGCGGGCGAGCAGTTCGAGACGTTCGGCGGTGGTGAGCCGTCTGGCCTCGACGAAGTCTGTGATCGGGGGCCCCTCGACGAGTTCCATGGCGATGAACGGCTGCGAGCCGACGTCGGTCTCGGCGATGCCCGCCTCGTAGATCTGCGCGATCCCGGCGTGGTGCATCCTGCCGAGGATTTCGGCCTCGTGCTCGAACCGCCGGAGCAGGGAGGGCGAGGCGACCGCGCCGCGGATGATCTTGAGGGCGACGGTTCGTCGCGGCCGTTCCTGCTCCGCGAGGTAGACCACGCCCATGCCGCCCGCGCCGAGAAATCGGACGACCTTGTAGGAACCGATCCGTTTGTCCGCCGGGAGCGCGGTCTCGAAACGGACAGGCTCGTTGTTGAACGTCGCCCCGATGGGCGCCGCGACCGGGGGCACGTCCAACATGCCGATGGAGCCGGAGGCATGGCCAAGGAGCGACTCGACCTCGCGCCGGAGTTCGTCGTCGTGGGCGCACCGTTCGGCAAGGAAGGCTGAGCGGCGATCGCCCGGCACTTCCATGGCCGCGATGAACAGCGATTCAACCTCTCGCAGCCGATCCTGGTTCATGCGCCAACGCTACTCCGTCTCGTCGTGCGCCGACTCCGTCAAGGCTCGGTGGAGCCACGCGCGGGAAAACGCCCAGTCGGCCTTGACGGTCGCCGGGGCCACCTCCAGCGCCGCCGCCGTCTCCTCGATCGACAACCCCGCGAAGTAGCGCAGCATCACCACGCGGGCCTTGCGGCTGTCGATCGCCGCGAGACGCTCGAGCGCCTCGTCGAGCGCGAGCAGGTCATCCGGCGGAGGTTCGGCGACCATCGCGTGGTCGGTCAACTCGACCCGCTTGCGCCCGCCCCCGTGCTTGAGCCGTTTTCGGTGGCGTGCGCGCTCGACGAGGATGCGCCTCATGGCGAGCGCCGCGGCGCCGAAGAAGTGGCCGCGGCTGTTCCACTGGAGTTCGGCGTCGCCCACGAGGCGGAGGTACGCCTCGTGCACCAGCGCGGTGGGCTGAAGCGTCTGCCCGGGCGCCTCGGCCCCAAGCCGCGCGCGAGCCAGCCGGCGCAACTCCTCGTACACCAGCGGCAGCAACTCCGCCGATGCCCTCGGGTCGCCCTCGCTTGCCGCGTTCAGCAGCAGCGTGACCTCATGCGGGGACCTGGCCGGCGGGGTCGGCGCAGCGGGCGGCGGTGGGTTGTGGTCTCGCTCCACGGCTTCCTCTCGGCAACCCCGGGAACGGTCCCGGCTGCCGCCATTCTCCGCGGCTACCCACCCCCGAGCAACACCCTCGGACATTTCTCCCCGGACGCCAGCCTCCCGGCGGTTCCGCGTCGCACTGCTCAGCGACCGTGGAACCAGGCACACACCCCTCACAGGAGCACATGACATGAATCTTCTCAAGACCCGTCCGATCGTTCTTGCCGCCGCCGCCCTTCTCGCCGTCGCCGGCCATGCCTCCGCTCAATGCGGCTTCCAGCACCTGCTGGCGTCCGACAAAGCGGCGGGCGACAACTTCGGCTACTCCCTCGCCACGACGAGTTACGGCGGGGTCAAGTCGTACATCATGGGCGCCCCGTTCGACGACAACGCACGGGGCACGGACGCCGGTGCGGTCTACTCCTTCAGCAACAGCAACGGCAACCAGACGTGGAACGAGTACGCGAAGATCACCCCGCCGTACTCGCTGCCGAACGGATTCTTCGGCGCGTCGGTGGGGTTGCACGGCGCCGAGGCGATCATCTCGGCGGAGGGCGCGGCCCGCGTCTTCTTCTACCAGCGCACCGGCAACGTCTGGAACTTCCACAAGGAGTGGCTCGGATCGAGCAGCGACGCGTTCGGGAAGGACGTGGCGATGGACGGATCGGTGGCCGTCTGCGGCGCTCCCTTCACCAACATCGAGGGCCAGGCCGGCGCGGGCCGCATCCACATCTACGAGCGCGACGCCAACTTCTCTTGGCACTACACCGGCATCCTCGCCCAGGAGAGCTTCTACCGCAACGGCTCCGACTGGATGGGCTGGAGCGTCGCAACCAACGGCACGCAGGTCATGGCCGGGGCGCCCCGCGGCGACACCCACGCCAACAAAACCGACACCGGCTGGGTGCTCGTCTGCGCAAAGGTCAACAACCTCTGGGCGCGCACCCAGACCATCTTCGCCCCCGACAGCACGGCGGGCGACCGCTTCGGGACGGACGTGGCGATGGATGGCAACTGGGCCGTCATCGGCGCGCCGAACGCCACCGTCGATGGCAAGGCGAACGCGGGCCTCGCGTACATCTACTACTACAACGGCACGTCGTGGTCGCACGCGGCGACGATCAAGCCCTACCCGGTGTACTCGGATGCGAACTTCGGAACGTCGGTGTCGATCAAGGGCGACCTCGTCTCGGTGACCTCGCCGGGGAAAGAGTACGCGTACGTGTTCCGGAAGGTCGGGTTCTCGAACTGGCCCCAGATCGCGCGGTACACGGACCCCGACAGCGGGACGGACACCTTCGCGAAGACCGCGGTCGTCGACATCGACCGGGTGCTGATCGCGGACCCCGGCAACGACCCCTCCGGCCTGAACAACGCCGGCGCGGCGTACCACTTCCGCCTGAACCTCGGGATGTCCGACTCCTGTGAAGGCGCAATGCACGTCACCCAGGGCGACTACTACACCGGCTGCACCACCTACGCCGTCCTCGACGGCGGCGCCGACTGCCAGGGCCTCTCCACCTCCCCGGACGTCTACCACAAGATCACCGCCGACAAGGACGGCTCGCTCGAACTCGACACCTTCGGCTCCTCGTTCAACACCGTCCTCAGCATCCACGACGGATGCCCCACCACCTCGCAGAACACCCTCGCCTGCAACGACGACTTCAGCCCCTTCGAACTCAACTCCAGGATCATCGCACAGGTCAAGAAGGGCGTCGAGTACACCATCCGCATCGGCGGCGCAGGCGGCGAGCGCGGGTTCTACGTGCTGAGCGTCGGCGAGATCGTCCCGAACACCTGCTACGCCGACTTCAACCAGGACGGCGTCCTCAACACGCTGGACTTCCTGATGTTCCTCAACGCATGGACCGCGCAGGAGAACGCCGCTGACTTCAACGACGACGGCGTGGTCAACACGCTCGACGTGCTGGCGTACCTCAACGCCTACAACGCCGGCTGCTGATCTCAACCGTCCTCGAACCACAACCGGTTCCGACGCGACCCGGCCCATCCGCACCTCCGCGGGTGGGCCGGGTTCGCTCTTCCCCGGCTCACGCGGACAGGGACGCCTGGAATGCGCAGCCCACCCAAGCCGTGGTACAGTCCCGGCCCGCGCGGCACAACCGCCCTGCAACGGCG
Organism: Synechococcales cyanobacterium CNB; assembly: GCA_030263455.1. Classification (NCBI taxonomy): domain Bacteria; kingdom Bacillati; phylum Cyanobacteriota; class Cyanophyceae; order Synechococcales; species Synechococcales cyanobacterium CNB. The sequence goes on from SZOZ01000002.1 coordinate 425,337, forward strand.
CGCCCGCGCGCCGGTACGGTCGAGGAGGCGACCCGATGCGTGAACGTTTGCGGTGGGTGTTCATGGCCCTGGTTTGCGGCGTCTCCGCGGCGTGGGCGCAGGAACCGGCTCGAGTCTCCGAGATCAGCCTGCACGCGCCGAGCGGCGTCTGGTCGGCGTGGCTCGACAACGGCGCCCGCGCTCACTACGCCCACCGCGCGGGCGGGCGATTCGCCGTCACGGTCACCCTCGCTGGGGGAGAGTTGCACGAAACCGCTCAGACCCGCGGCCTGAGCGCCGCCGCGGCGGCAGCGTGGAGCGACGCCCGAGGAGCGCGCTCGAAGGCGGAACGCCAAGGCGTCATGGTCGAGGCGCGGGCAACGGGCGATGCGATCGTGCTGACGCTGACGGGTTCCTCGGGTCGCGAAGCGGAGGCGTTCGACGCGCTCCGGGCGATGCTGACCGAGCCGCGGATCGACGCCGGCGCCCTCGCCTCGTGGCGATCCGCCGAACTGATCGTGCATCAGGAACGCGCGGGAGACTCGCAGGCTGCCTTCCAGCGGCTGGTGAGCGAGACGCTGCACCCCGAGCGCGACCCGCGCACGCTGCCGCCCGGCCCGGAACGGCTGCGGGCGATCGACGAGGTCGAGACCAGGGCATGGCTCGAAGCCAGGCTGGCCGACTCCCCTGTGGAACTGGCGGTCGCGGGCGAAGTCGCACGCGAGACCGCTTTCGACGGCATCGTCGAGACCGTCGGGCGGCTGGCGGCGCGAGGGAGGATCGGGCGGGGCACGCACGACGATCTGCGTCGAATCGAGCGCCCGCGCGGCCCGCTCGAGGGAAAGGCCCGCGCGCCCTCAGGGACGAAAGATTCGCTGGTGATGCGCGGGTTCTTCGGCGCGGACCTCGAAAGTCTCGACGACGTGCGCGCCCTGCACCTCAGCGCGGAGGCTCTCTCCGAGCGACTGCCCGCCGTCCTCAAGGAGGCGGGAGCGGATGAGGGGGGCGTGCGCGTGGGCGCCGCGCCGGGCGTGGAGCATCCCGGGTTCGGGCTGGTCTGGGTGGCCGCGTCGTGCGCACCGGGATCGGAGGGGCGCGTGCTGCAGCGGATCGACCGGGAGTTCGACGCGTTCGCTCGGTCGGGGCCGGCGGCGACGGAGTTGGAAGCCGCGCGCGCTCGATTGCTGCGGCTCATCGAGCGGCAGTCGGCAGACCCGGCCGCGTGGTCGGCACGCCTGGCGCAGATGACCTACCGGGGGCATACACCGGACCAGGTGGCAGGTGTCGCGGAAGGGTACTCGACGATCACAGCCGAGCGCGTGCGCGACGCCTTCGCGCGACATCACACGGCGGAGGGCGCGGTGCGGGTCGTCGTGCGGGCGGAGGAGGAAGAGCGTGAATAACGCGGAGCGAGGAGAAGTGCCGCCAAGGCGCGGCGGATCGATCGCGCGCGGTCATTCATCGCGCGCAACGACGCGGACGTTTCTGCGGCCATCGTGCTGGAAGACGCGAGCGATCGCTCGCCTGAACGCGAGGACCCCGGCGAGGCAGCCGACGACCAGCGCGCCGACGATGAACGCGGGTATCAGGAGCAGCACGCCCAGTCCGACGGCGCCGACGAGCATGAGCAGGGCGACGACACGCGCCGCAAGGGGCGGGCGAACGACCCCGGAAACACCGGAGACGTGCGCACGCGTGGTGGTGATGCGCCACTGCTCCACGGGTCATGGTAGCGCGTGAAGAAATGCACCCCGGCGGCCGGCTTGCGCCTGACCGCACGGGGTGCGGAGGGTGACGCTTCGCGTGTTCGCGCGGTACACAAGCAGCTGCGCATCGCTCGCAGCATCCAGGATCGATCGATCAGCATGCGGTCGTGCCGTCCCTCCTCCGGGCGGCTTCCCACCGAATCCCATCAGCGCCGCCCGCAACGACGACGCCGACCTCCTTGTCTCTCTCGCAGCATCAGAACCGATCCGCTCTCTCGCTGCAACCCAACCGTACACCGAATCCGTGCGAATTCCGGTTGCAAGGCGCATCGAAACGGGGCCGGAACAGCGTTCCAGCCCCGGTCAGGATCAACTCCGTCACCGCGTCAGCGGCTACGACGGCGGGGAACGGCCAGCAGCAGGCCCCCGGCGGCGAGGGTCAGCGGACCGGGCGCGGGGATAACCGTGATCTGGTCCTGCGCACCGAACGAGCGGAGGCCGACCAGCCCCCGACGCGCCGAGTCGGAGCCAACAGCATCGAACATGGCGACGAGGTGGCCGGAGATGCCCGAGGAGAGCGGCCCGCCGCCGGTGTCCTTGACCTTCAGCTCGCCCGCGGTCACGTCGAGGCTCGCGCGCCCGATCGCGGGGTCGTAATCGGTGACGACCTCCCAGACGGCAATCTGGAACGCAGCGGCGAAGTCCTTGGAAACGCCGGTATCGAACTGCTGCCCGCCGGCCCAGTTGAAGAGGTCGTACACGCCGCCGGCGCGGGCGAAGCCCATCGGCGATGAGTCGGGCATGTCGGGGATCGTGACGACCGTGTAGGTGGTGGGCGAGGACTTGACGTACTCGTAGAGATCGGTGCAGTAGGTGAGGTGGTCGCCGACGAGGTCCGCGCCCAGGCCGGTGCCCGACAGGATGCTGTGCTTCAACTGGCCGGCAAAGACGGACATGGACTTGTCGCCGATGGTCACCTTGACGTTCCGCCCCTGGCCAGTTCCCGTGAACTTCATCTCGACGACGTCAGCCGACGCAGCGAACGCGAACCCGGCAGCCGCGAACACACCGGCAAGACAACTGGTCTTCATCATGTCGTGGTCTCCTGCGGCCGGGGAGCGCCGACGATCGCCCGTCGAGGCCGGCCACTCACGATGTGCCAAACGGGATCGGAGGCCGCCAGCAGGAGGCTCAGATTGAGGGACGTTGGCGCGGGTAGGGAGAGATGGGGGAGATGGCACATCGGCGAATGGCAGAGGAGCAAACCGGGAAGCCACCCGGTTCGGTGATGGGGCGAGCGCGTCTCCCCCCGGCAGCAACGGGACACCGCTGGCACGTGCTTCGTGCTCTGTTCGGGGTGGAGGGAGGTGGGTGGAATGGCTGTCGATTGCGCGTGGGGAGAGGAGTGGCGGGTACACTGCGAGTCGGACGATTGAGTCTCAAGGGATAGTGATCCATGCCCGCCGAAACACCATCCATGGGGTTTCTCGGGGCAACCGATGCCCCGGCGCGGTTTGTCCACCTGCACCTGCACTCCGAGTACTCGCTGCTGGACGGCGCGAACCGGATCGACCGCCTCGTGGCGAGGGTCCGGGAACTGGGGATGCCGGCGGTGGCGCTCACGGACCACGGGAACCTGCACGGCGCGGTGGCGTTCTACGAGGCGGCACGCAAGGCCGGCGTGAAGCCCATCCTGGGCGTCGAGGCGTACGTCGCGCCGGGGGATCGGCGCGACCGGACATACACCGGCGTCGCCGACGGCGGGTACCACCTCGTGCTGCTGGCCGAGAACGAGACCGGGTGGCACAACCTGATGGCGATGTGCTCGGAGGCCTACCTCACGGGGTTCTACTTTAAGCCGCGCATCGACCGCGCGCTGCTGGAAGAGCGGCACTCGGGCCTGATCGCGATCAACGGGCACCTCGGGTCGGAGATCGGCGAGCACCTGCTGCGGTTCGTGCAGCGCGACGACAGGACGGCGTGGGAGGCAGCGGTCGAGTCGGCGCGGTGGCACGCGCGCGTGTTCTCCGACGAGGGCACCGGGCCTCGCTTCTATGTGGAGTTGCAGCACCACGTCCCGGAGCAGAACGCGATCAACCTGCACCTCGTCCGGCTGGCTCGCGAGTTGAGCCTGCCGCTCGTGTGCGACAACGACGCCCACTTCCTGCTGGCGGACGACCACGACGCGCACGACTCGCTGATCTGCATCTCGACGGGCAAAACCAAGGACGACCCGAACCGGATGCGGTATACGCCGGAGTTGTACGTCAAGAGCGCGGAGCAGATGGAGGAGCTGTTCAGGCGCGAGTTGCCCGACGCGGCGGAAGAGGCGCTGGGGAACACGGTGCGGATCGCGGAGCGGTGCAACGTGGAACTGCCGATCGGGGCCAACCACGCGCCGGTCGTGCGCGTCCGCATCCCCGGTGACGCGGACCTGCCCCGGCGCGACGACCCGCGGTTCGGCGGCGACCTCTCGGCTTGGCACCGGGCCTACTGCGCCGCGTTCACGCTCGAACCCTACGACGCGACACACGACCGCACGGACCCCGCGGCGGTGAAGGCGGAGTGTGACCGCGCACTGCGCATGCTTGCCGAAGCGGGCATGGCGTGGCGCTACGGCATGATCGGCGATGCGTCGCCGGAGCGGGCACGGCTGAACCGTGAACTGAACATCCTGGCGGATAAGGGGATCTCGCCCTACTTCCTGATCGTCTGGGACTTCGTGAACTGGGGCCGGCAGCGCGGCATCCCCGCGATCGCACGCGGCTCGGGCGTCGGCACGATGGTCGGATACGTGCTCGGCCTCTCGAACGCCTGCCCGGTGCGCTACGGGCTGCTCTTCGAGCGGTTCACCGACCCCGACCGTGCGGAGTACCCGGACATCGACATCGACCTGTGCCAGGACGGCCGGGCCGAGGTGCTGGACTACGTGCGCCGCAAGTACGGGCACGTGGCGCAGATCATCACGTTCGGAACGCTCAAGGCGCGGGCCGCGATCCGCGACGTGGCGCGGGTGCTCGGCGTGCCGCTGGCGAAGGCCGACCGGATCGCGAAGCAGGTGCCGGAACAGTTGGGGATCACGCTGGACCGCGCGCTGGAGGCGGAGCCGGACTTCCGGGCGATGTACGACGCCGACCCGGAGGCGAAGCGCGTCATCGACACCGCGCGGCGCATCGAGGGGCAGGCGCGGCACGCGGGCGTGCACGCCGCCGGTGTCATCGTGGCGACACGACCGCTGCACGAGATCATCCCCCTCTACCGGCAGACGAACGCGGCGGAGCACGAGATCGTCACGCAATGGGACGGCCCGACCTGCGAGAAGATGGGCCTGCTCAAGATGGACTTCCTCGGGCTGCGGACCCTGAGCGTCATCGAGCGCGCCAAGCGACTGATCCGCGAGGGGCTGGCCGAAGAAGCGATCTACGGCGCGGTCGGCCGCACGCCCGGCGACGGCGGCCCGCACCCGCTCGACCTCGAGCGACTGACCTACGACGACCCGCGGGTGTTCGCGATGTTCCAGCGGGCGGACACGACGGGCGTGTTCCAGTTCGAATCCGGCGGGATGCGCAGGCTGCTCACCGAGATGAAGCCGGACCGGCTCGAAGACCTGATCGCCGCGAACGCGCTCTTCAGGCCGGGGCCGATGGACCTGATCCCGGACTACAACCGACGCAAGCACGGCGCGGACCGCGTTCCGCTGGTGCACCCCATCGTCGATCGGCACACCGCCGAGACCTACGGCGTGATGGTGTACCAGGAACAGGTAATGCTGATCGTGCACGAACTGGGCGGCGTGCCCCTCCGCGCGGCGTACGGCCTCATCAAGGCGATCAGCAAGAAGAAGGAAAAAACGATCGCAGCGGAACGGTCTCGCTTCCTCGATGGCGCGCAGAAGAACGGGCTGAGCTTCGCGGCCGCAGAGGAACTGTTCGAGTTGATCCTCAAGTTCGCCGGCTACGGGTTCAACAAGTCGCATTCCACCGGCTACGCGATCGTGGCCTACCAGACGGCATACCTGAAAACGTACTTCCCGAACCAGTACATGGCCGCCTTCCTCACCTATGAAAGCCAGGCCCAGAAGGCGAGCGACTGGACACCGTACCTCGAAGACTGCAAGCGGACGCGGTTCATCGAGCCGGCGACCGGGCGCGTGCTGCGGATCGGCGTCGAGGTCCGACCGCCGGACGTCAACCTGTCGCAGGCGGAGTTCTCCGTCGTCTTCGACGAGGGCGAGCCGCGCGACGCGCACCACGGGCACGTTCGCTTCGGATTGCGCGCGATCAAGGGCGCGGGCGCGAAGGCGATCGAGGCGATCATGCGGGAGCGGGACGGAGAGACCGAGAAATCGAGGGGCCAGAGATCCGAACTGCCCCTGCTTGACGCCTCGATGCCGCGCTCGCTCGATGCCCCTCTTCAGGTCAACGTTTCCCACAAGCCCTTCGCGTCTCTGTTCGATTTCTGCGAGCGCGTGCCGCAGAACGCGGTGAACAAGGCGACGATCGAGGCGCTGGTGAAGAGCGGGGCGTTCGACTCGCTGCACGGGCGCGAACGCCGCGCGGCGATGATCGCGACGATCGAGCAGGCGGTGGCCGCGGGGCAGAAGGCGGCCCACGACCGGGCGACAGGGCAGGGGCAGCTCTTCGGATTCGGGAGCGAGCCGGAGCAGGCCGCGGGCATGCCAGGCGCACCGACTCCGCTCGCGCCGGCGCAGGCGTGGAGTGAGAGTGAAACGCTCCGCAACGAGAAGGACGCCCTCGGGTTCTACGTGTCCAGCCACCCGCTGGAGCAGTGGGCGTCGTGGATCGCCGTCTTCGCGTCCCACCGGGTGCAGGACCTGCACGACCTGCCGGAGGACACGCGGGTACGGCTGGCCGTGCTGGCGCAGTCGGTGCGAACCACCGTGGTCCGCAACGGGCGCAGTGCGGGGCAGAAGATGGCGATGATCACGGTCGAAGACCTGACCGGAGCGGCGGACGCCGTGCTCTTTGCGGATGCCTATGCGCGCTACGGGCACGTGCTGGGGACGGACGCCCCGTTCTTCCTCTTGGGCCGGATCGACCGCTCACGCGGCGAGCCGCAGGTGATCGCGGACTCACTGGTGCCGATCGACGGCGTGCCGCTGCAAGGGGGCCGCCTGCGGATCACGGTCTCCGAGCCGAAGCTGAACGGGTCGTCGGAACGGGCACTGCGGCAGGTGGCCGCGATCCTGGGACGCCAGGGGACGACACCAAAGAATGGAGCAGCGAACGGGGGGCCTGGCGCGGTGAACGGGGGGCAGCCCTCGGTGCCGGTCGAGCTGCTGATCGACACGGGGGATTGCCTGTGCGAAATCAAGCCGGGGTCGCCGCTTCGGTGCCCGCTCGCGCCGGAGACGCTGGTAACCCTAGCGGAACTGCTGGGCCGGGAGGCGCTGAACCTGGTGGGTGGGCAGAGCGTGGAGATCGATCGGCCGGGACGCTCCAACTACCGCAGCGGCTGATCGTCAAACTCCAAGATACGACGGAAACTTGGGGTTTGAGAGCCGCAAACTCCAAATGTGAGTCTTGCACTGCCGTTCGATTACTCCAGCGACGTCCCCTCCCACCGGGTCTTCAGCCCGTGCTCGACGCCGAGGAGGTCGAGGGTCTTGCCGACGATGAAGTCGACGAGGTCTTCGACGCGCCGGGGGTGGAGGTAGAAGCCGGGGTTGGTGGGGCAGACGGTGGCGCCCGCGAGGGTGAGCGTGCGCATGTTCTCGATGTCGATGAGGCTCAGCGGCGTCTCGCGGTGGCAGAGGATGAGGGGTCTTCGTTCCTTGAGGCAGACCATGGCGGCGCGGGTCAGGAGGTTGCTGCCGCTGCCCGAGGCGATCGCACCGAGGGTGGCGCTCGAGCAGGGGAGGATCACCATCCCCCGGTGGAGGAAACTGCCCGAGGCGATGACCGCACCGACGTCCCTGTTGGGGTGGACGACGAGGCGGCCGGAGAGGGTGCCGACGTCGCGCCCCCGGTCGCACTGACCGCGTGGATCGTCGCCGGTCGATGAAGCGATGTCGGGCAACAGCCCTTCGAGGGTAATCGTGCGCACGCCGGCCTCGTCGGCGAGGAGGCGTCGGCCATAGTCGCTGACCACCAAGTGAACCTCGTGCCCGCCCCGGAGGAGCACCTCCAGAAGCCGAAGGGCGTAGGCCGCGCCGGACGCGCCGGTGATGCCCAGGACGAATCGGCCTGTCGCGCTGCTCGGCTCGCGGATCACGCCCAACTCTAGGAAAGCGGGGCATCCCGCCGATCGAAGGACCATGAAGACACGAACCGCACGGATGCACGCTGCGCTGCTCTCGCTGGCCCTGGCCGCGGGGGCGTGCAACACGGTCCACCACACGAGCTATCCGTCGTCGCTGGGGGTTGCGGCGACGCCGGACGAAGACCCGAACGGGGCGACGCTGGCGGCGTTGATGAGCACCGCGGCTCGCTGGGCCGTGGAGCACTACCCGCCACCGACCGACGAGTACGCACTGAACCTGCCGCAGGGATTGAAGCGAGAGTGGTACTTGGCGACCGTCCGCGAGGCGGGGCCGAACGCCCGGCCGCTGACGGACGAGACAGCGCACCTGCCGACGTACCACGTCGGTCGCATCTGGATTCGGAGCGATCGGGCCAAGGTGGACGTGACGCGTCCGGTGTTCACGCTCGGGGTAACGTCATCGCCGCTCGACCAGACGACCACGGTCTGGCTGCGTCGGACGGGGTGGACCTCGTGGCGCGTGGAGCACACGCAGCCGTGGGCGATCGGCGTGGTCCCGACGCCGGAGCCGTACTACCTGCCGACGGAGCCGCAGCGGCATCAGCGTGCGCGGCGCGAGGCGTCACCCCGCCCGGTGGAATCCGACACCGCGCCCGTCAACGAGCCGGCGAGCGATGCACCCGCCGAAACAATGACGGAAGTTGAGAAGACGGCCCGGGCAGCACAACCGCGGGAGACGGTCTGGCTACCGCCCGCGCGTGACCCGTTCAACGACGAGGTGATGCGCCGCGAGCCTGTGCTCATCACGGTCGAGCCTTCGCGCGAGCCACCCCCCCCACCGCCGAAGGTTGAGACGATGGAGCCGGTGGACGACGGGAGCGGGGCGGCGGGCGCGTGTGCCGTGCCGCCCGCGTGGTGGATCGTGTGGCCGGGGACCATGGGGACAGTCCGGGCGCAGGCCGCGGCCTCTCCCGTGGCGGAACCGGCGCCCCGTTCACGGACCACGCTGGGCGCGGGGGACTCGCTGGGAGCGGCGATCCGGGACCCGTTCCCAGCCAGGCAGGCGGACGCTTCACCTGCACGCGACTGACCGGGTTCGATCAACTCGCAGGAACGCCGGTCCGGGGCCTTGCAGGCCCCGGTCTCCTTTCTCCTACACTCCCCGGCACATGCCCTCGCCGCACCTGCTGACGCTGCACAACCTGCCCGCCGATGAGATCAGAGCGATCCTCCGCGAGGCCATCGCGTTCCGTGCGTTGGCGGCTTCGGGTTCGCTGGCGCCTCGGCTGGCCGGGCGAACGGTCGGCACGCTCTTCTTCGAGAACTCGACGCGGACACGCACCAGTTTCTCGATCGCCGCGCTGCGGCTGGGGGCGGAAGTGATCGACCTGCCCGTGGCGGGATCGAGCCACGCCAAGGGCGAGACGCTCACCGACACCGCCCGCACCGTCGAGGCGCTCGGCGTCGATGCGCTGGTCGTGCGAGCGTCGCAGAGCGGCGCAGTCGAGATGATCGCACGGCGGGTGGGCTGCGCCGTCCTGAACGCGGGCGATGGCCGGCACGAACACCCGACGCAGGGACTGCTCGACGCGCTGACCCTCGCGGACGCGATGGGCAGGGCGGAGACGCTGGACCTGTCCGGGCTGCACGTGGCGATCGTGGGCGACGTGGTGAGTTCGCGCGTCGCGCGCTCGAATGTCTTCGGGCTGACCGCGCTGGGGGCGACGGTGACGCTGGTGGGGCCGCCCGCGCTGGCACCGCCCTCGCTGGGCGCGCTGGCACAGCGCGTGCGGGTGGAGCACGACTTCGACGCCGTGCTGCCGCACGCCGACACGGTGATGATGCTGCGCGTGCAGTTCGAGCGGCACGGGGACGCGATGCGGATGGCGTCGCCGGCGTTCGCGTCGCTGCGGGAGTTCCGTGCCGCATGCGGTCTTTCGTCGGAGCGGGCGCAACGGATGAAGCCGGGTGCGGTCGTCATGCACCCGGGGCCGGTGAACCGCGGGCTGGAACTCGACGGCGAGGTCGCGGACTCGGATCGGTCCCTGATCCTGAAGCAGGTGGCGAACGGGGTTCCGGTCCGGATGGCCTCGCTCGTGCGGTGTCTGGACGGGTTGCCGGTTCATTCTTGACGTGGTTTCGATTTGCACCTGTCGGAACCTGTGGCATGGTCTGACACGGCCGCGCTCCGTTCCGGAGGGTTGGCGGCGTTGTTTCTTCGCCACATTCACCTGGAGAAAACGATGCGTACCTTCGCCCTGCTCACCGTCGCTGGCCTCGCCGGTTCGGCTCTCGCCCACGAGAATCACGCCACGATCGACACGCTCGCCGGGAAGACGCTCATCGCCGTCGGGTATTACGCGGGCGAGGAGCACTTCACCATCGACGGCGACGGCTGGCTGCTGCACGACGACGAGCGCGTAACGCGGGAGACATTCTTCGTCTGGGGGTCAGGCAAGTACGCAGGATGGCAGGTCGGCGCGGAGTGCACGCTCACCAGCGACTTCTACGCCGCGACCGGACGGCTCGACGGCGGGGACTTCTGGTACGAACTGGCTGGCTTCGAGCACGTCGGCACGCCGCGCAAGGCGGACATCGCCTGGGCGGAACGGCACGGAACCTCGCTGGAGAACGTCGCCCAGTTCTCCGCGGACACACGCCAGGGACGAAGCTTCCACGTCGGCGTCGGCGGACACCCCCACGGGCAGCAGTTCATGGTGAACAAGCCCGGACTGTACCAGCTGACCCTGGTCGCGTGGGACGCGAACGGCATGTACGCGGACTCCGACCCGATGCACTTCTACGTGCGCAGCCTGCCCGCGCCGGGCAGCCTGACCGCGCTGGGGGTCGCCGCGCTCGCGGCGTCGCGCCTGCGGCGGTGAGCGCCCCTCGGTCGATGCGGTGCTCTTCGGTGCGGGATTGCGCGGGCTGATCCCAGAGGCTCGCACATGGTCGGCCCGCGTCGTGCGCGCGGGCGGGGTGTATGCTGTCGGCTCATGGGCGCGGGCGAGCAGGATAATCCGGGGGCGACGCGGCGGCGTCTGCCGACTGACACGCCGGACGGGATGCTGCTGATCATCTCGGGGCCGTCGGGCGTCGGGAAGACGTCGATCACGCGCGGCGTGGAGCGGTCGATCGCGGACTCGGTCTTCTCCGTATCGGCGACGACGCGGCCGAAGACGGAAGCGGACGTCGAGGGTGTGGACTACCACTTCGTGACCGACGCGGAGTTCGAGCGGATGCGGGCTGCGGGAGAGTTCCTGGAGTCCGCCGAGGTCTTCGGGCGGAAGTACGGCACCCCGCGACGGTGGGTGGAGGAGCAACTGGCCAGGGGTCGGCTGGTGATCTTGGAGATCGACGTGCAGGGGGCACGGCAAGTAAAGGCGGCCATGCCCGAGGCGTTCGGGCTGTTCGTGCTGCCGCCGGGAGAGGAGGCCCTGCTGGAGCGGCTTCGTGCCCGCAAGCGCGAACCCGAGGAGGCGATCCGGCGACGGTTCGCCGAGGCCCGTCGCGAGATCGCAGAGGCCCGTGGGAGCGGGGTTTACGATCACTTTCTCGTGAACGACGACCTGGCGAGAGCGATCCGGGAGGCTGTCGAGACGGTTCGGGAGGAACGGACAAGACGGACGGATAACCGGAACCAGCACTGAGCCGAGGTTCGTATCGGTAATATGGACGGATCGGGCGTGAGCGCGGTGGGCGCGAACGCCGCAGGGTGGGAACTTCGCTTCGGGGAGGCCAGGCCATGACTCGGCTCCCGGCCGTCGTGTGTGTCGCGCTCGCGGCTGCCTCCGCGCCAGGCGACACGATCGTGTTCGACTTCGAGAACCTTCCTGGGAACCCGAACCGCTCGGCCGGGGACAAGACCGCCCTGCTTCTGGTGCATGACGGGTTCGCGGCGCTGATCGAACGCACGAGCGGCGAAAAGTTCACGGTGTGGAACTCGTCGGGGGAGACCATGCCCGCGTCGTGGGGAAGCCGGCACCTCTCACCCACGTTCAACTACTTCAAAGATGACTACTTCCTGATGTCGTTCAGCCGTCCTGTAGCGGCGATCTCGATCGAGTTCGGCGACTTCGGGCAGGACCAGGACACGGCCGAGATTCACGCCTACGTTGACATCGAAGGGCTGGGAGACCTGCTGGGATCGGCCTACGCGTACCTCGGCAACTCGGACATCTCGACGGACCCGCCCACCCGCGTGGAGTTCACGGCAGCCCCGGGACAGGTGTTCTCGTCGGTCCTCTTCCGTGCCGGAGCGAACCCGTTCTTCCAGAGCGCGTTCATGGACAACATCGTGATCCAGACGGAACACGCCCCGGCGCCGGGGACGCTGGCCGCGCTGGCGTTGGGCGCGCTCGTGGGGCTGCGGAGACGGCGGTAGATCCGCAAAGCAGCAAAGCCATGATACAAGGGCAGGCCCGATTCGGGCTGCGTCGTGCCGCGGCGCTCGCCGAGGATCAGGCCGCTTCGCCGCACTCGAAGCGTTCCGCCCAGCGTTCGGGTCGGACGTTGGCGGGCGAGTCGGGGGGTTCCTGCCAGTCCTCGGCGGACTCGATGCGAAGCTCACTGGGGAGCGTCTTGCGGTAGCCGAGCAGGCGCACCACTTCGAGGACGTCGGTCCAGCTCGGATACCAGGTGTTGTTGGCGCGCTTGAAGGCGTCGATGGCCATGAGGAACAGGAACTGTTCCTTGTTCATCTCGCCTTCTTCCGCGGCCTTCCGGAAGTCGCTGAGGCGCCGGCCCGGGCCGCGGCGACGTTCCAAGCCCGTCACGACACCCTGCGACCCGCCGGCCTGCGGGTCCAGGCGACGGTCCACCACGGTCTGTCGCCGATCCCGCCTGGGTGCCGGTTCCTCGCGCTCTCTCCGACGCTCTGCCGCCATGCCGAGGCCCTCCCGCGCCGGAGCGGGACAGGCCCCGTCACCGCGCGCTACAGGTCTTCCTCCTCCTCCTCATCGTCGAACTCTTCCTCGTCCTCAAACTCGTCCTCGTCGTCGGCGAGTTCGTCGTCCTCGTAATCGTCATCATCGTCAAAGTCGTCGTCGAACTCCTCGTCGATGTCGTCGTCGTCATCCTCCCCGCACACGGGGCCGGACACGACCTGCCACCAGGGTTCCTCCAGCCCGGCCGTCCCGCACTCCGTCAGAAGAAGCTGATCCGCAGCCATGGTTCACCTTCCCATTTCTCGGGGCCGCTGCCGGCCCGATTCCCGGGCATCCACGCCCGCTCGGCCCCACCCCGGGGCCGTCCCGCCGGGGCTTACCGCGAAGCCCGGATCGGAAAACGCGGTACACTACCGACCGTCCCCAGCCTGTCAATACCCTGCACCCCGCTTCTCGGGGACGCGCCAAACCTAGCCTCCTACCCACTCCACCGCCACACCTCCTCACGCTCCCCGCCACCCCCATGCCGACCTCCGCCGATACGACGCCACGATTCGACCCACTCGCCGCAATCCTGGCGCTCGCCTTTCCGGGCGCGGGGCACTGGTTCCTCGGCGAGCGGAAGAGAGCCATCCTGATCGCGTCCGGCGTGCTCGGCCTGTTCTTGACAGGGTTGCTGATCGGCGGGATCGACGTGGTCGACTCCAAGGAAGACCGGTGGTGGTTCGTGGGGCAGGCCCTGGTCGGACCGGTGGCGTTCGGCACGGACTACCTGCACCAGCATCGCATCAAGGGGATCGACCCGCAGACCGGCGCGCTGCGTTCGGCGAACCCGGACGAGGCGAGGGACGAATCGGGAAGGCTCGTGCCGGCCCTCGGGGGACAGCATCCGCCGGCGTCCAAGAGCCTCGGAAAAATGAACGAACTGGGGACACTGTTCGCGTGCATCGCGGGGATGATGAACCTGATCGTGGCGCTCGACGCGGCGTTCCCGGGAAGGCGCGAGGAGAAGGCATGACCCCCCCCTCGCTCGGGCTGCTGCTCGCGTGGCGGCCGTTCCTCGACCCGATCGACGCCCACGGCTGGTGGTTCCTGCTGGTCGTCCCGATGTCGTTCGGGATCGCGGTGGTCTACCGCGCGGTGCGGATGCCGACACTCGATGGGTATTGGAAGCGCGTGCTCGTGCTGACGGCACAGATCGTGGTGTCGATGATCCTGCTCGGGATCGCGTCGTACCTGTTCGTGCAGGTGGTGGTGCCCGCTCTCGCGCCGATGCCGGACTAGGCATGGCTCACGCGGAGACGCAGAGGAGGAACGGAGGCGAGAGGGACGGCGCCTGCAAGGCCGCGCCCCACCCGCAAGGCGCCGCCGTTCACGAAGGCCTCGTTCTCACGCTCCGCGTGCTCAGCGCCTCGGCGTGAGATTCGGCATCAGACGTACTTCGCGGATGCGCACTCGCGCGCGGCGTCGAGGTTCTGAACCATGTATCGCAGGGCGTCGACGGCGTGGTCGTGGCCGTCCTTGACGGGTTCGAGGCTTTCGGGCTTGTCGGGACGGTAGTGGTAGCGTTCGAGACTCTCAACGAGGCGTGCGCATCGGGCGTGGACGAAGAGTCGCGGAGCAACGCCGGCCGCGGCCGGGCGCAGCCGGGCACGGAGCAGCGCGAGACCTTCCTGCACGCCCATCGCTCGCGTGCGGACGCGGAGGCTCGCGCGGCTCATGGCCTGGACCGCGCTGACGCCGGTCTGGTCGTTCATCTGTCGTCCCGCTGAATCGGCGCCGATCCACGCCAGCCGCGCGTGTCCGCCGGGCGGCCACGGCGATTCGAGGATCGCGCGGACGTGCTCGCCGAGAATGAGACCGCTCTCGACACGCTCCGCGACGACACGGAGGACGCCGGCGGAATCGACGCACCCCCAGAGCACGACGGTGGGCGAGCGGTAGCCGAAGTCCATGCCGGCGATCCAGGTGTTGGCGGGCGAGTCCGGCGGATCATCGTGGATGACGTGCAGGCGACGGTCGAACTCGGGAAGAACAGCGTGGGTGCGCGAAGGACGGAGGCAGAGCATCTCCGCCTCCCACGCGGCCGCCGAGACGCGGGCTTTCATGGCCAGCGCGTCGGTGATCTCGACGTGCCCGGCGCACTCGCCGTCGGCCCACGCCTTGGCGCGGCCGCGGCACTCGGGGAGCAGGGCGCAGTCGGCGTCGTCGGCGCGGCAGGCGTGCTCGGGGCCGCAGCGGGCGAGCACGTCGGCGATGCCCCAGCGGAAGAGCCGACGCCGACCCGCGCGGCACTCCTCGACGATGGCGTGCATGAGGCCGTGCGGCAGGTGCATCGTGCTGAGACAATCGATGGTGCCCCGCACGACCAGCGTTTCGCCGTTGGCAAGCCCGATGACCTTGGAGCGAGTGACGAGTTGGGCCGCCTCCCAGACTTCCGGGTCGAAGAGTTCGACCTCGTCGCAGCGGAGTTTCTGCACACGCGTACCCCGCACGGAGGTCTGGGACTGGGCGAGGAGTTCGACGACGGAACCATTCGTGAGCGCGAGTCGGCGTTCGGTGATCCGACCCTCGACGAGACCGGCGAGCGGCTCGCGGGCAAACAGGGCGCGGAGATGGGCGTGCATCCTGCGCGACTGCTCCAGCGAGCCGCCGAGGATGCGGACCTCGATGCCGGGCTTATGGACGAGGTCGAGCATGGTGGCCAGCGCGCCGAGGTAGGTCTTGCCCCCGCCGCGGTTCGCCCAGACAACGGCGTCGGGCGGCTCAACGGGAGTTTCACCCTGGACGGGCGCGCCCTCGAAGAACGCGTGGGCGAGGTAGTCGAAAGGCGCGCTGTGGCCCGGCGTGAGCGCGCGGCGCGGCACCGAGATGCCCGCAAGTGCGCGGAGGCTGCGCTCCAGGTCGTCCGGCGTGCGCGGGATGTCCAGCGGGCCGTGCTCGATGAGATCCATACCCCCCCCTGGTGCGGCCTTGGGGGATGGCGCACAGCCTGCGAGTTTCCCGCTCTGCGTCCGAGCGACTCCGCGTGACAGGTTCAGTCAAGTCCGAGGGCGCGCTTGAGCGCGACGGCCCGGTTGCCGTCGAGGCGGCGGAGAGCGCGAAGAACCCGCGCCCGATCGCGGCCGTTGAGGAAGATGGTCAGCCCGTGCGGCAGGTCGCGGGCGTCGGGGGCTTCCTTCGGGTTCGGAACGCGCGGCCGGACGGCGGTTCGTGTCGTCAACATCGTTGTTCATGCCTCCCCGACCGCGGCGTAGGCGGTCATGCGGACGGAAACACGGGCGGCGGCGAGGCGCGCGAGCGAGGGCGCTGCCGCGCCGGCGTGGCGGCGCGTGGCTGGCGAGCCGCGCGCCCAAGCGCGCAGCTCGCGTTCGAGCCACGGTCGGCGGTCGAGCGTGCGCCGCGCGAGCCTGGCGTCGAGGAGCGACCACGGCTCGACGCCGCATTCCCAGAGGGCGTCGAGCAGGCGAGCGTCTTGCGGCGCGGGCGGGAGACAATAGGCGGTCATCCCTGCGCGCTCGAAGAACGGGCAGACGCTGCCCATCGCGGCAAGAGCCTCGGTGGCGGGCGTGAGCGGGGCGTCGAGGTAGGCGCGGACGAGCCTGCGGGCCACGCCAAGGCCTCGCCAGCGCGGATCGACGACGACACGCGAGATGCAACGGAGCTCGGCGTTGATGCGCGCGGCGTCGCGGCGCTTGTCGCCCGTCGAGTAGCGCCCCGGCCAGGCGAGATCTCGCCAAGAACCGTTCAGCGTGGGCATGGAGACGACGAGAACGCCGGCAAGCGATCCGGAATCGGCGTCGCGGGCGCGCAGGACGGCGGGTGCGCCGTTGCGGGCACGGGCGGCCGTCGCGGGCGGGCCGGCTCGGTAGTGGAAGACGGAGAGCGCGTCGTAGTCGTGCATCGTGCCCGGTTCGATGACGGGGTTCCCGGTGTTCGTCATGGCGTCACCCGCCTTCCGCGGTGGAGCCGGACTCGGCCGTCCAGCCCGAGTTCGATGGTGAGGCGTGGGGCGAGCGCGTCGCCGAGGTCGGCGTGCGCCGTGGCGCAGAGGGTGCACAGGCCGGGCGTGCGCGCGATCCATCGACGGAAGGCAGCGGCGACACAGCGTGCGGTGGTGCGGTCGAGCGTCGAGCAGAACTCGTCGGCGATAACGCACGATCCCGGACGCGCACGCCGCGCGGCGAGCGCGAGGCCCAGGCGCCAGCGCTGGCCTTCGGAGAGTTCGGCGGGCGTGCGCGGCCAGAGCGTGGCGTCGGCGAGTCCGGCCGTGCCGAGCGCGTGCATCGCGTCCTCAACCGTCCCGCCAATGACGTCCATCATGGCGCGGGCGTGGGCGCGGGGGACAACAGGTCCGGCGAGCACGACGGCGAAACCGTGCGCGCGGAGAGCGGAGCGAGCGATGCGGAGGAGAGAGGACTTGCCGCTCCCGCTCGGGCCTGTGAGGAGGGCGACGCCGCCGCGGCGCAGACGACGGACGACGAGGCGTGCGAGGCGCGGTCCGTTCGCCGGCAGAGCGGCGCGCGTACGCACGGCGCGATCGAGCGCGATGCCGAAGGCGGCGCAGGCACGGAGCGTGCGCTCGCTCGGGCGCACCGAGCAGGGCATCACGCGCAGGCCGAGCGGAGCGCCCGTCACGACCATGCCTCCACGAGTTCTGCAATGGCGGCGCGGTGGCACCGGACGGTGTGGAGCGAGAGGCGGAGTTCGTCGGCGGCGTTGCGGATGGAGCGGCCGTGCAGGACGCAGGCGGTGGCGACGCGGCGTCGAGTCGGGGACCAGTCGGCCAGTTGCTCGGCGACGAAGGCGTATTCGCGTGAGAGGAGACGTGTCGTGAGTCTGCGGATGCGCCGGCGCAGGGTGCGCGCGCGGGTGGAGTGGTCCGCAGGCTCCGAGTCGCCCGTGGCGAGAGCAGCGATGCGGGCGACCGGCAGACCATCGCGGAAGACGGCCTCGATCAGGGCACGGTCGTCCGGCGGGAGGAGTCGCGCACGATCGATCATGGTTTCCGCGGCCTCACGGGATCGGCGCCTGCGGAGATCGACAGCGTGGTCCAATCGAGCCAGCGCGACTCCACGTTGCATGATCGCCATGGTTGCTCTCCTGCACAAAACCAAGTGTTTTCATGTGGTCAAAGTTTGATGTTCATTGAACATTGGACCAATATTCCCAGATCACTGGACATTTTGCAAGGTCTCTGTATGGTATAACAGGGAACAAGCGCACAGGAACAGGCGATGTGATCCGGGTCCAACCGAAACGAGGCAGAGCGATGGACATGGCGCAGCAAGCGACACCGGGCATGAGCGTTTCGGTTGGCGACCTGGTCCGCGATGCGCGGCGGGCGCGCCGTCTGACGCTGGAGCAGTTGGCGGAGCGCGTGGGGTGTTCGAAAAGTTACCTGTCGGCGGTGGAAAACACGCGCTGCGGGCCGCCGAGCGAGGCACTGCTGCGCCGGCTGGAAGAGGCGTTGTTCCTGAAGCCGGAAACGCTGATGCGAGCGGCGGGGTGGGAGACCGCAACGCCCGCGATCAGGCGTGAACTTGGCACACTCCGCCAGGATCGGGCCGCGGCGCAGCGGCTCGCTGAGTTGCTGGCAGGCTCGCTGGACGATGCCTACCGATCGGGCGAGTTGCGCCGGTTGATCGAGCGGCTTGCGCCGGCGTCACCCGAGCCGGTCGCGCTGCCGTTTGAGGTGCCGTTGATCAACCGGGTGGCCGCCGGGTATCCGCGCGAGTTCACCGATCTCGGGTACCCGGCGCGTGTTGCGGACGAGTACGTACGCTGCCCGGACCTGGCGGACCCGGACGCATTCGCGGCGCGAGTGGTGGGCGACTCGATGCTGCCGGACTACCGGGAGGGGGACGTGGTGGTGTTCAGCCCGGCGCGGACGGTGCGATCGGGCGCGGACTGCTTCGCCCGGATCGAGCCGGACCACGAGACGACGTTCAAGCGCGTGTACCTGGAGACGGACGCGGCGGGGCGGGAGTTGATCCGGCTGCAGCCGCTGAATCCGTCGTATCCGCCGCGGGTGCTGCCGCGCGAGCACGTGGCGGGGCTGTACCCGGCGGTTTCGGTGATGCGCGCGATTCCCTGAGCACGGCGGACGGTGCGGCGGGCGGGGCGGGACGCCCTCGCCACCACTTTGTATGATGCGGCCGGGGCGGCGCATCGTGCGCCTGCCGGGCGGGGAATCGTGCATTGACGCTGCTGCTCGCGGTGCTTTCGGGGTTTGTCCTCGCGCCCTTCGCGCCGGCGATTCACCGTGCGCTGGGGAGATTCTCGGGGTGGGTGATCGCGGTGTTGCCGGCGTCGCTGGCCGCGTTGTTTCTCTCGCTGGCGGCGCGGGGCGAGGGAGCGGTGGTCGAATCGCACGCCTGGACGCCGGGCCTCGGGGCGGACCTGCACCTGCGGATGGACGGCCTCTCGCTGCTGATGGTGACGTTGATCGCGGGGATCGGAGCGGCGATCTTCGTGTACGCGGGGGGGTACCTCACCGGGCACCGGCACCTCGGGCGCATCTACGCCTACCTGCTGATGTTCATGGGGTCGATGCTGGGGGTGGTGCTGGCGGACAACCTGATCGTGCTGTTCGTGTTCTGGGAACTGACGAGCGTCAGTTCGTACCTGCTGATCGGGTTCGACCACGCGGACGAGAAGGCGCGCAAGTCCGCGCTGCAGGCGCTGCTGGTGACGGGGCTTGGCGGGCTGGCGATCCTGGCTGGCGCGCTGATGCTCGGGTCGGTGGCGGGGGACATGCGCATCTCGCACCTGCTACTGCACCGGGAGGCGATCCGGGAGCACGGGCTGTACGTGCCGATCGTGCTGCTGCTGGTGTTCGGGGCGTTCACGAAGTCGGCGCAGTTCCCGTTCCACTTCTGGCTGCCGTCGGCGATGGCCGCCCCGACGCCGGTGAGCGCGTACCTGCACTCATCGACGATGGTGAAAGCGGGGATCTATCTGCTCGCGCGGCTGACGCCATCGCTGGGCGAGAGCGAGTTGTGGAACGGGCTGCTGACGTGGTTCGGGGCGGCGACGATGCTGATCGGGGCGTGGCTCGCGTTCCGGCAGACGACGATGAAGCTCATCTTGGCGTACTCGACGGTGAGCGCGCTGGGCACGATCGTGATGGCGCTGGGTGTGGGAACGACCTACGCGGTCGAGGCGGCGATGGTGTTCCTGCTGGCGCACGCCTTCTACAAGGGCGCGCTGTTCATGATGGCGGGAGCGATCGACCACGAGACCGGCGAAAAGGACGTGACAAAGCTCGGCGGGCTTCGGCGCTCGATGCCGATGCTGGCTGCGGCGGGCGCGCTGGCAGCGCTGTCGATGGCGGGCGTACCCCCGATGGTCGGATTCATCGCGAAGGAACTGGCGATCAAGGCGGTCCTGCCGGACGCGGACTCGGGCCGCGAGGGATACGCGCTGACCGTGATGTTCGTGGCGGCGGCCGCGCTGGGGGTGGCGGTGGCGCTGCGGGTGGGGTTCGCGCCGTTCTTCGGGGCGCAGCGCGAGACGAAGCGCGAGGCCCACGAGCCCCCACCCTCGCTGCTGCTGGGGCCCGGCGCGCTGGCGTCGCTCGGGCTTGCGGCGGCGGTGGCGCCGGGGATGTTCGCGACGCCGCTGGTGGAGCCGGCTGCGGCGGCCGCGCTGAACGCGCAGGCGCACCCGCACGTGGCGCTCTGGCACGGGCTGAACCTCGCGCTCGCGTTGAGTGGAGCGGCGCTCGTGCTGGGCGTGGCGCTGTTCCGGTCGCAGTGGGCGATCGTGCGCACGGCGGAGCCCGCGACGCGGCCGCTCGACGCGATCGGACCGTCGCGGCTCTACGAGCACGCGCTGGCCGCGACACTCGGGTTCGCCGACGCGCAGACGCGGGTGCTGCAATCAGGCTCGCTGCGTCGCTACGCGTTCATGACCTTCGGCGTGCTGGTGCTCGCGGTCGGCGCGACCTTCATGCTCCGCACGCCGCTGGATGCGCTGCCGGACGTCGGCGACGCGCGGCCGTACGAGATCGGGCTGGTCCTGCTGCTCCTGATCGGGGCATGGTTCACGGCGGTGGCGAGGAACCGGCTGGCCGCGATCGCGGGGCTGGGGCTGGTCGGGTACGGGATCGCGATCATCTTCGTCCTGTTCGGCGCGCCGGACCTGGCGCTCACGCAGGTGTGCATCGAGACGCTGGCGGTGGTGCTGCTCGTGCTGGTCTTCTACATGCTGCCGGATTTCCGCAACTTCTCCACGCGCCGCGAGAAACTGAGGGACCTGCTGGTCGCGCTCGCGGGCGGGGCGGCGATGGCGGCGCTGGTGCTCGTGGTCGCGGATCACCGACCGGACATGACGGTGTCGGACTTCTACGCGGCCAACAGCTACCCCCGTGCGCACGGGCGGAACGTGGTGAACGTGATCCTGGTTGACTTCCGCGCGCTGGACACGATGGGCGAGATCGTGGTGCTGGTGGTGGCGGCGGTGGGCGTCTATGCCCTCATGAAACTGGACCCGACGACACGCGAGGGAGCGACGAAGGCCGGGCAGAACGGGGGCGAGCGATGAACTCGACCATCCTCCAGACCGCGACGCGGTACCTGCTGCCGCTGCTGCTGGTGTTCTCGATCGTGGTCATGCTCCAGGGGCACAACAAGCCGGGTGGGGGGTTCATCGGCGGGCTGATCGGGGCGGCGGGCTTCGCGCTGCACGGGATGGCGTTCGGTCCGCGGGCCACGCGCACCGCGCTGCGGGCGGACCTGGTGGTGGTGATGGCGCTGGGGCTGGCGTTCGCGCTGGTGGCGGGGTGCCTGGCGCTCGCGTCCGGGCAGTCGTTCCTGACCGGGTTGTGGGTGAGCGTGCCGTTCCCGGGGTTCGGCGAGGTGAAGGTGGGCACGCCGCTGGTGTTCGACATCGGCGTCTACTTCGTGGTGATCGGGGTGGTGATGACGATCGTGCTCTCGCTGCTGGAGGAGAACGCATGAAACTCCTCCTGGCGTTGCTGGTGGGCGGGCTGTTCGCGGCAGGGATCTACCTGATCGTGCGCCGGAGCATCGTGAAACTCATCATGGGGCTGATTCTCTTGAGCCACGGGGCGAACCTGCTGATCTTCGCGTCCGGCGGGCTGGTGCGGGCGCAGGCGCCGCTGGTGGAAACGGGTGCTCTGACGCCGGATACGCCGCACGCGGACCCGGTGCCGCAGGCGTTGATCCTGACGGCGATCGTGATCGGGTTCGGCGTAGTGGCATTCATGATGGTGCTGGTGAGCCGGGCCTACCGGGCGGTGGGCACGGACGACACGGACGAGTTCACGGGGACGGACCATTGAACGCGCTGTCGATCCTGCCGGTCCTGATCCCGCTCGGAACGGCGTGCCTGGGCATGCTCGGGCACCGGTCACTGCGCGCCCAGCAGACGGTGAGCATCGCCGGTGCGGTCGCCCTGGTGCTCGTGGCGGTCGCGCTGCTGGCGCGGACGGCGACGGGTGAAATCCTGACGATGGACTCGGGCGGGTGGCGCGCGCCCTTCGGCATCACCTTCGTGGCGGACGCGTTCGGGGCGATCATGGTCCTGCTCGCCGCGGTGACGGGTCTGGCGGTGGTGGTGTACTCGGTGGCGAGCGTGGACCTGCCCCGCAAGCGGTTCCTGTACTACCCGCTGACGCACGTGCTGCTGGCCGGCGTGTGCGGGGCGTTCCTGACGGGAGACATCTTCAACCTCTACGTGTGCTTCGAGATCCTGCTGCTCTCGTCGTTCGTGCTGCTCTCGCTGGGGAGCGAACGGGGGCAGCTGGAGGGGGCGATCAAGTACGTGACGCTGAACCTGATCTCCTCGGCGATCTTCCTGTCGGCATCGGGGCTGCTCTACGGGACGCTCGGGACGCTGAACATGGCGCACCTCTCCGTGCGCGCGGCGGAGGCGGTGGCGGAAGGCCGAGGGCACGTCGTGACGATCGTGGCGATGCTGTTCATGGTGTCGTTCGGGATCAAGGCGGCGGTCTTCCCGCTGTTCTTCTGGCTGCCGGCGAGCTACCACACGCCGCCGTTCGCGGTGTCAGCGCTCTTCGCGGGGCTGCTGACGAAGGTCGGCGTGTACGCCATCGTGCGCGTGTTCACCCTGATCTTCGTGCACGACACGGGATACACGCACACGATCCTGCTGTGGGTGGCCGCGTTGACGATGGTTTCGGGCGTGCTTGGCGCGGCGGCGCAGACCGAGTTTCGGCGAGTGCTCTCGTTCCACATCATCAGCCAGATCGGGTACATGATCCTCGGGGTCGCGCTGCTCACGCCGCTGGCGGTGGCGGGAACGGTCTTCTACATCACGCACCACATCGTGGTGAAGGCGAACCTGTTCCTGGTGGCCGGGGTGGCGCACCGGATCCGAGGGACTTCGGACCTCGGGCGAGCGGGGCGAGCGGGGGTGTATGCGAGCGCGCCGTTCGTGGCGCTGCTGTTCATGATCCCGGCGATGTCGCTGGCGGGCGTGCCGCCGCTCTCGGGATTCTGGGCGAAACTGATCCTGATCCGCGCTGCGCTGGACGAACGGGCGTACCTGTACGTGGCGGTGGCGCTGCTGGTAGGCATCATGACGCTCTTCTCGATGACGAAGATCTGGGCGGAGGCGTTCTGGAAATCGCCAGAAGAAGAAGAGGAGGGTGAGCCGCCCGTGAAGGCTGATCGCACGCCGATGGGGATGCTGGCGCCGATCGCCTCGCTGGCGGCGATCACGGTGGCGATCGGGCTGGCGGCGCAGCCGGTGTTCGAGTTTTCCTTGCTTGCGGCCGGGCAGCTGCTGAACCCGGAGGTGTACGTGGGGGCGGTGCTGGGCGAGGCGTTCGTGACGCCGGCCCGGGGGGTGGAGCCGTGAGACTGCTGGTCTGGAACGTCGTGCTGGCGCTGCTCTGGGCGGCGACGATGGAGAACTTCTCCGCGCCGAGCCTGGCCGTGGGCTACGCGATCGGGTTCGTGGTGCTGCTGCTGATGCGGTCGGTGCTGCAGGAGAACAAGTACTTCCGGGACGCGTGGGAGCTGCTCGGGCTGGCGCTGTACTTCGTGGTGGAACTGGTGCTGGCGAACTTCAAGATGGCGTACTACACGGTGATGCCCCTGAACCGGATGCGCCCCGGTGTGATCGCGGTGCCACTGGAGCCGATGAACGAGACGGAGCTGACGGTGCTGTCGAACCTCATCACGCTGACGCCCGGCACGCTGAGCGTGGACATCGAGGAGTGCGACCGGACCGGCCGGCGAACGCTGTACGTGCACGTGATGTCGTACACGGATCCCGAGGTGATCCGGTACGACATCAAGTCGGGGTTCGAGCGGCGCGTGCTGAAGGCTTTGCGATGAACGAAATCAGCGCGACAATCCTGGAGCACACGCTGCACGTCGTCATGGCGGTGGTCGGGCTGTCGGTGGTGCTCGCTTCGATCAGGCTGCTCCGCGGCCCGAGCCTGCCGGACCGGGTCGTCGCGCTGGACCTGATCGGGACGCTCGCGGTGGGCGGAACGGCGGTGTACGCCATCCTGGAGGACGAGCCGATCTACATGATGGTGTCGGTGGTGATCGCGCTGCTGATGTTCGTGGGGACCGTGGCGTTCGCGTACTACCTGCAGAAGGGGACGCCCAAGTGAACAACGCGATCGTGGCCGTGATGCTGGTCGTCGGTGCGATCTTCGGGCTGCTGGGCGCGGTGGGCGTGGTTCGGATGCCGGACCTGTTCACGCGCCTGCAGGCCTCGACGAAAGCCGGGACGCTGGGGGTGCTGTTCCTGGTGGTGGCGGCCGCGGTGCACTTCGGCGAGATGGGGGTAGCCGTGCGCGCACTGCTGGTGGTTGCGTTCCTGTTCCTGACCGCGCCGGTGGCGGCGCACGTCATCTGCCGCGCAGCGTACTCGGTTCGCACGCCCCTCTGGGAGCGGACGGGGATCGATGAGTTGCGGGAGGCACGCGGCAGGAATCCGGGCGAAGAAAGGGACTGAGGAAGGAGTCTCTGCCGCAATACTCCGCTCCGTGCCGCATGATCGCCGCGACTGCTGAGAGCAGCGCCGCTCGGCATCGCTCTGACGCCCGTGGACGATGGGCGTCGCTCAGGTCAAGAACAGGGTGTATCCCCTGATCGACGTCTTTTCTTCCGTCCGGCGTGCGCTCCGACATCCTGGGCGTCCCCTTCCTGATGAGTCGCCCACATCGGCGCGTGCTCAGGGAGGTTGGTCATGAGCGGATGGGGAAGCAGTCGCGAGAGCAGGCCGAACCCCGCGGCACGTCGCGCGAACGGTGCGGCTGGCTGGGGTGCCAGAGGCTACGGCGATGGCGTTGCCACTCGCGGCGCTGTTCGTCCGCAGTCTGTTTCTGCGTCGATTTCCGGCCGCAGGGCCTCGGATCGCGTGATCCGGCCGTGCGGCCGCGCTGCTTGACAGGAGGTGTCGAATGAACGAACGCAACACGAACGGGAGCGAGGGTTGGAGCCGTCGCTGGCCGTGGGGCTGGATCGCGGCCAGTGCCGTCGCGGGCGCGATCGCCATCGCGCCCATCGTGTGGACAGTGGCGACCTGGGCCGCCTGAAAGGGCGAGCAGGCGTCGATTTCACGGAGCAACGACCACCGGCGCACCGCGCCAGAGGAGAACCCCCGATGACTGCGCAGAACACGCCGCTCTTCGCGGCTCAAGACCGTGAACCCACCGGGCCGATGCGTGGCCCGTGGGCACGGGGAGCGAAAGTCGCTCCCCGCACGATCGCGAGCCGGGCGTAGGGACATCGGCATCCGCCGCACCGGCGGCGGGGCCGGTACCATCAGTTCCTATGCCGCAGGACACGAAAGCCATGAGACGGGCACGGACGTCCGTCAATCAGCCGCCGTGGCTCGACGACGCGCACGACGAGTTCGTCGAGTTGTGCAGGCACGAGCGCATCCCGCGCGACGACTACGACCGCTTTGTGGACCGATGGCTCGAACGATGCACAACCCGGGGCGAAGTCCGCGCGTTCGAGCGCGCGGTCGAATGCTGGATGCGACTCCGCGCGGGAGCCCGCGTTCTTGCGGAGCGAGAAGCCGCGAGCCGGCCCCGCGAAGACCCAAGCGGCGTCCGGCCAAGCGGGCGTGCGAGCGGCGTTCGACGAAACGCCGGCGACTGAACGCCCCGTTTGTCAGGACTCACAAACCGAACCACCTCCTCGCCGTGGCGATTCCGCCCGGCGTTTTTTCTTGCCCGGGTGAAGCGCGGGGAACCAGGTAGACGAGGGGAGTGTCAAACGCCAACTGGGGGTCCGGGGAAAGGACATGCCACACGACGACGCATCGGACGCGCACTGGAAAAGCATCAACATCGACTTGCAGAGAATCGCCGAGCGGCTCGATCGGCAGGCGCACGATCTCCACGACGCGGCCGGGGAGATTGTCGAGGAGTACTGCTCGCGCGTTGACGGCGGAGAGGAGTCCGCACCGCTCGCGGTCGAGCTCTACGACTGGGCCGACCGTTGCGGACGCCGCCTCATCGGGCCGGTGAGGCTCGGCCACGACCCGCGCGACCATTGCGATCGGCTGGCGCTTCTGTGTCGCGTCGTGAACAACCTCCAGCACCGGATCGGCCGGCACGGAGCGGACGCCTTCTCGCTCGACACGACGAAGCGCAACGCTCGGACACGATTCGTCGCCATGCACGACGGCTACGAGGCGGCCGATCCGGCAGCGCACGGCATCCACGCCGCGATGGGGCGCGAGGAACTCGAACTCCTCGCCGAGTTCATTCGACAACTCCCCGAGCAGGACGCGCGTCTTGCGCTCGACCTCGCCAAAGGCAAGACGATCGTGGAAGTCTCTCACGATCTCGGCATCTCCAAGAGTGCCGCACGCGCGCGGCGGAGCAGGCTCTGCCGCGAACTGATTGCCTTCCGTGCCTCACGCCACCGCAAGCCATCCCTCGGCGATGCCGCTCCTCGCCCGGGAGAAGCCGGGCAGGGAGGGTTCGTAGGCCACGACGAGGGGGACCAGAACGGCGAGGAGAACCAAGCCGAACACCACGAGCGGCCGGGGCGCCTCGTACAGCGCCCCGGCCGCACGCTCCGAACCCCAGCGCGCCGCCGCGTACACCGCCGTGATCGGCAGCGCCACGAACAGCACGAACGCCCAGCCCCACGTCCACACCGACCAGAACACGGAATCCATGGATGCGCCTCCTGCACACGTGCGGCCGACGATCGGCCTCACGTAGACAAGGGGACGCTGCGTGTGCGGGTGGGCGCGCCGATCGCGCGGCATCGGTGTGCCGCCTGAGCAAATCGGCTACTTCCCCTGCCCCTGCTCCTCGTACCACGCCACCGTCCGCCGCAGCCCTTCCTCAAGCCCGACCTTCGCCTTCCACCCCAGCAGCGTCGCCGCGCGGGAGGTGTCGAGGGATCGGCGCGGCTGGCCGTCGGGCTTGGTGGTGTCCCATTCGATCGCGCCCTGGAAGCGGGTGGCCTTGACGATGAGGGCGACGAGGTCGCGGATGGAGATTTCGCTGCCCGCGCCGAGGTTGATGGGGGTCGGCTCGTCCATGGTCTCGGCGGCGCGGACGATGCCGGCCGCGGCGTCGTCGACGTAGAGGAACTCGCGCGTCGCCGTTCCCGTCCCCCAGCAGACGATCTTCGCGTCGCCGCGCTGCTTCGCCTCGGCACACTTGCGGATGAGGGCGGGGACGACGTGGCTGGACTCGGGGTCGAAGTTGTCCCACGGGCCGTAGAGGTTCACCGGCAGCACGTAGGCGCCGCGCATGGCGTACTGGCGGCCGTAGGCGGCGAGCATCTCGCCCGCGGCCTTCTTGGCGATGCCGTATGGGGCGTTGGTCTCCTCGGGGTAGCCGTTCCAGAGTTCCTCTTCGCGGAAGGGGACGGGCGTGAACTTCGGGTATGAGCAGATGGACCCGACCTGGACGAACTTGCCGCCGCGCTCGGGCAGGCCGTCGAGGCGTGCGCCCTCGATGAGGTTGAGCGCCATGGCCATGTTGGCGAAGAAGAAGCGGCCCGGGCTGCGTCGGTTCGCCCCGATGCCGCCGACCTCCGCGGCCAGGTGGAGCACGAGGTCCGCCTTGCCGTGCCGGAACGCCTCGCGGTACAACCGCCCGACCTGTGCCGCATCGGTGAGGTCATAGTCGCGTCGTCGGGGGACGAAGAGGCGATCGTCGGAGACGCCTCGCTCGCGGAGGAGGCGGCAGACCTCGCGTCCGACGAAGCCCGCCCCCCCCGTGACGATGACCCGCTTGTCGGACCAGTCGAACCCGCCCGGCATCGCACGCTCCTCGCTCTCCGCCCGCGTATCGTCATCCACGCCGCCGTGGCCGCGAGGCCGAAGGAGTGTACGCCGTGCGTCAAGCCCCCCCATTGCTGCCGATCGTTGCCGTGCTGCTCGCTGCGCCGTCTCTCGCGCTGGCCCAGGCAGCGCCGCGCTACACCGCCCGTCAGTTCTACGACACGGTCGCGGTGGGCGGGCCGTCGTTCACGCACGACGGGTCGAGGATCGTCTATCACTCGGACGCCTCCGGGGTGTTCAACGTGTACTCGGTGCCGTTCGGGGGTGGCGAGCCGACGCAGCTCACGTTCTCCAGGGACCACGCGCACTTCGCCGTCTCGACGTTCCCCGAGGACGACCGCGTCCTGTTCACCGCCGACCAGGGCGGGAACGAGCTGAACCACCTGTTCGTGCTGCTGCCCGACGGCACGACGCACGACCTGACGCCCGGGGAGAACCTCAAGGCCCAGTTCCTCGGGTGGTCCGGCGACGAGACAGCCTTCTACGTCCTGACCAACGAGCGCGACCCGCGGCACTTCGACCTGTACCGTTATGACGCGGACGACTACACGCGCACGCTCTACTTCGAGAACACCGAGGGCTGGTCGATCGGCGCGGTCAGTCGGGACTGCCGGTGGGTTGCGCTCACGAAGACCCACACCAACGCGGACTCGGACGTCTACCTGGCTGACGTGACGACGGGCGAGGCGAGGCTCGTCACGCCGCACGAGCCGCCCGTGAGCCACGGCGTCGCGGCGTTCACGCCGGACAGCACGACACTCATCTTCACTTCGAACGCAGACTCGGAGTTCGTCCACACCCGCACCTTCGTCCTTGCGGGCGTCCCCCAGGGTGAACGCAACCACCGCGTGCTGGACCGGGCCGACTGGGACGTGGCGTTCACGTCGTTCTCGCGCGACGGCCGGTACCGCGTGGTCGCCGTGAACGCGGACGCGCGGACCGTCCTGCGTGCGGAGGAGTGGCCCTCGCGCACCCCGCTCGCCCTGCCCGAGTTCCCTCGCGGCGACGTGACCGGCATCACGTTCTCTCGGGACGGCAAGCGGGTCGCGCTGGTCGTGAACGGCGACACCTCCCCCGCGAACATCTACTCCGCCGAGCTCGGCTCGGGGCAGGTCCACCAGATCACGCGATCGCTCAGCCCCGCCATGAAGCAGGAGCACCTCGTCGAGAGCGAGGTCGTGCGCTATCCGTCATTCGACGGTGTGGAGATCCCGTCGCTGCTCTACCGTCCCCACGGGGCGTCGGCGCAGAACAAGGCGCCCGCGCTCGTGTGGGTGCATGGCGGGCCTGGCGGGCAGAGCCGCACAGGCTACAACGCCCTCGTCCAGTTCCTCGTGAACCAGGGGTACGCGGTGCTGGCCGTCAACAACCGTGGCTCGTCCGGCTACGGCAAGACGTTCTTCCACATGGACGACCGCGACCACGGCGGGGGCGACCTGAAGGACTGCGTCCACGCGCGAACGTACCTCGCATCGCTCGACTGGATCGACCCGGACCGTATCGCCATCATCGGCGGCTCCTACGGCGGGTTCATCGTCGCCGCCGCGCTCACCTTCCACCCCGAGGCCTTCGACGCGGGCGTCAACATCTTCGGCGTGACCAACTGGGTGCGGACGCTGGAGTCCATCCCGCCGTGGTGGGCGGCGTTCCGCGACTCGCTCTACGCCGAGATGGGCGACCCGGCGACCGACCGCGAACGCCTGCACGCCATCTCGCCGCTCTTCCATGCGGGGAACATCGTCCGCCCGCTCATGGTCATCCAGGGCGCGAACGACCCGCGCGTGCTGAAGGCGGAATCGGACGACCTCGTCGCCGCCGCACGCGAGAACGGGGCGACCGTGGACTACCTCGTCTTCGACGACGAGGGGCACGGGTTCCTGAAGAAGGAGAACCGCATCACGGCCGCGGAGCGTATCGCCGCATTCCTCGAAGCCCACCTTCGCGGCGAGTGATCGATGCGAGGCCGACGGCACAGCCCGCGCCGCAGGCGTGCCGCCCGTGCGTTGGCCGCCGGTGCGCTGGCGTGCCTCATGGTCTTCCTGCTCGCGCGGCTATGCACGGATCGGGCGGTCGTCACGCAGTGGGTGTGGTGGGCGCCGCAATGGGCGTGGCCGCTGGGGGCGATGACACTGGTCGCGCTCTCGCTCGCGATCGATCGGCGCCGGCACCGGACCAGGCCGATCGCGGTTGTCGTTGCGATCGGCGCGCTTGCGATCGTGCTCGGCGCGGACTGGCGGGTCTACCGCTTCCTGACCGCGGCCCGTTTGGAGACGGGCGTTTCGTCGTCGGCCACGCTGCTCTTCCTGAATCTCGCGGCCGAGCGGATCGGGGATGCTTCCGAACTCGCGCTCCCGGTCGCCGACGTTTACGTCATCGCCAACGCATCGTCGGCGACGAACCTGGACACGCTCGCGAGGAACTTTGACGACGCGCCCTTCGTCGCGCACACCTGGCCGTTCGTCGTCGTGTCGCGCTGGCCCGTCGCGCGTCTCGGCGCGACGGTCTTCCGTCCACACGGGAATCCTGCCTCGCGCTCGGACGAAGACCCCGGTCGGGCCGCGGCGTTCGTGCTCGAACACACGCCGGCGGGCGACCTGACGCTGTGGGTGGTCGATTTCCCCTCGGACCCGCGACGCTCCCGCGTGGCGAACGCGCGGCAGGCTGCCGAGTCGATCCGCGCCGCGGCAAGGTTCCC
This sequence comes from Synechococcales cyanobacterium CNB, assembly GCA_030263455.1. Taxonomy (NCBI): domain Bacteria; kingdom Bacillati; phylum Cyanobacteriota; class Cyanophyceae; order Synechococcales; species Synechococcales cyanobacterium CNB. The sequence goes on from SZOZ01000002.1 coordinate 456,092, forward strand.
CGCGCCGGACATCGTGGTGGGGGACTTCAACATCACCCGCGGCTCGCACTCGTTGCGCCTGTTCGCTCGGGAAACCGCGCCGGGGCTGCGCGACGCGCACGCGGTCGCCGGTCTCGGGCCTGCCGGTACCTGGCCGCGGCGCGCGCCACTCTGGCCGATCGACCATGCCCTGATCGGGCCGCGCCTGATGCCCACGGGCTTGCGGACGGTCGATCCGGGCGTCGGTTCGCACCGGGCGGTGGTGGTCGGCGTCGTGGCGGCAGGCCCCTGAAGGCCACGGGGTAAGGCCGAGCGCCCGCGATTTTCACCGTCTCTCTTCGCCGCGGAGTCCTCTTCCTGTACGCTCAACGCCGGGCGTCCGATGATCTGGACGACCCCATCCGCACACGAGGGACCAGACCATGCACGGGACCATCGTTCGCGCGCCTGTTGCCGCACTCGCCCTTTCGGTCGCCGCCGGAGCCGCCTCCGCCACATGGTCGATCGTCCTCATCGACACGCGGACGGGCGAGATCGCGCTCGGCTCGGCGACGTGCCTCACCACCTTCGACCTGCAGGCCGGCACGCCCGTGCTGATCCCTCGGCTGGGCGGAGCGACAGCGCAGTCGTTCGTGGACCAGGGCGGGTTCAATCGGACCTTCATCCGCGACCGCCTGCTCGAAGGCGTGCCCACCGACGAGATCATTGCCCTGCTCGCGGGCTTCGATCCCACGCACCACACGCGCCAGTACGGCTTGGCCGACGTGCACGGGAACGCGACGACTTTCACGGGTTCGGGAGCGGGTTCGTGGGCGGGCGGGCAGACGGGGCGCGTGGGCGACGTGGTGTACGCTGTGCAGGGCAACGTGCTCGCAGGCGAGCCGGTCGTCTCGCAGTGCGTCGTCGCCATCGAGAACGCGCTGCTCAACGGCGCCGACCTCGCCGAAGCCATGATGATCGGCATGCAGGAGGCGCGCGTCTGGGGCGGCGACGGACGCTGCAACTGCGGCAACCCCGCCGACGGCTGCGGCTCGCCGCCGGACGGGTGGGACCCGGAGACCGGAAAGTCCGCCCACATCGCCTACATGCTCGTCGCCCGCGACGGCGACGGCTTCGGGTGCAACGGCATGTACCGCGCCTCCAGCCAGCCGCGCACCGTCTCGCTGGGCGACATGGACGGCGACGGACGAACGGACGTGGTGGTGGCGAACTCGCAGCAGGGCCGCGTCTCCATTCACTTCAACATCAGCAACGGCTCGCCATACGCCATGTTCGCCCCGCAGCCCCACGTCTACAGCGTCGGCGGCGGGGCACGCGCCGCGGCCGTTGCCCTCGTCAACAACGATCCGCATCCCGACATCGTCACCGCTGACGCCTCCCTCGGCAGGGTGAGCACCCTGCTCAACCTCGGCAACGGGTTCTTTGTTCCCGGTACGCCCGTTACCGTTGGCGGCTCGCCCCAGGACATCGTCGCCGCGGACTTCGACGGCGTGCACGGCGACGACGCCGCGCTCGTCTCGTCCACCGACTCATCCGTGAAGGTGCTGTTGAACTCCGGCGGCTCGCTCGGCGCGGCGACTTCCATCCCCGTCGGCGGCGTGCCCACCTCGATCGCCACGGCCGACTTCAACCTCGACGGGCATCCCGATCTCATCGTCGCGGATGAGACGGGCGATCGCGTGGTCGTGCTCATCAACAACGGCGCCGGCGCGTTCACGATCGCACACGACATGCCCGTCGGCGATCGACCCTTCGCCATCGCCGCGGGCGACCTCGACAACGACGGAAGACCCGATATCGCGACGGCGAACTTCAACGACGGGACGGCGACGATCCTTTTCAACAGGCCGGGGGGGTTCGAGCGAACGGACCTCGCCAACCCCACGCGACCCACTGCCGTCGCCATCGCGGACCTCGACGGCGACGGCGTCAACGACCTCGTCGTCACCGACTCGCAGTCGTTCACCTTCACCGTCTTCCTCGGAACCGACGGCGGCTTCCCCGTCAAGGATCGAACCTACCGCGAGATGCGCAATCCCAACCGCATCGCCGTCCACGACTTCAACGGCGATGGCCGCATGGACCTGGCCGCGAACTCCAGCGGACTCAATGCGCTGACGGTCGTCAGCGGTGCGGACCCACGGCACGGCACCGGACTCTTCGCCGACGGCGCGGGCTGCGCGACCGCAGACTACTACATGGAGTTCAACGTCGCCTTCCAGTCCCAGCAAAGCCCCGATCCCGTCGTCCAGTTGCAGGTCCTCTACGACGCCTGGCGGGCCGACCTCATCGGCAGGCCGGACGCCGTGCGCTCCGCGCCGCACTTCAGCACCGACCGGCTCCCCCTCGGCGCAACCGCGACGCTCACCATCGACGCCCGGGACTGGATGGACGCCCCAGTCGGGCCAGGGCTGGCGGTTGCCGTCGAGCACGCGCCGGACTCGGCCGGGATCGCGAAGGCAAACGCCGCGATCGACAACGGTGACGGCACCTACACGGTGGAACTCTCCACCGAGGACGCGCCACCCGGCTCCCGCGGCGTCGATCGGTATCTCGTGCTGATCGACGACGGGCGGAGCACAAGGCCCGTGATCCTCATGCCCAGGCCCGAACTGCGCATCGTCTCCGCGACCGCCGACTGGAACGGCGACGGCGTCGTGGACACGCGCGACCTCATCGCGTTCCTCTCCGACTTCGCCGCCATGGACGCAAGGGCCGATCTCAACGGCGACACCACCATCGACTCGCGCGACGCCGTCCTGTTCCTCAACGCCTGGGCCGGGAACTGAAGTCTTCCAGGCCGTCCTCCAACGATCGGTGGCGGCGCCTTGCCGGCCCCGCTCAACTCACTCCGCCTCCACGCACCTCCCCTTCGCCCAGCGCCGAAGCCCATCGACCTTCTCGCGCATTGTCACCGACAGCGGAGGCGAGGACCGTACCGCCGCGAGCAGTGCATCCGTGTCGAGGCTTCTCTTCCGTGCGTGCGCGCTCGTGACCGCGGAGATGACGGCCTGCTCGATCTCCGCGCCGGAGAAGCCCTCACTCGCCGCGGCGATGGCGTCGAGGTCGAGCGCCGACGGATCACGTCCTCGCTTCTTCAGGTGAATCTCGAAGATCATCCGTCGCGCCCGCGCCCCAGGCAGGTCCACGAAGAAGATCTCGTCAAAGCGACCCTTGCGAAGCAGTTCGGGCGGCAGGGCCTCGACGTCGTTGGCGGTGGCGACGACGAAGACGGGCGCCCGGTGGTCCTGCATCCAGGTGAGGAGTGAGCCGAACATGCGCCGGCTCAGCCCCCCGTCCGTCGAGGTCGATGCCGCGCCCGCGAACCCCTTCTCGATCTCGTCGATCCAGAGGACCATCGGGCTCATCGCTTCGGCCTGCCGGAGCGCGTCGCGCAGGCGGCGTTCGCTCTCGCCGATGTACCTGTCGTAGAGCGTGCTGGGGTCCATGCGGAAGAGCGGCTGGCGCCACGCGGTCGCGATCGCCTTGGCCGAGAGGCTCTTGCCCGCGCCCTGCACGCCCAGCAGCAGGACGCCCCGGGGGGGCGAGATGCCGTGCGAGGGCGCCTCCTCCTCGAACGCGACGCTCCGCTCCGAGAGCCATCGCTTGAGCGCGTTCAGGCCGCCGATCTGGTCCAGGTCGGTCGGCGCTTCGATGTATTCGAGTCCGCCGCCGGCGGAGAGGAGCTGCCGCTTGCGGGCGATGACGCCGTTCAGGTCCTCCTCGTCGAGTCTGCGGTCCTCGTTGACGACGTCGCGCACCACGAACGCCGCCTGCCGTCGGGTGAGGCCGCGCAGGTTGCGGACGATCGCCCGCAACGCCCGCTTGCTCAGGTCGATCTCGATCGGTCGCTCCCGATGCTCCTCGCGCACGACGCGGCGGACGATCCGCTCCAGTTCCGCCTCGTCCGGCAGCGAGAGGTCGAACCGCGTCGCGAACGATGCGACAGACCCGGGCAGCCGGTCGAGGTGGTCGATCATCACCAGCGTCCCGCCGTCGCGCTCCATGCAGGTAAGCAGCGCCCGCAACGCCCGCAGCGTGCGCGCGTCCTCCAGGTGGTCCGCCAGGTCGAGCGTGACCGCCGTGAGCGGGCCGCGCTGCCGGGCCAGGTGGTAGAGCGCGGCCGCAGGGTGCTCCGTCTCCGGCTCCGCCTGTCCGCCCGACATTCGCCCGTCCGTCAAGCCCTCGAGCACCGACCACCGCCACAGCGGCCGGTCCAGCGTCAATGACGCGGCGACGACCAGGTGCAGTGCCTCCGACTCCTCGTTCGTCACGATCGTCACGCACGGGTGGCGTGCCCGGATCAGGCACTCGATTCGGTCCAAGTCTGAGACACCCATCGACGGCGAGCATAGCCGAATCCCCTTTCCCGTACACAACACGAACCAGCATCTTCCCCCGATTCCCGCAGCGAAAACGGCGCAGCGGACCCGCACAGCCGCGCCGACCGTACAGAACCACGACACGCCTTTGGTGTTTCCGCGCCCCAAGGTCCGCAGACGCTGCCGAGCCTTGCTGTCGGCTGCTTTCGGGATCGTGAGACTGGCATCGGCGACCCCCGGCGTGTAGACATGAGGGGGACTCCGTCGCGCCGCCGCTCGCGCACCGAGTCGTTGTTCCGAGAACATCACGGGCACTTCCGAGCCGCCCGTGCCAAACACCGGCCCGTCCGGTCCGCGACTCGACCGGCAGGAAGAAGGAGGTCGTCGACATGCGATTCGCATTCCGCACTCGTTTGCTGGCCGCGGCGGCGTTGCTGGCCGTCGCTCCCGCATTCGCCCAGATTCAGTGCTCTCAACCTCCCCTTCCGCCAATCGGCGACGACCTCGGCCTGCTCGACTACACGGTGCAGTCGCTGGTGATCCCCGCCGAGGCGGGGGACTCGTTCACCGTCACGCTCACGCTCGGCGGGCAGGAGCGCACGCTGGTCCTCGACCCGTGGTCCTACGCTGCGCCGAACGCTCGCGTGCAGATCGACGACGGTTCGGGTACGCTCAAGGACATCGACCTCCCCGAGTCGCGCACCTACCGCGGCTACGACGTCAACGGTCCGAGCCTCGCCGCCGCCGGCTCGCTGCTCGACAACGGCCTGACGCTCACCGTCATCGACCTCGCCACCGATTCCGCGTGGCACGTCCAGCCCCTGCGCGACGTGGTCCCCGGCGCGGATCGCGCCCTGCACGTCGTCTACGACGCGGCGGACGTGCTCGACCTCGGCCTATTCCAGTGCGGCGGAGCGATCCCGGTCGGCCACGGCGAAGTCGCCGAAGTGCCCGCCGACGGCAACGGCGGCACCCGACAGTTCCTGGTCTGCGAGATCGCCGTGGACGGTGACTTCCAGTTCTTCCAGCAGAACGGCAGCAACGAACAGAACACCATCAACGACATCAACAACGTCATGGCCGGCGTGGCGCTGTCGTACGAGATCTACATCGGCGTGACCTACCAGATCACCCACTACATCATCCGCACCACCTCAGGCTCCAACCCCTACACCACCAACAATCCCTCCTCCCTGCTCTCCCAGTTCCAGAACTGGTGGAACCAGAACGCACAGAACGTCCACCGCGACGTGGCCCACCTCTTCACCGGCCGAAACCTCGACGGGAGCGTCATCGGCATCGCGTACCTGAGCGTCATCTGCAACAAGACCTCGGGCTACGGCCTCTCGCAGTCGCGGTTCACCAACAACATGAACAGCCGCATCGGCCTCACCGCCCACGAGATCGGGCACAACTTCAGCGCGCCCCACTGCGACTCCACCCCGCCCTGCCACATCATGTGCTCCGGCCTCGGCGGGTGCAACGGACTGGGCAACCCCCCGAAGTTCGGGACGTCCGAGGTCAACAAGATCGTTCCCTACGCCCAGAGCCGCCCCTGCCTCGACGAGGGGCAAGGCTCCACGCCCGCGCCCCCCATCCTCGAACAGTTCCCGTCCACCACCCTCGACGCCAACCTGTGGGACGCCGTCACCGGCGCGGTCGTGAACTCCGACGGCGTAAACGAGCCGTCCGCTCCATACTCGCTCAACCTCGACGCCACCGATTCGGTCGAGACCAAGGACATCAACATGGTGAGCGTGGACCAGCAGCCCTACTTCACCCTCTTCACCCAGCACCGCGGGGTCGAAGCGGGCAAGACGCTCCGGGTACAGTTCAGGGACTTCTTCCAGAACTGGACCGACCTCGCCACCTTCACCTCCGACGGCGTGGACCGCGACTACTACTCCTGGAGCATCACCCCCATCCCCGTCCTCGGCTGGCATGACAAGTTCCGCCTCCGCGTCTCCGCGCAAGGCGCGGATGGCACCGATGACTGGTACGTGGACGACCTCTATATCGGCGACTTCCGCGGCCTCGAAGCCCCCTTCCTCGAACCCTTCCCCGACGCATCCCTCCGCAACTACGTCTGGAAGACCCTCTCCAACGCCTCCGCCTCCACCGACGGCGTCGCCCCGCCTACTCCCCCATACTCCATGAAGATCACCGGCGCAGGCAGCGCTGAAACTCACAACTGGCTCCTCGCCACCGCACCCACCACCACGCACGTCTCCTGCTACGTCCAGCACCGCGGCGTCGAGAACGGCAAGCAACTCGTCCTCGAATACCTCGACCTCTTCCAGAACTGGATCACCCTTGCCACCTTCACCTCCAACGGCACGGACCAGAGCAAGTTCACCTTCTTCCAGGCACCGCTCAGTTACTTCGGCGCCTATCACGACAACTTCTCCATCCGATTCCGCGCCCTCGGCGCGGACGCCTCCGACGCCTGGTACGTCGACAACCTCTTCGTCGGCCCGGCCCTCCCCCCGCCCGACGACGAAGACTGCCCCGCCGATTTCAACGGCGACACCATCGTGAACTCCCTCGACGTCCTCGCCTTCCTCAACGCCTACAACGCGAACGACCCCAAGTCCGACTTCAACGGCGACACCGTCATCAACTCCCTCGACGTCATCGCCTTCCTCAACGCCTACAACGCCGGCTGCGACTGATCGGCCACCCGCCTTCTTCTCCCGCCCGCCACCAGCGGCCCCTGGGCGCCCTGCCCGGGGGCCGTTTCTTTTCGAACTCACCGGTTCCGGGACGGGTCACTCGGGGCGGGGGCGCTCGGGGACGGGGCGTTGCAGGCCCCCTGGTCCCCATTTCTCCCTACCCTCTCTCCGATGCCTCTTGCCGCCACGATCCGCGTGATCGCCGCCGACATCAAGCTGGCGCACTCGGTCTTCGCGCTTCCGTTCGCCGTGCTGGCTGTGTTTCTCGCTCGCAACCCCGACGAGCCGCCGCGCACGCTCGCGCTCAAACTGGGGCTCGTCGTCGCGTGCATGGTGGCGGCGCGCACCTGGGCCATGCTGGTCAACCGCCTCGCCGATCGGCGCCTCGACGCCCTGAACGAGCGGACTCGTGGGCGAGCGCTGCCATCGGGCAGGCTGAGCGCACGGGCGGCGTATGCCGCGGCCGCGCTCGCCGCCGGCGCGTTCATGGGTCTAGCGCTCGGATTCCTGGCGTTCGACAACCCCTGGCCGGGCGCTCTGGCCGTGCCCGTGCTGGCGTGGATCGCCTTCTACTCCTTCACCAAGCGCTTCACCGCCGCTTGCCACTTCTTCCTTGGGGGCGCGCTCGCCGCGTCGCCGATCGCCGCCGCGATCGCCGTGCAACCGGCCTCGCTCGCCGAGACGCCCGCGCTCTGGTGGATCGCCGGCATGGTGCTGGCCTGGGTTGCCGGCTTCGACGTCATCTACGCCCTCCAGGACGAGGCGTTCGACCGCGAGCGCGGGCTGCGCTCGATCCCTGCCGCGCTGGGAGCAAGACGGGCGGCGTTGGTGGCGCGCGGGTCGCACGCCGTCGCGCTCGCGTGCCTCGTGGCGGCGGGGCTGGCCGACCCGCGGTTGGGGACGATCTACGGTACGGCCGTCGCGCTCGTCGCCGCCCTGCTCATCGCGGAACACGTCGCGCTGGTGCGCCGCGGGCTGGCGGGCCTGGACCTCGCCTTCTTCACGCTCAACGGCGTCATCAGCATCGTCCTCGCGGCGGCGGCGATCGCGGACCTCTTCCTCTGAACTCGCCATCGCCCGTCACGGAACCGCGCATGACCTGCACCGCATCCATCGACACTCCGATCGGCCCGATCGAGGTTGTCGCGCGAGACGGCGCGATCGTGAGCGTGCGGTTCGTGGACGGGTCAGTCGCGGGAGTGCGCGCGTGCGATTCGGCGCGCCTCGGCGGCGCCGAATCGCGAGAGGCGTGCGAGGCCATCGCGCAGTTGCGGGCGTTCTTTGCCGGCGAACTCCGAGAGTTCGATCTCCCTCTCGCGCCGTGGGGCACGCCCTTCCAGGCCCGCGTGCTCCACGAGGTTCGCGGTATCTCCTACGGCCGGACATGCACCTACGGCGAGATCGCGCTGCGGATCGGCAGCGCTGGGGCGTCACGCGCCGTCGGCGCGGCCAACGCACGCAACCCGTGGCCGATCGTCGTGCCCTGCCACCGCGTCGTCGGCGCGGGCGGCCTGCTCACCGGCTACGGCGGCGGGACGTGGCGCAAGCAGTGGCTGCTGGGGCACGAGGGGGGAGGGTTGGCGCTTCCGCTGCCTGCAGCGACCGGCGCTGCCGCTCATTCGAACGCTGAAGTTGTGTACGCAACCGGGCCGCGGAGCACGGGTCTTTGAACGCGGTTGGATGGGTTCCTATGCTTTCGGCCGCTGGCCCAGGGGCGGTGGCTCCTGGGCCTTGCAGTCTGGCGAGGCGCGGGATTCGGGTCGAGAACTGGAGGTTTGAGGATGCACGGTCTGATCCAGCCGCACGGCGGCACGCTGGTGAACTGCCTGGTCGATGACGTTCGCGCGGGTGCCTTGCGCACCCAGGCAGAAGGGTTGCCCAAGATCCTGCTCACTCCCAAGCAGTCCTGCGACCTCGAACTGATCGCCAACGGCGGGTACAGCCCGCTGACGGGCTTCATGGGCGAGGCGGATTTCGAGTGCGTCTGCCGCCACATGAAACTCACGACGGGAGAGACCTGGGCGATCCCGATCCTGCTGAGCGTGAAGAAGGAGAACGCTCCCAGCGTCGGCAGCCGGGTCGCGCTCATCGCCTTCAACGGCGTCCTCCAGGGCGTGATGACGGTGAAGGAGGAGTTCGTCCACGACAAGAAGCTCGAAATCCCCAGCGTCTTCCGCACCGAAGACGCGGCCCACCCCGGCGTGGCCCAGGTGCTCGCCGAGGGCGATGTGTGCCTCTCCGGCCCCGTCGAGGCGCTCACGCTGTGCGTGGACCCCAAGGGGCCTGAGGCGTTCCTCGATCGGCGCCTGACGCCGGCGCAGACGCGAGCGGCGTTCGTGGAGCGGAAGTGGCAGACCGTGGTCGCGTTCCAGACGCGCAACCCGATCCACCGGGCGCACGAGTACGTCTGCAAGTGTGCGCAGGAGATCTGCGACGGGCTGCTGATCCACCCTCTCGTCGGCGAAACGAAGAAGGGCGACATCCGCGCGGACGTGCGGATGCAGGCCATCGACGCCCTCGTCAAGCGCTACTTCAACCCCGCCACCACGCTCGTCAGCGTGCTGCCCGCAGCCATGCGCTACGCCGGCCCGCGCGAGGCCATCCACCATGCCATCATGCGGAAGAACTACGGCTGCTCGCACTTCATCGTGGGGCGCGACCATGCTGGCGTCGGGACGTACTACGGCACCTACGACGCGCAGAAGATCTTCGACGAGATCGACCAGGCCGCCTTCGGCGTCACGCCGCTCAAGTTCGAGCACACGGGCTACAGCAAGTCCTACGGCGGGATGGTCTCCGGCAAGACCTACCCGAAGATCGAGGGCGACATCATCAACCTCTCCGGCACCGCCGTCCGCGAGCTGCTCTTCAAAGGCGAGCGCCCGCCCGCCGAGTTCAGCCGGCCGGAGGTGGCCGACGTGCTGATCGCCGCCGCCAAGGCCGGAACGCTCTTCGTGGAGTGAGGCAGGCGGCAGGAGTGGACAGGCGGGAGCATGGGAGCGCGTTCACGCGGCCCGAAGGCCTGCGGCAAGGAGATTCCCTGCCCGTCTCGGTGCGGGGCAGAGGTGGTGGAACGCCGCGCCTAGCGTTTCGGTATCAGGGGTTCCCGGGGCGTGCGGGCGTGTCGCCCGCGAGGCATCCGGCGGAGCCGGGCCGGGCCGACGAGATCGGCATCGGCGCAAGGAGCGAGTCATGAAACGTGGAATGGTCGCGATGGCGGCTGCGTTGGTGATGGCGTCCGGGATGCCGGCGTTGGCGCAGGAGGGCGGCGCGAAGCCGGCGCAGCCGGCGAAGGCGCGCGAGGTCGCGCCGGGCGTGAAGGTCGAGCGTATCGCGGACCTTCAGGTCGGGGACAAGGCGCCGGAGTTGAAGATCGCGGAGTGGGTGAAGGGCGACCCGGTGACGAGTTTCGAGAAGGGCCGGGTGTACGTCGTAGAGTTCTGGGCGACGTGGTGCGGGCCGTGCATCGCGGGGATGCCGCACCTGTCGGAGCTCCAGAAGGAGTACAAGGACAAGGGCGTGCGGATCATCGGCGTGAACATCTGGGACGACACGACGAAGGTGGCGCCGTTCATGTCCGACAAGGGCGGCGACGAGAAGATGCACTACACCGTGGCGATCGAGGAGAAGATCCCGGACACCGACGCCCGCCGCACCGGCCGCATGGCAAAGGAGTGGATGGAGGCCTCGAAGCAGCAGGGCATCCCGAGCGCGTTCATCGTGGACCAGAAGGGGTTCATCGCGTGGATCGGGCACCCGATGACGATGGACGAGCCGCTGAAGGAGATCGTGGCGGGCGAGTGGGACATCGCCGCGGCGGCCCGGAAGTACGTCGATGAGATGAAGACCGAGGTCAAGTTCAGCGAGTACATGACGGCGATCCGCGCCGGAGACACCGCCAAGGCCTACGCCGCGGCGAAGGAACTGATCGCCGGTCCGACGTGGGACAACGCGCAGATGCTCAACTCGCTGGCGTGGTTCATCGTGGACCCGGACGCGAAGATCGAGCCGCGCGATGCGGAACTGGGGCTGAAGATCGCCGAGCGCGCCAGCGAGCTGACGAAGCACGAGAACGCGATGATCCTGGACACCTACGCGTGGGCGCTGTGGTTCGCGGGTCAGCACGACCGCGCCCTGGAGGTGCAGGAGAAGGCCGTCAGCCTCGCCCCCGCGAACATGAAGGAGCAGCTGGCGGAAGCGCTCGAGCGCATGAAGAAGATGAAGAGCGGCGGCTGATCGTCGCGGCTCATGGTGTGAGACACGCACGCGCCGGGCGGCAACGCCCGGCGTTTTTCGTGCGCGAGGCCGGAAGGGGGAGGATGAAGGACGAAGGGGAGGAGCGGTCGGAGTCGCTTCAGGCTTCTTCGAGGGCGTCGCGGTAGCGTTGCATGACGTCGGCACGGGTAACGAGGGCGAGAGGTCGCCGCTCGTCGTTGTCGTTGACGACGACGAGGCTGGCGGCGTCGCAGGCGGCGAAGCGGTCAAGGGCCGCTTCGAGTGTCTCGTCGGGGAGCAAGGGGGGAACATCGTCGCGCATGAGTTCGGCGACCAAGAGCAGCGGGATCGCCTCGCGGTCGATGAGCGCCGTGCGCACGTCCAGCCCCGTGACCATCCCGACGTACCGCCCGCGCTCGTCCACCACGGGGAAGTCCGGCGTGTCGTAGACCGCGTGCATGGCGACGAGCTTCGAGACGGGGTCGGAGGGATAGACCGGCTCGGGCGGGAGCGCGGTTTGCTTCACGCCGCGGACGTGGACGCGGCGCAGGACCGTGAGGTCGCGCGAGCGGCCGACGCGCAGGCCCGAGCGGCGCAGTCGGAAGGTGTAGATCGAGTCGCGGTCGAGGAGTTGCGCGACGACGGTGGCGAGCACCGCCGCGAGCATCACCGGCAGCATGACGTAGATGTTGCGCGTGAGTTCGAAGAGCAGGAGAATGGCGGTCAACGGCGCGTGGGACGACGCGGCGAGAACGGCGGCCATGCCGACCAGGGCGTACGAGGCGGGCGTCGAGCCTTCGGGGATGAGGTGCAGGAGCTCCAGCGTCAGGCCGAGCGCACCGCCCGCGGTCGCGCCGAGGAACAGGCTCGGCGCGAAGACGCCGCCTGAGCCGCCCGAGGCGAGCGTGAACGTGGTAGCGACGGCCTTGAAGAGTATGAGCAGCAGGAGGAGCGCGAGCACGGCAAATCGCGCGTCCGTGCCATCCGAGCCGAGGTAATAAGTATCGGGGGCCAACAGGCGGTGGATCGGCTCGTAGCCGTTGGCGAAGAAGGCTGGCGCGGGGCCTCGGGTGAGCGAGGCCGTACCGAGGGCGTGTTCGAGCGCGACGTAGGCGATGGCGAGCGCGCCGAGGGCGAGGCCGCCGGTCACCGGCTTCAGGAGAGGGTGGATGCGCCAGGCGTCGTACAGGTCTTCACCCTTGTGAAGGAGGCGTTGAAAGGCGACAGCGACCAGGCCGCAGATGCCGCCGAGGAAGACATACGACGGGAGTTCCTGCGGCGTGAACTCGAGAGCGTGAAGGGTCTCTTCGACAGTGAAGATGGCTTCGTTGTCGCCGAGGACGGCCTGTGTCGTGACGGCGGAAAACACGGAGGCAACAACGATGGGCGTGAATGCGCGGAGGGAGAAGTCACGGAGCAGGACTTCGAGCACGAAGATCACGCCGGCGATGGGTGCGTTGAAGATGGAGGAGATGCCCGCGGCCGCGCCGCAGCCGACGAGAACGGACATCTGCTCGCGCGAGACGCCGAGGCGCTGGCCGACGACTGAGCCTGCGGTGGCGCCGATCTGAACGATGGGGCCTTCGGTGCCGGCCGACCCGCCGGAGCCGACGGTGAGGATGGAGGTGGCCACCTTGACGATGCCGGTGCGCCAGGGGAGGAACCCTCCGCGGGTGATGAGGGCGCGCATGACCTGCGGGACACCGTGGCCTTTGGCCTCGGTGGCGAAGTAGTGGACAAGGACACCCGTGGCGGCCAGACCGACGGTGGGAAGGACGACGAGGCCGACGGGACCGAGACGGGCCTCGAGAGTGTGGGCGGAGTCGAAGGCGCGGTGCAGCAGCCAGTCGAAGCCGATGGCCGCAAGCCCCGTAAGCGTGCCGACGAGCGCGCCGATGATGATGAGATACCACTCCTCGCGGAAGCCGAGTCGCTTGAGAGCGCGGCGGATGGAGGCGGTGAGCGCGGCCATGCTCGCCCGCACTGTATCGGGCGGGATGGGCGGGGCGCGGCGAAGTCTGAAAAGCGAGCGAGTTGAGGGGGCGCTCCGTGGCGGATGCGTTCAGGGCGCGCGCCGGTCCTCCATCGCCTCGGCAACGGGACGGTCGGGGGACGCTGGAGTGGGCGCCGTGGGAACCGAGGTCGTGGACACAGCGGTCGGCGTCCCGGCGGGAGCATCGAAGCCGCGGACCACGCGCGGCGCGGGGCCTTCGGGGGGCTTCGTGCGGCCGAAGCGCCTGTGCTCCTCGTCGGCCCACTGGTCGGCGATCTTCCACCACAAGAGGATGAACGGCACGCCCAGCACGGCGACGACCACGGTGGTAACGATGATCTCGGTCATGGGCGGGGCTGTTGGTGGTGCGCAGACAGGATGCCGGTGGGCTTCGTGGTTGCGACCGGTCATGCTAGCCGAGAACGTGCGCGTCGCCGTTGACGCGCGCCGTTTGTTTGGTTATTGTTCGTATCAAGAGGGAGCCGGGAACTCGCGGAAGAGCTAGGAGTTGAACTGCCCGACAAGCATCGGGTTTCGCTCATCGGGTTGGCGGCGGATCCTGACGCGGATTCCGGTGCTCAACACCTCGGGGTCGTGTTCGAAACCGAGGTACGTCTCGACAACATTCAGATCCACAGCCGCTGCGACTTTGCAGAGTTCGTTGGAGCCGGACGATCACACACGATTGAGTTCACACCGATCGAGAAAGTGTTCCGCATCTACGACGAACTTGATCCGTGGTCATCTCTCGTCGTATCGAACGACCTCGCCGTCGTCACCGGCCGATCGAAACAGAGTCGGCAGTTGACGCTGACGTTTGGCTGATCCCGAACACATTACAACTCCACCATCTCCACCTCCGCCTCGTGGCGTGCGGCGGGGGCCGGGAGGGCGACTTCGGAGGCGAAGGCGGTCAGGGCGGGGGTGGCCCGGGCCATCTCCGCCCGGACCTCGGCCGCATTGAAGAGGCGCGAACGAGGCAGCACCACCTCGGTGGCCTGGGGGACCATGCCGGGCTGCTCGTCCACGACGACGACCTTCACGCGGCGGGGCGACGCCAGCGCCTCGCCGTGCAGGACGGCGAGGAGGTCGAAGGCGGTCTGGCCCTCCGAGCGGGCGAACTCGACGGGCGGGATGGCGGCCTCGAAGGCCTGGAGCAGGCCGCAGGCGTTCTCGAAAGTGCCGGCCTTCTCGGCCCAGGTGCAGCCGGGCAGCACCACGTCCGCGCCGTCAATCAGCGGGCCGCCGAGCGTGTCGATGAGAACGACGAATCGGCCGTGCCTGCGGTCGGCGGCGTCGGCCAAGGCCCGCGGCGCCCAGTCGCCTTCGGTGTAGTTGCCGGTGAGGATGACCGCACCGACCTCGTCGCCGGCGATGCGTCGGACGAAGTCGTCGTATTCGAGCGTCTCCCCCCCCACCGCCGCGAGGACGCGACGGACACCGCGTGCGTTGGGGGCCTTCTCGGCGTAGACCGTGAAGGCGCGGGGGTCGTCGTCGGCGACGCCGGGTGGGAAGGTCTGGTTTTCGCCGCGGCAGGGGACGGGGCCGACGCCGAGGATGGCGCGTGGGTCGATCTCGCGGGCGAGGGTGGCAAGCGCCCAGGCGTCCTCGCAGGTGAGCATGGGGCTGACGAGAAGGGCGAGGCGGCGTCCGCCCTCGGCGGCGCGGCGCAGGCCGTCGATGGCGTCGGCGTAGCAGCGCTCGGAGTCGTCCTCGACGAGCGTGCCGTACTGGCGTCGCAGGCAGGAGCGGAGTCGGCTGTCGCTGTGGACGTGCTTCCAGCCGTAGCGGACCTCGTCGGTGATCCACCACTTGTTGACGGCCGGGTTCTCGCGCGGCTTGATGCGGTAGACGCGGCCCTCGTTGTGCTCGATCCAGATGTTGTCGCCGCTGGCGGTGATGCCGTCGATGGAGGGCGTGGAGCGGAGGAACCAGACGCGCTGGGCGAAGAGGAAGTCCTTGTCGAGGAGCGCGCCGACGGGGCAGAGGTCGATGACGTTCGCGCTCAGTGGGTTGGTGATGCCGATGCCGGGGAAGACGTCGATCTCTTCCTTGTTGCCGCGGCCGTCGACGTACAGCTCGGCGGTACCCGAGACCTCGCGCGTGAAGCGGACGCAGCGGGTGCACATGATGCAGCGGTCGGCGTAGAGGTAGACATGCGGGCCGAGGTTCTTCTTGGGGTTCTTGACCTTCTGCTCTTGGAAGCGGGAGACGCCCCGGCCGTACTTGAAGGAGTAGTCCTGCAACAGGCACTCGCCTGCCTGATCGCAGACGGGGCAGTCGAGCGGGTGGTTGATGAGCAGGTATTCCATCACCGCCTTCTGGTTCTGGACGGCCTTGGGCGAGTCGGTGTGGACGACCATGCCGTCGGAGGCGGGGGTCTGGCAGGTGGGGAGGAGCTTGCCGCCCATGAAGGGTTCGAGGCGGTTCTCGTTGCGGGGATTGGGCGCCCAGACCTCGCCGAGACAGATGCGGCAGGAAGCGACGATGGAGAGGCCGTCGTGGTAGCAGTAGAAGGGGATGTCCACGCCTGCGGCGTTGGCGGCCTGAAGGATGGTCTGGCCGGGGGTGAAGGGGCACTGGACGCCGTTGATGGTGACCGTGGGCATGGGACGGGAGTGTAGGGGAGAGGCGGTCGCGTGCCACGAGGGGCCGCGCGTCGGATAGCCTTGCGGGCATGTCGGACACGGGGTCGAAGCAGGGGACGCCGATGCAGGGCCCGCGCGGGACGCGCGACCTCTACCCGGCCGAGGCGGCGCGGCGTCGGTGGATCACCGAGCGATGGCGCGAGGTGGCGGTGCGGCACGGGTTCGAGGAAGTGGACGGGCCGACCTTCGAGGAATCCGACCTGTACGCGGTCAAGAGCGGCGAGGGCATCCTCGGCGAGTTGTTCCAGGCGTACTCGGGCAAGAGCCACGACGAGGTCGAGCGGGTGAAAGCGACTGGGCGCGCGCCCTATGCGATGCGTCCGGAGTTCACGCCGACGCTGGTGCGGATGTACGCGGCCCGGGCTGCGGGGCTGCCCAAGCCGTGCAAGTGGTTCCAGATCGGGCCGTTTTTCCGGGCGGAGCGGCCGCAGCGGGGGCGACTGCGGGAGTTCTTGCAGTGGAACTGCGATGTGCTGGGGCTGGACGTGCCCGTGGAGAAGCGGAACGCGGAGGACGCAGAGGCAGAAGCGGAGGTCGCGGAGGCGAAAGCGAGGATGGACGGGGAACTCCTCTGCCTCCTGATCGACTACTTCTCACATGTCGGGCTGTCCTCACAAGAGGTGATCATCAGGTTCAACAGCCGCTCGATCGTTGAACGCAAGATGAACGCTCTCGGCATCCCTGACGACAAGCGACCTCGCGTGCTTGCGTTGATCGACGCGGCTTCAAAGCTGGAGTCGGGAGAGTTGTCGGCGCGCCTGCGCGACCTGGGTTTGGACGAGGGGGCGTTTTCGCGGCTCTTCGGCAGACCGCTTGTGGGCGAATCGATCATCATGGGTGACTCGGACGTTCTCGGGTTCGTCGGCGATATCGTTGCTGCCGTTCCGTTCAACGACTGCGCGGATTGGCTTCGATATGACCCGGGCATCGTCCGCGGCCTTGCGTACTACACGGGCACCGTGTTCGAAGTGATCGCCGAGGGAGAGCGGGCGGTGGCAGGGGGGGGGCGGTACGACAACCTGGTGGAGTTGTTCGGCGGGCCGCCGACGCCGGCGGTGGGGTTCGCGATGGGCGATGTGGTGCTGGCGAACCTGCTGCAGGACAAGGGGCTGATGCCGAGCGATGCGGAGTTGATGGGGCTGGTGGGGCAGACGCCGGACGTGTTCGTGCTGGGGAACGGGACGGAGGAGGCGGAGAGGCAGGTGCGGCCGCTGGTTGCCGCCCTCCGCCGCGGCTCACCCTCGCCCCAGGACTCAAGGCACAGGACGCAAGACTCACTCCACGTCCGCCACTCGTACAAGGCGACGAAGAACGTCGGGAAGTTGCTGAAGGAGGCGGCGCAGCAGGGGGCGCGGTTCGCGGTGATCGTCGAGAGCGGGGCCGATGCGACGGTGAAGGACCTGCGCACGGGCGAGCAGTGGCCGGATCGCGTGCCGATCGGCGATGTGGGGCGTCGCATCGCGGAGCGGGTGCGTGGCGGATAGAACGCACGGCGCGCCTTCGTGCTGATCGCGGAATGCGGTTGTGCGTTGTTGCCGGAAGCAGAGGAGAAGCCGCACGGAAAGGCGGGGCATAGGCGGCACAAGGATGTCTCCGGATCGGAGTGCGGCCTGCAACGCCGAAGGCGTGCCATAGCCGGAGCCGGGGGCAACGCCCTTGGTGCGGTGCATTGTGCGTTGCGAGCCGCATCGCGTCGGGCGAACGGGGGCGGCGCGCACGACGGGTTGGCACGCCCTTGCAGGGCTTGTCCGGTGGCGGGTCTCGGTCCAGGGGCGTTGCCCCTGGCTCGGGCTGGTTCACGCCTTTGGCGTGGGTCAGAGACCAAGCGGGTCGCCCGTGCGCGCTCGGATGGCTGTCGATGGATTGCGTGCGGCAAGTGCGCGGACGAGCGTGGGAAGGAGGGGTAGGGGCGAAGCCGCCACGGAGTGGCGGGGTACCCAAGACAGAGGCGCCACGGAGCGAGCGGGTACTCGATTCGCACGAACTTCGTGGAATCAGCGTCACTCGGACGGTTCGTCGCGGTCCCGTCCTGTGTGGTTCGCGCGGTCGAAGAACGCGCCGAGCACGTTGGTCGTGTTGATCTCGGGGAGCGAGAGCGGGCGGTCGCGGCGGACGAGCGCGCTCCCCACGTCGCGTGCGATGCGCACGACCGTGCCGACACCCGACAGCACGGACGCTCTCGGGCGGTGCTCGTTGGGTCGAACGAGGAGGAGCGTCATGTCGTCGACCGCGTCGCGGCCGCCGGCGCGGTCGGCGAGCGCGCCGAGGAGGGCGGGGATAAGGGCTTCCGGGCGTGACGCGTCGAGGCGGGCGAGGAGGTCGAGCAGGCCGGCCTGGCCGAGGAGGCGTCCGTCGGCGGTCGGCATCTCGGTGACGGCATCGGTGTAGAAGAGCGTGAGGTCGCGCCTGCCTAGGTGCACGCGCACCTGCCCGAAGGTGGCGTCCTCGATGCCGAGCGGGATGTCCGACGCCGCGACGGCTGTGTCGGGGGGCGGGGCGATGAACTCCCACGCCCCTCGCGCGGCGCGGTAGAGCGCGGCGGGCGGGTGGCCCGCGGAGGTGATCGCGAGGTCGGACGTGGGCGTCCAGACCGTGGCGACGGAGGCGGTGGCGAACTGGCCGATGCGGGCCAGGCCGACGAACTCGCGGTTCAGGTCCGCGACGAATCGGCGTTGATCGACGTAGTTGACGTAGCGGCGGAGGAGTTGGCGGAGGCGCTCGGCGGCGTCCGCGACGGCCGCGCCGTGCCCGCTCACGTCCGCGACGAGGAGGCGGATGACGCGGCCGGTGACGCAGGACGAGAGATAGTGAATGTCGCCGCCCTCGGCGTCGCCCTCGACGGGGCGGCTGAAGACCCAGGCGTCCAGGCCGGGCATGTTGACGGCGTGATCGACGGCCCGGTTCCCGCCCCACACCTCGAGGCACTGCATGGTGCGCGGGCCTTGGGCGGTCGCGTCCGGCATGGCCAGAGCGTAGCGTGGCGGGCGGGGTGTCGAGCGGGCGTCGTGCCGCCGACCTGCGGCGGCACGCGACATCGGCGGTTGTCGTATCCTGCGGCCCCCGGGAGCGTGCCATGCAGTTCGCGTTGATCCTGGTTCTCGCGTTCGCCCTCGGCGCGGTCGCGCTGGGCGCGGAACGCCGGCACCGCCGGCTGCGACGGCGCATCGCGCGGCTGGACCGGCGCGAGATGGAAATGCTGCACGCGGTCAAGCCGCTCTACGCGTTCCGGGCCGAGGAGCGGCTGCGGGCCGCGGGGCGGGCGGCGCGAATGCCGGTCGAGTTCCGCTCGCAGTTCGGCGAGGACCTGTTTCTGGACGAGTTGTTCGCGGGGCAGGCGGAGGGGTTTTTCGTCGAGGTCGGCGCGTACGACGGCTACACCTACGCGGTGACGTACGCGTTCGAGGCGATGGGGTGGACGGGGCTGCTGGTGGAGGCGGTGCCGTCGCTGCACGCGCTGGCGGCGGCGCGTCGGCCGGGGTCGCGGGTGGTGAACGCCGCCCTGTCGCGCCGGGGGTCGTCGGGGACGGCTTCGTTCACGCACCTGATCGACTCGCGCGCGCCCGGCGGCGGAGGGGGGGGCTACGACGCCTCGTCGTTCCTGGACGACCCGGCGGGGCGGGGCTTCACGAAGCGCCCGCCGCGGACGGCGGAGGAGCGGGTCGAGGTGCCGCTGACGACGATGGACGACCTGCTGTCGGAGCACTCGGGGGCGATCGACCTGGTGGTGATCGACGTCGAGGGGCACGAGATCGCGCTGCTGGACGGGTTCGACCTGGCGAGGTTCCGGCCGAGGGTGATCCTGATCGAGGACCACGGGCTGGGGGCGGACCCGACGCTTGCGGAGTATCTGGGGGCGCGGGGGTACGAGCACGTGTGCTGGCTGTCGTACAACCGGGTGCTGGTGCGCCGCGACGAGGGCGCGCTGCTGGAACGCGCGCGGCGGATCGCGCAGCACACGGCGACGGCAAAGACGGCAGGGTGAAGCCGGGTGCGCCGTCCGGGTCGTTCCGGCTGTCGGTCTACATATGGATCGCCTTCCCCTCGCTGGCCAGGGCGGCTTCGCGGACGGCCTCGTGCATCGTCGGGTGGGCGTGAACGGTCACGATGAGTTCCTCGGTCGTCGCTTCGAGCCGGCGAGCGAGGGTGAGTTCGGCGATGAGTTCGGTGGCCTGGTCGCCGAAGATGTGCGCTCCGAGGATCTCTCCGCGGGGCAGGCCGCGGATGATCTTGACGAAGCCGTCGGTGTGGAGTGCGGCGATGGCCTTGCCGTGGGCTTGGAGAGGGTACGAACCGACCTCGTAGTCCTCACCCTTCTTGAGGCCGCGTTCCTTGAGGGCTCGCTCGGTGAAGCCGACGGAGGCCACCTGCGGCTGGCAGTAGGTGCAGCCGGGGATGACGGAGTAGTCGATGGGGATGGGTTCGTGGTGCTTCTTGGGGTCGTTGCGCCAGGCGATGCGTTCGACGCAGATGATGGCCTCGTCGCTGGCGACGTGAGCGAGCCAAGGCGGGCCGATGACGTCGCCGACGGCGTAGACGCCGGGGACGCTGGTCTTGTAGTCGATGGGTTCGTTGGCTGTCTTGCCGGGCTTGAAGTCGGTCACGATGTGGTCGCGCTCGGTCTTGAGGCCCAGCGCGTCGTCGAAGAGGCCGTCGTATCGGCCCTTGACGCCGATGGCGAGCAGGACGCGGTCCGCCTCGATGGTCTCCTTCTTCGACTCGTCGGGCTTGCCGTCCTTCACGGGGGCGATGGTGACCTTGACACCGGCCTTGGTCTTCTCGACGGCGGTGGTGAGGTGGCCGGTGCGGATGTCGAAGCCCTTCTTCTTGTACAGGCGCTCGATGGCCTTGGAGACGTCCTCGTCCTCGACGGGGAGGAGGCGGTCGAGCATCTCGACGATGGTGACCTTCGTGCCGAAGGAGTGGTAGAAGTAGCCGAACTCCATGCCGATCGCGCCCGCGCCGACGACGACAAGAGCCTTGGGCATCTCCTTGTTGAACATGGCCTCGCGCGCGCCCCAGATGCGGTCGTGGTCGAACTTCGCGAAGGGCAGGTCGCGGGCGACAGAGCCGGTAGCGACGAGAACGTTGGTGGCGGTGAGGGTCTCGCGGGGCTTTGCGGCGGGCTTGGCCGGGGCGTCGGTGCGCTCCTCCTGGACCTCGCAGTCGTAGACCTCGACGCGGCAGGGCTGGTTGCCCTTGGCGCCGCTCACGATCTTCGCGCTGCCGACGACGTGCTCGACCTTGTTCTTGCGGAAGAGGAACTCGATGCCCTTGTTGAGCTTGGCGGCGACGTCGCGCGAGCGTCCGATGACCTTGGACCAGTCGAAGTCCACCTCCCCCTTGAGCTTGAGGCCCCACACGTCGCGCTCGTGGAGTTTCTCCATGAGTTCGGCGTTGGAGAGGAGCGCCTTGGAGGGGATGCAGCCCCAGTTGAGACAGACGCCGCCGAGCTTGGCCCGTTCGACGCAGGCGACTTTCATGCCGAGTTGCGCGGCGCGGATCGCGCCGACGTAGCCGCCTGGACCGCCGCCGATGACGATGAGGTCGAAGTGTCTCTCAGCCACGCGAAGAGCCTTTCTTTCGGGGTGTTTCCCGCGGTGTGCCCGCGGTGGGTTGGCAGTATAGGGAGGGGCGTGCATGGCTTCGGACACGGGCGATTGGGGTTGGTCGGAGCGGGGCGATCCTGTAGACTCGCGCGGTCGGCGGGGCACGTGCGCTCGCCGGACAGGGGGCGAGTATGGCGAGACAACGGGCATGGGCGGCTGCGCTGGCGGCGGGTTTGCTGGCGTGGTGCAGCGCGTCGGCGTTTGGGCAGCGGGTGGTCGCGCTGATCGCTGATCGGGCGACCCTCGCGCCGGGCGAATCGGCGACGCTGCGGCTGGCGACGGTTGGCGCGGACGGCGCCCGAGAGATCGCGTGGGGCGAGGCGGGGGTCGAGTGGATGTTCGTCCGCGACAGCCGCTCGCAGCGGAACCACGCGAGCGCGCCCGTCGAGGCGGATGGGAAGACGGTGCGGGTCTCGCCCGCGCGCGCCGGCGTGACGATGGTGGGCGTTGACCTTGCACGCCGGGTGGAGGTGATGGGGGCTGGGGAGTTCGAACGGCTGGTCGAGCGGACGGGGAAGAAACCGCAGGAGTTGGAGACGGGGCCTGGAAAAGCCCCGCCCCGCGAGCGGGACGTGCGCGTGGCGCGGGTGGAGTCGGCGTGTGTGCTGGTGCGCGTGGGCGGCTCGGCGACGGACATCGCCGTGAGCAAGTCCGGGCTGGCGACGGAGATTCGCTCGCTGATGGACCCGACCCAGCTGCTCCTCCCGAGCGACATGGCCGTGCGCGTCTACGCCGACGGGAGCGGCGTGCCGGGCGCCACGGTGATCGCCACCCACACTGCGAGCGGCGTCGAGCGACGGACGACAGCGGACGACAAGGGGATCGCGCCCGTGCATCTCGACAGGCCCGGCGCATGGCGACTGGAGTTCCATCACGCCGCGCCGGCGCGCGATGACACGGCGGATTGGGTTATCTACTCGTGCGTGCTGACCTTCGAGGCCGGCGTTGCGGCGGGGGGGGCACGATGAGGCGGCCGCTCGCGGTGTCGGTGTGCACGGCTGCGGTGGCGACCGCGACCGCGCTCGGGCAGGGGTGGGAATCGCTCGGTCCAGCCCCGGCGAGCGTGTCGGGCGGGTCGGCGGGGAGGATCAGCGCGGTGGCGTGCAGCCGCGTGGACCCCGACCTCTACTTCGTCGGCGCGGCGGACGGGGGCGTGTGGCGCACGCGCGACGGCGGGCAGTCGTGGACGCCGCTGACGGACCACCTGCCGACAACGGCGATCGGTGCGATCTCGCTCGACCCGCACGACGAGCGGATCGTCTACGCGGGCAGCGGCGAGGCGAACTTCGCCAACCACTCGCGCTACGGACTGGGGCTGTACAAGTCCACCGACGGCGGAGAGACATGGAGCGTGCTCGCGGCCGAGACGTTCGCGGGGCGGTGCTTCTCGCGCATCCGCATCGACCCCACGAACACGGACGTGCTCTACGCGAGCGTGGCGCGGGCGGGCGGATTCCCGACCCTGGCGGCCGCGAAGGGGCACCCGGGCGCGGCAGGGCCGGTGGGCGTGTTCAAGTCCGCGGACGGCGGGGCGACGTGGACGCACCTGACGAACGGGCTGCCCGCAGTGGACGCGACCGACCTGGCGATGGACCCGGCGGACCCGGCGACGCTCTACGCGGCGATCGGGCACATCTTCGGCGACCCGGGGAACGGGGTCTACAAGTCAACGGACGCCGGAGCATCGTGGACGAAACTCGGCGGAGGGGGAGGGTTGCCGGGGCCGGTCGGGCGCATCAGCCTCGCGGTCGCGCCCAGCCAGCCCTCGCGCGTGTTCGCACTGCTCACGATGCCGGCGGACGCGACCGGCGGCGGGGCGGAGAACATCGGCGGATTCCGCTCCGACAACGGCGGCGCGACGTGGACGCCGCACGGCTCGGTGAACCAGGCGACCTATGGGTGGTACCTCTCTGTCGTAGGCGTCAAGCCCGACGACGCGAACGTCGTCTTCTACGGCGGGCTGAACATGCGCCGCTATGTCAACGGCGTCGGCGCGAACGTCACGCCCCCGCACGTGGACATCCACGCGATCGAGTTCGACGCGGCGGGACGGATGGTCGTCGGCGATGACGGCGGCATCCACCGGAGCGCGGACCTCGGCGACTCCTACGTGAACCTGAACGATGGTCTTTCGACCGTGCAGTTCTACGCCGGGCTGTCGCTCCACCCGACCAACGATCGCTGGGTCATGGGCGGAACCCAGGACAACGGCACCAACCGGCGAAGCGAAAGCGGCGTCTCGTGGACGACGGTGCTCGGCGGCGATGGCGGGTGGACGCAACTCGACGTCACGCGCCCCCACCGCGTCTTCGCCGAGTACCAGGGAACCGGGAACCTGTTCCGCTCGACCAATGGCGGCAACTCGTTCACGCACGTCGGCGGCGCGATCAATGGACGCAACTGCTTCCTGCCACCCTACCTGATCGACCCCGCCAACCCGGACAGGATGCTCTACGCGACACACCGCATCCACCTGAGCACCAACGGCGGCACGAGCTGGAGCGTGCTGAGCGGAGACCTCACGAACGGCGCGGGGGCGATCCGTGCGCTGGCGATCGCGCCGTCGGACCCCGCCTTCGTCTATGCCTCGACGAACGACGGGAACATGCTCGTCTCGCAGAACGGCGGGGCGAACTTCGGCCTGGTGATGACCGGGCATCCGGGCTGGCCCCGCGTGACGCGGGAACTGACGGTCGCCCCGGACGATGCACGCGAGGTCTACCTGGCGACGGCCGCATTCGACGGGCCGAAGGTAAGGCGCTCGCGCGACGCGGGCGCGACGTGGGACGTGCTGGACGGCAACCTCCCCGACCTCCCGGTGAACGTCGTGGTCGTCGATTCGTCGTGCGGGCTGCGGCCGCTCTATGCGGGCACGGACGCGGGCGTGTACCGCTCGCTGAACGGTGGCGCGTCGTGGCAGCGGTACGCGGAGGGCATGCCGAACGTGGCGGTGATCGACCTGCTCCTGGACGGCCCGCGCAACCGGCTCGTGGTGGGCACGCAGGGACGCGGGGCGTGGGCCGTGCCGGTCTTCGAGCCGGGCGACTTCAATATGGACGGGGGCGCCGACACGGTGGACGTCCTGCACTACCTGAACGCCTTCGTGGCCAGCGACCCCGACGCGGACCTCGACGGGGACGGCGAGGTGACGACGCTGGACTTCCTGGCCTTCCTGAACCGGTGGGCGGTGGGGTGCGGCTGAGGCCCGGGGTGAACGCCGGATCGGCGACACCGAGCGTGTTTCCCGTTGGTCGAACCGGGACGCATGGTTAGATTGGGATGGAATGATACGAAGGAGGTTGGGTATGGGTACGCGCGTGGCGGCCGCGTTGGCGGCGATGTCGCTGGGCTTCGGGGCGATGGGACAGTCGGCGTCTCGGGCGGTGTTCGTGGGGCACTACCACACCACGACAGCAAGCGTGACCTCGTTCCGAGTGAACCCGGACGACTCCCTCACGATGGTGGGGAACTACCCGACCGAGATGTGGACCTCCACGCTCGCGCTCTCGCCGGACGGATCGCTGCTGGCGGCGGCGGACGCGGCAGGCTCGCAGGACGGCAGCTCAACGATGGACCGCTTCCACATCTTCGAGGTCTCGCCGGACGCCTCGCTGACGAAACTCGCGTCGTTCTGGATCGACAACTCTCCCCTCGCGGCGGCGTGGCTGAGCAATGAAGTGATCGCGATCACGAGGTCCGAGTTCGGGGCGTCGCAGATCCACGTCTGGCGGTTCGACCGGGACGCATTGACGCTGACGAAACTCTCGTCGCAGGCGTCGGGGTCGTTCAACACCGCGCTCGCGATGCACCCCGTGGACGGCAAGCTGTACTCGCAGGACTCCACCGGCCTGAACATCCGGCGCTGGACCATCAACCCGGACTGGACGCTCACGAACGACCTGACGGTGGGCACGCCGAACTACCCTCTGAACATCAGGATCAGCCGCGACGGGACGAAGCTGTACGCCGGCGGTGGCATCAGCGGCGACGGGAAGAAGATCCTGGGGTACGACGTGGCGGAGGGCGTGCTGATGCCGCTGCCGGGGTCGCCCTACACGTCGCCGGGGGCGTCCCCCGCGTACCCGGCGATCACCGACGATGGGGCGTACCTGTTCATGGGGCACGGCACGGACGCGACCGTGCGCTCGTTCAGGATCAACCCGGACGGCTCGCTCACCTCGACCGGGTTCATGTTCGACGTGGGGCTGCAAGGGACCATCGGGAACATGGACAGCATGGACGACCTGCTGTTCGTGACGGACGATTCGACCGCGACGGACGGGATCGCCGGGCTGTACGTGTTCAAGGTCCACGCGAACGGCTCGTTCTCGCTGACCGCGCCGATCTACGACACCGGGGCTGTGCGGGCCGAGGGGGGGATGGCGGTCTGGCGCGGCCTGCCGCCCTGCTACGCCGACTGCAACGGGGACACGATCGTCAACACGCTGGACGTGCTGTGCTACCTGAACCTCTATGCGGCAGGCGATCCGGCAGCGGACTGCAACGGCGACACGGCGGTGAACTCGCTCGACGTGCTGTGCTTCCTGAACGCGTACAACGCGGGGTGCCCCTGAGCCTGCCCGATCGAACAGTCCGGAAACGTTCTAAGAGCCCGGCCGCTGATCCGTCGAACCAAAGGGCGGGGTTCTTGTAGCATCCGCTCCGGGGCAGCCGGTAGACTGCGTGTTGCACCGCGAGACGCTCCTCGCCGGCCTCATTCGGCCGCGTCCGGTGGCTCGTTGTGGGGAAGGAGCCGAACCATGCGGCGAGGATCGCACAGGCTCGGGTCGTGGAGCGTCCCTGCGTTCGCGCGGGGCGTGATTGTCTGCCTGTCGGCGGCGACCCCGGGGGCATCCGGGCAATGCGACCCGGCAGAGACGCACAAACTGCTCGCCTCGGACCCGCAGACGAGCGCGGGGTTCGGGCTGTCCGTCGCGGTGAGCGGGAACCTGGCGATCGTGGGCGCGCCGACGGCGAACGGGGTCGCGTCGCAATCGGGCATCGCGTATGTCTACGACGTGAAAACCGGCGAACAGGTTCATCGGCTGATCCCGAGCGACGCGCAGGCGGGAGACCAGTTCGGCTGGGCGGTCGCCATCAGCGGAGAGATCGCTGTCATCGGCGCACGACGCGACGACGACCTCGGGAGCAACTCCGGCTCGGCCTACGTCTTCAACGCGGCGACGGGGCAGCAACTCTTCAAACTCCGGGCATCCGACGGCGCGGCGCAGGACGAGTTCGGCTACTCGGTGGCGATCGCGGGCGACCGCGCGATCGTCGGCGCCCGCCTGGCGAACAACTTCGGGGCCAACGACGGGAAGGCGTACATCTTCGACGTCACGACGGGCCAGCAGAAGCACCGCCTTATGTCCGCGGACAACTACGGCTCCGACGAGTTCGGCACGTCCGTCGCCATCAGCGGGAACATCGCCATCGTCGGTGCGCCGTTCCACGATGCCCCGAACTTCGTGCGGGACGTCGGCGCGGTGTACGTCTATGACGTGCAGTCCGGCAACCTGCTCCACAAACTCAGCCTTCCCGAGATCGTCCAGAACACGGTCTTCGGCCGGCGCGTCGCGCTGGACGGCACGACGGCGGTCATCAGCGCGTCGAGCGTGGCGCCCGCGTTCGCGAGCGTGTACAACGCCGCGTCGGGCGCCTTCGTCGGGTTCCTGCAGCAGCCTGGGAGTTTCTTCTCGACGAGCCTCGACGTGAGCGGCAGCACGGCGGTCGTCGGGTGGGACGGCGCGGGACCGTTCCTCGGTGCGGCGTTCGTCTACAACACCGAGACCGGCGCGCTGATGCACACGCTGGTCGGGTCCGGCCTCGAAACAACCGACTACTTCGGGACTGCGGTCGCGATCAGCGGGGGCACGACGATCGTCGGCGCGTACCTCGACGACCACGGCGGCCTCACCGACGCCGGCTCGGCCTACCTCTTCGGCGTGTGCGCCGACACCGACGGCGACGGGCTTCCCGACGACTGGGAGATCAACGGCATCCCGTACGAATCCGGCGGGCAGACACACCGGTTCATGCTGCCCGGGGCGGACCCGCTCCGCAAGAACCTCTATCTCGAAATCGACGCGATGGAGGGGTTCGAACTGGGCGACTGGCCCGTGGCGCACCTCGTCGCCGCGTTCGCCAACGCCCCGGTGAGCAACCCGGACGGGAGCGCCGGGATCGCGCTGAGCATCCTTCGCGACGACACCGACCTGCCGCACGTCGCGGACTGGCCGACCAACGGCTGCTGGCCCGTGGCGTTCGGCGCCTATCGCCAACAGCACTTCGGGACGTTCTGGGAGCGCGGCGACCCGCACGCGGAGGAACTGCTCAAGGCGAAGGCGAAGGCGTACCGCTACTGCATCATCGCGGATCGCGCCTCGCCGACTCGGTACGGCGGGTGCGGGCACATGCCGGGCGACAACTTCGTCGTCTATTTCGGGTCCGTGGCATTCGAGCCGTGGTCCGAGGCCGCCGTCATCATGCACGAACTGGGGCACAACCTCGGCCTGCACCACGGCGGCGGCGACGCGATCAACGGCAAGCCCAACTACCCGAGCATCATGAACTACGCCCTCTCGTACCCCTTGCAATGGAACGACGCGTTCTGGCGCCTCGACTACTGCCGCGCGGGACCGGAGCACTTCGCGCTGCTCGACGAGTCCTTCCTCGACGAGACACTCGGCGTCGGCAAGCCCGATGGGTTCTACCGGGACTACTGGATGCCCTTCGGCGTGAACGTGCTGGACGGGGGCGTGACGGTTCGCACGGCAAAGTACGTCCGGCTCAACGGCTCGCCGACGGACTTCGGCGATCAGCAAGGGACCGGGTTCCAGGACGGCGCGTTCGAGTTGGGCGTCGAGCAGGACCTCAACTACGCCGTCGATCCGCCGCTGGACGTCATGCTCCCGAGCCAGCCCTCGCCGGGCGACTTTCTCGAGGCCCATAACGACTGGGCGAACATCCGCCTCGCGACCAGCGCAGCGATCGGGCCGGGCGCGCCGGCACCGGAGATTCCTGAAGGCGAACTGACGGAAGAGGCGATCGCGTGGATCAACGAGAACTTCCCGCTCCCACCGGGCGCCTGCTACGCGGACTTCAACGGAGACACGCAGGTCAACTCGCTCGACTTCCTCGCGTTCCTCAACGCCTACGTCAGCGGCGACCCGGCGTCGGACTGCAGCGGGGACACGGTCGTCAACAGCCTGGACGTGCTGTGCTTCCTGAATCTGTACGTGGCGGGGTGCGAGTGAGGGTGGGTGGGTCGAATCGAGGGAAATCTAGGGGGTTTGGCGAAGCGGTGAGCAAGGGGTTCAATCCGAATTGATCGTGGCCGTTTCGCCGGCACGTGGCACACTGTAATCTGGGCAGGAACCGACGGCTGCGGCGTGCCGAATGGCCGCGTGGTCAGAGGGGGACTCCGTGTCCGCTGTCGGGCTGTTGGAGCGGGCCTCCCCGTCGGTTGCCTTGTCCCGAGCGTCGGGGCGGGCGTTTTCGCGCTTTGCGCCTGAGAGCGGGCGGAGGAACCCAGATGTCCAACTCGATTCGACGGATCGCGATCGCCGCGCTGGTCGGCCTTGCGGGCACAGTGTCGGCCATGTCCAACGGCACGATGGGGGGGATCGAGACCCTTCCGACGACACCTCCCGGCTTTCTCGACCTGACCCGTCAGTTCCCGGGCGTGCAGGCCTGGGTCGCCGAGGACCGGGTGAATCTGATCTACGGCAAGCCCATGACCGCCGCGGACACGCCCGACGAGGCCGCCGCCAAGTGGTGGGCGGACCACGGCACGGCCTTCGGCGCGGGCGACCTGGATCTCGAGCAGCTCTGGGTGGCCGAGACGGGGATGGGCAAGTTCACCGTCTTCGGGTACCAGCAGCACATCGACGGCCTGCCGGTCGAGTACGGGATCGGTCGCCTGATGGTGCTCAACGGGTTCGCCGGCGAGCAGGATCGTGTGGTTTACGTGGCGGGCAAGTTCGCCAAGCGCCCTGAGGGCGGGTTCGGTCTGCCCTTCGTGCAGGCCAACCAGGCGGTCGGCTCGGTGCGCGACATGATCAACTTCGAGCACCTGCCGGTGTGGACCGACGCGGAGATGGTGATCTTCCAGGGGGACGACACGCGGCGTGACCCGGTCTTGGCGTGGAAGTTCGTGGGCGAGGAGCCGAACCTGGAGACCCGCGAGCGCTACACGTTCTTTGTCGATGCGAACTCCGGCGCGCTGCTGCACGTCCGCAACGAGGTGCTGAACATCGACGTGATCGGGAAGCTGGAGGCGATGGGCTCTCCCGGCACGAACCCGGACATCGGCTCCAACCCCCCGGTGATGATGCCGATGCCCGACATGCGCGTCGTGGTGCAGGGCGGGAACAACTCGTACTCGCAGGACAACGGCGACTTCGTCATCACGCACGGCGGCGTGAACCCCGTGACCGTCACCAGCAACCTGGACAACGGCCTGTGGGTCGATGTCAACGACCAGTCGGGCACGGGCGTGCTGTCGATCAGCGGGACGTTCACGCCCGGGGTTCCCGGGACGCTCCAGTACAACACCAGCCCGTCGCAGTTCACGACGGCGCAGGTGAACGCCGCGATCCACACCGCCAAGACGCACGACTACATCCGCTACCGCACCACCTGGACGGGCATGGACTTCAAGTGCCCCGCGAACGTGAACATCAACTCGAGCTGCAACGCGTACTTCGACGGCTCGTCCATCAACTTCTACCGGGCCGCCGGCGGGTGCAACAACACCGCGTACTCCTCCGTCGTGGCGCACGAGTACGGACACTACATCGTGGCCCGGCTCGGACTCTCCCAGGGCGCGTTCGGCGAGGGCTACGCCGACACCTGCTCGCTCCTGCAGTACGACGACCCGATCATCGGCCGCAACTTCACCACCAGCGGCGGGTACGTCCGCTATCCGGTGCTCGCGAACGTGCAGTACCCGTGCTCGGGCGGCGTGCACCACTGCGGGCAGATCATCGGCGGCGTCGCGTGGCGCATCCGCGAGAACTTCGGCGCGACCTACGGCTCCGCGCCTGGCCTCGCCATGGTCCAGCAACTGCACGTGGACTGGTCGCTCATCACCATCGGCGGTATCGGCAACAACTCCGCACACCCCGCCACCGCCATCGAGTGGCTCACGGTGGACGACAACGACGGCGACATCTCCAACGGAACCCCCAACTTCTCGCTCATCTGCGCCGCCTTCGCAGCGCACAGCATCTCATGCCCCGCTCTGCCACCGATCGTCTTCACCTACCCAAACGGCCGTCCTTCCGAGTTCGATGCACTCCCCCACGGCCAGGCAACCACCTTCAACGTGAACATCGCGCCCGGACTCACGGAACCGGTCCCTAGCACGGCGCGCATCTACTACTCGGTTGACGGCGGGAGTTATCAGAGCTCTCTTCTTACGCACCTCGGCGGCGACAGCTACACAGCAACCATTCCAGGCGTGGACTGCGACTCCCTCGTCAACTACTTCCTCCAGGTCCAGGGCACCGACAGCGGCTTCTACACGCACCCCTCCGATGCGCCGGGAACCACACACTTCACAGGCGCGCTCTTGTTCGCGGACACCATGGACACAAACCGCGGCTGGCTTGTCGGTGCGCCCGACGATGATGCAACCACCGGCATCTGGAATCGCATGAAACCGCAGCAGACATCGTCAGGCGGCAACATCGCGCAGCCCGGCGCCGCGTTCTTCGGCGAGAACTGTTACGTCACCGACGGGCGCGCCGGCTCATCGATCGGCGAGTTCGACGTTGACAACGGGAAGACCACGCTCCTCACGCCGGTGCTCGACCTGACCTCAGGCGAAGACCCCTCCATCAGCTACTGGCGCTGGTACTCGAATCACGCGGGCGCATCTCCCTACGCTGACATCTTTGTGGTCGACATCTCCAACGACGGTGGTGTGAGCTGGTCCAACGTCGAGGTGGTCGGACCGACCGGCACGCAGGTCGAAGGTGGCTGGTACTTCAAGCAGTTCAGAGTCGCCGACTACGTCAGCCCGACAGCCG
The DNA here is from genome assembly GCA_030263455.1 of Synechococcales cyanobacterium CNB. Lineage (NCBI taxonomy): Bacteria > Bacillati > Cyanobacteriota > Cyanophyceae > Synechococcales > Synechococcales cyanobacterium CNB. The sequence continues at coordinate 487,561 of SZOZ01000002.1, forward strand.
CTGTCAGGCTCCGCTTTGTCGCCTCTGACTACGGTTCCGGGTCCATCGTGGAGGCCTGCGTGGACGATTTCCGTGTCGCATTCGGTGGATGCGCCTCCGATTGCTACGCCGACTGCAATGGCGACACTGTCGTCAACTCGCTTGACGTTATCTGCTTCCTCAACTTCTACAGTGCCAGTGACCCCGCCGCCGACTGCAATGGCGACACTGTCGTCAACTCGCTCGACGTCATCTGTTTCCTCAACGCGTATACCTCTGGATGTCCGTGATTTAAGCGCACAACCCAGGCAGACCACAAACACACGCGGATAAGCCCACCTCCTTGAGGTGGTGGTATTCTGTCAATCTGCCAAGCGTGATGGAAGCAGGCTCGAACAGGAGGGTTGTTCGATGAAGCCAATCACAAACGTCGCGACGGCTCTTGGAGTCATCTTCTTCGGGTTGTGGCTCAACACGGCCTCTGCCCAGACCTACCGACCGCACTTCATCGGATTCCTCAATGAGAACTCTCCCATCTCTGTTGCATACGGTATCGATGAATCCGGGAATGCTGTCGGCAGTTCCTTCTATTATGGAGGCGGCACCGATTATGGCACACGCGCCGTGCGGTGGGAGTTCCCTAACGGTCCCTTGGTGAACCTGGGGATTCTCGGTGGGTCAAATTCGGCTGCGTACAGCATCAATGACGAAGGCGTGATCGCGGGGGAATCCGATATCGAACTGGGTGTCACTCAGGCCATTCGCATTGTAGACGACACCATAGAGGATCTGAGCACTGGCCGCAATCTCCTCCGATCCACCGCAAGAGGAGTAAACTCGTGGGGGGCGATCGTTGGTTACGGTGTGTTCTCTGAAGAAAGTCGCTCGGAATTAGTCCGAGCGTTGTGGTGGAGTGAAACCACTTTTCTGAACCTACACAATGAGTTTGGCTTCCATCCGGACTCAGAGAGCTGGGCGTTTGATTGTGATTCGTCTGAGAATGTTGTTGGAACGGTCAGACTGTTGGATTCTCTGCGACTGCTTCCGAGCGATGGAGTAGCGTACTGGGCGAAAGCCACGCTGTTTGGCTACGACGTCACGCTGATTCCGATGGTCGAGGATTTCGACTTCCTGTCGCGGGCGTTCGGCACCTGTGATGAAGGGTTTGTTGCCGGTTACTGCTCACAAGATCCTGAAGGGACAGGATTCAGGCGTGGCTTTGTATGGAGTTCAACTACAGACGCTTTGATCAACATCGGAGTGCTGAGCGGCCATCCGACGAACGGTGCATCGCTGCTGTACGCTGTCAACAACAGAGGACAAGCAGTCGGATTTGACGGGTTTGACATGGAATCATCCCTCGGGATATATGATCCTTGGCGCGGTCATGGGCTGCGCTCCCTGAGCGACTTGGTGGATCCAAGCGAGAACTTGGTTATCCTGACGGCATTCGACATCAACGGTTCCGGACTAATAGCAGCATGGGGCGCATGGGGACCACCGAATGAACCGGTGGGCGTGGGAGTTGTCTTGGTTCCTTGCTACGCCGACTATAACGAGGACTTCGTCGTCGATTCTCAGGACTATTCCGATTTCTACAGCGATTATACGTCGCAGAATATTAAAGCTGATATTAACTACGATGGAGTCGTGAGTTCACAAGATTTTGCGACGTTTCTCAACTACTACAATGCGGGGTGCGACTGACCGCGAAATGCGTCGCGCTCGACGTGCTCGCCTTCCTCAACGCCTACACGGCCGGCTGCGATTGATCGTCGCTCGCCGACCCTGACAGCATTCGAACACCCCGCGGGCAACCGCGGGGTTGTTCTTTATCTGGTCTCAGTTGGCGGTTTCGGATTGATCGGGGCTGCCTGTTTCTGCTACCAAGGGCAGTCGGGCGCGAGAATTCGGCTCGTCCGGACGCACCCGAGGCTCGTATGGACATTCGCGGCCGCGCGTCGTGCGGGCGTTCATGCCGGCGTGCAAGCAGTTCGAGGAGGGGCCGAGAACCGGGGACATGACGGACGGTGCGGCGTGGAACGCCGCGGGACGCGCGAGCACGGGCGGCGGCTCGGGCACAGCGTCCAGCCCGACGCGGGTCGGGCCGAATTGGGAGTCAAACATCCGCCCCCGCCAGCGGCACGGGGCGTTCTGGAGGTTGAACAGACATGGGCAGCAGGAAATCGGGATCGGGTCGCCTGTCGGCGGCGTGGCTGTGCGTGGCACTGGCGGTGAGCGCGGGACAGGCGTGGTCGGCGGCGGATGACGTGGCGTTTGACGCCGCGCTGGCTGGGCTGGCGCCCATCAGCCCGACCGCGCTCTACCTACGGACCGGGACGATCGACACGACAGCGGGGCGACCGGGCGTGGCCGCTCTCGCGGGCCAGCCGGGCCGGTGGGTAATCCAGCTGGACGGCCCGATGACGCCGGCGCGGCGCGATGCGCTGCAAGGCGCGGGGGTGTGGCTGGGCGACTACCTGCCGATGAACGCTTGGATCGTCCGCCTGGAGGGCGCGGACCCTGTCGCGTTGGGCACGCTCGGCTTCGTGCGCTGGTGGTCGCCGTTCGACGACGCCTGGAAACTCGCGCCGGAGATCGGCAAGCGCGCATTCTCGACGCTGGAGCGCCAGGCACTGGCTGAACAGGGGATGTCGCAGTTCCTCGTCGAGTTGTTCATCGACGCTGAGTTGCACGCGACGGTGCAGGCGGTGGCCGCCATTCCTGGCGTGAAGGTGGCCGCGGTGGACTGGATCGGAACGCACGCCTCGCTGCACGTGGAGGCGCCGACACTGGCGGCCGGCGCGATCGTGAAGGTCGCCGGCGTCCAGTTCGTCGAGGACTTCCCCGAGACCACGCTGCGCAACAACACGACGCGTTGGATCCTCCAGACCAACATCACCAACGACCTGAAGCTGTACAACAACGGGCTGTCGGGCGTCGGGCAGGTCATCGGGATCCTCGACGACAAGATCAACGTGAACCACTGCTCGTTCCAGGACACCGTGAACCCGATCGGCCCGAACCACCGCAAGATCCTCGCCTACAACACGACACTCGGTTCGCAGTTCCACGGGACGCACGTGGCTGGCACGGCCGCGGGCGACGCCGGCAGCAACAACGACAACCGCGGCATGGCCTACTTGGCCAAGATCGTCTACAACACGATCCCTTCCTTCTCGGAATCCGCGGTGTTCGCTCGTCTTGAAACGCACCACAACCAGACCGGGCGCGACCACACGAACAGCTGGGGCAACGACGGCACCACCGCCTACGACGGGATGTGCCGCGGGTTCGACCGGTTCCAGCACACCTACGAGGACAGCCAGGTCTACCTGGCGGTGACGAACACCAGCACGCTCAAGAACCCCGAGAACGCGAAGAACCTGCTTGCCGTCGGCGCGTCGCGCGACACGCCGAACCAGGGCCAGCACTGCTCCGGCGGGACCGGCCCGACGAGCGACGGTCGCCGCAAGCCGGAAATCTACGCGCCGGGGTGCAGCACGAACTCGAGCAACTACACCACGTCGTGCGGCACGACGTCGGCGACGGGAACATCGATGGCCAGCCCCGCGATCGCAGGCATGGGATCGCTGGTGCGCCAGTACTACGTGGACGGGTACTACCCGACCGGCGCGCCGAAGCCCTCGGACGCCTTCACGCCCAGCGGCGCGCTGGTGAAGGCGACCCTGATCAACGGCGCGGTGGACATGACGGGCGTCGCGGGCTATCCCAGCAACCAGGAAGGCTGGGGACGCCTGCTGGCGGACGTGGCGCTCTACTTCCCCGGCGACGCGCGGACCATGCTGGTGCGCGACGTGCGCAACGCCGTGGGGCTGAGCACAGGCCAGAATGAGCAGGTGCAGTTCAACGTGACCGGCGCGGCCGAGCAGCTGCGCGTGACCGTGGTCTGGACGGACCCGGCCGCGAACGCGGGCGCGTCCTTCGCCGCGGTGAACGACCTTGACCTCGAGGTCGTCTCCCCAGGCGGCACGACCTACAAGGGCAACGTGTTCAGCGGGGGCGTCAGCGTCCCGGGCGGCAACAAGGACGACCGCAACAACGTCGAGCAGGTCCACCTGAACTCACCGCAGGTCGGCGTGTGGACGGCTCGCGTGATCGGCGCGGGCGTTCAGCAGGGCAAGCAGGGGTACGCGCTCGTCGTAACCGGCCAGGTCGCGCAGGAACTCCCGCTCCAGGTGGCGTTCCTGAACGCGCCGGCCTCGCTCACCCCGCTCACGCCCTTCGATCTCGACGTGCTCGTCGCGCCGGGAACCGACACCCTGATCGTCGGCAGCCCCACGCTGCACTACCGCGCGGGCGCGATCGGTTCATTCACGAGCGTTCCGCTCGTGCACCAGGGGGGCGACACCTACCGCGCGACGCTCCCCGGCTTCCCCTGCGGCATGATCGCGGAGTTCTACGCCACCGCGGAGAGCGTCGAGTCCGGCTTGGTGTCCGAGCCGGAACTGGGCGGGTACGCGCCGCAGCAGGCGACGGTCGGCCCCGTCGTGGCTCTCTTGAACGACTTCTTCGAGTTCGATACCGGCTGGACCAGCGGCGCGCCGGGCGACACGGCGACCGCAGGCCTCTGGAACCGCATGGCCCCGCAGCAGACCGTGAACAACGGGTTCGTGGTGCAGCCCGGCGAGGACCACACGCCCGGCGGGGTCGCCTGCTGGGTGACGGATGGCCAGGCGGGCGCGAACGCCAACTCGCGCGACGTGGACGGCGGCCGAACCACGCTGCAAAGCCCCAGCTTCAACATCGCCGGCTACCCCTACGCGATGGCGAAATACTGGCGGTGGTACACGAACTCCCGCGGGAACAACCCGAACCAGGACGTGTTCACGGTCCAGATGTCCAGCGACGGCTCCTCCTGGGCCAGCGCCGAGATCATCGGGCCGGGCGGCCCGATCGCGGACGGCGGGTGGTACCAGCAGATGGTCTCGTCGCGCGGGCTGGCGACGCCGAACGGGACGATCCGGCTCCGGTTCATCGCGGAGGATCTCGCCCCCGACTCGCTCGTGGAGGCGCTTGTCGATGACTTCGAACTCTTCGGCTTCGACTGCGAGGACGAGTCCTGCCCTGCCGACTTCAATGGCGACACCGTCGTCAACACCCTTGACGTCCTCGCCTTCCTCAACGCCTACACCGCCAACGACCCGAGCGCGGACTTCAACGGCGACACCGTCATCAACACCCTCGACGTGCTCGCGTTCCTGAACGCGTACACGGCGGGCTGCGACTGAGAACCCCCGGGCGGGCGCGACCACCCGCGCGCCCTCCGCCCGCGACCGGCAACCACGAGCGTCCCCCGGGAAGCCAGGGGCCGCTCTTTCGACCCCTCCCCCGTCGCCACCACACCATGGAGAAGCGTCGTGCGCCGACCCTGCCTGACCGTTCTTGCCGTTCTCGCCTCGTTCGCGTCCGTGCTGGGCGCGCAGGAGACACGCGTCTCGCCCGTCGCTCCGCTGCGCGGCGAGGCTGGCGCGGGGTTTGAGCCGTTCGTCGCCGTGTCGATCGACACCGGCGATCTCGAACGATTCCGCGCCGGCACGGTGGCGCTGACGGGCTTCCCGCTCCCAGGCGGCTCGGCCGACCTTCGCCTCGAAGCGTTCGACGTGCTGGCGCCGGACGCGGAAATCGTCGTCGTCACGGCCCAGGGCGAGACGCCGATGCCGCGGCCCGAGGTCGTCACGCTTCGCGGCTCGGTCGAAGGCGACGCGGCGTCGCGGGTGTTCCTCAGCCTGTCCCCCTGGGGGAGTCACGGCCTGATCGAGACGGACGGTCGGCGCTTCGCCCTTGTCCCGCCGCCCGCGGGCGTCCAAGGCCCGCACCTCGTCTACGACGTGGCGGACCTGCCGGAGGAGTTGCAGCCGGACTGGATGTGCCACGTCGACGCGGCGAAGCACGACCCGCTCGGGCTGGCGATGGCGAACGCGAACGGCGGCGACGGCGGCGTGCGCAACGGCCCCTGCCGCATCGTGCGCGTGGCGATCGACTCGGACTTCGAGTACACGTCGTGGCTGTTCGCCGGCAACGCCGACGCCTCGGCGGCGTACGCGCTGACGCTTATGGCTGCGGTCAGCGAGATTTACACCTACGAACTCAACGTCCGGCTCGTCGTGCCGTACCTGCGCGTCTTCACGCAGGACAACGACCCCTACGGCGGGAGCGACAGGCTCGGCGAACTGCTCAGCCACTGGCGCGCCACGAAGGGAAACGTACAGCGCGACCTGGCGCACCTGTTCTCCGGCAACTACGGCGGTGGGGTGGCGTACCTCAGCGTCATGTGCTCGAAGGACTGGGGCTACGCGGTCTCCGGCCTGGGCGGTTGGTTCCCGTACCCCCTCCAGGATCACCACAGCGGCAACTGGGACCCGTTCGTCGTCGCGCACGAACTGGGCCACAACTTCGGCACGCTCCACACGCACGACGGCTACGACCCGCCGATCGACAACTGCGGCAACGGCGACTGTTCCCAGGCATGGGGCGGAACGATCATGTCGTACTGCCACGGCTGCCCCGGCGGCATGACGAACATCGTGCTGCGGTTCGGGCCGCTCGTGATCGACCGCATCCTGTTCTACCTGCAGTTCCAGGCCCCGTGCAACCTGACGAACCGCATCGTCGGGGTGGACGACGACGTGACAGCGATGAAGGACACGCCGACACGGATCGACGTGCTGCGCAACGACATCCCGCTGAACTGCGACGGGATCGTGCTCTCGACCGTTCAGGGCATCTCTGACGCCGGCGGGACCGTCTCGATCTCGTTCGGCACCGGCGAGGGCGGACGCGATGAGGTGATCTACCTGCCGCCGCAGGGTTTCACCGGCGCGGACCGCTTCGAGTATTTCATCTTCCGTGAGGGGGCCGGGTACGGTCTGGGAGCGGTACGGGTCAGCGTGATCGAGCCTCGGCCCGCGGACTCGCCGAGCGTGACCGCGCCGGGTTCGGCTGTCGCCTACTACGTGATCCCCCCGAGCAGTTCGATGCCGGACTACTCGGCCTTGACGCCCTACAAGCACGACGTGGTGCCGAACGTGAACTATCCCGCCACGGGCGGGCAGTTCGCCACGAGCGGACGGTCGAACTTCGTCGGCGCGGTGTTCGAGGGGTTCTTCAAGGCGCCGGAGACCGGCCTGTTCGTCCTGTCCGTCGAGTCCGACGACGGGTCCATGCTCTACCTCGGCGATGCACTGCTCGTGAACAACGACGGTCAGCACGGGATGCAGGAGCGTTCCGCCCCGGCCGCGCTGGAAGCGGGGCTGCACCGGCTCCGCGTCGAGTTCTTCGAGAACTCGGGGAGCGCCGGGCTGATCGTGCGGGCCGAGGGTCCGGGGATGCCGCGCCAGCCCATCCCGGCATCGCGCTGGAGGCACGACGACTGCGTCGCGGACTGGACCCGGGACGGCGTCGTCAACAGCATCGACTTCATCGGCTTCCTGGCCGAGTGGTCGTTGCAGAACCCGAGGGCTGACCTGAACGACGACGGGATGGTCTCGACGCTCGACTTCCTCGCTTTCCTGAACGCCTACGCCGCCGGATGCCCATAGCCCGCGCAGGCAGGGGTCTCCCTGTCATTTGCCGCACGCGCGGTCGAGTTCGAGCGAAAGTCGTTGCATCGGGCAACGCTTGGCCATAGGTTGGTGTCGGCCTGCCGGTCGGCCGACGGCGGTCGCATGCCACCCCGACAAAGGGGGAGGAGTCAAACCATGATGCACGCTGCTCTGCTCGTTTCCACGTGCGCTGCGCTCGCCGGCCCCGTGCCCGCGACCGGAAACGCGCCGCTCGCGAGGGCCGACTGGCGCGCAAGTACCTTCACGTCGAGCGCCCAGGCGGACGCCGCGCTGGCCGTGATGGACGGCGGCGGATCGCTGGTGGTGTGGACGAGCCGTCGCCAGCAGGCTGGGTCGTACGGCGTGTACGGGCAGCGGTTCGACGCCGCGGGCGTGGCGATCGGCGAAGAAACGCAGATCAACCTCTGGACGCGCTCGCACCAGTTCGCGCCTGACGCTGCGGCGACCCGCGACGGAGGAGCGTGGATCGTCTGGCAATCGCACGGGCAGGACGGGCACGCGGGCTCGATCATCGCGCGCCGGTTCGCGCGCGGTCTCGACGACGGCGAAGAAATCCTCGTCAACGAGACGTGGCGCGGCGACCAGTCCGCACCGGTGGTCGCCGCCCGGACGGACGGATCAGCGATCGTCGCGTGGGAGAGCGTCGAGCCGGGCAAGAACCGCCGCGTGATGGCTCGGCTGCTGGGATCGAACGGCGAGCCGCTCGGGCCGGAGTTCAACGTCGCGGAGATCCACGAGGGCGCACAGACGACGCCCGCGGTCGCGGCCCGCAACGACGGCTCGTTCGCAATCGCCTGGACGGCGTTCGAGGGTACGCCGATGCTGCCCGCAGGCGTGCGAGTGCGAACCTTCGACCCGGAAGGAATCGCCCTCGCCGGGCCGAGCGCGATCACCCGGACACCCGCGGCTTCGCAGATCGAGCCTTCGCTGGCAGCGACGGCCGAGGGCTTCGTGATCGTGTGGCTCGACGCCGAGAGCGACGGCGACGACTACGGCGTGCTGGCTCGCCTGCTGGACGCTCGCGGCGTGCCGACCGATGGTGAGCCGGTCGTCGTGAGCGGCGCATCGCCGGGACCGCAGACCGCCGCGGCCGTGGCCGTATCGCCAGACGGCACGATCGCGGTGGCCTACAACGGGCTGGCGGACGCCGTGCCCGGCGTGTTCGGACGGCTGTACTCGGCATCGCTGGACGCCCTGTCGGACGAGTTCCGAGTGACCGAGCGGTGCGAAGGACCGCAGGCGATGCGCGTCGCCGCCGCCACATCGCGCCTCGCGTTTGCGCCCGATGGCACGCTGCTGTGCGCGTGGTCGGGCGATGGCGGGCTGGGCGATTCGTCCGCGGCCCACGTGACAATGCTGGCCTCTTCGCTCCCGGAGCCAGCAGGCGAGCGCGGCGTGACGCCCGCGATGAAGCCCGCGCTGCCGCCGCGCGACGAGGACGGGCGGATCGTCCTCGCGCAGGGGCCGGGGCCGCACGAGCCGCCGACGTTCGATCCGCGCGACATCGAGCACGCCGAGCGTGAGTTCGTCTTCACGCCGCGCGGCGTGGGATTCACCGCGATCACGAACACGGGCTGGACACCCCCGGACCCGCACATGGCCGTCGGACCGAACCACGTCGTCGTGATGACGAACGGCGCCATCGCCTTCTTCCTGAAGGACGGCACCAAGACCTTCCAGGACGAGATCGAAGACTCGTTCGGTTTCTGGGGATCGGTCGGCGCGACGGGCTTCGTGTTCGACCCCGAGGTGCTCTATGACGAGTTGTCGGGGCGGTTCTTCGCCATGGCGGCGGAGGCGTACGCGCCGGGCAACCGCTCGTACGTGCTGATCGCCGTCTCGGACGACAGCAACCCAAACGGGACGTGGTACAAGTACCGGCTGGACACCACGGGCCTCGCGGGCAACCTGTTCGACTCGCCCAACATCGGCGTCACGAGCGACGCGGTGATCGTGACCGGCGACGGGTTCGGGATGGGCGCGAACTACCCCGTGTACATCTTCGACAAGGCGTCGATGCTCGCGGGCAACCCTCCGACCATCACCAAGTCCTTCACGCTGACGACGAGCACCCAGTCCGCGGGCCTTCCCCCGGTGAGTTTCGACAACCCGCCCGCGCTCTACCTGATCGAGCACCGGGAGCAGAACAGCAACACCTCGGTGCGGCTGATCGCGATCCGCAACCTGCTGACCACGCCGGTCGTGTCGGACTTCTCGCTCACGGTGCCGACCTACGGCCCGCCGGAGAACCCGCCCCAGCAGGGCACCGGCGTGCGCCCCACCGCGTTCGACGCGCGGTTCTGGTCGGTGGCCTACCGCAACGGCTCGCTCTGGGCCACGCACCACATCAACAGCAGCCGCGTGCTGGCGCGGTGGTACGAGATCTCGATGAACGGGTGGCCGACCTCGGGCAACAACCCCACGCTGGTGCAATCCGGGAACGTGGACCTCGGGCCGACCGTTCGGACGTACTTCTCGTCCATCACGGTGTCGGACGAGGGAGCAGCGGCGGTGTGCTACGCTCGCTCCTCGCCGACCGAGTACATCTCCATGGAGACGGTCTACCGCCTGCCCTGCGACCCGCTCGGCACGATGCGACCGCCCGTGCGCCAGGCGGACTCGAACGCCCCATACACGACGAGTCGATGGGGCGACTACTCGGCGGTGCAGGTCGATCCCGCGGACGGGCGCACCTTCTGGTCGCACCACGAGTACTCGGTCAACAACTCCTGGCGCACCTGGGTCGCCTCGATCATCCCCGAATCGTGCTTCTGCGATGCCGACCTGAACCAGGACGGAACGACCGACTCGCTCGACTTCCTCGTCTATCTGAACCGGTACGCCGCGGGCGATCCCTCGGCGGACCTCAACGGCGACACGAAAGTCGATACGCTGGATTTCCTGATCTTCCTGAACCTGTGGACGGCGTGCCGCGACTGAACCCGCGACGCCCCACACGGAGGAGCCACGCTATGAGTACGGGAAAAGCCGCAGCGCTGCTGTGCGCCTTCGTCGCGGCGTCCGCCGCTTCCGGCCAGATCGCGGACCTGACCGTGGACCAAGTCCAGTCGTCGATCACCGCTCGCATCTGCATCTCGCCCCCCGGCATCGGACAACGGTGCGATACCGAGTCGTCGCCGATCGCCGGCGGCGTGAGCGTGGAACTCGACCACTACGGCACACCGACCGCAATCCTGCTGCACGACTTTCACCTCGCCCTGACGAACACGATGGTGTACGACTTCAGCTGGGGGCCGTTCATCGGTTCGCTCAAGATCACGCTGACGAACGTGGCGTCGTCATACGCAACCCCAGGCACGCCCACCGGGCCGGTCGGCGTGGACGACGCGGGCGAGTTCACGTTCCCTGCGGTCGAGACGCTCCTGACCGGCCACGGCGCGTACGTCGGCAGCGGGCCGATCATCGGGCCGCTGATCGGGTCCGGCGAGTTCGAACTCGCCGACTTCGGCACGATGGAAACCGAGTTCACCGGGGTCGTCTGGGTGGTCGGCGATCAGGTGATGCTGACCAGCACGATGGTCTTCGCGGTCGAAGGCGAAGTGGAGGGTGTGCAGACGACGCTCGACGGCACGGCGATGATCGTCGCGACCGGCCCCGTGCCCCCGCCCGACTGCAAGGCGGACTTCAACGGCGACACCATCGTCAACACCTTGGACTTCCTGGCGTTCCTCAACGCCTACACCGCCGGCGATCCCGCCGCGGACTTCAACGGCGACACCACCGTCAACTCGCTGGACGTGCTGGCATACCTGAACGCCTTCGTCGCCGGGTGCGACTGAACGGTCTGAACTCGCTCCGTACCGTGGCGACGTGACGATGACCAAGGCCTGCCGAGTGCGGGCTTTGTTCGTTCCGATCCGTGCGAATCGCGAGCGTTTCTTGTCATTCCGGTGCGATGAATGTCGCTTGGGGGTGGGCGCGCCGGGCAGCGCGACCACAGCCAGGAGGAGCGCCATGCACCGGAATGATCGTTCTGTCATGCTTGCCGCGACGTTGACGGTTGCGATCGGGTCTTGTCCCTGCTTGGCACAGGCACAGACGAACGAGAGGTTCGAGGCCATCACTGCGCACGCGGAGCAGCCCGAACAAGTCGCCGGCGCGGGCGTGCTGGTGTACGAGGGCGTGCTGGTCTATCTCGGAACGCCGGTGGATGGCGAGGTGGACCTTGTAATCACAGCATGGGACCGTCCGATGGGCGGCGCGGTGCTGGACGGGCCGACCGAGTACGCGGGTGTGTTGGTGGAGAATGGGTGGTTCCGGGTGGAACTGGAGCCGACCCTGTTGGAGCGGGGGCGTGGGTTCGCATGGCTGGACCTTGCGGTGCGCTGGCCCTCGGGGCTGGGCGAGTACGAGACGCTCGACGGCCGTCAGCGCCTGGACTTTGCGTCGGTGTCGTTCGTGCCGCGTGACGGGGGCGATGGCGCGGCGTTGAGCGACGACGGGGCTGCGCTGGAGGACGGGCCGGACGGCGTGCGCGCGCCGACCGACGTTCCGGCGCGAACTTCGACGCCGATCTCGTCGGGCCGGAGACTGGCGGGTGACGGAGCGCCCGGCGTGCGCGGTGGGGCCGCGTTCGATCGCGTCGGCAGCGGCTCGTTCGGCGCGGGCGGTGACGGCGACGAAGGCGGCGGCGGGCGCGCGTGCGACTGGACCATCAGCGGCAACAACATCTACTACCTCTGCGGCAACGTGGGCGTCGGCACCACGAACCCGCTCTACCCGCTGCACGTCGTCAGCGCGGGCCAGCACACCATCTTTGGTGTCAATACGCGGACGACCAACGACTTCGCCTACGGCGTGTGGGGTGAGTCGAGGTCGCCGCGCGGGCGTGGCGTGCTCGGGTTCGCGACGGCCAAGACCGGGGAGGCAGCGGGCGTGTTTGGACGCAGCGACAGCACGGCCGGTCGCGGCGTGTTCGGGGTGGCGACGTCGCCGAGCGGCTTCGCCTACGGGGTGTGGGGCGAGTCGGCCTCAACGACCGGACGCGGCGTGCTCGGGTTCGCAACGGCGAAGAGTGGGGCCAACGCAGGTCTCTACGGACGCAGCGACAGCACGACGGGGTACGGCGTGTACGGCCTGGCCACCGCCACAAGCGGCACCAACTACGGCGTGTACGCGGAGACACGAAGCACCTCCGGCCGGGGAGTGTGGGGATACTCATCGGCACCGACCGGAGGCGGAATAGGCGTGATGGGTCACAGCTGGGGCTCCTCGGGGCGCGGAGTGTTCGGCGTGGCGCTCGCGCAGAGCGGGGACGCGTACGGTGTCTACGGCATGTCCCACAGCAGTTCCGGGAACGGGGTGCGTGGCCTGTCGAGCGCCACGAGCGGCGCCGCGTCCGGTGTGTTCGGCTCGTGCCAGAGCCCCGATGGGAGCGGTGTGGAGGGGTATGCCGCCCAACTCTCGGGAAACGCCTACGGCGTGCGGGGCCGAACCGACAGTTCGACGGGACGCGGCGTCTTCGGTTGGGCCGTCAACTCGACAGGCATGAACTATGGTGTCTATGGCCACAGCCTGAGCACGAGCGGACGCGGCGTCTTCGGGGAGGCAACCGCAGAGAGTGGTGTGACCTACGGGGTTCGCGGCGAGGCGCACAGCAGTGCACTCGGCACGGGCGTGCATGGCAGAGGTGGGCTGATCGGCGTGGCTGGTGAGGTGCTGGCCGCCTCGGGAACCACAGTCGGCGTGCTCGGCCAGACCGCAAGCACCTCCGGTCGCGGCGTGCGAGGCTTCGCGACATCCAGCACCGGTACGAGCTTCGGCGTCTATGGCGAGGCCAACAGCACGAGCGGCAGAGGTGTCTACGGGCTGGCAAGCAGCAGCAACGTGAACGCTCGCGGTGTTGTGGGACAAGCCACCTCCCCTGCCGTTGCCGTGTACGCCGTCGGCGACACGGGCGCGAGCGGGACCAAGGCCTTCGAGATCGACCACCCGCTCGACCCGGCCAACAAGTACCTGCGTCACTACAGCACCGAGGCGCCCGAGCCCATCAACTTCTACTCCGGGAACACGGTACTCGACGAGGCGGGCCAGGCGTGGGTCGATCTGCCCGACTACTTCGAGGCCATCAACCGCGACTTCCGGTACCAACTGACCACCATCGGCGGCTGGGCGCCGGTGTTCATCGCGCTCAAGGTCGAGAACAACCGCTTCCTGATCGCCGGCGGCCAACCGGGGCTTGAGGTCTCATGGCGCGTCGAGGCGATCCGCAACGACGCGTACGTCCGTGCCTACGGCGCGCCCGTCGAGATCGACAAGCCCGCCGAGGTCCGCGGCCGGTACATCCACCCGGAACTCTTCGGCCAGCCGCGCGAGATGGGCATCTACCACCATGCCGCGATGCCGGAGCCGATCGAGACCGCCGAGGTGCACCCGTAACCACGAGCCTCGGCGATTGTGCGGAGCGCCACGCGCTCCGAGGCAGTCGTCACGCCCGAGTGTGTTCCGCCCGCACGCCGGCGACCCTTGCCCAGGGGCGCCGGCGTGCGGCCATCATCACGGGCAACCGCTGACGTACGCGTTCAGGAAGGCGATGAAGTCGAGCGAGTTGATGACGGTGTCGCCGTTGAAATCGGCCCTGGGGTCGTTCGCCGAATAGGCGTTCAGGAAGGCGATGAAGTCGAGCGAGTTCACGACGGTGTCGCCGTTGAAGTCGGCCGGGCAGGCGGGAGCCTCGCAGGCGTCCGCCTTGCCGTTGCCGTTGTTGTCGGCGCAGGTCGTGCCCGGCCCCATCCACGTCGCGCCCGCGGCGTTGGCCTCCGCCTCGGTCAGCACGAGACAGAAGCCGTTCGGGAAGCAGGCCGCGCCGACAGGCTCGGGGCAATCGACGGTCGCGCAGGTCGTGCCGTGTCCCTGGAAGACGCCCCCGAGAGCGTCGGCTTCGTCCGGCGAGACGCCGTCGATGCAGGTGCCGTCGGGCAGGCACGCCGCGCCGATCGGGAAGCAGACGTAGGTGTTGCACGTCTGGCCAGCCGGCCCGGGGATACCGCCGGCGGCGATGCAGTCGGACTCCTTGAGCATGACGCACCCGCCCGTGGACTCGAAGCAGCACGGGATGTTGGGCTGGGGGCAGTCGGCGGTCTGGCAGTTCGAGCCGTCGCCCTTGTAGGTGCCGCCGAGGTTCTGGCAGTCGGCCGCGGTGGCGAGAACGCACGAGCCGTCCGGCTTGCAGCACGCGCCCACGCCCGGTTGGCACGAGAGGCTGGTCCACGTCGCACGCAGCACCCAGTCGCCCGAGGGTCGGCAGTACGACGGGAGCGCGGCGAAGGTGGACCACCCGCCGTTGGCGGGGCAGCCGAGCGGGCCGCAGTTCACGCCCCAGAGCCAGTTGTGCGAGGGCTGCGCGAGGCCCGAGACGTCCGTGGTCGGGAAGGCGTTGCGGTTCGAGGGGGGGGGCGTGAAGCAGGGGTTCTGGGTCTGGTCGTTGTGCTTGTCGATGCGGAACCCGATCGAAAAGCGGTTCGTGCCGCTGGCGTTCGTGACGATGATCTGCTCAGGGTCGTTGGGGTCCACCAGAACGGCGACGTTCACGCCGTTCGTGCCCGGGGGCAGTTCGATGTGGGGCAGGATCAGCCCATCGGAGGAGTACTCCGCCACGAGGATGCCGGTGTTGGGCGGGCCGTCCCAGACCAGCACCGACCAGTGCGTGGTGGTCGGGACGACGGCGTTGACCGTGGCGAAGATGCACTCCATCAGGTCGATGCGGATGGGGAACTGCGAGGCGGAGATGACGTAGGAGGCGGCGAGGATCTCCTTCTCGGCGAACCCGGCCTGCACCGTGAACATACCGCCGCCGAAATCGGCATCCGTGTGCGTGCTCACGAAGGTGCAGGTGCGGTTCGAACCGCCGCCTTCGCCGTCGCCGTTCGGCGGCGGGAGGGTGTTCCAGAACACCGTGCCGTCGGTCGAGACCCCCAGTTGGTAGAGGTTGTCGAGGCGTGCCGGGATGGGGGTGCGGCCTGCCGCAGGCGTCGGCGCGGAGTATACCTGGCCGAACGCCGTTGGGACGGCAAACGCGAGCGCGGCGAGGGCGAGACTGGAGCGAACGATGCGGCGACGGAGGGTCATGGGTGGCTTCCTGCACGCAGGGCAGGCGGGGGCCGGGATCGGCCGCACACCCTGCCCCCGAGGCAAGATACCACGGCGCGGGGGCGTGACCAACCTTCTCGCGTGAAGGATGGCGGGTTTTCGGGCGTGAATCGAAGCAACCGGAGAAGCGAGCCGCCATCGACGATTCCGCGGATGCCCACTTGACTGCGCGTTGCGACTCGTTATCCTCGCCTCCAGCATCAAGAGTCCCGGGTCAGCCAACTGCCCGGGCGGCAACCGAGTCGGCGTCCAGCCGGCCGCGGTGCCGAGGCCAGCCCCCGCGTGGGGAACGATGCGGCCGGAACCGTCCTCGGACGACTCGGGCAAAAAGGGCAGCGCGGTCCGCTGTCCACCCACGCACAAGGCAGGCCCGATTGATGCCGTGAGGAGTTCGCGGCATGTGTCATTCCACCTTCGACGAACCGACTCCAGGCCCCTGCACGACCGCCATCCACGGCGGACTGGCCCCCGATCCCCAGACCGGTGCTCTTGTCACCCCCCTCGTCCAAAGCACGACCTACGTCAACGAGGCCGTGGGCGTGAGCAAGGGGCACGCCTACTCGCGGGTCTCGAACCCGACGGTGAGCGCGCTGGAGGCGCAACTGGGCGCGATCGAGGACGCTCCCCCAGCCGTCTGCTTCGTCACGGGGCTGGCCGCGGAAACCGCTCTCTTCCTCGCCCTGCTGCGCCAGGGCGACCACGCCGTGCTCGGCGACGCGATCTACGGCGGGACGGTGCGGCTCTTCCGGCAGGTGTTCAGCGGGCTGGGCGTCGAGTCCACCTTCGTCGACTCGTCCGACCCCGAGAACGTGCGGCATGCCCTTCGCCCGAACACGCGGCTCGTCTTCATCGAAAGCCCCGCCAATCCGACCATGAAACTGACCGACATCGCGGCGGTGGCGCGGATCGCGCGCGGCGCGGGCGTGCCGCTGGCCGTGGACAACACATTCCTCACGCCCGTCATCCAGCGCCCGCTGGACCTCGGCGCGCACGTCTGCGTGTACTCGACGACCAAGCACATCGAGGGGCACTCGACGGCCATCGGCGGGTCGGTCGTCTCGCGCGATGAGGCGCTGCTCGAGCGCGTGCGGTTCATCCGCAAATGCACCGGCGGCATCCAGGCGGCCTTCCAGGCGTGGCTGACGGTGCGGGGCGTCAAGACGCTGCCCCTCCGCCTGCGCCAGCACTCCGAGAACGCCCTGAAGGTCGCCATCGCCCTGCGCAACAACCCGCACGTCACCGCGGTCAACTACCCGGGGCTGGACGACTTTCCGCAGCGCGACCTGGCGGCACGCCAGCACCGCGGCGGCCTCCACGGCGGGCTGCTGAGCTTCGAGGTCGCCGGCGGGACACAGGCCGCGGTGCGCGTCCTCAACGGCGTGCGGCTGTGCTCGCTCGTCGAGCACCTCGGCAGCGTGGAAACGCTCATCACGCACCCGGTAACGATGACGCACGCCGACGTGCCGCGCGAGCAGCGGCTGGCGGTCGGCATCACCGACGGGCTGATCCGACTCAGCGTGGGGCTGGAAGAACCGGAGGACGTGATCGCGGACCTGGAGCGCGCGATCGCCGAGGCCCATCAGGGTGCACTGGGCGCCCACACCACCGGAGTGCGCGCGATCGAGGCAGAGGAAGAGAGAGGGGTGGCGCCGTGCGTGATCCGGTGATCGTGCTGAAGTTCGGCGGTTCCGTGCTACGCGACGAGGCGGCGGTGCGCGTCGCGGCTGGCGAGGTGGCCAGGTTCGTCGCCGACGGATGGCGCGTCGTCGCCGTCGTCTCAGCGCTCGAGGGAACCACGGATCGGCTGCTGGCGCAGTCGCGCGGCTACGGCGACAAGCCGCACGCCCACTCCGTCGCCCTCCTGCTCGCGACGGGCGAGCTGACCACCGCCGCGCTCCTCGGCCTCGCGCTCGCCGAGCGCGGGCTTGCGGTCGAGACGCTCGACGCGGCGTCGATCGGACTGCGCACGACGGACGACGCGCTCGACGCATCGCCGATCTCGCTGGACGAACCGACGGTGCTCGGCACGCTCGCTCGCTCGCGGGCCGTCGTCGTGCCGGGGTTCGTCGGACGCGATTCCACGGGACGAACAACCCTGCTCGGACGCGGCGGGTCGGACCTGACCGCGCTCTTTCTCGCCGATCGCCTCGGCGCGACGTGCCGACTCGTCAAGGATGTGGACGGCCTCTACGAGTGGGACCCGGCCTCGCCCGGACCACGCCCGCGACGCTACGCCACGCTCCCGTGGGAGCAAGCGCTGCGGCTGGACGGCACGATCGTGCAGCACAAGGCCGTGCGCTGGGCGCTGGAGCGCGGACTGGCGTTCGAGGTGTCGTGCATCGGAGGACGCAGCCCGTCGAGAGTCGGTGCGCTGGGTGTGGGGTTTGAAGAAGAGGAGACGGGGCGCGCAAGACCACGCTCCGAGAGTTCGGAGAGAGAGGTGAGCGCATGCTGCGTGAGGGGCTGATCGCGGTCGTCGGAGCGACCGGGGCAGTCGGGCGCGAGGCGCTGACCATCCTGGCGGAACGAAACGTGCCGGCATCGCGCGTCCGCGCCCTGGCAAGCGAGCGGTCGCACGGGCTACGCGTCCGCTACGGCGTGGGGGACGTCGGCGTCGGCACGCTCGGCGAGCGGTCGTTCGAGGGCGTGGGCACGGCCGTCTTCGCTGCGGACGCGGAGACCGCACGCCGCATCGTGCCTGCCGCGCTCGGTGCCGGCGCGTTCGTCGTGGACAACTCGTCGGCGTTCCGGGCCGACCCGGCCGTGCCGCTGGTGGTGCCTGAGATCAACGGCGGCGCCGTGACAGACTCGACGCGGCTCGTCGCCAACCCGAACTGCTCGACGACCATCCTGCTGCTCGCGCTCGAACCGCTGCGGCGCGCGTTCGGCGTGGTGGCGATCGACGTGGCGACTTACCAGGCCGTCTCGGGCGCGGGGCTGGCCGGGATCGAAGCCCTCCTGCGCGAAACACGCGAGGGCATCGCCACGCTGGACCGCGAAGGGTCGGCGATCGGCTGGACGCTGCAGGGCGGCGGCGCGGGGGGTGTGTTCGCCGAGCCGTGCGCGTTCAACGTCTTCAGCCACGACTCCGCGGTGGACGACACGACGGGCGTGAACGGCGAGGAGCGGAAGATGATCGACGAAACGCGGCGCATCTGGGCAGACGCCGCGATCCGCGTGACGCCGACGTGCGTGCGCGTGCCCGCCCTGCGCGCTCACACGCAGGCAATCACGGTCACGCTGGGTCGCCCGGCGTGTGAGAACGAAGTTCTCGACGCGCTGGCGGGCGGGCGCGGGCTGGAGATCGTGGACGATCGTGGCGCGAACTCGTTCCCGACGCCGCGCAAGGCCGCGGGACGCGACGAAGTGCTCGTCGGCCGCGTGCGCCCCGACCCCGGCGAGGCTGCGGGGCAGGGTCGTGCGCGTCGCCGCTGGTGCCTGCTGGCGAGCGGAGACCAGTTGCGCAAGGGGGCGGCGTTGAACGCGCTGCAGATCGCAGGGCTGTCGCCCGTGCCCGCGACCGTCTGAACGCGCGCGCACGGGGTGTCCCGTGCGGGCGGAAATCTTCGGAGTCACCGCACTTTTTTGCAGTCGCTTGCCGCTCACGGGTTTGCGCGACGGTTGCTGCTTGCGCACCGTCCGCCACCGTGCGCGCAGTCCTGTCCGCGCGGGGGGATGGGTGAGGGGACACGGTGTCCAGCCCGTCGGACAGGAGGCGTGCATGAGCTTTCGCATCGACGACGTGTCGGGGATCGAGGGTGGGGCGATCGCCGCGCTGATCGAGGAGCACGAGTCGCTCGTCAGGCCGCGCCTCGAAATGCTCTGGCGCTACTACCGCAACCCGATGGACGCCGCTGCGGGGACGTCGGGCGCGGGACGACGGCTCGCACAACGGGCCGGCCTGCCCCCGCGCCTTGTCGGCCGCCCGCCGGACGACGACGACCGCGCCGGCGATCGCGAGGTCGTGATCGAGAACGACATCGCCTGGCGCATCCACACGATGGTGGACTTCATGTTCGGCAAGCCGGTGCGCATCCTCAGCGCCGCCCGCGACGCCGCGACTCGCGAGCGCGTCGAACGCATCCTCGACGCGGTGTGGGAGGCCTCCGGCGGCGTCGCGCTGCTCCAGGACTTCGCGCTGCTCGGGCACGTCTACGGCCATGCGGACCTCGTGCTCCGCCTCGACGAAGCCGGGCTGAGGCTGCTCGGAAGACGCGGCACGCCGCCGGACGCGGGCGAGATCGCCGAGCACGCGCGCATCGAACTGGTCGAGCCGACCCGCGGCGTCCCCGTGCTCAACCCCAGCGACTACCGGCGACTGGACGCCTACGCCGTCCACTTCGAACGCGAACTGAACGAGGTCGAGCGAACGCGGGGAGGCGTCTTCGGGCCCGGCACGCCGGCGCGGCGTCGGCGTTCTGTCGTCACCGAGGTCATCACGGGCGATACGCGCCGAGTGTACGACGACGGCGAAATCGTCGAGGAATCGACGATCACCCTGACGGCCGGCCGAGTGCCGGTCGTGCACGTACAGAACGTCTCGCAGCCGTTCCGCTACTCGGGGCTGAGCGAGGTCGAGCCCCTCATCCCGCTCCAGGACGAACTCAACACGCGGCTGAGCGACCGCGCGAGCCGCGTCACGCTCCAGAGTTTCAAGATGTACCTGGCCAGGGGCATCGATGGATTCGAGCGGATGCCCGTCGGACCGGGACGCGTGTGGAGCACGGACAACCCCGAGGCGAGTGTCGAGGCGTTCGGCGGCGACGCGAGCAGCCCGAGCGAGGAAGCCCACGTGAAGGAAGTGCGCGACGCGCTCGACAAGACCTCGGGCGTGCCCCCGCTGGCAACGGGCGTGGTGCAGGGGCGCGTGGGGAACCTTTCCAGCGCGAACGCGCTCAAGATCACGCTCGTCGGGCTGCTCGGCAAGACGGAGCGCAAGCGCGTCACCTACGGGCGCGGCATCGTCGAGGCGTGCGCGATCGTGCTCGGCGCCCTCGACGCCGCGGGCGTGATCGAGATCGACGAGCGCGACCGGGGCGTGCGGCTCGAATGGCCGGACCCCCTGCCGAGCGACGTGCTCGACGAGACGCTGGCCGCGAAGCGGAAAGTCGAACTGGGCGTGCCCGCCGAGCGCGTGCTCGACGAACTGGGATACCAGCCCAGCGACGCCGGCGTGGTGTGAACACCGGAAGGAGGACGCAATGGAAGAGCACGAGGGCGCGGTGGTTGCGGAGGGAGAGATGGAAGGAACGGAAGGGCTGGAAGTGGAGCCTGCAAGGCACCGCCCCGGAGAGGGGACAGCGGAGAGCGAGCCGCTCGGCGGTCTGGCGGCGCGGCTGGCGGAGGCCGAGCGGCGCGCGAGCGATGCCCTCGCGGAACTGGATCGCGTGCGCCACGAGCGCGAGATCGATCGCGAGCTGCTGCGGGCGGGCGCCGCCGACATCGAGGCAGCGCGGGAGGCGCTCGGCACGGTCGCGCCCGGCGGCGCGGCGGCGGCTGTGGCCGAGTTGCGGCGGAGGAGGCCCGCGCTCTTCGCGCGGCGCGAGGGCGTGCGTGCCTCGGCCGCGAGCGTGGCCCGGCGAGGAGCGGAGACCATCGACGAACTGGCCGCGGCGGCGCGGTCCAGCGGCGACCGGCGCCTCCTGCTGCGCTACCTGCGCCAGCGGCGCGCCGCGCCGTGACGGCGAAACGAGGAGCGAAGAGGCTCGCCGGCCGCGGCGCGGCGCGTGTCCGCGACCGTCCGGCGCAGAGCGAGCGGGGGTGAACCGTGTCCGGCGGACTTGAAGGAGGAGGAGCGATGAGTTTCACGGGAAAGGCGACGTATTCGGCGGGGTCCGGGCTTCCTGAACTGGCGGAGGACGTGTCCGACGTGATCGGCATCGTCAGTCCGTCCGAGACGCCGCTCCTGGACTACCTGGGCGACCCGCGACGCGAGGCGATGGGAACCGTGCACGAGTGGATCGAAGACGCACTGCTGCCGAACTTCGACCACCTCAACCAGACGGTCTTCGTGCCCAACCCCGAGACGGCGACGTCGCTGACGGTCGACAACGGGTCGCGCTTCCGCATCGGCGACCTCGTGCGCCCGGACGGGTGGAACGAGGTGATGCTGGTGGCGAACGTGGTGGGGAACGTGCTGACGGTCGTGCGCGGGTACGGCGGGACGCCCAACGCAACGCTCGAGGACAACCTGCGCCTCATCATCATCGGCAACGCCGCGCTCGAGGGCGCGGAGGCCCCCACCGCCCGCTTCACCAACCGCGCCCGCAGGCGGAACTACACCCAGATCTTCACGGCGAGCGTCTGGGTCAGCGGGTCGATGCAGGCGGCGCGAGCCCACGGCGTCGAGGACGAGGCCGACTACCAGAAACAGGAACGCCTGCGCGAACTGATCCGCGACCTCGAGAACACCGTCATCAACGGCGTTGCGCCCACGAGCGACCAGCAAGGCTCGTCCACCGTGCGGCGCACCATGAACGGCGTCGTGCCCTCCATCGCCACCAACCGCTTCGCGCCGGGCCAGGGCGGCCTGCCCGACGGCGGGGGCACGAGCGGCACGGTCCTCACCGAAGAACTCCTCAACTCCGCACTCCAGCGCATCTGGGAGCAGTCCAACGGCCCGATCGACACGATCGTGGTGAACGGCGTGCAGAAGCGGATGCTCAACGAGTTCCTCGGCTCGCAGCGCTCCTTCGGGCCGGACGACGATTCGTTCCGCAACCTGGTCAACGTCTATGAGAGCGACTTCGGCGTCTGCCGCGTCGTGCTCAGCCGGTGGGCGCCCGCCGACAAGGTGCTGCTCCTCGACAGCAGCCGCATCCAGGTGATGCCGCTCGCCGGACGGTCGTTCCACTACGCGCCGCTGGCGGCGACCGGCGACTCCGTGCGAGGGCAACTCGTCGGCGAGTACACGCTCGAGTTCAAGAACGAGAACGCGCACGGGCTGATCGGAGGCCTGAGCGTGACCGGCGACTGATCGCGGGGAGGGGGACTCCGCGTGCGTGCCCGCGGCCCGTCGAAAGGCGTGCCGCGGGTTTGAAGACGGCCGATCGCGCCGAGACGCGGAAGGGGGAACCATGTTCGCCAGGGATCGCGACCTGCTCACGCTCGAACCGAACCTGCTGCGCGACGTCGGCTGGGCGGGACAACGCCTCGTGCGCGGCACGGGCGGCGCGGCCGGCACCACGCTCGCCATGTCCAGCCAGGACGCAGGCTTCGACGCCGCGGGCATCGGGGCGGGGAACATCGTGCTCGTGGACGGCACGGCGTACGAGGTGATCGAACGAACGACACCGGCGTCGCTGGTGATCTCGCGGCTGCGGGCGGCGGAGAGCGACCCGCTGCTGCCGGCCAGCCCGGTGTCCGGTGTGCCGGTGGAAGTGATGACGTTCCGCCCGCAGATCGCGCTGGTGAACGCCCAGACGATGCGCATGCTCGGGATCGACCCCGAAAGCGGGGACGGGCCGGGCGAGGCGAGCGTCACGAATCCGTGGGCGATGCGGCTGCTGGTGTCGCTGGGTGCGCTGCACCTGGTCTACGCGGCGGCGTCCGCCCTCGCGCCGGCAGGGTCGCCGCTGCGTGACAGGGCGGAGATGTACCGCGAGCGGTTCGCGGCCGAGCGGCAGCGCGTCGCCGCCCGCATCGACACCGACGGCGACGGCGAGGCGGATGCGGTGCGGAGGCCGAGCGTGCTGCTCTTGGAGAGACAGTGACGGAGCGACCGATCGTGCAGCCCGACTTCTTGCACCGCTCCCTTCGCGCTCTCCGCCCCCTCGCGTTCAGATCGATCGTGCTGGAGACGAACATGCTGCTGCTGACGCCTCGGGTGGTTCGGTTCGGTGACGCGACCTGGGAGGACGTGTCGGCGGTCGTGGTGGACCGCTCGGCGCGGCGGAAGGTCGTCGAGTGGTCCGACCTGGGGCCGCACGTCACGCTCGCGGACGTGCCCGAACAGGAGGTCACCGTGCGCGTGGTGCAGGGGATCACGCGCGACGCGCCGGACGGCCCGAAGCCCGGCGACGCGGGCGAACTCTCGTTCGCCACCTCGCCCGCCGGGAGCGACGCGGCGCGGCGTCGCGTCCGGGCGCAGGCGGTCGTCCTGGACGTGCGGCACGAACTCTCGGTCAAGGGCGGCGCAACGCGGACGGTGACACTGGTGGCCGTTTCGCCGGACGGCGCGGCGGACCCTGTGGTCGTCGAGGATGCCGGCTGAAGCGGACGAACGCGGAATGAGTTGAACGCGAAGATCACGAAGGGGCCGAGAGAAGGATGGGAAATGCGAGCAGCCACTTCGTCACTCCATCACTCTGCCGCTGCGCAACTTCTCGCGCCTTGAGGAGGCATGATGGCCAGTTCGTTCAAGGGCGTTGACCTGTTCGGGAGCGGGCCGCACCGGTTCGCGCAGGCTCGGCAGGGGCAGTTGATGCTGACCCGGCTGTACTTCGGAGACATCTCGCCGGGGACGATCCCGATCGGGCTGCGCGAGCCGGACGTGATCGTCGCGGGCCGGCTGGTGGCGGCGAGCGAGAGCACGCTCTGGACGCTGCGCGACGCGGTCGTGGCGCAACTCCAGGAGTCGCCGACGCCGGGCACGCTTGTGGACCTGCACGGCCGGTCATGGTCGAACATGACGTTCATCGACTGGCGCGAGGGCGATCGCACCGATCGCGGTCGCGTGCGGTCGGTGGCGTACGTGGCGGTGTTTCGGCGGGTGAGGACGTCGTGAGGTGGTGATGAGGCCGAAGGCGGGAGGGGACGGATGGAGGCGGGGCTGGCGGGCGCGGTGGCACAGTTCGGGGCGGCAGGGCTGGTCGGGTGGATGTGGCTCACGGAGCGTCGCGCGGCGGCATCGCGCGAGCGGCAGCTGGCCGAGGCTCACGACGCGCTGGCGCGCGAGCGGACCTCGCTCGACGCGCTGCTCTCGACGGTGGGCGCGAACACACGCGCGATGGCGGGCGTGGAGGGCGCGGTACGCGACCTGAGCGGCGCGATCGAGCGGCTGCGGTCGGCGTGCGACACCGGGGCGCGGGGGGCGCGGCGGCCGACGGGGCCGTCGCCGGCGCGGTACACTGGACCGCGATGAGCCGCACGGTCGCCGCTTCGATGGTGGTGTGCGCCGCGACGCTGGCGTTCGTGCCGGGGTGCTCGTTGACGCGCGCCGGGGCGGACGCCGGGCCGTCCGAGATGGCTGTGATGCGCCATCCGTTCGCGCCGACGGCGATCCGCATCTATCCGCTGACGCACCTGACGCGCGACCCGGAGCACGGCGACGTGATCATGTGCCACGTCGAGTTGAAGGACCGCTGGGGCGACGCCGTGAAGGCTGTCGGCGAGCTGGAGGTGCAGTTGTTTTCGTACCCGACGGACGGGAGCACGCTGCGCCAGGAGGCGACGTGGCCGGTGCCGGAGATGATGCAGCCGGACGTGAACTCGGCCCTGTTCGACCCGGCGACGCGGACGTACCGGCTGCGGCTGGGCCGCGTGCCGCCCTGGGTGCGTGACATGATCTCGCGGCGCGAGGCGGTCGAGCGCGGCGAGACGCCGCACGGGCAGCGCAGGCGGTTGCTGCTGAAGGCGGTCTTCCGCACGGTCGATCCGCAGGGGCGTGAATCGACTCTCTTTGATGAGTTCGTGATCGAGCAGTGAGCGTCCGCAACGCGGGGCCGGCGCGAAAATGCCCCGCACCGATGAGGCGACCGGCGCGGGGCGTGGCAGGGGATCGGTCGCCCGTGAGGCTCCGCTCGGATCGGGCGCGGCAGGTCGAAAGGCCCCTGACCTTCGGCGGGCACGGAGGACGGCCCGCACAACGAACCGAGACGACTGTGCCAAACGGCGGAGCGCGAGACCACCGGCAGGGGGCACGAGAGCGGGCGCGTGTTCGGTCTGTGCGGGCTGGGCGGTAGACTTCGGCCATGCCGCGCACCCACAGGGCTGTCTTCCCGGGATCGTTCGACCCCATGAGTTTCGGGCACCTCGACGTGGTGCGACGCGGTCGGCGGCTGTTCGACGAGTTGATCGTGGCGGTCGGCCGGCACCCCGGCAAGGACCAGCTGTTCACGGTCGAGGAGCGGGTGGAGATGGCGCGCCGGCTGGTGGCGGACCTCGCCGCCGAAGAGCCGGACGAAGCGCCGGTGCGCGTCGATTCCTACGGCGGACTGACGGTGGACTACGCGCGGTCGGTCGGGGCGACCGCGCTGCTGCGCGGCATCCGCAACCTCTCGGACCTGCAGTACGAGGTGCAGCAGGCGGTGACGAACCGCGAGGTGGCGGGGCTGGAAACGGCGTTCGTGGTGGCGGGCGAGAGTTTCGCCTACACGAGTTCGAGCCTCATCAGGCAGATCGCCGCGCTGGGCGACGACATGGGACGGCTTCGAACCATGGTGCCCGCGCCGGTGATCGACGCCCTGGCGCGCAAGAAGCGCGAGAAGCACCCCGCGCTGGAGCGGCTGCGCAACGATCACGCGGACCACTGAGGAACGGAGGCTCGTGCCGTGGAGGTTCGCGTCATCAGCATCGGCACGCTGGCGGAGCACCCGCTGCGTGACAAGCAGCGTCGCGTGCGCACCGGGCACGCGACGACAACGCTCGTGCGCGCGGGCGAGGCGGTGATCCTCGTCGATCCGGGCCTGCCGGGTCCGGCGGTGGCTGCGCGGCTGGACGAGCGGGCGGGACTTTCGCCCGACGACGTGACGCACGTGTTCCTGACGAGTTTCCAGGCGGACACCTGCCGCGGGATCGAGGCGTTCGACGGGGCGGAGTGGCTGATCTCGGAAGCGGAGCGCGAGGGGGTGGGCGTGCCGCTGGCGAGGCTGCTCGCCGACGCGGCGGACGCGGAGGAGGACGCGCGGGCGGAACTCGAGTACCGCGTCGCGTTGCTCCGGCGTTGCCGGGCCGCGCCGGATCGGCTGGAGCGCGGGGTTGACCTCTTCCCGGTGCCGGGCGTGACCCCGGGGACGTGCGGGCTGCTGATCGCCGGGGCGCAGACGACGCTGATCTGCGGCGACGCGATCCCGACGATTGAGCACCTGGAGCAGGGGCGTGTGCCGACGCGGTGCGCCGACCCCGAGCAGGCGCTCGAGAGCTTTCAGGAGGCGGTGGAGATCGCGGACGTGCTGGTGCTGGGGCGCGACAACGTGGTGCTGAACCCGACGCGCCGTCCGGTGTGAGCGTGAAGCGGCTCCGGGTGGGGATGTGAGGGTTGCGCGGCGTGCGCGGGCGGGTCGGGCTGCGCGGAAGGGGGCGGCTCGGAACTCCGGGGGGTCTTTGAGGTTGGGTGAAGGGGAGCGCGGGTTGGGCCGATGGTGGCTTCGGCGGCGTGCCGCGCGCGCCGGGGGGTTGCGGTTCGGGCGCGCCGGGAGGTGAGCGGGCGATGGCGTTTCGCGGTCTGGGCAGCAAGGTCGGGGCGTTGGGGCTGGTGAAGCAGCCCGGGCCGCCGGTCGCGGTGGACTTCGGGACGGCGTCGTTGAAGGTGCTGCAGATCGCGCCAGGGGAGACGCCGCAGCTGGTTGTCGCGGCGAGCCTGCCGACGCCGGAGGCGCTGCTCGACGATCCGCGCAAGCGACTTGAGTTCCAGGCGGAGCAGCTGCCCGGGCTGGTCCGTTCGGCGGGGATCCGTGCGAAGCGGGCGGTGTGCGCGATCCCGTCGTCGCACACGTTCTGCAAGCACGCGCAGTTCGCACGGACGGACGATGCACCGCTGGCGTCGATGGTGGAGCTGATGCTGGCGGAGCAGGTGGGGCGCGACCCTTCGCGGCTTGTGTACCGCTGCTACGAGGTGCCGGGGGCGGAGCGTGTGGGTGGCGGGAAGAGCGAGGTCATCTGCCTGGCGACGGGGCGCGAGGTGGTGAACCGGCTCATGCACGCGCTCAAGAATGCGAAACTCGAACCCGTCGGGATGCACGCCGAGTTCACCGCTCTGCTGCGGGCGTTCGACTACGTCACGCGGCGCGCGGAGGACAAGACGCGTGCGACGCTGTACCTCGACGTGGGGTGCGGCGGAACACGGGCGGTGATCGCCCACGGCCGGGAACTGGTCTTCACGCGCGTCATCAACGCCGGCGGCCTGCTGCTGGACCGGTCGGTCGCGGAGCAGATGGGGTGCCAGTTGGAGCGGGCGAGGGCGGTGCGGCTGTCGATGAACGACCTTGTGTCCCCGGCTGTGCGACCGCGGCCCGAACGGGCGACGGTCGGAGCGGCGTCGCACGGGGGAGTGGCGGTCGAGGAGGATCGGCGCGAGCGGGCGATCGCGCCCGGCCTGACGCCGAGCCTGGACGAGCAGCCTGACGCGCCGGCGTCGCCGCGCGGCGTGTCGCTGGCGGAGCAGGTCGAAATCCTGACGGACGAAGTCGGGCTGTGCCTGCGGTACCACGAGTCGCTGTTCGGGCGGCGGATCGACAACGCGGTGTTCGTGGGGGGGGAGGCGCGGCACCGAGGGCTGTGCCAGCACGTGGCGCGAGCGCTGCGCGTGCCGGCGCAGGTGGCCGACCCGCTGGCGCGTCTGGCGCGCACGGGTGAGGAGCGGGTGGTGGGCGTTGACCTTTCGCAGCCGCAGCCGGGCTGGGCGGTCGCGCTGGGGCTGTGCCTCAGCCCGACGGATCTGTGAGGGAGGCCCCGATGGACGACTTCAAGCGACCCGATGCCGGATCCCAGGGCTTTCTGCCGACGGACTACGTGGAGCGAAAGACGGAGAGCCGGTTCTATGCGCTGACGCTGGCGTTGTTCTTCACGGTGATGCTGGCGGTGGTGGGCGCGTTCCTGGTGACGAACCAGCGCTGGTCGTCGGTGCGTTCGGACCAGCGTGCGATCAACGCGCAGTACGAGCAGGCGGCGTTGAAGCTGGAGCAGTTGAAGAGCCTCGAAGCGCAGCGGACGCAGATGCTGGACAAGGCGCGGATCACGACCGCGCTGCTGGAGCCGGTGCCGCGGTCGGTGCTGCTGGCGGAGATGGTGACGGCGTTGCCGCGTGGGGTGACGCTGCTCGAGGTGAAGCTGCAATCGAAGCGAATCCGCGTTGCCGCGGCGGCCGCGCCGGACCCGAAGGCGAAGCCTGCGGCGTCGCGTTCGCTGAGCAAGCCGGGCGTGGCCGCGCCGACGAAGCCGACGGAGCCGCCGAAGGTGGAGCCGCCGAGGTTCGAGTACTCGCTGACGATCGTGGGCGTGGCGTCGGACAACAACCAGGTGGCGGACTACCTCCGGCTGCTGCAGCAGTCGCCGCTGCTGACGAGCGTGGAGTTGCTGTACATCGCGCAGACGACGCTGGACACGCTGGACCTCCGGCGTTTCGAGATCGTGGCGCGCCTGCGGGACGACGCGGACCCGCGCCAGGTGGGCAACGCTCGCGAGGTGGAGCTGGAGGCCCTGAGCGCGCCGGTGCGCGTGCCGCACGCTTCGGCGACGGCGTCGTCGCCGGGAGGAGAGTGAGCCATGCGATTCGGCATCCGAGAGTTCGCGCTGCTCGCGCTCGTGCTGGCGATCCCGCTGGCGGCGTGGTTCTTCGTGTTCAGGCCGCAGAACGCCGAGATCGCGTCGGCGGTGCAGGAGATCGGTCTGAAGCGGGAGACGCTGCGCAAGCTGGAGCAGGAGACGGCCCGCAACTCGGACCTGGAGCGCGCGAACGCGCAGATCGCGGCGTCGATCGAGGAGATCGAGGCGCGGCTGCCGACGAACAAGGAACTGGACCACATCGTCCGGCAGATCTCCGACCTGGCGGTCGAATCCGGGCTGGACGTGCCCGCGCTCAAATCGGGCAAGCCGATCGAGGCGGCGACGTACTGGGAGCAGCCGATCGAGGTGCAGACCGGGGGTGACTTCCGGGGGTACTACGAGTTCCTGCAGCGGCTGGAGCGGTTGCCGCGGATCACGCGGATCTCGGACTTCCACCTGCGCCGTTCGACGCGTGACGACGGGAAGGTGACGATCTCGTTCACGCTGAGCATCTTCTTCCAGGAGGATCGCAAGTGAGTCAGCGCGAGGCGGAGCACGAGACCCTGGAGGCGACGCCGGAGGATGCGCCGCTGATGCCGCTGGGCGTGTCGCTGCTCTCGGAGGGCGCGTCGGGCGAGGAGGACCCCTTCGACGCGACGCCGAAGCGCGGGCCGCGACGGATCGTTGTGGCGGGGCTGGTGCTGGTCGGTGCTGCGGCGGGCATCTTCGCGATGCGCGCGATCGGGATGGGTCCGGGCGCGGCCCTCGCGGGCCTGGTGCTGGACTTCAAGCCGGGCGCGTCGGGGAGCACGGAGGTCTCGCCGCGGCTGCTGGCGGACCTCGAGCGGAGCAAGCGCGCGGTGCAGGTGCCCGCGGAGGTGATCGACAAGGATCCGTTCCGGCTGCGGACCGACGCCGGCACGCCATTGATGACCGACGACCCGGAGGCGATCGCCCGTGCAGAAGCGGCGCGACAGGCGAAACTGCTGGAGGAGCAGCGCCTGGAGCGCGAGCGGCGCCAGCGTGAGTTGCAGACGGCGTTCGGACGGTTCGAGTTGCAGGGAATCATGGGCGGGACGATGCCGATCGCGCGGATCAGCGGGAAGCTGGTGCGCGTGGGGGACATGCTCGAGGGCGGGTTCAAGGTAACGCAGATCGAGGGTCGGCGGGTGGTGCTGGTCGCCGAGGACACCGAGTTCGTGCTGGAGTTCGGCACGCCGTCGTCGCAGCCTCGGACCCCGCCGCGCACACCGCCGCGCCGGAACTGAACGCCCGACGCGAGGAGGCCCCCGATGGCGAATCGCCGCGCGGACGACCTGCTGAACGAACTCGCCGCGGAGACACCGCGGCACGCGCCGGTGGAGCGTGCCGACGACGCGGCGATGACGGACCTCTACACCCCGGAGAGCGATCCCACGCTCGACGAGTCGCGCGGTCTGGGCGACCTGCTGATCGCGCGCGGCGTGGTGAAGCGTGAGCGCCTGACCTCGGCCGAGCAGGTGATCCGGCAGTCGCCGGGGCGTCGGCTCGCGGACGTGCTGATCGAACAGGGCGTCGACGAGGCGGAAGTGCAGCGGGGGATCGCGGAACTTGCGGGGGTGCCGTTCGAGCGGATCGACCTGAACCGCGGCCTGGACGGCGGGTTCGACGGGCGGCTCCTGCAGCGGCTCGGGGGGGAGTTCTGCAAGCAGCACCTCGTGGTGCCGCTGCGGACGGAAGGGACCCGCGTCGTGATCGGCGCGACGCGGCCCGACGACGTCTTCCTGCTCGACGAGATCCGCTCGCGGCTGGGCGCGCACGCGGTGAAACTGGTGATCGTGACGGCGTTCGAGGTGCGGGCCGCCCTGGAGATCATCGGGCAATCCGACCAGCCCGAGCCGGACCTGTCGGCGATCCTGGAGGACGTGGACGAGGCGGACGTCGAGGTGGACGCCGCCAAGCAGACCAACGAGGTCGATCTCGAGCAGCAGGCGGGCGAAAGCCCTGTGATCCGCTACGTGAACTACATCATCCAGACGGCGGTCAAGGAAGGCGCGAGCGACATCCACGTCGAGCCGTCGGAGAAGAAGCTGAAGGTGCGGTTCCGCATCGACGGGGTGCTGTTCGAGATGATGAACCCGCCGGTGTCGATGGCGGCGGCGATCACGAGCCGCCTGAAGATCATGGCGAACCTGGATATCTCCGAGCGCCGGCTGCCTCAGGACGGGCGCATCCGGTGCACGGTGCAGGGGCGGAAACTCGACCTGCGCATGTCCACCATCCCAACGCCCGCGGGCGAGAAGACGGTGATGCGCCTGCTGGACACGCGATCGATCAACGTGCAGCTGGAAGACCTCGGCTTCGCCGAGAACACGCTGGAACTGTGGAAGCGGCAGGTCAACGCCCCCCACGGCATCGTGCTCGTCACCGGTCCGACGGGGTCGGGCAAGACGACGACGCTCTACTCCTCGCTGCGGCAACTGGACAAGAACAAGCTCAACATCTCCACCGTCGAAGACCCCATCGAGTACCACCTCGACGGCATCACGCAGACGCAGACGCACGACCGGATCGGGATGTCGTTCGCGCGCGCCCTGCGGGCCCTGCTGCGACAGGATCCGGACGTGATCATGGTGGGCGAGATCCGCGACCAGGAGACGGCGCACGTGGCGGTGCAGGCCGCGCTGACCGGACACCTCGTGCTCTCGACCCTGCACACGAACGACGCGCCAAGCTCGATCACGCGACTCGTGAACATCGGGATCGAGCCGTTCCTGGTGGGCGCGGCGGTGAACGCCGTGCTGGCGCAGCGGCTGGTGCGGCGCCTGTGCACGGCGTGCAAGACCCAGGAGGCGCCCGACGGCGAGTTGGCCGAGTACCTCGCCATGATGGGGATGCGCACGGAGACCGTCTGGACCGCGCCCGGCTGCGACCGGTGCCGGAGCACGGGATACTCGGGCCGCGTGGGCGTCTACGAACTGCTCGTCGTGGACGACCAGTTGCGCGACGTGATCGCACGGAACCCGAACGTCTCGGAGTTCCGGCGCATGTGCCTCGAACGAGGCATGGTTTCGCTGCGGGACGACGGCATGGCGAAGGTGGCCAAGGGGCTGACGACCGTGCAGGAGGTTCTGCGGGTCACCGAGTCGGCGGTCTGACGGGCGCGAGCGCGGGCTGACTTGTGGCGATCGCGGACCCCGGTTAGCATCCGCTCTCTCCGGGTCCGCGCCGTGGTGGCCGGGTCCGGTGGCACCCCACGAGCGGCCGTATGCCCCGGCGGTTTCGACATCCCGCGCGCCGCTGGCTGGCCCTGCCGATCGTCGGAGGCGCGATTGCGATCGGTGCTCCCGCGGCGGGCGTGTCTGGGGGCGCGCCCGCCCACCAGCCCGAGCAAATCACGGCACTGGACTTCGGCACGATGCGGCTGCCGGCCGGTGCGGTCAGGGGCAGGGTCGAGTTCGCGGCGCGCCGGGCGCGCGTGTGGGCGGAGCCGGGCGTGCGGCGCGGTGACGGGAGCGTTTCGCCGCCTGTCCGACGCATGTTGCTGGAGGGTGACGTCGTCGTCACGCTCGGGCTGCACAGGTTCAACGCGAAGCGTGCGGTGGTTTGGATTCGCCGGTTGGAACCGCGCGAGGCCGACGATGCCCCGCCGGGCGCGTCGGTGCACCAGGTGTACGTCTACTTCGACCGGGTCGGGGGCGGCGCGGCGGACGCGGCGGTCACGGTGAGCGCGGACCGGCTTTCGGTGCAGGGCGTGGTGGCGACGGAGGAGCCGGTGCGGATGCACGTGGACCTGGCGGAGGAGGGGCGGCCGCGCGACGCGCTCATCGACGAGGCCGAGGCGGAACTCGCGGAGCACCTGCGGGCGATCGTTGCGCCTCCCGCGCCGCCCGTGCGCGCGGAACGACGGTGGCGGCCGGATCGGCCCATCGTCGAACGCCCGCCGGCGCGCGAGGAGCCTGCGCGTGCGGTTCCGCCGCCCGTGCGTGAGCCTGCCCCCCCCCCACCTCCGCCGGTGGAGGTCATGCGCGTGCCCGAGGAGCGCGGCGCGCCGCCGCGCGAGGCGCCCGCGCCGGTCGATGAAGCCGCGACGCACCCCCCCCCTGTGCCGGGCGGGCGGGTGGTCGAGCCGGAGCCGCCGCCGACGCGCATCTTCCCTTCCGACGGCGTGTTCACGTTCTCGGCCGGGCAGATCGTGCTGGTGCCCGGCGAGGACGAGCGGGCCGTGCTGCTGACGGGCGGGGTGCGCGTGCAGTACTGGCAGCCCCGATCGCAGCGGACGATGCAGCTGACGGGCGAGCGTGCGGTGATCTTCCTGTCGCCGGGCGGCGCGGCGGACCTCTCGCGGCTTTCGGCGGAGGACGTGCTGGGCGTGTACCTGGAGGGCGACGCGAACGCGACGGACGGGAAGTACACGCTCCGCGGGCCGCGCATCTATTACGACGTGCGCGAGGACCGGGGCCTGGTGGCGGACGCGGTGCTGTGGTCGTACGACGCGCGGCGGCGCATCCCGCTCTACGTGCGCGCGTCGTCGATCCGGCAGGAGGGGGAACGGCAGTTCGTGGCGGAGCGCGCGACGCTGGCAAACACGCGGTTCTCGCGGCCTCACTTCTCGATCGGGGCGGGTTCGGTGTCGGTGACGCAGTACTCGCGCCGCGACGGGACGAGCGGGCACCTGGTGGACGCGCGCGACCTGACGCTGCGCGGCGCCGGCGTGCCGTTCCTGTACTGGCCCCGGTTCGTGGGGGATCCGAACGCGATCCCGCTGCGGAACGTGGCGTTCGAGTCGTCGTCCCGGACCGGGCCGGCGTGGAAGACGTCGTGGGACGCGTGGAGCCTGCTGGGGCTGCGCCCCCCCGACGGCGTGAGCACGGAACTGCTGGCGGACTACTACAACGAGCGCGGGTTCGCGGTCGGGACGGAGGCCTCGATCCGTCGGCGAGACCACGAGGGGAACCTGTTCGCGTACATGCTCTTCGATGACTCGGGGACGGACGTGATGAAGCCCGGGCCGAGGCTGTCGCGCGAAGGCGGGACGCGAGGCATCGTGCTGGCGGACCACCGCTGGCGCGTGAACGACCTGTGGACGCTGACGCTGGAGGGGTCGTACATCTCGGACCCGCGGCTGGCGCCCGCGCTGTTCCAGGGGATCACGGAGCGGCGTCGGGAGGTGACGACGCGGGGGCACCTGGCGCGGCGCGACGACCACACCCTGCTGCAGATCGAGGCGAAGGCGAACCTCGACGACTTCATCACGAACGACTACCTGCTGTCGAGCCAGGGCTACAGCGTCGACAAGTTGCCCGAGGCGGTGTACTCGGTCGTCGGGCTTGACCTTTCGCCGGACCGGTATCCGGGGCTGTTCACCTACCACGGCGAGCACCGCGTCGGCCAGCTCGCGCTGAACTTCCACGACCCGGAGGCACGCGAGACGGGGTACCGCACGCGCCGGACGGCGGAGGCCGCCTTCGGGATCGACCCCGTGGACTCGATCGCGGACCGCCTGCGATCCGAGGGGCTGCACGAGTCGCCGATCGTACGCGCGGATACGCGCAACGAGTTCTCGATGCAGCTGGCGGCAGGCCCGATCAACGTCAACCCCTTCGTGGTGGCACGCGGCACGGCGTGGGACACGGACTTCAGCGCCTACTCGCCCGAGGAGACCGACAACGCGAGGCTCTGGGGCGGGGCGGGCGTGCGGTTCTCGACGACGATCCACCGGGTGGACGACTCGGTGGACAGCCGGCTGCTCGATCTGCACCGCGTGCGCCATGTCATCGAGCCGGGGGTGACGGTGTGGCACGGGTTCACGAACGTCGATCGCGTGAACCTGCCGGTGTACGACGACTCGGTCGAATCGATCGCCGAG
Source organism: Synechococcales cyanobacterium CNB (assembly GCA_030263455.1). NCBI lineage: Bacteria > Bacillati > Cyanobacteriota > Cyanophyceae > Synechococcales > Synechococcales cyanobacterium CNB. Next base: position 522,505 of record SZOZ01000002.1, read on the forward strand.
GGCACCATGATCCGCGCGGGCATCGACCAGGCGTGGCAGACGAAGCGCGGCGGGCCGGGCCGCTGGCGGACGGTGGACGTGCTGACGCTGCGGACGGAGTACGTGTGGTCGTCGGAGGACACGGACCCCGAGTCGCCGATCGGTCGATGGTTCGAGGACAGGCCGGAACTGTCCAACCCCGGCGAGTTCCTCAACGCCGAGGCGTTGTGGCAGGCGACGGACGCGGTGGGGATCGCGGGGCGGATGGTGTACGACTTCGAGAGGAATCAGCCGTCGTACTCGTCGGCGGGCGTGGTGGTTGACCACACGCCGGACTTCCGCACGTACGTCTCGACGAACTTCGTGAACGCGATGGACTCGACGATCGTGTCGTTCGGGGCGAACTACACGCTCACGTCGAAGTACCGCGCGGGGGTGAGCGCGAACTACGACACGGACGCGGGCGACTTCGAGCGGATCTCCGCGACGGTGACGCGGGACTTCCCGAACCTCACGCTTGGCGTGGCGTTCAGTTACAACAAGATCACGGACGAGGCGGGGATCGGCGTGATCGTCAGCCCGCGTGGGCTGAGCGGGGCCGTCGGGGTAACGGGTTTGGGAACGGCGCGGAGCGGCTCGTCCCGGCTGGGAGGATGAGAGCGCGGCTCAGCCGCCCCGCCGCGTCGGAACGCGCCCGCGCAGGGTCTTGGGCGGGAGTTTCGCGGGCACGATGCCGCCTGGGAACTTGGCGGCGAGTTTGGCGGGGTCGTCGGGAAGTTGCGGCCCCTCCGGCGCGGCGAGCCGGTTGCGGGGCTTCTCGGGGACTCCCACGATCTCGACGGGCGGTCGGCCTCCGGTCGGCTCGGGCCGCCATGTCTCGGGCTTGGGCGTGGGGGTGAAGTCGGGGTAGTCCATGCGCGGGATTTCGGCGTTGACGAGGCGCTCGATCTGCGTCAGCAGCTTGCCCTGCTCGGGCGTCACGAAGGCCCAGGCGACGCCCTTGCGACCGGCGCGAGCGGTGCGGCCGATGCGGTGGACGTAGAGGTCGGGGTCTTCGGGGAGGTCGTAGTTGACGACGTGACTGATGCCGTCGACGTCGATGCCTCGGCTGGCGAGGTCGCTGGCGATGAGAACGGCGAGTTCGCCCTCCTTGAACTTGCGCATGGTCGCGGTGCGCCGGCTCTGGCTCATGTCGCCGTGGATGGCGTGGGTTTCGACGCCCTTGGCGTTGAGGTAGCGGGCGAGTTCATCGACGGTGCGCTTGAGGCGGCAGAAGACGAGGGTAAGGGCCGGCTCCTCGTGCTTGAGCAGGTGGAGGAGGAGTTTCTTCTTGTCCCACGGGTTCACGGTGAGGTAGTGCTGCTCGACCATGCTGGCGGTGAGCGAGCCGGCGGTGGTGACGATCTTCTCGGGGTTGCGCATGTAGCGGCGGGCGAGGTCCTCGATGTCGCGGCTGATGGTCGCGCTGACGACGACGGTCTGCCGCTCGGCTGGGCACCTGGAGAGGATGCGCCGGATGTCCTCCCGGAAGCCGATGTCGAGCATGCGGTCCACCTCGTCGAGCACGGCGAAGCGGACGTTCTTGAAGTGGAGATGGCCGCGATCCACCATGTCGAGGATGCGGCCGGGGGTGCCGACGATGATCTCGGGGCCTCGGCTGAGCTTGTCCACCTGGGTCTGGATGCGCTGCCCGCCGTAGACGGTGACGGCGGTGAGTCCGGTGTGCCGTCCGAGGTGGTTGATCTCCTCGGTGATCTGCATGGCGAGTTCGCGGGTGGGTGCGAGGACGAGCGCGCTGAAGGCCGCGCCCTTGCGCACCATGTGCAGGAGAGGAAGGCCGAAGGCGGCGGTCTTGCCGGTCCCGGTCTTGGCCTGGCCGAGCACGTCGCGGCCGGTGAGGACGGCGGGGATGAGCCGCGCCTGGATGTACGTGGGCCGCTGGAAGCCGGCCTCGTGCAGCCCGCGCAGCACAGGCTCAGCCAGGCCGAGGGTATCGAAGGCGGTGGTCTGATCGAAGACCTCGGGGTTGGCGGTATCCGCGCCGATGCCGCGCTGACGCGCGGGCGCGGGGCGCGAGGGGGGGGCATCGCCGTCGAGGCGTTCGCGCGTGTCGGGGGCTGCGCCGGCGGGCGCGCCGGAGCGTCCCTTTCCGCCGCGTCTGCGGCGTCGCTTGCGACGGGGCTTGTCGCCCTCGGGCGAGCCGTCGGCGGGCTGGCCGTTTGGCGTGGCGTGGGCGTGGTCCGGGTCTGCGCCGGCGTCCGGCATCATCATCTGGGTCATGGGGTCTCCGTGGCCGCGACGGATTCGTCCGGCCCACGGCGGATGACAGGCGTTGGCAGCCCCGAAGAAAGGGGGATGGGAACGCTCGCCATCCGCCGCAGACGGTTCGGACAGAAGCGCGGCGTGCCTCTGAACATCGGCCCGAGACGCGGTGCGTCGCCACTCCGGCATCGCCAGCCCGGCCTCGGGTCACGAGAAGTCTAGGCGCGGGGTGGGGGCGGACCTTCGGAGGCCTTGCCGGAGCGTTCGATGAGGAGGATGTGCTTCATCAGCGTGGAGGCGGCAGTCGAGCCTGCGGCGGCCCAGCCGCGCCAGCCGTCGCGCCAGGCGGCCTTCAGAACGATCTGCTTGAGGAAGGCCGCGGGGGGGGAGGTGGCAAGCCGCCAGACGCTGCCGCGCCGGCCGAGGGTGTGCAGGCTCTCGGCGGAAACGCGGGCGTGCCGGACCTGGTTGGCGAGGTGGTCGGCCATGTCGGTGAAGGAGTCGTGGCGGAGCGTGCCGGGAAGGTCGATGACGCGGCGTCCCGGGCCGGTCTCGACGCCGAGTTTGTCGTGGGGGTTGACCCCCCCCCACTTGGCGCGCTCGGCCCTGACGTCGTCGCGGCGCACCAGCCGGAGCCGCCACTCCGGCTGCCAGGCGTGCTCGAGGAACCGCCCGGCGAACCAGACCTTGCGGTTCACGCGGGCGGCGACCGTGCCAGGCTCGGGCGAGGCGAGGAAGGCCCGGAGCGATGCGGCCAGGTCTGGCTCGACGGACTCGTCGCTGTCGATGCTGAGAATCCAATCGCACGAGGCCGCGCGGAGGGCGAGCTGCTTGGTGGCAACGTGGCCCCGCCACTGGACACGCTCGACTCGCGCGCCCTCGCGCTCGAGGAGCGGGATGGTGCCGTCGGTAGAGCCGGAGTCGAGGGCGACGATCTCCGTGGCGAGGCTGGCGACGCTGGCAAGGGTTCGGCCGATGGTGGGCTCGTTGTCGCGGCAGACAATGACGACGGAGAGAGTCATCCGTCCGCATGGTCGGGCGCGGGGGGACGGATGTCAATGGGGCGCCGCCCGTCCCATGCCGTGCCACGCTACCGTGTCCGCCGATGGACTTCGTGCCGGGCAGGACGTTGCGGGAGGACCGTGCCGGCGGTTGGGCCGAGCGGCTGTCGGGGGGGGCGTGGGCGCGCACGGCGCGCGTGCTGAAGGAGCACGAGGGCAGCCGAGTGTTCGAGGCCGACGCGGTCGGCGCGTGCGTGATCGTGAAGGCGTGGCCGGTCGAGGGCGTACGGCGACGCCTGCAACTGCTCACCGCGACGACGCGCGGCCACCGCCACTGGCAGGGCGCGGAGCGTCTGGCACGGGCGGGCGTGGCGACGGCGCGCCCGCTGTGGCTGGCGACGGCGCGCATCGACAGTCGCCCCGTCGTCGTGCTGGCGATGGAGCGGTTGCAGGGCAAGACGCTGCTGGCGCACCTGACCGACGGAACGATGAGCGAACGCGAAGCCGAGTCGCTGGCGGGCGCGGTGGGCGAGCAGGTGGGCGCGATCGTGCGCTCCGGGCTGTTCAACCGCGACCACAAGCCCTCGAACCTGATCGTGACGGGCGCGGTCGGGTCGCGGCCGTCGGTCGCGGTCGTGGACTGCGTGGCGGTGCGGCGGTCGCGGGGACGGCGGCTGGGGCCGATGGCGCGGATGATCGCGTCGCTGCTCATCGAACCGGCGGGCGTCGGCTCGCCCATCCCCATGCGGACGGTGCAGGTGGTCTTCGAGTCGGCCGTCGCGTCCGCGTTCCCTCTGGCGTCCGACGACCTGCGCCGTCGCTTGACGTGGGTGGTGGTGCGGCTCGTGGGCAAGCGCGTTGCCGAGCACGGCGACCCGACACCGCTGCACGACCCGCTGGCCTGAGCGGCGGTCGCTAGGATGGGCCGGGGAAGGGAACCGGAAGGGATCGCACGGTGTTCACGCTGAAGCGCAGCAAGTCCGCGGAGACGGAACCGGACGCGGTGAGGGTTGCGCTGCCGCGCGAACAGTTGCGGTTTTTCCCGCGCAACGACGGGCCGCACCCGACCCGCTGGGAGTTCCCGGCGTGGCTGGACAACCCGCGCGTGCGCTGGCTGCAGGCGTTGAAGGAGATGTACGCGATGCCGATCACGTTCCCGGCGTCGCTCAGCCCGGAGGCGGGCCTGATGCTGCACGGGCTGATCCGCAACCTGCAGCCGCGGGTGATCGTGGAGGTTGGGTCGTTCTGCTCGGTGAGCACGCACTGGATGGCGGCCGCGCTGCTCGAAGCGGGGCGCACGCCGGGCGCGGGCGGGCCGGGCGGTGCGGAGATCCATTGCTTCGACGATTTCGGACCGATCCACAAGGGGCCGTGGCGCGACGCCGAGATGCTCGAGGGGCGGCTGGACTTCGTGAAGGAGCGGCTGGAGCGGGCGGGGCTGATCGACTTCGTGCGGTTCCATCCCGGTCTGAGCTGGGAGACGCTCCCGCCCGCGCGCGACGAACTGGCGCATCTCGGCGGCGTGGACTTCGCGTTCATCGACGGCGACCACTCGGTGCCGGGGGCGACGGCGGACTTCCACGCGGTCGAACCGGTTCTGAACACGGGCGGGTACGTGCTGCTGCACGACACGTTCCCGGAACAGTGCGGCGGGCACATGGGGCCGCGGCACATCCTGGACCATGCGGGCGCGATCGGGCAGGGGCGGTACGAGCAGGTGGAGTTGTACCTGTCGCCGCTGAACTACGGGATGGGGCTGATGCGTCGGATCGGGTGATGGCGAGGCGGCACGGTTGCGCGGGCGCGCGCGGGCCGCTACGCTACGTCCGCCCATGACGACGCTGCCACGAACACAGACCAAACCGAGGCTGTCGAGGCCGCTCGCCGTGCCGGCGAAGGGCGGGCGCGGCGATGCGCGGGTGTGGGTCGGCGACTGCCGCGAGGTGCTGCCGCGGCTGGAGGAAGCGCGCGAGCAGCAGATCCGGCTTGTCTTCGCGGACCCGCCGTTCAACTGGAACCGGGCGTACGACGAGTGGCACGATGCGATGCCGGACGAGGAGTACCTCGGCTTCACTCGACGCTGGCTCGACCTGTGCGTGGATGCCCTGACGCCCGACGGCTCGATGTGGGTGAACATCCCGGACGACTGGGCGGCGGAGATCGTGGTGCATCTGAAGCAGCGCGAGATGCACATGGTGAACTGGTGCATCTGGCACTACCGGTTCGGGCAGAACACGTCGCGGCGGTTCATCAACTCGAAGGTGCACGCGCTGTACTTCTGCCGCGATCCGTTCAACCGGGTGTGGCGCCCCGAGCGCGTGCTGGAGGTCTCGGACCGGCGTTCGATCTACGGCGATCCGCGCACCGAGAGCAAGCGTGACGGGATGCCGGCGGGGCTGCGCGTGCCGATGGACGTGTGGTACGGGCGGTACTGGGGGCGGGTGCAGGGGAACAACAAGGAGCGCCGGGCCGGGCACGACAACCAGTTGCCGGAGGTGTACCTCGAGCGCGTGATCCTCGCGTGCAGCGAGGAGGGCGACCTGGTGCTCGACCCGTTCACGGGGAGCGGGACGACGGGCGTGGTGGCGTGCGCGCACGGGCGGCGGTTCATCGGCGTCGAGTACAGCAAGGCGAACGCGGAGCGCGCGGTCGAACGCATCGGCGCGGGGATGATCCGCAAGGGCACGGCGTCGTCGCCGACCAGCACGGCGATCCACCCGCCGCGACCGGGACTGAACGGGAAGCGCGCGCGGCGCGCGTCCGAATGATCTCGCCGGCGAACGAGCCTCACGCGGTGCTGCTGGCCGTGAAGGTCGTGCCGGGGGCGAAGCGGGACGGCATTGTCGGACGGCTGGGGGACCGGCTGAAGGTGCGCGTGGCCGCGCCCCCGGAGGGGGGGCGGGCGAACCGGGCGGTGTGCGAACTGATCGCGCGCGAACTCGGCGTGCGGGCGTCGGCGGTCGAGGTCGTCTCGGGGCACGCGAGCGCGGAAAAGACGCTGCTGGTGCGCGGGGTGCGCGCCGAGAACATCGAGGCGAAATGGTGCGCCGACGGGGCCTGAAAGGCCCCGCCCCGGTTGCTGCGACGAAGCGTGAAAGGCCCCGCCCCGGTTGCTGCGACGGAGCGTGAAAGGCCCCGCCCCGGTTGCCGCGCTGCTATTCTGGGCGCGATGTCGGCGAAGGGAAGCAGGCCGGAGCGCGGCGACGCGGAGCGGTTCCGGACGACGCGGTCCGCGCACCGGGACGAGACGGCCGAGGACTACACCGAGGCGATCATGCAACTGGTCGAGCGGCGCGGCGAGGCACGGGTACGCGACCTGGCCGCGATGATGGGCGTGAGCCACGTGACGGTGTCGCGCATTCTCGGTCGTTTGCATGAATGCGGGCTGGTGGAGACCGCGCCGTACAAGCCGGTGACGCTGACGGCGGAGGGGCGGCGCATGGCCGCGGCCGCCCAGCGTCGGCACGTGGTGGTGCTGGAGTTCCTGGTCGCGCTGGGCGTGAAGCCCGACCAGGCCGAGATCGACGCCGAGGGGATCGAGCACCACGTCTCGGACGCGACCATCCGGGCCATGCAGCGGCACACGGCACGGCTGCGGAGGGATGGCTGAGGAGAACAGGAACCGCCGCACGACGACTCACGAACCGCAAACGGGAGGCGGCCATGAAGCGAACACGGGGCCTCGGGGTGTGGGGGCGGTTTCTTGTCGCGACGATGGTCGCTGTGGCGGCGGCGGCCGCGCCCGCTGCTGGGCAGGGGGGGGACGGGCCGTTCACGGGCTTGTCGCTGGACGACGCGCTCGAGTTGAGCAAGCAGCGGCACCGGTTCCTGGTGGTGTATCCGCGCGGGCACGTCCCGGCACGGCCGGGCAGTGTGACGCTCGCTCCGGGAACGACGATCAACACGAACTCCGGTGAGAGCGGCTTCGACAAGATGGACAAATACACCTGGCGCAGCCCGACGCTGAGGGCATGGCTGGAGTGGCACGCGATCACGATCCGGGTCGATCAGGTCGAGCACCCGCAGGATTGGGCAAGGCTTCAGGAACTGGTGCCGCGCCATCCGGTGTCCGGCAGGCCCATCGGGCAGGAGCCGGTGGTGATGATCTTCAAGGACGGCCGGCTGTTCCGGACCGTGCCTGACAAGCGGTTCAGGAACAATAAGGGCGGGCTGCCGATCGTCGGCGACTACGACCAGGGCCGGTTCTACATCAAGCCGCTGCAGATTCTGCTGGTGGCGGACCTCGCGATGTCGTCGCTGGAATCGACGGACCCGGTGTGGCACACGCTGCACACGATGAAGAACCCGCCGCCGCAGCGCCCGGAGATCGAGACCTTCCACGACATGGAGACCGGGCGGATCGCCGCGGTCGAGGACGCGCCAGATGCGGCGCCGTCGGTGGTGCTCGATCGCTGGCGCGAGGCGCGGGAGCGCGCCGCCCTGGGCGGAACCGCGGAGGCGATCGGGCTGTACACCTGGCTCTGGGAGCGCGGGCGCACGCTCGACCCGCACGCCGCGAGCGCGATCAGGATCGTGGCGATCGACGAGATGCGCGCGCACGCGCTGCGCGGCGGGCCTGCGATGGAGCGGTTCGCAGCGATGTATCGGGCGCAGGATCGGCTGGCGCCGTGGTACGACGGCTCGGACATGCACGACCTGATCCTGCTGGCCGAGGCGGCCCACAAGGAGGCCGACCTGCTGGAGTACTTCTCGATCCTGATGTTGCAGGACGACGAAGGCGTGGACCTTGAGGCGTCGGTTTTCTCGATCGTTGAGCGGGCGGAGATCGACCTCGTCACCTCGCGCGGGCGGTGGAGCGGGCTGGACGAGGAGCGGCCGAACGCGCACGCGTGGCTGGCGCGGCAGGTCGGGCTGCTCGGGGCGAGGCGGCCCGCGAACGCTCCGGCGGACCAGTGGGACGAGTTGCAGGCGCTCCGCCGGCGGCTGATCGCCGACGAGGCCTGCCGGCACCACGCGGCCGCGCTGCTGCGGGGTGACGAGCCGGCCGCGATGCGGTTCGCGGACCTCTACCTGCGCGCTCCGCGTGCCGAAGGAGACGCGGACCCGAGGCTCGCGCTCGCCATCACCGCGCTGGCGGCGGACGCGGTGAGGCCCGTGCACCTCGCGTGGATCGAGGAAGCGGCACGCGACGGGATCGACCGACCGGACCTGCGCGCCTGGTCGGAAGAGGCGATCGGCGGGCGGTGCGTGGCGTTCCGATAACGATGCCGGCGCGACATGCGAGAGCCGTCTCGGGCATCGTCCGGTAGTTGCGCGCCGGGCGTCGCATGTGCCGCGCCAATCGGCGTGATTGTCGCACATGCGCCAAGGCGGCGGGGGGAGTGGGCTTTCGGGGGGCGACATGGTGGCGTCGCGGGCGTGCGTTTGGCACGTCATCCGTGCGGCCGACCCTGGCAGGGGCGGTTGACGCGGAGCGCGACCATGACAACGCGATCGCTGGACGGAGCGACGGCCGACGCGGGGGGGCTGCTCGACGTGACGCGGGGGCCGGGTTGGGCGATCGCGGAGGTGATCGAGCCGAACATGCACGACATGCACGCGACGCGGATGGAGCGTCAGTTGGGAAGCCTCGCGGAGCGGTGCGCGTGGCGCATGGTGGTGAGTTTTCGCCCGGGGGTGCGCCTGTCGGTGAGTTGCCTCAGCGTGCTGGCGCGGCTGGGCGAGGCGTGCGAGGCGTCGGGCGGACGGCTGGTGGTGGCGGGGCTTCCGATGGACGCCTGCCGGCTGATCCGCTCGACGGGGCTTGCGCGCAAGTTCGTGCTGGCGGAGACGGGCGCGCACGCGGTGCGCCTGCTGCACGGCGAGGGAGACGGGCAGCGCACGCGCCGGCTGACGCGGCTGTTCTCGCGTCCGGCGGCCTGACGCCCGTCGCGCAAGCGGGGGCCGGGTCGGGGTTGTCGTGTGTCCTGCGCCCGACGCCCCCGCTTGCCCGGCGGGCGCACCCGCGCGCACCAACGGCGGTCAGGCGCCCTTGCCGTGCGACCGATCGACGGCGCGGCCGCCGACGGTCAGCGTGGCGCGGCGACCCTGCGGCCTGCGCCTTCGCCACCACGCGAGGCGCGGCAGCGCACGCCGCAGCAGGAACGCCAGCGCGCCGATCGCAACGATCGTAACCGCCCAGAACTGCCAGTCGGCGAGTGGCACGGCGAACGCTAGGCGACGCCCGCGGCTCGGAGGGACTGGTGGACGATGAGCGCGCTCGCGTAGGCGAGGCCCCACATCCAGCCGAGTTGCACCAGCGCCCACTTCCAATGGCCCGATTCCTTGGCGGTGACGGCGAGCGTCGGCAGGCACTGCATGGCGAGCACGTAGTAGACGAGCAGCGACCAGCACGTGGCGCGCGTGAAGATGGGCGTGCGTCCGTCATCGCGTGTGGCGGTGGCGACGGCCTCGAAGACGCCGGACTCCTCGACGTCGTCGCGCCCCGCGATCTGGATCGCCATGGTGGCGACGAAGACCTCGCGGGCCGCGAAACTCGCCAGCACGCCGACGGTCAGCTGGCGGTCGTAGCCGAGCGGGCGGAAGATCGGCTCGGCGGCCTCGCCCATGCGCCCGAGAAAGGAGCGGCGCGTGGCGTGGCGGGCCTCGACCGCGTTCGCCTCTTCGAGCAGGGCGTCGGCGTCCGCGCCGGCGGCCTCAGCACGCTCGCGCAGTTCGACGGCCTCGGGGGGGGGCTGCGTCCCGGGGTAGGCGCCGAGCCACCAGAGCACGATCGAGATGGCGAGGATGATCGTGCCGGCCTTCCGGAGAAAGACCAGGCCGCGGTCCCACGCGGCGAGCAGCGCGGTGCGCAGGCTGGGGAGGCGGTAGGAGGGAAGTTCGAGCGCCATCGGTCGGCTCGGGCCGCGGAGGATGGTGCGGCGCGCGACGAGCGCGCTGAGCAGACCCGCCGCAATGCCCAGCGCGTAGCAGCCGGTGAAGGCGAGCGCCTGCATGAGCGGGCTGTCGCGGAAGAGGAGCACCGTGAGCAGGACGTAGACGGGGATGCGCGCGGTGCAACTCATGAACGGCGCGGTGAGGATGGTGGCGAGGCGGTCGCGCCGGTCGGGCACGGCGCGGGCGGCGATGATGCCGGGCAGGGCGCAGGCGTGGCTGGAGAGGAGCGGCACGAAGGCGTGGCCGTTGAGGCCGAAGGGGCGGAGCACGCGGTCCATCACGAAGGCGGCGCGGGCGAGGTAGCCGGTGTCCTCGAGCAGCGAGATCAGGAAGAAGAGGAGGCAGATCTGCGGGAGAAAGACGACGGTCGCGCCGATGCCGGCGACCACGCCGTCGGCCACGAGGTCGTGGATCGCACCCGGGGGCAGCACGCGACCGACGAGCGCGCCGAGGTGCGCGAAGATGCTTTCGATCCAGCCCATCGGATAGGCGGCGAGGGAAAAGATGACGAAGAACAGCCCCGCCATCACGGCGACGAACGCCCCCAGCCCCAGCAGCGGGTGCGTGAAGGCGCGGTCCAGGCGGTCGGTGAAGGTGTCCGGGCGCGGCGGGTCGTAGCCGGCGGCCATCCGGGCGTAGAGGTCATCGGCCCAGAGGGCGAGGCCGTCCTCGCTTGGGGGAGGGGACTCCGTCGGGATGCGGGCGCGCGTCAGCGCGGCGAGCAGGGCGTCCAGCCCCTCGCCGGTGCGCGCGCTGCACGGCACGGCCTCGACGCCCAGGCTGCTCATCAGCACGCCCTCGTCGGCGTGGATGCCCTTGCGACGCGAGGCGTCCACCATGTTGATCGCGATGACCGTCGGCAAACAGCGGCGGATCGCCTCGCCCACGAGCATCAGGTTCCGCGGCATGTTCGTCGCGTCGGTCACGACGAGCACCACGTCCGGCGCCTCCACCGACTCGCCGCGCGGCGCGAGCTGCCCGGCGAGCACGTCGCGGCAGATGGCGGCCTCGGACTGGTCGAGTTCGAGGGAGTAGACGCCCGGGAGGTCGATGAGTTCGCTGCCCTCGGGCAGGCCGCGCGGGAACCCGATGCGGGCCTCCTGGGTGGTGCCGGGGAAGTTGCTCGTCTTGTGCCGCACGCCGCAGAGGCGGTTGAAGAGCGTGGTCTTGCCGGTGTTCGGGTTGCCGAGGATGGCGACGCGGACGGCGCGGGTCGCGCGTGCAGACCCGGAGGGGGGGGCGGCCGGGGCGGGGGCGTCGGACACGGCGAGGCTCCCCCGTTCGCCCGCTCAGGCGGGCATCGGCTCGACGATGATGTGGACGGCGAGGTGGCGCGACAGGGCGACGCGGCAGCACGGCCCGCCGCACCCGCACCCGACCTCGACGATGCACGGCCCGCCCTGCCGACAAAGCCGGACGCGGCTGCGGGGCCGGATGCCCAGAGCACGCAGATAGGCGGCGTCGCCCGGAGAAAGAGCGTCGGTGTCGCGGACGAGGCCGCTCTGGCCCGGCTGGAGGCTGGCGAGCGTCACGCTGGCTGGCGATTCAGGCTGCACGGCAGAGGCCTCCCGGAGCCGCCGAGGTGGGCGGGCGAAGGATGATATCCCCGCGACTGAGACTCGGTCGCAGGGGCATTTCGGAGGGGAGTATATGGAATAGGGGGGACGGGGGCAAGGGGCGGAGGCGTGGGCCAGGTCGGGAGATTGTGGGCAGCCTCGCCGTGCTGCGTTGATGCTCGCACAGCGCGGGCCGCGACGAAGCCCGCCGACGCGAAACCCATCGCGTGCATCGCCTGTCTCGGCCCGCAATCCCCCACTCCGTGGTGGACAGCGGCCAACTGTACCAGACGTCGTAGCGATCAACGTACGGGAGCACTTCTCGGGCGTCCCGTTCTCCGCTTGCGTGATCGCGAACGCGATCTGCTCCACACTGAACCGCTTCCGCTTCATCCTCGGCCTCCCCAACAGAGGCCGGAATCATCCCAGAAAACTCTCCCTCAGACCGGACCAGGTTTCGGGGTCAAGACCAATGCGGTTGTCGGCCTGGTCGTAGACGATGGAGGCGGGCGAGTCGATAACCTCGTCGGTGACTTCCTCGCCTCGGTGGGCGGGGAGGCGGTGGATGAAGAGCGCGTCGCCGGGGATGCCGCGCGAGGCAATGGCCATCGTTCATCGGTGCGGGAGTGGTAAAACCGCGGCCAGCGGATGGCCGGCCGGGATCAGAGCCGGGCCTCGGCGGCGCGGGCGTGGGCTTCGAGGCCCTCGACGCGGGCGAGGCGTGCGGTGTCGAGGGTGAGGGGGCGCGCGGCGGCGGGGTCGTCGATGCGGAGCCAGGTGCGCGTGCGGAGGAAGTGCAGAACGCTCAGGCCCGCGGCGGAGCGGGCCGCGCCGCCGGTGGGGAGCGTGTGGTTCGGGCCGGCGCCGTAGTCGCCGAGGACTTCCGCCGCGCCCGCGCCGATGAAGACCGCGCCGAAGTGCGTGCACCGGCGGGCGATGGCCTCGGCGTCGCGCGTCATCACTTCAAGGTGCTCGGGCGCATAGCGGTCGGAGAGGGCGACGGCCTCGGCCAGGCCGCGCGCGACGACGGCGAAGCCGTTGGCGAGGGCGGCGCGGGCCGTGGCGGCCGTCGGGAGCGTGGCGAGTTGCGATGCGAGTTCGCGCTCGACAGCGTCGAGAAGGGGGGGGTGCGTGGTGACGAGGACGGCGCAGGCGTCCGTGTCGTGCTCGGCCTGGGCGAGCAGGTCCGCGGCGACGACGCGCGCGTCCGCAGTGTCGTCGGCGATGACGAGCAGTTCGCTCGGGCCGGCGAGGGTGTCGATGGCGACCTGCCCGGCGACGAGTTGCTTGGCGGCGGTGACCCAGCGGCTGCCGGGACCGACGACTGCGTCGCAGGGTGCGAGGGGGGAGCAACCGAAGGCCAGAGCGGCGACGGCCTGCGCGCCGCCCACCGCGAGCAGGGCGTCCACGCCAGCGATGGCCGCCGCCGCGAGGGTGGCGGGCGCGGGGCGCGGCGAGGCGACGAGGACCTCCCGCACGCCCGCGGTACGGGCGGTGATGGCGGTCATCAGCACGCTGGAAGGGAGCGGGAATCGGCCGCCGGGGGCGTAGCAGCCGGCGCGCTCGACGGGAGCGATCCAGTGGCCGGCCCGGCCGCCGGGGATCGCGAGCGCGAGTTCGTGCAGGCTGTCGCGCTGGGCCTGCGCAAAGGTTCGGATGCGATCCGCGGCGCGCTCGAGAGCGGCGCGGTCGTCACGGTCGAGCGAGTCAAGAGCGCGGCGCATCGCGGCGGGCTCGACGATCAGCGGCTCGCCGGGGCGAAGATCGCCCAGGCGCTCGGCGTGGGCGCGGACCGCCGATCCGCCGCGGACGCGCACGTCGTTCACGATCTCGGAGGCGGTGGCGAGCGTCGCGGCGTCCACCGCGCCGCGGCGCAGCGAGGGGACAGCGGCAGCGTCGATGATGCGAAGAAGACGATCGGGTTTCGTCGGCGATGGCGCGGAGCGCTCGGCCTTTGCATCGCCCGGACGACGCGAGACCTTCAGGGCGCGGCGGTCGAGTTCTCGCTCGACGGCCTCCAGCGGCACGCCCGCGGCGGCGAGTCGCGCGAGCGTGAAGTAGAGCACGTCGGCGGCTTCGTGCGAGACCTCGTCGGGCGTGCGCGCGTCGGCGAGTTCGCCGGCCTCCTCTCGGAGTTTGCTCGCGAGGAGCGCAGGGTCGCGGAGCAGGCGCGAGGTGTAGGAGGCGGGGTCGCGAGACCCGGGGGGGGCTGCGAGGCGGCGGGCGAGGGCGTGCAGGCCGCGGGAATCGCCGAAGCAGGTGCGCGTGCCCGTGTGGCAGAAGCCGCGGCCGCGCTGTCGGACGGTGAAGCGGAGCGCGTCGCGGTCGCAGTCCACGTCGATGCGGACGAGTTCCTGGGTGTCGCCGGAGGATTCGCCCTTGCGCCAGAGGGCGCTGCGCGAGCGCGAGAAGTAGACGCCGCGCCGTTCTGCAACTGCGGCGCGGAGGCTCTCGGGTGAGGAGTAGGTGAGGCCGAGGGCGTGTCCGGCTTCGTCGCAGACGACAGTGGGCCAGAGGCGGATGGCGGAGGACTTGGAGCCTGGTTGCTTCTCCCCGATTCCACGCTGCGCAGCCCGCGTTCCTTCTCTGTGATCTCCGCGTTCGTCGGGTGTGCTCAGCACGGCGGCGAAGGCGTCGGCGGGGTCGAGCGCGCCGCTATAGATGGCCATGCCGACCTGGGCGTCTGCGCCGAGTCGGTCGAGCGCGGCGATCTCGTCGGCGGCGCTGACGCCGCCAGCGATCGTAACGCGCGCGTCGCCCGCGGCCTGCACGATCGCTGCGGCGCGGTCGAGATCGGTGCCTTCCATGCGGCCCTCGCGCTCGACGAAGGTGACGAGGAAACCGCCGGCGTGCGCACGGAGCGCTGCGATGCGGTCGAGGATGCGCGCCCCCGTGCCGCGCTGCCAGCCTTCGACGACGACCTCGTCGTGGCGCGCGTCAAGGGCGGCGATGACGCGATGGCGGGGGAGCTGCGAGAGGACCTCGGGCGTGGCGGCAGTGCCGAGGATGACGCGCTGCACGCCCGCGTCGAGCCACTCGCGGGCGGATTCGACGGAGCGGATGCCGCCGCCGACGCGGACCGGGAATCGGCGGGCGATCTCGCGGATGACGGGGGCGTTCGTGCCGCGCCCGAGCGCGGCGTCGAGGTCGATGACGGCGATCTCGCCCAGGATCGCAAAGCGTTCGGCGACGGCGACCGGGTCGCCCGCGTCGATCTTGACCATGGACGGATCGCCGCCGACGAGTTGCACGGCGCTGCCGCCGAGGATGTCGATGGAGGGGATGAGCATGGTGGCGGCTCTGTCGTCGGCGTGGCGCTCCGTTATTCGTCGGTGATGCCGAGGTCGTGCTTCGTGAAGAGAGATTCGAATCGGAGTCCCTCTGCCTCGACGTTCTCGCGCGCGCCCTCCTGGCGATCGATGACGCAAATGACGGCGAGAACCTCCGCGCCCGCTCCGCGGAGCGTACGGACGGCCTCGAGGGCCTGGCCGCCGGTGGTGGCGACGTCCTCGACGAACACGACGCGCTCGCCCGGTTCGAGCCGGCCTTCGAGTTGACGCGCGGTGCCGTAATCCTTCTTCGCGTTGCGGACGAAGACGCTCGGGATGCCGGTGGCGAGGCTCGCGGCGGTGACCAGGGGAATGCCGCCGAGTTCCGCGCCCGCGAGTCGATCCGGGGGCGTGCGGCCGGTGACGAGGGCGATGCGCTCGGCGAACATCTCGCCTAGTTCGCGGAGGAGCTCGGGCCGGGTGCTGAAGAGGTACTTGTCGAGGTAGTAGCGGCTGGTGCGGCCGGAGCGGAGGGTGAAAGTGCCGCGAAGAAGGGCGACCTCGGCGATGGCCCTGGCGAGTTCGTGGCGGGCGGTGGGCATGGAGGGAGGGTAGAGCGGGCCGTGCCGGGCCGGTGACGCGGAAATCGGCGTGTGAAATCGAACCGTGGGCTTGATTCTGCCGAAACGGATGGTAATATCCTCTATCAATCCCATGCCCCCGGAAGGGCGGCGCAGGCGCACCCGTGCCTCGCCGCCTCTTTTCGTTCGAGGAGGGATGAGGGAGCAGGTGCTGAGGGAAACAAGATGATTTCAGAATATTCTGAAATCAATGGTGGACCTTCGGGTCGGCCGCAGGCATACTGGGGACATGAGCGGCAGCCTTCAGCCCGACACGCTGGGCGAAGCCCAGGACCGGTTCATCGCGGTCTGGGGACAGATGGGAGGAGCGTGGGGGATCACGCGGACGATGGCGGAGGTGCACGCGCTGCTGTACGTGACGGGCGAGCCGCTGTGCACGGACGACGTGATGGACCGCCTGCAGATCTCGCGTGGGAACGCTTCGACGTCGCTGCGGGCGTTGCTGGACTGGGGCGTGGTGTCGCGGACGCACAAGCGCGGCGACCGGAAGGAGTACTTCGTCGCGGAACAGGACGTGTGGACGATGTTCCGGGCGATCGTGCGCGAGCGGATCAAGCGCGAGGTGGACCCGCTGCTGGCGTCGATGCACGAGATCCGCGAGTTGACCGAGCCGGCGCGGCGCGCGGCGGGACTGGCGGCGGATGAGCGGGCGCGGGTCGAAGCGCACAACGAGCGGCTGGACCAGTTGCTCGAGTTCCTGACCACGGTGGAGCGGCTGGGGCACCGGTTCGTGAGTCCGGCCGGGCGGGGCTTGCAGGCAGCGGCGACGCTGCTGGCGTCGAAGGTCGCGGGGTGAAAGCGATGGGGCGTCGCGCGAACATGGCGGAGGTGGTGGTGCTGGCGGGGCGCAACGGGCACGCGGCCGCGGCCCACGCCGCGCGGCGGAGGCTGACGCTGCGCTGGCGGATCGCCCTCGCGGGGGGGGGCGAGGCGACGCTCGAGTGCGCCGTCGAGGAGCCGACGGCGCACGAGCCGGGCGGGTCGCTGGCGTTCACGCTGGCCGAGGGCGAGGTGCGGCGCGAGGTCGAGTACGGCGCGGCGGGGCGGGTGTCGTGGGTGCGGGACGCGGAATCCGGGCTGGAGCACGTCGATGCGCCGGGGCTGCTGGCGTGCTCATTCGAGCGCGACGAGGGGGGGGCTGTCCGGGTGCTCTATGCCAGGACACCGGTGCTTGTGGGGGTTGGCTCGGGCGGGGGACGGCACGAGTTGGCGGGGGCGGAGGTCGAGGTGGCGGCGGGCCGCCAACTTGAGCGCATCTGACGGTGGTCGAGGGCTGGTGGCCGCTTCGCGTTCGCCTCGGCGCGGTCGGCGCGTTCAGGTGAGCGTGACGCCCGGGAACCGGCGAGCGGCCTTGCGGAGGAGGGAAGCGAGGTCGCGGGGGATCATGGGGCATAGCAGGGGGAGAGAACGGCTGATTCAAAGTTGGAGTTTGGATCAGCAGAACCGCGTTCTCCAACGCTTGCGAATCCTGGACCTTGGCTTATCCTCGTGGTCATGACTCTGGACGATTCGGCTGAAATCGTGCGCTCTTGGCGGAGCTCGCAGTTCCAGGACCTCGTGGCGGATGTCCTCGATTCGTGCGTGCGCTATGCGGGCTATCGGGCCGCTTGGGCACTTGCAGACCCCGACAAGCGCCGGGAGATGAACGAAGCGCGTACTCGGTGCCATAATGCGCTCATCGATCGCATCGGCGTACTCGCGAGAGAGCAAAAAAAGGTTGGGGAGGATACCGCGTGGCACACCGGACTGCCGCCGGATCGGCGGGAACTGGGCGACTTCGCCTGTCTCGTGCATGCGGTGCTCGCGTTGAGCACTGGATGACGTTGCAGGCCGAACTCGTCCTCATCCGCGTACGGAGCGGATGCTTGCCGTGCTTCCGGTTCATGACACGTACATGAGGATGGGTTACCCTGGCAACGGCCTCGGACTCGCCGCGAGGAGCCTTCTGTCTGCATGAGGCCCCATCGCAAGTGGTCAGCCCTGCGTTTCCTTCTCCCCCCCCCCACCCCTGCCAACGAGGATGCGGGCGATGACGTCCTGGACGTGCAGGCCGGTCTGGTCGCGGCCGTGGCCTTGGACGTGCATCGCGGAGACCACGCCGTAGCCCAGGCCGAGGTAGATCATCAGCCAGCCGAGGATGGTGGCGGTGAAGCGGGAGGTAACGCGGCCTTTCTCCTGCGCGCGGACGAGTTCCTCGGCGATGAAGTCGTGCAGCGAGCGGATGTGGTGGACGAGCGCCTCGTGGATTTCGGGGTCGTCGACCTCGGTGATGGCCTGGAGGAAGACGCGGTAGGCGGCGCGGCCTCGCTCGGAGACCATCGGGTTGTCGCCGATGAGGCGGCGGAGACGCTCGGCCGGGTCTTCCGCGTCCTTGAGATCCTGCTCCCACTGGCGGAGGGTCTCGCGGCCTGATCGCTCGATGAGGGCGATGAAGAGTTCGCGCTTGGACTTGAAGTGGCGGTAGATGATCGGCTCGGTCACGCCGGCGGCCTTGGCGAGTTCGGAGGTGGTGGCGCGGGCGTAGCCATGCTTGGCGAAGAGATCGGCGGCGCAGTCGAGGAGCTGCTCCTTGCGCTTGGCGGCGGGCAGGCGGCTCATCTGGATCCTTCCTGAGTGGGCGGAGGCTCTTTATACGGTGCCGGGCCGGTCTCTGCACGCGGGGGCGCTTCGGGGATGGGGACGGGGTCGTATCCGCCGCGGACGAAGGGGTGGCAGCGGAGGAGTCGGCGGATGGTGAGCGTCGTGCCGCGGATGGGGCCGTGGAGGCGGTAGGCCTCGAGGGCGTACCGGGAGCAGGTGGGTTCGTATCGGCACTGGCCGCCGACGATGGGGGAGAGGGTCCAGCGGTAGAGGTGGATGAGGGCGATGAAGGGCGCAGAGGCAACTCGGGCGAACGGGCCGGGGCGAGAGTCGGAGGGCGCGATCACGCTCCGCCTCCGTCCTCCGAGCGACGGGCGCGACGCTCCACTTCGCGGTGGGCGCGCTCGGCGAGCGTGAGGAGCACGCGGCGGTACTCAGGCGCGGGGAGCGGGTCGTGGGCACGCACGCTGAGGATGAGGTCGTAGGAGTTGCCGTCGGCGGCGCGGGGCAGGTCGTGCTGGACGTGACGGAAGGCCTCGCGGAGTCTGCGCTTGATGGCGTTGCGTCGGACGGCGATGCCGACGCGGCGCGAGACCGAGAGGCCGAGTCGCGGGTGTGCGAGGCCGTTCGGACGGGCGAAGAGTGTGAGCGGGCCGAGCGACTTGCGGAGGCCGCAGTCGAAGACGGCCTGGTAGTCGCGGTCGCGTGAGAGACGGCGGCTGGGTGGGAGCGTCAGTCGCGGGCGCGGGGGTCGGCCCGTGGTCATGAGGGAGGATAGGGGCCGGCGTCACCGGCGCGAGGGCGGCATGAGGCCGACCATGAGGCAGAACGCCCCGCCCGCGATCAACCAGAGGCGGGAGCGCTGGCCGGTGGCGAGACGGCTGAGCGTCGAGGCGACGGTTCGCTGCTCGGGGAGCCGGATCGGGGCGGGCTCGAGGGTCGGAAAGACCGAGGCGTCCGCGTTCAAGTTGACCGGGAGGATCGGCACGCGGCCCTCCGGAACCAGGTGGAGTTGCGTCGCGGCGAGGGACTGGACCACGCCAGGCTCGCGGGCTTCAAGGGCGCGGAGATAGCGTTCGTGGCGGAGAAGCCGCTCGCGGCGCTGGCTCTCGATGGCAAGGGCACGGTCGCGCTGCCAACGGGCCTCGTCGAGGTCCGCCTTGGCCGGGAGGAGTATGGTGGCGGAGAGAATGGCGACACCGGCGAGCAGAAAGAGCCAGCCGGGGTCGAAGCGGGTGATGGGAGCGTCGCGGGTCGGGCGGAGCACGGGGAAGAGTATCGGGCGGCGCGGGGCAAAGGGCCAAATCGGCAAATCCGGAAGATGCAACGCAGCACCACTACGGCGCGGGGGAGAGAGGGAGAGCGGGGCGTAGAATCCGGCTCGCATGCGCAGGCGGGTGGTCATCACGGGTGTCGGGGCGGTCTCCGGCTTTGGAGTGGGTCTGCCCGCGCTGTGGTCCGGGCTGGTAGAGGGAAGGTCGGCCCTCCGGCGGATCGGCCTGTTCGACGCGTCGGGGTTTCCGTGGCGGCTGGGGGCGGAGGCCGCGGGGTTCAGCGCGCGGGACCACGTGCCCAAGCACTACCGCAAGGCGGTGAAGGTCATGGCCCGGGACACCGAGTTGGCGGTGGCCGCGGCGGGATGCGCGGTCGCGGACGCGGCGCTTGTAACGCGGGTGACGGCGGAGAACGGCACACCGACGACGTACCCCGGCGAGCGGCTGGGGTGCCAGATCGGCGCGGGGCTGATCGCGGCGGAGGTGGGTGAGTTGGCGGCGGCGTTCTCGACGGCGGTGACCAGAGCGGGCGACGCGGCCTGGGGCGGGTTCGACCTGCGGGCATGGGGAACCGTGAAGGAGGCGGACGGAGGGGGAGGGATGGAGAACCTGCCCCCGCTGTGGATGCTCAAGTACCTGCCGAACATGCTGGCGTGCCACGTGACGATCCTGCACGGGGCGGAGGGGCCGAGCAACACGATCACCTGCTCGGAGTCGAGCGGGCTGCTCTCGATCGGGGAGAGCGTGCGGGTGATCGAGCGCGACGACGCGGACGCTTGCTTCTCGGGGGGGGCGGAGAGCAAGCTGAACCCGATGGGCGTGCTTCGGATCGGGCTGGCGGGCCGGCTCGCCGAGACGGGCGATGACGAGGACGGGGCCGCGTTCGTGCGCCCGTTCGACCCGGAGGGCACGGGCACGCTGCTCGGCGAGGGGGGGGGCGTGCTGATCCTCGAGGAGCGCGGAGCGGCGCTGCGTCGCGGGGCGCGGGCGTACGCCGAGGTTGCGGGGTTCGGAGCCTCGCACTCGCCGGCGCGGTGGAGCGGGATGGACGGCCCGCCCGCCACAGTCGGCGAGGGCGCGGACGAGGGCGTGCGCGACGCGATCCTCAATGCCCTGGACGACGCCGCGATCGGGCCGGAGGAGATCGACGCGATCGTGGTCGGCGCCTTCGGCGTGCCGTGGGTCGATGCCGGCGAGGCGGGCGCGCTGCGCGAGGTCTTCGCCGATCGACTGGGCGAGATCGAACTGGTGACGACGAAGCCCGCGATCGGCGACAGCATGGCGGGTGAGGGGGCGCTTCTGGCGGCGGTCGGCGCTGCGTGCGTGCGCGAGCAGCGACTCCCGGCGCGGCTGCACGCGGGCAGGCCGGCGCAGGGGCTGCGGGCGGGTCCGGCCCAGACGCGAGGGGCGAACCTTCGCCACGTGCTGGTGTGCACGCCGTCGCTCTTCGGGCAGGTGGGCGCGGTCGTGCTGCGCCGCGCGGAGGACGGGTGAATCGGAGTTCAGCGCACACGCCCGCGTGGGCGGTGCGGCTACGTGTTTCTTCCTCTTACGGAGAACAACCGTGTACGACGATCGAAACAGAGGCCGGCGGTACGGCAGCCACGAGGGACAGCGCGAGCGTCGCGGGACGCCGCTCTCGGACCTGGACCCGAACCTGACGGAGATGAGCCGCAAGGTGATCGGCGCGGCGATCGAGGTGCACCGCGCGCTGGGGCCGGGCTACGACGAGAGCGCGTACGCCGGCGCGCTGAAGCAGGAACTGGACGGGCTGGGCGTGGCGTACAAGGCCGGGCACCGCTTCGACGTGCGCTACAAGGACCGCGTCGTGGGCGGGACGACTGCGGACCTGTGGGTGGGCGACCGGTTCGTGGTCGAGGTGATGGCACGCACGGGCGAGATCGGCGGGGCTGAGCGTGCCGCCCTGCGGGCGCAACTGCGCGCGGCCGACGTGGAACTGGGACTCATCATCAACTTCGGCGAGCGCCGGCTCAAGGACGGGCTGGTGCGCGTGCTCAACCCCGACAAACTCAACGCGATGCGGGGGGATGACCACGAGGGCGATGACGATGAATACGAGGACGATGACGAAGAGTGAAGAAGCGTGGGAGTGACGAAGTGACGGAGTGCGGTGGCGCGGGTGTGTCCTGTGCCACCGCCTCCGGCCTCAAGACGCAAGACTCAGGACTTCTCCGTGTCACGCCGTGTCGTCATCACCGGGATGGGCTGGATCACGCCGCTGGGGTGCGGCGTGGAGCCGGCGTGGCGCGCGCTGCTCGAAGGACGCAACGCCATCGGGCCGGTGACGCGGTACGACGCCTCGACGTTCGCCACGAACTTCGCGGCGGAGGTCAAGGGATTCCGGCTCTCGGATTTCATCACGGACCCCGCGCGGCTGGCGGCGTGCCGCGACGCGGGGCTGCACGCGCAGTACGCGCTCGCGGCCGCGGCGATGGCGTGGGAACAGTCCGGGCTGGGCACGCGGAACGGCGAACCGCTGTACGCGGGGTTGAACCCGCGCCGCGTGGGCGTGTACCTGGGCGCGGGCGAGGGGTGCCTGGACTACCCGAACTTCGTGGCGACGAACCTGGCGTCGTGGGACGCGGGGTCGCGGGCGGTGGACGCGCGCCGGTGGGCGGAGGCCGCGCTGGCGCGGATGGACATGCGGCGTGAGCTGGAGCAGGAGCCGAACGCCGCGCTGACGCACGTGGCGTCGGCGTTCGGGTGCCGCGGACCGGCGTTCAACTGCATGACGGCGTGCGCGGCGAGCACGCAGGCCGTGGGCGAGGCGTTCGAGATGCTGCGCCGCGGCGACGCGGACGTCATGCTCGCGGGCGGGTCGCACAGCATGATCCACCTGCTGGGGATGACGGGGTTCATCCGGCTGACGGCGATGAGCACGCGGCGCGAGACGCCGGAATCGGCCGCACGCCCGTTCGACCAGACCCGCGATGGGTTCGTGATGGGCGAGGGGGCGGGCGTGCTGGTGCTGGAGACACTCGAACACTTCGAGAAGCGCAAGGGCGAGATCGAACCGCTCGCGGAGCTGGTGGGGTACGGCTCGAGCGCGGACGCCTTCCGCATCACGGACATGCACCCGGAGGGGAAGGGGCCTGCGTCGGCGATGTCGCGCGCGTTGCGCCAGGCGGGGATCGATCCGCGCGAGCCGCGCGAGGGCGGACGCGCGCCGGTGGACTACGTCTCCGCGCACGGCACGGGAACGAGCGAGAACGACTCGATCGAGACCCGCGCGATCCGGCAGGTCTTCGGCCCGCAGGCACCGCGGCTGGCGGTGAGTTCCATCAAGTCGATGATGGGGCACCTGATCCAGGCGGCGGGAGCGGTGGAGCTGATGACCTGCGTGCAGGCGATCCGGACGGGGTGGCTGCCCCCCACGATGAACCTGCATCGGCCCGACCCCCAGTGCGACCTCGACTACATCCCGAACAGGGCTCGCGACCTGAACCCGTCCGGCGGCGTCGAGGTATGCCTGTCGAACAGTTTCGGTTTCGGCGGGCAGAACGACACGCTGGTGGTGCGGCGTTACCGGCCCTGAGCGGCATCCCGCGGCCTGGTCATGCGTCCGGGTCGCGACCGCCGATGAGCAGTCGGGAGGGCTGTGCGATGGCGGCGACGGCGTTTGTGCGCGTGGTGTCGGCTGGCGCGATGATCGCCCTGGCGGGGCTGGGGAGCGTGCTGGGGTATCGGTTCCTGCGCTCGCAGGCGGAGGCGGCGGTCTACCGCGACCGGCTGGCGACGCTCGCCGAGGAGTACGAGGGCCTGCGCGCCACGTACAACGAAGCGGTGCGGCGGACGGCCGTGACGGAGCTGGTCGTGCGCGACGGGCGGCTGAGCGTGCGCGTGCGGACTGCGGACGGGGCGATCCGGGAGACGCCGACGCCCTACGACCCGCGCGGCGAGGTGTACGTGGACTACGTGGTGCGCGACGGGCGGCTGTGGATCCGGCGCGTGTTCGATGCCTCGACGCCGCCGAGCAGGGCGGTGGTGATCGACCCCGCGTTCGGCGAGGTGGCGTGGGGAGACGGCGAGGTGGGCAAGGCGGTCTACCGGAGCCTGGGCGAAGGGCGATGGGTGGTGAGCGTGACAGGGGGGGGGTCGCTGGGGCTGGTGCGCGCAGGCGACGCGGACGAGGTGGAGTTGTCGAGCGCGCCGGCGGTGCGCGACTACGAACCGGCCCTGCGCGAGGCGGACGCGGCGGCGCGGGCGATCGGTCTGCGCGAGGTGCTGTCGTCGGCGATCGGGCGGTGAACGGTCCCGCCCTATAGTTGGCCCCGCATCGGAGGCCGCGCATGACGACGGTGAAGAAGTCCATGGACGACATCATGGCGCTGTGCAAGCGTCGGGGGTTCGTCTACCAGGCGAGCGATATCTACGGCGGGATCAACGGGTTCTGGGACTACGGGCCGCTGGGCGCGCAGTTGAAGAAGAACCTGCGCGACGCGTGGTGGGAGGACATGGTGATGCATCCGTGCCGCGGGCGGCGCGGGCCGGACGGGGAGCGTGTGCGGTGCGTGCCGCTGGAGACGTGCATCATCCAGCACCCGAAGGTGTGGGGGGCGAGCGGGCACGTGGCGGGGTTCAACGACCCGATGATCGACTGCCGCGAGTCGAAGATCCGCTACCGGGCCGACCACCTGCGCGCGGTGAAGGCGTCGGGCGAGCAGGGTCGGATGTTCGCGTTCGTCGAGGGGGACGAGGCGACGTTCGAGCAGGCGCTGAAGAAACTGGGCAAGTACGTGAAGCGCGACCTCGGGACGCACGACACGGAGATCGTGTCGCTGGCGGGGCTGGACGCGCAGGAACTGGCGCGGGTGGTCGGGCCGCACGCGAAGGAGCCGGGAACGCTCACGGAACCGCGCCAGTTCAACCTGATGTTCCGCACGTACATCGGGGCCACGGCGACGGAGGATGACAAGGCGTACCTGCGGCCGGAGACGGCGCAGGGCATCTTCGTGCAGTTCAAGAACGTGGTGGACACGACGCGCGTGAAGGTGCCGTTCGGGATCGGGAACACGGGGCGGAGTTTCCGCAACGAGGTGACGCCGCGCAACTTCACGTTCCGGTCGCGGGAGTTCGAGCAGGCCGAACTGGAGTTCTTCTGCCACCCTGACGAGGCCGCCGGCTGGTACGCCTTCTGGCGCGACTTCCGGCTCGAGTGGTGGCGGTCGGTGGGGCTGGGGAGCGACAACCTGCGACTGCGCGAGCACGAGAAGGACGAACTCTCCCACTACTCGACGGCGACGTGCGACATCGAGTACCGCTTCCCGTTCACCGCCCCTGACTTCGGCGAACTGGAGGGCGTGGCGCACCGCGGGTGCTTCGACCTGACGCAGCACGCGCAGCACTCGGGCGTGAAACTGGACTACTTCGACACCGAGCGGGGCGAGACGCTGCCGAACGGGTCGAGGAAGGGCGAGCGCTACGTGCCGCACGTGGTCGAGCCCGCGGCGGGGCTGGACCGGGGCGCGCTGGCGATCATGTGCGAGGCGTACACGCGCGACGAGAGCCGACCCAGCCCGGAGATCATGCGCTTCCACCCGCGGGTTGCGCCGATCAAGGCGGCCGTCTTCCCGCTGGTGAACAAGGACGGGATGCCCGAGGTCGCCGAGCGGCTGCACGAGGCGCTGTTCGCGCGGTTCGGCCGGACCGGCTTCGTCGAGATGGACGCGAAGCAGTCGATCGGCAAGCGCTACGCGCGAATGGACGAGGCAGGATGCCCGTGCTGCTTCACCGTGGACGGCGACACGCTGAAGGACCAGACGGTCACGGTGCGCGACCGCGACACCGGGGCGCAGGAGCGGATCGCGATCGACCGCGCGGCGGAGTACCTGGCGCAGCGACTCGGGTCGCAGCGTGCGTGAACGGCGAGCCCCGACCGTGGGGGAGCGGCATGTGAAGCGCTGGCAGGAAGAACCATTCCCTTACGGTCGTGGCTCATCGGGCGCGGGATTGGGTGCGCGTTGCGGGTCGGGGAAGTCGCGGTAGAGGGCGGAGCGGAAGTCGGTGACCATCGAGTAGACGGGCCGGTGCAGGGATTCGATCTCGCCGGCGCGGGTGGCCACGAGGGAGAAGGCGGCGTCGAGCTGGGCGAGGTCGCGCGTGGCGACGGTGATGCAGAACTCACCCAGATCGGACGGGCCGAAGCCCAGTTTGCGACGGGTGAGGGACCATGACTCGACGAGGCCCCTTGACTTCAGGTGGTCGAGGTAGGCGGCGGCATGGCGGGCGAACTCGGCGTCCTTGTGCGAGTCCTTGAGGTTGAACCACATGTGGTAGTGCTGCACGGCGGCCTCCGGGATGAGCGCGGACCGGCGCCCGGCAG
Source organism: Synechococcales cyanobacterium CNB (assembly GCA_030263455.1). NCBI lineage: Bacteria > Bacillati > Cyanobacteriota > Cyanophyceae > Synechococcales > Synechococcales cyanobacterium CNB. The sequence continues at coordinate 548,307 of SZOZ01000002.1, forward strand.
GAGCGTAGCAGCGACAGGCTGAGCGACCGCCCGGATCGTGCGCGACCGAAAGACACCACCTTCGGCCCGGAGCAGCCGAAGGTGGTGGCACAGTCGGTGGAAGAGCGGCGGATTGGTCGGCGAGGGGCGGGGTCAGCGGCGCCGGCGTGCAGCGACGAGCGAGCCGAGGCCGAGGAGCGCGAGCGAGGCGGGCGCAGGCACGACCTGGCCGCGGATTTCACCGCCGGGGAAGACGGAGGAGTGGACGTTGATGTAGGTGAGTCCGTCGAGGAGGCCCTGGAGGTTGGTGGGGCTGAGCGTTCCTGAGCCGAAGAACGTGCCCGAGGTGGAGCCGGTTGTGGTGAAGCCGATGAGGATGCCGGCGTTCTGGCCGTAGTCGGCCAGGCCGTGGAGGTGCGCGCCGGTGACGCTGCCGAGCAGGCCATCGAAGGTGCCCGTGACATCGACGAAGCCCGTGGCGACATTGACCTCGACATGGGCGGTCCCGGTGGCGGGGGAAGCATTCGGCGGGACTTCCTCAAGCCCCGAGAGGGCGATGTCGTAGACCTTGATCTGCGCGGAAGCGGAGGCAGCGAGCAGGGCGGAAACAGCGACGCAAGCCGATCGACGCATGGTGATCTCTCCTATTCTCTCGTGCACGGGCGATCACCCGAAAACGGATGCGGCCCGAGCGGTCCCGGAATGCGCTGAAACCCCGTGGGCCGTCGGCCCAAACAAGAGGCAGCGACCCTCAGGGTACCGGTGGTGGGCGTGCCGGCGAAGACCGCACCGGACGGGAGTCCGTGTCTGAGAGGTGGTCGGGGCAAGTGGCGAAAGATTCCGCCGGTTCGAGGGCGGTGTAAGGGGGCCGATCGGTGTGGAAGGCTCTGATCATCGTGGGTGTGCTCGCCGTTGTCGGCGTGCTCGGCGCGGGCGGGTACGTGGTCGCGGCGACGCCGATCGGGGAAGGCATCCGCAAGGCGTTCAAGCGTGAGCCGCCGGCGGTCGAGGTGCGGTTGCACCACGCGGCCCGGGGTGGGCTGGTGCGGACGGTGAGCGCGCCGGGAACGATCGAGCCGCGGACGAAGGTGGAGATCAGCGCGCAGGTGTCGTCGCGGGTGGTTGCGCTGCCGTTCCGCGCCGGGCAGCGCGTGCGGCAGGGCGACGTGGTGGTGCGGCTGGACGCTCGCGACCTGATGGCGAGGCTCGAGGCGGCCAAGGCGAGGCTGGCGGCGCAGGAGGCGCGCCTGCGCGGCGCGGAGGCGACACTGGCGGTGGCGCGGTCCGAGTTCAACCGTCGCAAGGAGCTCTTCGAGAGCGGCGACGTGAGCCGGTCCGAGCTGGAACGCTCAGAGAACGACTACCTGCAGGCCGTGAGCGCGGCGGAGATGGTGCGTGCGGAGATCGACACGGCCCGGGCGCAGATCATCGAGGCGGAGAAGGACCTGGAGAACTCGGTGATCGAGTCACCGATCGACGGAGTGGTGACGAAGCTGAACGCCGAGGTGGGCGAGCTGGTCGTCATCGGCACCCTGAACAACCCCGGCTCGGTGATCATGGAGATCGCGGACCTGTCCGACATGCTGCTGCACGCGCGGGTGGACGAGTCGAACATCGCGGACGTCTCGGCGGGGCAGGAGGCGGCGATCCACGTGAACGCCTACCGGGAGACACCGTTCCGAGGCGTGGTGGAGCGCGTGGACCTGGTGCGGCAGACCTGGCGCGACGGGACGAACTACTTCCTTGTGGAGATCGTGGTGGACGCGGCCGCGGCGGGGCGCGAACTGCTCTCGGGGATGAACGCGACATGCGAGATCGAGGTGCAGGAACTGACGGGCGTGCTGGTGGTGCCGAGCCAGGCGGTGCTGGACCGGCGCGTGGACGAACTGCCCAAGGCGCTCGTGGAGAGCAGCCCGCAGATCGACCCGCGCAAGACGTTCGCACGGGTGGTGTTCGTGTTCGAGGAGGGCAAGGCGATCGCGCGGCCGGTGCAGGTCGGTCCGAGCGACCTGACGGACACCGTGATCCTGAGCGGGCTGCGCGAGTCGGACCGCGTCATCACCGGGCCGTACAAGTCGCTGATCAACCTGAAGCACGAAGGTTTGGTGAAGGAGGAGGGCACGGGGACCGGAGCAACAAAGGCGGCCGAGAGCGCGGAGCCGGTCGCCGATTCCTCTGAATGAAGAGCGGGCCGAAAGCACGAGAAGCGGCGGCAGAGGCGGCCGCCCTGCACGCACGTGAAGGGATTGAGGGCGCAGGCCTGTGACGATCCGGATCAAGAACCTGCACAAGGTCTACAAGCTCGGCGTCGAGCGGGTGCATGCGCTGCGCGGCGTGGACCTGACGATCGACCGCAACGAGTTCGTGGCGATCATGGGCGCGTCCGGCTCGGGCAAGAGCACGCTGATGAACGTGCTGGGGTGTCTCGACAGGCCGACGCGGGGAACGTACGAGCTGAACGGCAGGCCGACGCACAGGATGGGCGGGGCGTCGCTGGCGCGGGTGCGCAACGAGGAGATCGGGTTCATCTTTCAGAGTTTCGAGCTGCTGCCTCGGGCGACCGCGCTGAAGAACGTGATGCTGCCGCTGATCTACTCGCGCCGGCACTGGCGCTCGGCGCGGCGGCGCGCGGTCGAGGCGCTGGCGCGCGTCGGGCTGGCGGATCGCATGAGGCACAGGCCGAACCAACTCTCCGGCGGGCAGCGGCAGCGCGTGGCGATCGCGCGGGCGCTGGTGAACGGGCCGAGCCTGCTGCTCGCGGACGAGCCGACGGGGAACCTGGACTCGACGACGACGGAGGAGATCATCGCGCTCTTCCGCGCTCTGCACGCGGAGGGGCAGACGATCGTGATCGTGACGCACGAGGAGGAGGTCGCCGGGCACGCCTCGCGGATCATCCGGCTGCGGGACGGGCGGATCGTGAGCGACAACCCGACGGCGGCGGACCCGCTGCACCGGCAGTACCGCGAGTCGATGGCGGCGGCGGCGCGCGAGGCGGGGGTGGGGGCATGATCGTCGTCCGCATCATCGTGCAGACCCTCGGGCTGGCGCTCGGGCAGATCTGGGCGAACAAGGTCCGGTCGATCCTGACGACGCTGGGGGTGATCATCGGCGTGGCGTCGGTGGTCGCGGTGATCGCCGCGCTGCAGGGCCTTCGCCAGTCGGTGCTGACGCAGTTCGAGAAGATCGGGACGAAGCGCGTGTACATCGACGGGACGCTGCCTCGCAGCATGTGGAACCGGATGAGCTGGCGCGACGTGCAGCTGAAACTGGAGGAAGTGGAGGCCATCGCGGAGTTGTGCCCGTCGATCGAATCGATCACGCCGGAGTGGTGGGGCGGCTACCGGGCCGAGCACGCCGACTCGCTGCTCGAGAGCGTGGCGGTCGTGGGCATCTGGCCGACGTGGCACGGGATCGTCGGGCGGCAGGTGCTGATGGGCCGCCCCTTCAGCACGATCGACGAGGAGGAGCGTCGCTTCGTCTGCCTGGTCAACGAGGCGGCGATCGACGACCTGGGCCTGGACCGCGACCCGGTGGGGCAGCACGTCCTGCTGGCGGGGCGGCGGTTCCTGATCGTGGGCGTCGTCGAGACGATCCAGTTCTCGGCCATGTTCGGGGGGGGGGACCGCTCCACCGAGATCTTCATCCCCTTCGGCACCGCGCAGATCATGAACCCCAACGGGTGGATCAACCAGGCCTGGGGGCAGCTGGCCAGCCCGGACAAGGTGGACGACGCGCGGGCGGAAGTGGCAAGCGTGCTCCGCAGGATGCGCGAACTCAAGCCCAGCGACGAGGACACCTTCGAGGTGCAGGTCATCCAGCAGTTCATCGACCAGTTCAACGCCATGGCGGCCGCCATCACCGCGGGGGCGAGCGGGATCGTCGGCATCAGCCTGCTCGTCGGCGGGATCGGCATCATGAACATCATGCTGGTGTCCGTGAGCGAGCGAACGCGGGAGATCGGGCTGCGCAAGGCGGTGGGCGCGCGGCCCGCCGTCGTGCTCGTGCAGTTCCTCGTCGAGGCGGTGACGCTCTGCCTCGCAGGGGGGGGGCTGGGCATCCTCATCGGGCAGGGGCTGATCCTCGCCCTGCGGCAGATCCCGGACTCGCCCATGGAGCAGGCGTCCGTCCCGCCCTGGGCCATCATGCTGGCGGTCGGGTTCTCCGCGGGTGTGGGCGTGGTGTTCGGGATGTTCCCCGCGCTGAAGGCGGCACGGCTGGACCCGATCGTCGCGCTGCGACACGAATAGAGCAGAACGCAGAGGCCGCGGAGAGTGAACGCAGGGGCGCAGAGCGGGAAGGAATGGATCCGAAGGCGGTCCGAGCCGGAGACGAGCATTGAGCCGACAACTCCCACGATCTCTCGCGTCGAGATGCCCGGTATCCACCGGGCGTTCTCTGCGTTCGTTCTCCGCGGCCTCCGCGTTCCTGCTCGCCGGGTGCGCGACGAACCCGCTCTTCCCGCACGGCAGCGACTATGCGCCGGGCGGATTGCGAGAGAGGCTTCGCACGGCCGAGCCGTTCCGCCTGGAGGAACACCGGGCCGCGCAGCAGCCGGATCCGAAGGAACTGGCCTCGCCCCGCTCGCGCTTCGAGGGCGCGGAGCGCGTCGAACTGACGCTGGAGCAGTGCCGGGCCACCGCACTGGAGCGGAACCTCAACCTGCGGGTCGCGCTGCTGGAACCCGCGATCGCCAACGAGAGCGTCTCGGAAGAGGAGGGCCGGTTCAACGCGGTCTTCACCACGCGGGCGCTCTGGTCGGACACCGACTCCCCCACCGCTTCCGACCTGGATTCGGCCCAGCGGGAGTTCGGGCTGCTCGAACCGGGCGTGACGATCCCCCTGCGCACCGGCGGCACGGCGACGGTCGGCCTGCCGATGACGCGCACCGAGACCAACAACATCTTCAGCACGCTGAATCCGGCGTACACGTCGGACCTGGAACTCTCGATCAGCCACAACCTGCTGCGCGGAGCCGGGCGACGCGCGAACACGCACGGCATCCGCATCGCGTCGTACGGGCGGCAGACGGCCGAGGCCCGCACGAAGGCGGAGGTCATCCGGCAACTGGCCGCGGTCGATCGCGCGTACTGGCGGCTGTACCGGGCGCGGGGTGAACTCGACGTGCGACAGCAGCAGTACGAACTGGCGGTACGACAACTCGAACGGGCGCGGCGTCGCTTCGGCGCGGGGCTCGCGCCCGAGATCGAGGTGATCCGAGCGGAAGCGGGCGTGGCGGAGCGGCTCGAGGCGATCATCATCGCCGAGAACGCCGCACTGGCCCAGCAGCGGGAACTCAAGCGGCTGGTGAACCTGCCGGACCTCGGGCCGGAGTCGTCGGCGCAGGTTCTGCCCTCGTCGCCACCGGACCCCGTGCGCTACGAGTTCGATCCGGTTGCGCTCACGCAGGCGGCGGTCGAGAACCGCATGGAGATGCTGGAACTGGAGCTGCAACTGGCGATGGACGCGCTGAACGTGGAGTTCAACCGCAACCAGGCGTTGCCGCTGATCGTCCTGGACTACACCTACCGGATCAACGGCTTGGGCGAGGACGCGGGGTCGTCGTTCCGGACGCTGCGCGACAACCGCTTCGAGGACTGGCAGCTGGGGCTGCGTGCCGAGGTGCCCCTGGGCAACGAGGAACGCGAGTCGCGGGTGCGCCGGTCGATGATCCAGCGGCTGCAGCGGCTCGGGACGCGCGATGCCCGCGAGCAGGCCATCCGATCCGAGACACTGGACGCGATCGACGCGATCGAGGCGGGGTGGCAGCGCGTGCTGGCGTCGCGCCAGGCGGCGATCCTTGCGGCGCGGACGTTCGCGGCCGAGGAGCGACAGTTCGGCGTCGGCGCCTCGACGACGAACGACGTGCTGGACGCGGCGGCTCGCCTGGCGGACGCGCAGAGCGCGGAGTTGCGCGCCATCGTGGATTACCAGATCGCGCAGGTGGACCTCGCGTTCGCCACGGGGACGCTGCTCGGAGCGAACCGCGTGAGTTTCGAGCCGACGGACCCGCTGGGGCGGGTCGAGCGGCGCGAGCGACGCTGGGGCGAGTGACAGCGCGCGAAAAAACGCCCCGCCGGGGGGGCGGGGCGCGTGGTCAGGGGTTCGTCGCGATGGCGATTACTGGCACTGATTCCAGGAGGCGAGGTAGGCGAGGACGTCGAGGGTGTTGATGACGCCGTCGTTGTTCCAGTCGGCCTTCTTGTCCTTGGCTCCGTAGAGGTTGAGGAACTCGAGCATGTCGAGCGTGTTGGCGACGGTATCGCCGTTGAGGTCGGCGGTGCAGGCCATGGACTTGGCCTTCTCGACGGCGGCGAGGATGTCCACGAATCCCGCGCCGTAGGTGTTGTCGGGGCCGGCCGTGCCGCGGTCGATGGCGGTGTCCTTGAGGATCTGCTTCACGTCGTAGTGGTCGAGGTTGGGATTGGCCCTGAGCATGAGGGCGATGCCGCCGGAGACGTGCGGGGTGGCCATGGAGGTGCCGCTGGCGGTGGTGTAGCCGTTGCAGAAGTTGTGGGAGACGGTGTTGTCGCCCGGTGCGGAGATGGTGGGCTTGAGCTTGCCGGGGGGGTAGGGCCAGTCGTTGTAGGGCGCGACGCTCTGCCAGGTGACCGGTCCGCGGCTGGAGAAGCCGGTGATGTTCATGTTGCAGTCGGTGGCGCCGACGGTGATCATGTCGGGCACGTCGCCCGGTGTGCGCACGTTGTCGAAGGGCGGGAAGCTGGTGCCCTCGTTCCCCGCGGCGAAGACGACGACAACGCCGGTGGCGAAGGCGTTCTCGCAGATCTGCCGCCAGGTCGCGCGGGCCGGGTTCCAGATGTGGAGCCAGCCGAGGCTCGCGGTGAGGACGTCCGCGCCGTTGGCCAGGCCGTACTGCATGCAGTTCCAGACGCTGGCCTCGCCGGAGAGGTTGTTCCAGAACTTGAGGGTCATGATCTGGGCGTCGGGCGCCATGCCGCACTGTGTGCCCTGCGTGCCGTCGCCGGCGACGGTGCCCGCGACGTGTGAGCCGTGGAAGTTGTTGTCGTTGACGTTGTTGTTGTTGTTCTCGAAGTTCCAGCCGTAGACGTCGTCGATGAAGCCGTTGCCGTCGTCGTCGATGCCGTTGCCCGGGATCTCGCCGGGGTTCGTCCAGAGTTGGTTCTTGATGTCGGGGTGGGTGAGGCAGGTGCCGGTGTCAATGACGCCGACGATGACGCCCTGGCCGGTGTTGCCCTGCGCCCAGACCTGCGGGGCCTTCATGACGTTCACGCCGCACTCGATCGCGGCGGTGACGGGATCGTCGCCCTTGATGACAGGGAAGACCTCAGGCCCGACGAGCGCCTCGCGGTGGACGAAGGCGACGTCGTCGCGCGCGGCGAGAGCGGCCTCGAGTTCGGGCGTCACGTGGGCCGCGACGGCGTTGGTCAGCCAGAGCGACCAGATGTTGTCGGCCTTGCCGTTCGCCGCTGCCGCCTCGAGCTCGGCGAGCACCCCGCCCTGAGTCTCCTGCGCCACCTGCTGGAGCGTGGAGATCACGATCTGGCGGCGCAGTTCCTTGTTGTTGAGGTTGCGGAGCAGTTGCACGTCGAAGGGCGGCGCCTGCTCCTTCATCACGATGACGACCGGCGTCAGCCCGTTGATCTCGACCCGCTCCAGCTGCTGGCCGCTCACCAGCGCGGGCGCGCCGACCACGGCGCACAGCCCGACCACTCCCAGCAATGACTTCTTCCTCCGCATGGCATGCTCCTGTCTTCGTGTCGCCCGGAGCGGAACCCATGGCCGGGTATTGCGTCCTCCCCGGAACCCGCCGGGTGAGTCGTCCGCCCCGTCTGACGCCACTGTACCGGATCATCCCGGACGAAGAAACGCCTATTTCCACACACCGCAACTTTCCTTCTCCGCCACTCGCCGTGCCCGAGCCGACGAACAGCACCGGCAAGGGGAACCCCCTTCCCTATACTCTCGGCCCCCGCGGGGGTACCGGAGCCGATCGGACATGCTCAAGCGAACCCACTCCTGCGGCCAGCTCCGCGAGGAGCACGTCGGACAGACCGCCACACTCGCCGGATGGGTGAACTCGTACCGGTCCCACGGGCAGGGCCTGGTCTTCGTGGACCTGCGTGACCGGGACGGCATCACCCAACTGGTCTTCGAAACCGAGGACGCACCGGCTGAGGTCGTCCGGGCAGCGGACAAGGTCCGCAACGAGGACGTGATCGCCGTGCGGGGCGAGGTGCGCCTGCGCAAGGGTGGGCCGAACCCGAAACTGGCCACCGGGCGGGTTGAACTGGTGGTCAAAGCACTCGATGTTCTGGCGAAGACGGACAACCCGCCATTCCTGCCGAGCGACGAGGAGAACCTTCCCGCCGAGGAGACGCGGCTGCGTTATCGGTACCTGGACCTGCGCCGGCCGCGGATGCAGCGGACTCTTCGACTGCGGCACCGGGTGGCAAAGGTGACGCGGGACTACTTCGACGAGCAGGGCTTCACGGAGGTGGAGACGCCGATCCTGTGCAAGAGCACGCCGGAGGGGGCGCGGGACTTCATCGTGCCGAGCAGGCTGCAGCCGGGCATGTGGTACGCGCTGCCGCAAAGCCCGCAGTTGTTCAAGCAGATCCTGATGGTGGCGGGGTTCGAGAAGTACCTGCAGGTGTGCCGGTGCTTCCGCGACGAGGACCCGCGCGCGGACCGGCAGGCTGAGTTCACGCAGATCGACCTCGAGATGTCGTTCGTCGAGCGCGAGGACGTGATGGCGGTGATGGAGGGGTTCGCGCGCCGCCTGTGGGGCGAGGTCGCGGGGATCGACGTGCCGCCGATGCAGCGCATGACGTACCGCGAGGCGATGGACCGCTTCGGGATCGACCGCCCCGACACGCGGTTCGGGCTGGAACTCGTGGACGTCTCAGACCTGGCGCGGCGCACCGATTTCAAGGTCTTCCACGATGCCATCGCCAAGCGCAGGGGCGTGGTGAAGGCGATCCGCGTGCCGGGCGGCGCGGAGAAACTCACCCGCAAACTGACGGACGGGTACTCGGAGTTCGTCAAGCAGTTCGGCGCGGGCGGTGTGCCGGTCGTGAAACTGACCGGCGCTGGCCTGGAGACCGGCATCGCCCGGTTCCTCGAACCGGTGAAGGACGAACTGATCGCGCGGCTCGGCCTGCTGCCGGGCGACACCGCGCTCTTCGGGGCGGACTCGTACTCGGTATGCACGAAGTCGATGGGCGAGCTGCGCCTGCGCGTGGCGCGCGATCTCGGGATGATCCCGGAAGACCGGTGGAACTTCCTCTGGGTCGTGGACTTCCCGATGTTCGAGTTCGACGAGAAGGAGGGGCGGTTCTTCGCCATGCACCACCCGTTCACCGCCCCGAACCCGGACCAGGTCGAGGCGTTCCTCGCGGCGAGAGCCGACGACCGCGACACAATCGAGGGGATCGTCTCGGCGGGGTACGACCTGGTGCTCAACGGGTCCGAGATCGGAGGGGGGTCGATCCGTATCCACCGGCGCGAGGTGCAGGAGAAGGTCTTCGGGCTGCTGGGCATCTCGCCGGAGGAGGCGAAGATCAAGTTCTCGTTCCTGCTCGACGCGCTGCGCTTCGGCGCGCCGCCGCACGGCGGGATCGCGTTCGGGCTGGACCGGCTGGTGATGCACTTGGCGGGAACGGACAACATCCGCGACGTCATCGCGTTCCCGAAGACGCAGATCGGGGCGGACCTGATGACCGGCGCGCCGGGGCCGGTCTCGCCGGAACAACTCGTCGAACTGCACGTGCGGGGGACGTATGAGGGGGAGTGAGAGAGTCCGCAAGTGACGGAGTGACGGAGAGCGTGAGACGGCGACTGGGTTCCCTCGCTCCCTCTCAGCCTGGATCCCTTGTTTCCTTGATTTCTCGACCCCTTCCCCCGTGCCTTCCGAAGGAGCCGCCATGCGCATCCGAATGACGACCTCGATGGGCGACGTCGTGCTCGAACTCGACACAGAGAACGCGCCCGTCACCACGGAGAACTTCCTGGCCTACGTGGACGACGGGCACTACGACGGCACGATCTTCCACCGCGTGATCGACGGGTTCATGATCCAGGGCGGCGGGTTCACGCCGGACATGAAGCAGAAGCGGACGCGACCGGGCATCGCCAACGAATGGCGCAACGGGCTGAAGAACCGGCGGGGGACGATCGCCATGGCGCGGCTCGGGGGCAAGCCGGACTCGGCCACCGCCCAGTTCTTCATCAACGTCAAGGACAATGCCTTCCTCGACCAGCCGCAGAGCGACGGCGCGGCCTACGCGGTGTTCGGAAAGGTGGTCGAGGGGATGGACGTGGTTGACCGCATCAAGGGCGTGCGCACCGGCAGCAAGGGCGGGCACGACGACGTGCCGGTCCAGCTGGTCGTGATCGAGAGCGTGTCGCGGGACTGAACGCGGGAGCGACAACGGACAGCCGACAGCGGACTTTCGATCCGCTCACCCGCTTCAGCGCTCCGTCAGTTCAGCCCGTACTTGAGGATGCACCAGACGGCGGCCACGCCGTCGCGCCAGGTGATCTTCTTGCCCTCGGCGTAGGTTCGTCCGGCGTAACTCACCGGCACCTCGTAGATGCGGGCGGGGCGTGTCTCGCCCTCGCGGTCCTCGTGCTGCAGGCGGAGGCGGGCGAGTTTGGCGACCAGTTCCGGCTCGACGCCGAAGCGGTTCTCCTCGATGCGGATGCGCTCCAGGGCCTCGCGCCTGAAGGCCTTGAAGCAGCACTCGATGTCGGAGAGGTTGAGGTTCGTCAGCATGTTGCTGAGCGTGGTAATCACGCGGTTCGCCACCGAGTGCCAGTAGTAGAGGACGCGGTGCGCCTGCCCCTGGAAGCGCGTGCCGATGACGGCATCCGCCCGCCCGTCGAGGATCGGCCGCAGCAGCGCGGCGTGGTCGGCGGGGTCGTACTCGAGATCCGCGTCGTGGACGAGCACGACGTCCGCGCCGTCGGCGAGGGCCGCCGCGAAGCCGGAACGCAACGCCGCTCCCTTGCCCATGTTGCGCTTGTGGATCACCGTCAGCACGTCGGGTCGCTCGCCGAGGAGGCGCACGATGCGCGGCGTGTCGTCGGTCGAGCCGTCGTCAACCAGGATCAGGCGGCGTTCGAGGGGTTGCGAGCCGCCTGTGGTGGCTGGCGCCGGCACGGCGTCGAGGCGAGCGACCGCCTCGGCGAGCGTCGCCTCCTCGTTGAACACAGGCATGACCACGGCCAGGCGCACGGAGAGGAGCGTATCGCGGACACCCCGGCCCCGCCCGAAACCCGGCCGTGCGCGACCCGTACACTCACGCCGTGCCCGCGCGCCAACGCCCTGCCCCCGCCTTGCTGCTGCTCGCTGCCTTCGTCGCGGCGGCGTGCCCCCCCCTTGTGTCGGCCCAGCGACTGGACCTCGGGGGCGTGCGCGTGCCGGAGCGGGGTGAAGGTCGGGCCGCGCTGGCGGTCGCCGCTCTCATGGAGGATCAGGCGCGGACCATCGAGGCCCGCGACACCACGGCCCCGGCGCGGGTGCGGGTGGCGGCCCGGCGTCTGGCGGCCGCGCTGATCCGCTCGGGGGAGGAGGCCGGCGAGCGGGGGAGCGTGCGCGTGCTGACCGGACGGACGCTCGCGGGCAGAATGGCCGACCTCGATTCGCTGCTGACAAACCCGACCACCCTGCCGGAGCCGATGCTGCACGCGGCGGCGGATGAGCTCTTGCTGCTGGGCGCGGCGGTACCGCCGGATGACAACGAACTGGACCGGGCGATCCGCGATGCCCTCGCGCCGCTGACGACGCTGGCGGGCAGGCCGAACGAAGCGACCGGGTGGTTCGTCGAGGGCGAGCGTGGGCTGCCGGACGGCGCATCACTGGGCTGGCTCGCCGATGCGCTCGACGGGCTGTCGGCCGGTGGGTCGCTCTCGGACGATGCGGCGCGGGCCGTTGGCGCGCTGAGCGAACGAACACGACTCGCGGCGGGGTGGCCTGCGTACGCGCGGTCGGCGGCGGCGGCGGCACGCGCTGCACTGGACACCCACGCAGCCATCGAATCGCTGCCGGCATGGGTGACACGGGAGGGGCGCGGGCGGCTGCGAGACGACCTCGACCGAGCGCTCATCGCGCTGACGAACGCCTCGCTCGCGCCGTCGGCGATGGCTTCACTGCGCGAGCTCCGCACGCTGGCCTCGATCGCGGCGAGAATGGACGCCATCGACGCGGCACGTCCCGGCTCGAGGCAGGCGCGCGAAGCCTGGCTGCGCCTCGTCGCGGCCGACCCGAACGACCCGAGGCGTGTCGGCGCGGCGCCAGCGCGGATCGGTGCGGCAATGGACCGGGCGCTCTCGCTGGTGGAATCGCGGGCCGCGCTGCCGGACGAATCGACGGTGGCGCGGCAGGTCCGGCCCGCGCTGCGCTCGCTGGCCGACGCGACACGCGACGGCGAGCCGCGCGTGCTGGCGGTGCTGGCGAGCATGCTTGAGCAGCCCGACCCAGCGACCGACCCGGCGATCATGGCCGCCCTGAACGCCCAGCAACGTGCGGTGGACGATGCGCGAATGCTGCTCGCGCTGAACCGGCTCCTGTGCGAGTGGGTCGGTTCCGGCGCGCCCGGCGAGGCGCCGACGCCGGAGAGCGAGCCGCGCACGCGAGAGCCGACGCCGGTGCGCGCCATGCTGCCGCTGGCGGAGCGCGTGCGCGCGCTTGGGGTCGAACTCGGCCGGCCCGCGTCTCGCGACGCCGCGCTCGCGGAGTTGCGGACGCTGGCCGAGACTGCCCCGCTGCTCTTCGACATGCCCGGACTCGCAGAACTGACGGCCGACCCGAACGAACGCGGGTGGCGCGAGGCGACGGGCGGGCGTGGAGACGAGATCGTGCGTGCCGCGGCGGCGGCGCGGGCGGCGTGGGTCGAGTCGGCCTCGTCGGATCGCCTCGCGGACCGGCGCAGCGCAGACACGGAACGTCTGCGGACGCTCGCGGCGACGCTGGCGGCGCAGCGCGATGCGGCGTCCTACCTGCGGCTGGTCGCGTCGTCGTCACCCATGCCCGGTGCGGCGCAGTCGTGGCCGGGGTGGGAGCTCTCGGCGCGCGGGCTGGCTGCGCTCGGGCCGCGCGTGCGGGCGGAATCGCCCTCGCGCGCGCTCTCGCTGCGAGATGAAGCCCCGGCCGCCCTGCTGGCGGGCAGGCTCGAACGGCTGGCGGCGGCACGGGGGATCGGCGCTCGACGCGACCTGTTCCACGAGGTCGCGATCGGACCTCCGCGCGATGGTTCCTGGCTCGCAGATCGTCGCGGCGCGCTCGCGGCGGTCTGCCGGTACGCGGAGGAAGCGGTGCACGCGGCGGCATCGAACGAGCCGAGCCGAGCCGAGGAACTGCTGCGCTACGTCAACGACCGCGCGAAGCCGCTGCTGGCTTCGCTGCCCGAGGAGTGACCGTAGACGCGGTGAACGCGCAAGCCCTGACGCTCGTAGACCCCGCGGCGTTCCCAGACCGCACTCTCGTGCAGGAACGTGCTGATGAGCACGTCGGTCGCGCCCGTGAGCGCGGCATCGGTGGGCGCGACGACGGGAACGCCGCGGATCGCCCCTCCCTGGCGGGCGGGGTCGTCGTCGCTGAAGGCGACGACGCAGGCGGGCGACTCGGCGAGCACTTCGGCGAGTTCGGTCGTGTGCCGTCCCGCACCGTGGACGACGATGCGCCGACCGGCGAGGCGGTCCAGCACCGCTCGCATCCGTTCGGCCGCGTCTGCGGGCACGGTCGTAAACGCGACCGCACGGTCCTGCGCCCAGCGGCGCGCCGGCGCGGCGGCGCAGCCGTCGAGGATCGCGGCGTACGCGCCGGCCATGCGCTCGACGCTGAAGCAGTCGCGAGCACGCTTCGCCGCGGCCGCACCGGCGCGGTGCGGGCCGGCGCGGATCGCCCGCTGAACAGCGTCGGCCATCGCGTCGCCCGTCGCGGCGTCGTCCCCGTCGTCGGCGTCGACGAGGAAGCCGGTCACGCCCTCGGTGATCTGCTCCCCCGCGCCGGAGGCGGTGCGCGTGATGACCGGCGTGCAACCGCGCGCCATGGCTTCGAGCACGGAGACGCTCAGCCCCTCGTAGCGCGATGCGAGAACGAAGAGATCGGCGGCGTCGAGCAACGCGGCGATACCCGCGGGCGAGCGCGGCGGGAGGCGGCGCACCCACGAGCGGCTCGCGCAGGCCGCGTCGATCTCGGGGCAGGCAGGCCCGTCGCCGACCAACGCGAGTTCGTGCGCGACGCCGCGGGCGGCGAGCGCATCGGACATGGCGACGAGCGATCGCACCCGCTTCTGCTCGTGCTCGATGCGCCCCGCGTAGAGCAGACGAACCGGACGCCCGGCGAGCGGCGGGCGCGGCGCGGCGACGCCCGACGCCTCCACACCGTAGGGAATGCGGTGCACGTCGGCGGCCCGCGCGGGCAGGTTGCGGCGCAATCGGTCGGTGATCCGCTCGCTCACGCCGACGAAGGCATGGACGATCGGCTCGAAATGGGCGCACACGGCGTCGTTGTAGGCAAGGTCGGAGTGGTGGACGGCGATCGTGCGGACGGCGTCGGCGTGTGCGCGCGTGAGTTCGGCCGCGACGGCGTAGCACTCGCCGACCAGGTTCGGGCTGAGCACGACCGGACCGCCGGGGCGCGCCCCGAGCGAACGCGCCGCGGCCAGGTATGCCGGCGCGAACGCGCCCCCTCCCTCGGCGTCGAGGCGGGGCAGGCGGCGCAGGTCGAAGATGCGCACACCGGGGTGGAGGGCGACGTCGATGGGTCGCTGACCGGGCGGCTCGGGGTGGAGGACGAGGCCGCACACCCGCCCGGAGGCGGCGAGCGCGGACGCGAGCCGCACGGCCCAGGTGGTGACGCCGCTGGCGTTCAGGCCGTCGGGGAGCGCGATGAGGAGCGGCGCGCCCCACGTCATGCATCGGCCCTCGGGGCGAGGAGCGTGCGGAAGCGGCGAGCGTCGCTCGATCTCATGGGCATCCTCCGGGTTGCCACCCTCATCGGCCGATGAGAGAGCGCGGGTGCAGGGAATGGGTCGGGAGTCGGGGCGCGGGGAGCGGGGGTTCCGTGCCCCGAGCACGGCCAGAGGTGGTCGTGAGTGAGCGGAACGATGAGACGCGAGCGTGTTCGAGCGGTCGGGTTGGCGCGCGAGTGCGAGCGCCGTACGCTCGCGGTTCGTTGGGCATGGGCGGATGGATGGAGGCGCGGCGTATGCGCGCCGCTCACGCCTCGGCTGTGCCGATGACGACCTCCGCGGGCGGGACGTGCCAGACCGCCTGCTGGGCGCGGCCCTCGGCGAGGTACCACTTGACCATGCGGTCGATGCCCTCTCGCAGAGGGACGCGAGCCTTGAAGCCGGCGGCGATGACCTTGTCGGCCTCGAACTTCGTCTGCGTGGAAAAAAGTTTGCGCACCCGCGCCCCCGAGATCGGCAGGTTCCTGCCCGTGAGGGCGATCACCGCGTCAAAGGGCAGGGCGAGGGCGAGGCCGACCCAGAGCGGGAGGCGCGGGGGTCGCTTGCGGCCGAGCGAGTGGCAAACGGCCGCCGTGATCTCCGCGCTGGTCAGGTCCGGCTTGTCGATGTAGTTGAAGACCTCGAAGGGGGCACGCGCGCCCGCGGCACGCCCCCACAGATAGAGCGTGGCGTCGACGATGTTCTCGATGTACGAGAGGCTCTTGACGTTCGTGCCCGCGCCGAACTCGAGATAGCGGCCCGAGGCGGCCTGGCGGATGAGCGAGTACATGTTGGCGAAGTTGCGCGGGCCGAAGGTAACTGTCGGGCGGATGACGAGGCATCGGCGGCCCTCGCCGCGCGCGGTCCAGGCCTCGAAGACCCGCTCGCCGGCGAGTTTGCTCTCGCCGTAAGGCGAGTTGGGGCGTTTCTCGGAGTCCTCGAAGTGCGGCTCCGGGGCGTCGCCGTAGACCGCGACGGTGGAGTAGAAGCAGCACTCGCGGACTCCGGCGCGGTCGAGTTCCTCGCACATCACCTTGGAGCCGATCTCGTTGACGGAGAAGTAGGTGTCGCGGGCGATGCCGAAGTCGTGGTGGGCGGCCGCGAGGTGGAGGACGCGGTCGCAGCCGACCATGGCGCGGCGGACGGCAGCGGGGTCGCGGATGTCTCCCTTGATGAACGAGCCGCCCGAGGTGTCGAAGGGCGGATCGACGAGGTCCATGATGACATAGGGCGTACCGGTTCGGCGGAAGTGGTCGATGAAGAACGACCCGATGAATCCGGAACCCCCCGTGACGAGCACCTTCACGCCACCGCTCCCGCGCCACGCGCCGCTGACGCCAACGACCGCCCCCACCACCACCCCCGGCCCCGCCCGAGCCTTCCATCGGCCCGGAACGCCGCAGGCGTGAGTGTACTATGCACGGCACGCCCGGGCCTGTTCGCCGGAAGTTGCGACCCCGATTCCCCACGCGATACCGGACCCGACCCCGCACCGACCGAACTCCGCCCGAGCCAACCGACCATGCGACCGACCTTCCTCGGCATCGGCGTCCCCCGCGGCGGCTCGACGTGGCTCTACGAAGTTCTCGACGCGCACCCGGACGTGTACGTCTCCCAGCAGCGCAAGGAGGTCCACTTCTTCGATCGCTCGTTTGACAGGGGATGGTCGTGGTACGAGTCGTTCTTCCCGCAGGACGCCGAGGCGGGGCGGTACAAGGCCGTGGGCGAGGTCACGCCGCACTACATCTTCTCCGAGGAGGCGATGCGGCGCATCCGTGAGACGCCGTCGATCACACGGCTGATCACCACGCTTCGCGACCCGGTGGAGCGGGCGTTCTCGCACTTCACGTGGCGCATTCAGCACGACAACTACCGCAAGGGCTTCCGATCGTTTCTGACGGATTATCCCGAGGCTGTGGAGTGGGGCCGGTACTCCGAGCACCTTGACCGGTGTTTCGGCCTGTTCCGGCGGGAAACCGTCCTGGTGCTGGTGTGCGAGCACGCCTTCGCGGACGTGCCGACCGCGCTCCGGCGCATCGCGGACCACCTGGGAGTGGACGCGGGCCGATTCCCGGCGGGCACGGGGGAGACAAAGGTGAACACGGCGACCTCGCCCCGCTCGGGCGCGGCCTACAAGCTCGCCTCGCGCGTGGGCGCGTTCATGCGCAGGCACGACCTCTACTGGATCAACGAGTTCGCGGTGAACCGGCTGGGCGTGAAGCGTCTGCTCGGCCGCGGCGGCAGGCCGAAGCCGAGGCTCACGCCCGAGGACCGTGCGTACGCACGCACGCTCTTCGAGGGCGAGACGGAGCGCGTCGAAGCGCTGCTGGGCGTGAACCTGGACGTGTGGAGGATATGAGCGCGTTCAGGCGCGGGCGTGGGCGGCGTCGCTGGTGGGGACGCTGGTGCCGTGCTGTCGGTTGTACTCGCCGACGATCCAGTCGTAGGTCTTGCGCATGCCCTCGCGGAGGCGGATGCCCGGCTCCCAGCCGAAGTGCTTCTTGATGAGGGTGTTGTCCGAGTTGCGTCCGTTGACGCCCTTTGGGGCGTTCAGGTTGTACTTGCGCTTGAGCTTGACGCCCGCGATGTTCTCGACGATGTCCACGAGGCCGTTGATGGTGACGAGTTCGTTCGAGCCGAGGTTGAGCGGCTCGACGCAGTCGCCGTCCATGAACATGCGAATGCCCTTGATGCAGTCGTCGATGTACATGAACGAGCGGGTCTGGTGGCCGTCGCCCCAGATCTCGATCTCGTGCTTGCCTGTTGCCTTGGCGTGGATGACCTTGCGGCAGATGGCGGCGGGGGCCTTCTCCCGGCCGCCGTCCCAGGTGCCGTAGGGGCCGTAGACATTGTGGAAGCGGGCGACGCGGGTGTAGACGCCGAAGTCCTCGCGGAAGTGTCGGCACATGCGCTCGCTGAAGAGCTTCTCCCAGCCGTAGCCGTCCTCGGGCATCGCCGGGTAGGCGTCCTCTTCCTTGAGGGGGACGACGTCCTCGGACTTCTGCTTGTCGGCGTTGTAGACACAGGCGGAGGAGGAGTAGAAGAACCGCTTCACGCCCGCGTCCTTGGCGGCGAGGAGCATATGGGTGTTGATGAGCACGCTGAGCATGCACAGGGCCTTGTTGTTCTCGATGAAGCCCATGCCGCCCATGTCGGCGGCGAGCTGGTAGACGTCGGCCGCGCCGGCACAGGCACGGCGGCAGTTGCCGAGGTCCTTGAGATCGGCGACGACGTTGTCCACGCCGTCATGGACCTGGTACCACTCGTCGAGGGGCTTGATGTCCACGGAGCGGATGTTGGTGTGGCCCTGTTCGAGGAAGTGCCGGACGAGCCAGCCGCCGATGAACCCGCCGCCGCCCGTCACCACGATCAGCCCGTTCTTCCCAGCCACGGCTCGCTCCTCTCGCGTTCGATGAACCTTGTTGAAGACGCCTCGGGGGCGCTCGCGGGGCGGGGCCTGTCAGGCCCCGTACAAAGCCCCGTGAAGTCCCGGCCACCGCACTACGCACTCTACGGCGGCTCGGTTCATCGGGGGAGTATCGGCCCCCTGGGGAGCAGGATTGAGTGCGACACCGGACGATGGACAGTGGACATCCGCCTCGGGGGCGTGATTGAGCGAGGCGAAGGAAGGGAGTGCCGGAGGGGCTGCGGGGTTGAGGCATATGGCGTTGAGGTCGAGGCCGCGGCCTCTGCCTTTCGGCCTGCTTCATGTCCGCTGTTCGCTGCCCTCCGTCGCTCACGGAGCGACGAGCGGTCCGTAGACCAGCGGCGCGAGCGCGACGCAGACGATGCCGCAGAGAATGGTGAGCGGCCCGCCGAAGCGCGTGTAGTCGATCCACTTGTATCCGCCCGGTCCCATCACCATGAGGTTGGTCTGGTAGCCGATGGGCGTGGAGAACTCGCAACTGGCGGCGACGGCGATCACAACCGCGAACGGCAGGAAGTTCAGGCCCGCCTCCTGCGTGATGCCGAGGGCGATGGGGAACATGAGGACGGCGGCAGCGTTGTTGGTGATGACGCAGGTGAAGAAGGTCGTCACGGCGAAGGTGACGGCGAGAAGCGCCCACGGGCCGAGGTCGGCCGTCGCGTCCACCACGCCGTGCGCGATCCAGGAGGCGAGGCCGGTCTTGCTCATGGCCCGCTCGATGCCGAAGGCGGCGGCGATGACGATGAGAACCTGAAAGTCCACTGAGCGTCTGGCCTGGGGGCCGGTGCAGCATCGGGTGAGGATCATCAGCCCGGCGCCCGCCATCGACGCGACCATCGGGTCGAGCCAACCGGTCGAGATCGCGACGACGACGGCGAGCACGATGCCCATCGCGATCCAGGCACGCTCGTGGCGAAGGGCGGCGGTCTGGGCGGCCTCGCTCACGAGCATGAAGTCGGTCGAGTCGCGGTACTGCTTGGCGAAGCCCTGCGGCGCCTCGAGGAGGAGCGTATCGCCGGGGCGGAGTCGGATGTCGCCGATCTTGCCGCGCAAGCGGTATCCCTGGCGATGCACGGCGACGACAACCGCGCCGTAGCGCGTACGGATGCCTGCGCCGCGCACCGTGCTGCCCACGAGCGGCGATGCCGGCGAGACCACGGCCTCGACCAGGCGCAGGTTCGGCCTGTAGCCCCCGCCGCCTTCCTCGTCCGCGATCGGTTCGAGGCCCTTGAACTGCTGCAAGTCCACCAGCGAGTCCAGCCGCCCCACGAACACGAGAACGTCTCCGGCGCGCAGCGTCTCCTCCGGTCCGACGGCGATCACGGTCGAATCCGCGCGGTCGATGCGGCTGAGGAAGAGCCCGGGCAGCGAACGCAAGCCCGCGCCCTCCACCGTCCTGCCCGCGAGCGGCGAGCCTTCGGTGAGGCGCATCGCCGCGACGTACTTGCGGCTCTGTTCCTTCCCCGCCTGCTCCGGGCTGGAGCGGTCGGGCAGCAGCCACTTGCCGAAGAGGAGTATGTACGCGACGCCGACGATCGCGACCGGCACGCCGACCCAGGTGATGGTGAACATGCCGAAGCGCACGGGATCGCCGAGCGAGTTGCGCACGTCGGCATGGCTCATCATGCCCGCGACGACGACGTTCGTGCTTGTGCCGATGAGCGTGCAAACGCCGCCGAGGATGGAGGCGGCGGAGAGGGGCAGCATCAGTTTGCTGGCGGGGATGCGGGAACGCTTGGAAAACCCGTCGATGGCGGGCATGAGCATGGCGACGATGGGGGTGTTGTTGATGAACGCGGAGAGGCCGACGACGGGGATCACCATGCGCGCCTGGGCGGAAACGACAGACTTGGCCTTCTTGAGCATCGGGCCCGCGATGAGGTTGATCGCGCCGGTTTCGCGCATGCCCGCTGCGACGACGTAGAGCATCGCCACGGTGATGACCCCGCCGTTGCTGAACCCCCGGACGGCCTCGCCCGCGTCAATGACGCCCGCGAGCAGGAGCGTGACGAGCACGCCCATGAGGATGATGTCCGGCCCCCAGCGCCCGGCGACGAGCGCGGCGAGCATCCCCACCAGCAACGCCCCGGTCAGCCAGGCTTCCCACCCCATCCCGTACACCCTCCACACGTCCCACGAGGCCGCATCCTACCGAAACTTCGGGGGGGGACCTCGCACGCCCCCTCCACTACTTCGCTCGATCTACGCTTGTTCGTGCTGCGCCCCCTGCTGCTGCTGGCTGCCTTGTTCTTCGTCCATTCGACGCTCCGCGCCCAGCCCGTGCTGGAACTCTCGCTGCTGACGTTCAACATCCGCTACGCGACGGCCGCGGACGGGCCGAACGCTTGGGAGCGCCGGGCGGACTTCGTGGCCGAGGTGATCCGCGAAGCGGACGCGGACGTGGTCGGGTTGCAGGAGGCGCTCCGCGGGCAACTCGACCACCTTGCGGCCGCGCTGCCGCGATATGCCGAGATCGGCGTGGGGCGAGACGACGGTCGCACGCGCGGCGAGCACTCGACCATCCTGTACGACTCGGCCCGCTTCGCCGTCGCGGAGTCGGGCACGTTCTGGCTGTCCGACACGCCGGAGATGCCCGGCTCGATGCACTGGGGCAACCGCATCACGCGGGTCTGCACATGGGCGCGTCTGGTGGAAAAGGCGACTGGCCGGGCCGTGTACGTCTACAACACGCACCTGGACCACGAATCACAGCCCTCGCGCGAGAGGAGCGTGCGGCTCATCGCGGAGCGCATCGCCGCGCA
Source organism: Synechococcales cyanobacterium CNB (assembly GCA_030263455.1). Classification (NCBI taxonomy): domain Bacteria; kingdom Bacillati; phylum Cyanobacteriota; class Cyanophyceae; order Synechococcales; species Synechococcales cyanobacterium CNB. Next base: position 569,411 of record SZOZ01000002.1, read on the forward strand.
CACGCACGCGGACCCGGTCGTGCTGATGGGCGACCTGAACGCGGGCGAGGACAACCCGGCCGTGCTCTTTCTCACCGGCGGCACGGACGATCGGTCGGCCGTCGTCTTCCGGGACTCCTTCCGCCTCCTCCATCCCGACACCGTGGAGGTTGGTACGTTCAACGCCTTCCGCTCCGACGCTACGCGCGGTCCGAAGATCGACTACGTTCTCGTGCCCGCCGAAGCCGAAGTGATCGAGGCGGCGATCATCCGCACCCGGCGCGACGGGCGCGTGCCCTCGGACCACTTCCCGGTGTCCGCCCGAATCCGGCTTCCCTAGCCGCGGCTCGCATCGGTTCTCACACCCCGCGTCTCTGCGCCTCCGGGCGAGCCTCTGTATCATCCACTCATGCGAGTTGTCCGCTTCTTCCTCGCGGTTGTTCTGGTTCTCGCTCCCTCCCACTGCCGCGCTCAGCAGCACGCCGCGCACTACACGCACGGAGCGGTCGCGGCAGCGCACCCGGTCGCGTCGGAGGCCGGCGCTGCCATGCTGCGCGCGGGCGGGAACGCCGTGGACGCGGCGGTGGCGGCCTCGTTCGCGCTCTCGGTTGTGCGCCCGCAGTCGTGCGGCGTGGGCGGCGGCGGGTTCATGGTCATTTACCTCCCCAACGACCCCCTGCGCGGGCGCATCGTGACGGCGATCAACTACCGCGAGACCGCGCCCGCCGCGGCGACGCCGGACATGTTCCAGCGCGCGAGCCACGAGCACGCCAGCACGCGCACGGGGCTTGCGATCGCCGTGCCGGGGACGGTGGCGGGGCTGCTGCACGCGCTGGAGCGGTACGGAACGATGGAGCGTGCGGCTGTGCTCGCGCCGGCGATCGCGGCGGCGCGGGACGGGTTCATCACCGACGGGGCGCACGCCGCCGCGGCGCGTGAGGTCGCCCCGAACATGAGCGACGAGGAGAAACGGCGCAGTCCCCTCCTCTGGCGCACGCTGCTGCGCGAGGGCGCGATCCGCCCTGGCGACCGCATCGTGAACGAGCCGCAGGCGCGGCTGCTGGAGGCGATCGCGGAGCGCGGCGCGGCCGCGTTCTACGACGCGCCGGAACTCCCCGATGCCGCGGCGGCGGCAGGGGGCGTCATCACGCGCGATGACATGCTCGGCTATGCGCCGGTCGAGGTGTCTCCGCTGGTGTTCGAGTTCGCGGGGCGCACGTTCCTGGCGATGCCGCCGCCCTCGTCGGGCGGACTGGCAATGGCCCAGTCGCTGCTGATGCTGGAGCGAGTCGCTGGGCCGATGACCGGGCCGCGCCCTCCGGACACTGACTTCGCACACCTGCTGGTCGAGTCGTTGAAGCACGCCTTCGCGGACCGGGCCGAGTGGCTGGGCGATCCGGCATTCGTCGACGTGCCGGTGCAGCGTCTGCTCTCGCCCGAGTACCTCGACGCCAGGGCCGCGACGATCGACCGCGAGCGCACCCGCCCGTCGCACGCCTACGGCACGCGGGAGGCGAAAGACGACGCCCCGGCCGCGCCGCCGCCGGACGACGCGGGCACGAGTCACCTGTGCGCCGTGGACCAGTGGGGCGGGGCGGTGGCGTGCACGGAGACGATCAACCTGTCGTTCGGCTCGCGGATCACGGTCGAGGCGTGGGGCATCTGCCTGAACAACGAGATGGACGACTTCACGGCCCGTCCGGGCGAGCCGAACGCCTTCGGACTGCGCCAGTCGGCGCGCAACGCGCCCGCGCCGGGCAAGCGACCGCTGAGCAGCATGAGCCCGACGATCGTGCTCGACGCGGAAGGGCGGGTGGAGGCTGTGGCGGGCGCGGCCGGCGGGCCGCGGATCATCACGGCCACGGCGCAGTGCCTGCTGAACGCGCTGGTGCGCGGGCTGGACGCGGGCCACGCCGTCGCCGCGCCCCGGCTGCACCACCAGTGGCTGCCGGACCGTTTGCTCTACGAGACGAGCGGAGCGGCGGACAGCGAGCACAACGCGCTGATCGGCGCGCTGGCGGCGCGCGGGCACGATGTCGAGCGGACGGGGGGCATCGGCGTGGCGCAACTCATCGTTCGCACGAGCGAGGGCTGGCACGCGGCGTGCGACCCGCGACACGGCGGGCGACCGGCGGGGCACTGACGGCGCGAGGCCGCATCACGGGCACGGCGGGTACCTGAAGAGGTCGAGGAAGCACATGACGTCGAGGGAGTTGATGGCGGTATCGCCGTTGCAGTCGGCGGCGGCGTCTCCGGCGGCGTAGAGGTTGAGGAAGCAGAAGAGGTCGCGTGTGTCGAGGACGCGGTCGTTGTTGCAATCGACGAAGCAGGGGAGGGGATCGCCGGGGACGCCCCAGAAGGTGATGGCGTGCGTCAATCAGATCGGGCAGACGCCGAGGTCGGTGAAGAAGTAGCACCAGGCGTCGCCCGGCGCACCGCAGATGAAGGCGTCTACGTCCTGGCTCCATCCGGTGGATGAGCCGGGGCGACCGGGAATCCCGCCGGCGTCGGCCGTGCCCCAGAGGGCGAGGTGCGCGCCGAAGGAGTCCACCACGCAGAAGTCGCCGTTCTCGATTCGATCGGCGAGGAAGTGGAGATTCGCGCCCGCGCCATCCTGCGGCATGGTCCAGCCGTCGGTGCCGCCAGTCCCGAGGTCAACGCTGGTGAACCACATGCCCGACTTGAGTGCGGGGAACTCGAAGACCCACCCCGCCGCGCCGGGCGGCTCATCGCACGCCGGTCGGAACGAGTCCTCGGCGGTGAGGATGCCGACATAGCACACGGCGGTCGCGCCCCACCACCACATCCAGCCCGCCCGTGTTGCGAAGGAACCCTCATAGCCGGGGTCCATGCTCATCTCACTTGCGGCGAGAGGGTTGAGGTACTGCGCTCCGAAGTACCAGCGGCTGCGGTCCGGCACTCCGCACTCCCCGCCGCCGATCGGCTCGCCCGAGCATGGATGGACCTGCAGCGCATCCCACAGGCGTTCGCAGCCGCGCGTGCCTTCGCGGGTGGCGGCGTCGGGCGCGTCGTAGTCGCGCCACTCGCCTGCGAGGCGGGCCTGGCCGTCCAAGAGAACGACGGGCGCGTAGCGTGCCGGGACGACCATCTCGGGCACGGGAGAGACGTGCAGCGTTCGACCATCCTGGGCGGTGGCTGATGCGGACACACCGGCCGCTGCCGCTGCGCAGATCACCGTACGGAACTGGAACTTCGGTTGCACAGCTGGGCTCCTTCAGACTCGACCACTCGGCGCCGCCCTGAAAGCCCACGAGACCGGCGAACGCCGCTCTCCTCGGGACGTCCCCGCGCCAGATCGGCGCACCTTCCAGTCTACTGATTGCCCCCTCACCATCAAGGGTCTTCCGCACGCCGCCGCACGCTCGCCGCCATCCGGCGGACCCGCGTTTCGCTGTGTCCGTTTGATGATCTGGCCATTTGCTACCCTCCTCCCATGCCGACCACCGTCTTCCTGAACGGCGCGTTCGTCGAGCCGGGCGAGGCCCGGGTCTCGGCGTTCGACGCGGGCCTGCAGCATGCCGTCGGGCTGTTCGAGACGCTTGCCGCGGGCAACGCCGCCGGCGAGGCGTGGGGGCGCCGGTTGCCCGAGCACGTGGACCGGCTCTGCGCGTCGGCGCAGGAACTGGCCCTGAGCAACGACCTGCGGCGCGATGCGCTCATCGACGCCGTGCTGCTGACGGTGAAGCGAAGCGGGCTGCCGCGTGCCCGCGTCCGTCTCACCATCACGGCGGGGGACATGAGCGCGGCCCCCCGGCCCGCGCCGGGCACGACGCCGCCCCCCCCCCACTCGCCGACCGTGATGATCCTCGCCCAGCCCGCGACGGACTACCCCGAGGCGATGTTCGAGCGGGGGGTTCGGGTCGCCATCGCCGACGCCCGCGCCAACCCGTTCAACCCCACCGAGGGGCACAAGACGCTGAACTACTGGTGGAGGCTGCGTGAGTTGCACCGGGCCTCGGCGAAGGGCGCGGCCGAGGCCCTCGTCTTCCAGATCACCAACCACCTCGCGGGCGGGTGCGTCTCCAACGCCTTCGTCGTGAAGGACGGCACGCTCCTCACGCCGTTCGCCCGAGGCGACGAGGGCGCGACCCTCCCCAGCCCGGTCCTGCCCGGCGTCACGCGGGCCGCCTTGCTCGACCTGGCGACAGAGCTTGGCATCGACGCACAGCGGCGCATGATCACGATCGACGACGTGCTCGGGGCGGACGAAATCTTCCTGACGAACTCGAGCTGGGACGTGCTGCCCATCGTGGCGGTAGAGCGGGAAACCATCGCCGATGGGAAACCCGGCCCGCTGACCGCGCGATTGCGCGCCGCGATGGCGGCGGAACCGAGGCCATGAAGCGCGTTGCGTGTGTGATGAGCATGGCGTTGCATCCGCGAACTTCTTTCGCCTGTTCGTGTTTGGTTCGCCCCGGTCTTTCTTTGTTCACAATCGGTTGTATCAACGCGGTTCGGCTCGCTAGCATGGTTTGAAGAACGCAACTCGCCGCGCAGCGCGTCCGGCATCTCACATGACTTCCATTCTGTGCCACGTGGGCCAGACAACGGGCGCGCCGTCCGGCAAGAGAGGTTGAACGCACATGGCGAAGAAGAGGAAGGTCCGCCGCAGGAGAGTGATGCGCAAGGCCGTTCGGCGTGCGCGCAGGTCCGCTGCCCGCGGAACGGGCGCGCTCGCGTCGATGAGCACGGAGGCCATCGCGGCCGAGCTCGCACGCCGGCAGAACGCGGCGCCGGCCCTGCGCGACCGAGAGGCCGAACTGATGGCGGAACTCGACGACGTCCGCTCCCAACTCGCGGGGCTGGACGTGGCTCCGGCCCGGGGACGCCGGCGCGGCGGCGGACGCGGGCCGGGCTGGCCCGCGGGCGGCAGCACGGGCCGAAAGCGCCCCCGCAACGACGCGAACCTCGAAACCTACCTCGCCCGCGTGCTCAAGGGCAAGACCATGGGCGTCACCGAAGTCGCCAACGCCGTCAAGCGCGCCGGCTACAAGACCACTTCCCCCAACTTCCGCACCATCGTCAACCAGACGCTCATCAGGAGCGACAAGATCAAGAAGCTCGCACGCGGCAAGTACACCGCGGCCTGACCGCGCACCCCGAGTCAACCAGCAAAACAACAAGGCCCGGGGAATCGTTCCCCGGGCCTGTTCGTCGGTATGGTTCGGCGCTCCCCGTCAGGCCCGCGCCCCGAAGCGACGCCGCATCACCACGGGATCGGCTCGCGGGTCAGGCGGCTCGGACGGTCGGTGTAGAAGACCCGCCCCAGGTCCTGCATGAACATCCGTTCGTTCTCGTTGGCCATGACCGCGAGCGTGTTGTCCACATCTACCTGCCGCTGGTAAAGAGTGACGAGCTCGGGCATGGGGTTGGCCCTGATCTTGGCCGCATACCGCGACGAGGGCGTGGACGGCCCGGAAGAACAGGCCATCAGGGTCGCGGCGCACAGGCCCGCGGCGGAAACAGCGAACAGACGGCGCAGACGCATGAGAGCCTCCTTCCGGCGGGCAGTGTTCTACCGGCCCCGCCCCGGGGCGTCAAATTCGGGCACGGCCGCGAGGGCGTATTCGGCCCGATGCCGAGGGTGGATGCAGAAAGAAGGATGGGCTTGGCCCGGGCGAGGGAGCAGACGATGAGCGAGCGGAAGCAGAGGCAGGAAAGTGCCAGAACGGCAGCGTATCGGGCCTGGGAAGCCGTGGCGGCCTGTGTTGGGCCGGTTTGACGGGCTGACGGGGCCGGGTTGCCGGGCCTGAGGGTTGCATGGATTCAGGGACAGACTGGTCAGGAAGGAAGGGTTCGATGCGCCCGGACAGACTCACGAATGCCGCCCAGCAGGCCCTGGCCGATGCCCAGTCGGCCGCCCTCGCCGCCTCGCACCCGGAGGTCACGGCCCTGCACGTGCTGCAGGCCCTGGCGGAGGACCGCAACGGGCCGGCGGCGTCGATCATCCAGCGGGCGGGAGCGGACGCGGCGCGCCTGTCGCAACTGGCGAAAGCCGAACTCTCGCGTCTGCCGACGACGAGCAGCGGCGCGGGCACGCCCGGGCGCGAACTGATGGAGCTGCTCGCGCGTGCGGAGAAGGAGCGCACGTCGCTGGGCGACCAGTACGTGTCGAGCGAGCACCTGCTGCTCGCCATCGCCGACCTGAACACGAAGGCGAAGGACGCGCTGGGCGCGCTCGCGCTGGACCGCCGGCGTCTCCTCGACGCGGTCAAGGCGATCCGCAAGGCGAGCGGCGTCGAGACCATCACCGACCAGGACGCGGAGAGCGGATTCGAAGCGCTCAAGAAGTACGGCATCGATCTGACCGAGAAGGCTCAGCAGGGTAAACTCGACCCCGTCATCGGGCGCGACGAGGAAATCCGCCGCTGCGTGCAGGTGCTGAGCCGCCGCACCAAGAACAACCCGGTGCTCATCGGCGAGCCGGGCGTGGGCAAGACCGCCATCGCCGAGGGCCTCGCCCTGCGCATCGTCAACGGCGACTGCCCCGAGAGCATGCACGACAAGCGGATCATCGCCCTGGACGTGGGCGCGCTGCTGGCGGGCACCAAGTTCCGCGGCGAGTTCGAGGAGCGACTCAAGGCGGTGCTGCGCGAGGTCACGTCCAGCGACGGGCAGGTCATCCTCTTCATCGACGAACTGCACACGATCATCGGCGCGGGCGCGGCCGAGGGGGCGGTCAGCGCGGGCAACATGCTCAAGCCCGCGCTGGCGCGCGGCGAGCTGCGCTGCATCGGCGCCACCACGCTCGACGAATACCGCAAGCACGTCGAGAAAGACCCGGCCTTCGAGCGACGCTTCCAGCCGATCTACGTCGACCAGCCCAGCGTCGAGGAAACCGTCGCCATCCTGCGCGGGCTGAAAGAGCGCTACGAGGCCCACCACGGCGTGCGCATCCAGGACGGGGCCATCCTGGCCGCGGCCCAGCTCAGCCATCGGTACATCGCCGACCGCTTCCTGCCGGACAAGGCGATCGACCTGATCGACGAGGCCGCCAGCCGGCTGCGCATCGAGATCGACAGCGTGCCGACCGAACTCGACGAGCTGCGCCGTCGCATCATGCAGCTCGAGATCGAGCGAGAGGCGCTGCGGCTGGAGGGGGAAGGCGGGCGGGACGCCCGCCCCACCGGCGGAACGAAGGAGCTGGAGCGCGTCGAGCGCGAACTGGCCGAACTTCGCGAACGCAACAACGCCCTCACCGCCCAGTGGGAGGACGAGAAGAAGCAGTACGACGAGGTCAAGAGGCTCAAGTCGCGCATCGATCACAAGCGCACGGAACTCGAACAGGCCCAGCGCCGCGGCGACCTCGAGACCGCCGCCCGCATCCAGTACGGCGAACTGCGCGAACTGGCGTCGCGCCTCGAGGCCGCCGAGCGTGCGATCGACGAGCGACAGGCACGCGGCGACGCACTGATGAAGGAGGAAGTGGACGCCGAGCAGGTCGCGGAGGTCGTCGCTCGGTGGACGGGCATCCCGGTCTCGCGCCTGGTCGAGTCCGAACGCGACAAACTGGCGCGGATGGAAGAGCACCTGCGCCGGCGCGTCGTCGGGCAGGACGACGCGCTGCGGGCGGTCTCGGACGCCGTGCGCCGCTCGCGTGCCGGCCTGGGCGACCCGGCCCGCCCGATCGGCAGCTTCCTCTTCCTCGGCCCGACCGGCGTGGGCAAGACCGAGACCTGCAAGGCGCTCGCCGAGTTCCTCTTCGACACCGAGGAGGCCCTCGTCCGCATCGACATGAGCGAGTACATGGAGAAGCACGCGGTCGCGCGCATGATCGGCGCGCCGCCCGGCTACGTCGGCTACGAGGAGGGCGGCGCGCTCACCGAGGCCGTCCGGCGCCGACCCTACTGCGTCGTGCTGATGGACGAGATCGAAAAGGCTCACCCGGACGTCTTCAACGTGCTGCTCCAGATGCTCGACGACGGGCGGCTCACCGACGGTCAAGGACGCACCGTCGACTTCCGAAACACCATCGTCGTGATGACCAGCAACCTCGGCAGCCAGAAAATCCAGGAGATGACCGAGCGCGGCGCGGAGGACTGGGAGGTCGAGGCCGCCGTGCGAGACCTCATCCGGCGCGGCCCGGGCGCGGACTTCTCCGCCGAAGGCCTCAGCCCCGACGAGATCGCCCGGCGCGGGCGCATGGACGCCCGCCTCGACGTCGGCATGCGCGAGCAGTTCTTCCGCCCCGAACTCCTCAACCGCATCGACGAGATCGTCGTCTTCCACCAGCTCAAGCGCGAGCAGATCGCCGCCATCGTGGACATCCAACTCGAACGCCTGCGGGCACGCCTGCGCGAACGCGAGATGGACCTCGAACTGACGGCCGAGGCCAAGACCCTGCTGGCCGCCGAGGGCTGGGATCCGGCCTACGGCGCGCGGCCGCTCAAGCGCACCATCCAGCAGCGCATCGAGAACGCCCTGGCCAGCCGAATCCTCGCCGGCGAGTTCGCCGCGGGCGACCGCATCCTCGCCGACGCACGCGGCAAGAGCCTGGTGTTCGAGAAGATCGGCAGCGGTGCGACCGTCAGCTGAACCCGCTCTGCATCGATCGCTCGAACGACTTCTCGCTCATTCCCGCTCCAGCAGCAGCGCGGTCAGTTCGTCCGTGACATCCAGCCCCGCGATCCCCGGCCCGGCCTCGACCACGCGGGCCAAGGCGTGGCGGTCCATCACCAGCCGCAGCTCGTCCTCGATGCCGGGGATGAGTGTGTAGAGCGGCTCGGTCCCGGCCAGTTGGCGGTGAGCGATGTCCTGCATCATCTCGCCGTAGGCCTCGTAGGCCGCAACCGCCTGCTCGTCCCCTGCGGCACGGGCGTCATCCCGTGCCCTGATCAGCACCCGCAGTTCGGCTTCCTTCTCCGACGTCCTGTGGAAGGCGACCAGCAGGTCCGTCCGACGCACGACCCCGACGCCGCCTGTGGCGTTCTCCGGACGAAGCATCAGGGTCGCCCCGGCGTGGCGGTTGACCGGCTCGCTCCCGTTGTGGCACCCCGACCCGGCAAGGGCGAGAACAGAGCAGGCAAGAACAACCGGAACGATTCGAAAGAGACGGTGCATGACGGGCATCCTTTCAGTGGGCGGGCAGGCTTGTTTAGCGATCACTAACTTATTGGGGATGTTGGGGTGCGGGTTGCAGGTCGCCGGGCAAATCGGCGTACCGACGACGCACGGCACGGAACCGAGCGTGAAGGGAGTCGCGTCCACGACTCACCCCCACTTTCACCGCCGGTTTGAATCCAGCCGAATGGCGGCGATCGAAGACATCCTCGCCCGGCTCCGCGCCGCCATGCTCGGATTCCGCCGCGATTTCGGGGTCCGCTCCCTCGCTGTCTTCCGCCCCGCGTCTCGCTTCGATCCCGACGCCGTGCTGTGCGGGTGGCTCGACCTGCGCGACGAGCCGTGCCCTGCGTCCGGCTACAACCTGAGCGGTACGGACGGACGCACCTGCCCCGAGTGCGGCGTCGCGATCGCCGCGATCGTGCTTGGGCAGCACGCGGACAACGACGACGGTGGGCGATCTGGCTCTTGGGCTACTGGCTGTGGCAGGGCGTCAGAACCCCTTGAGCCGCTCCAGGAACGCCTCGCGCTGCTTCTCGTTGAGCAGGGCGATGACGCCGAGGAACGCTTCGGCCTGCTCCGCCTCGGTCGCGCCGCGCATGGCGCGGGCATCGTATTCGCCGATGATGGCGCGGATGCGCTTCTCCTGATGCTCGCTCAGGCCCAGGCCGCGGAGCAGGTACTCGACGAAGAACGACTCGCTGGCCGAGAGGCGCGCGTAGGAGCGCTCGAGTTCGCGTCCGAGGGCCTCGAAGCGCTCCTGACGCATGGCCTCGCCGGCGCGGACGGTCGCGCCCTCGGCCTTCGCCCGTTGGACCCGCTCGGCGGCGACGGCGCGCCAGTAGTCGCTGACGAGCCGGTCCAGGCGGGCGCGCACGCCCTCGGGCAGCACGGCGCGAAGTTCCTCGCCCAGCGTGCCGCGCTGGCGCAGCGGCTCGGTGATGCGCACGAACTCGAGGAAGAGCCGCAGTTGCCCGAGTTTGTCGCCCGCCTGCTCGGCCGCGGCGAACTGAGGGAAGAGGTCGAGATTGTCGAGGACGATGCGGTCCATGACCGCGGCCCGCTCCGAGATCACACGGCGCGCCGCGGCGAGCGTGCCCGCGTCCAGACCGAGCAACTCGAGCGCGGCTTCTTCGGGGGGCACCTCCAACCGGCGCACGCGGCCCTCGTAGTCCACACGCACGAGCGAAGTCTCGCGTTCCACGCCGGCGAGCGCAGGCCCGGCGAGCGGTGCATCCTGAGCCGAGGCGCGTTCCGCCGCGACCGACGCCCCCCCCACCGCCGCGATCACCATCACCGTCAGTCTCACCAGCCGCATCGCCGGCCTCCTTCCCCGTCAGCGTACCGACCGGGGGGTTGTTGGCAAAGAGTCGGCCCGCGATTTCGCGCGGCGCCGGTCAGCCCTCGCCGGCGATCCACGCCCACTGCCGGCGCAGGCCCTCTTCGAGCGGCGTCCTCGGGGCGTAGCCCAGCTCGGCCCTGGCGCGGGAAAGGTCGGCCCAGGTACGCTCCACGTCGCCGGCAAGGGGGGGAGTGTGCGTGACCCTCGGCTCGACGCCGACGACGCGCCCGATCGCCGCGATGAGTTCGTCGAGGCGCACCGGACGATCGCTGCCGAGATTCCAGACGCGGAAGCCGAAGCGAGGCACACGCTCGTACGCGCTGATGATGCCGGCGACGACGTCGTCGATGTAGGTGTAGTCGCGGCTGGTGGAGCCGTCGCCGTAGACGGAGAGCGTCTCGCCCGCCGCGAGCCGGCGCATGAAGGAGCCGATGGCGAGGTCAGGCCGCTGGCGCGGTCCGTACACCGTGAAGAACCGCAGGCAGCACGTGGGCATGCCCGTGAGGTGATGGTGCGTGAAAGACTGGAGCTCGCAGGCCCGCTTGGTCGCGGCGTAAGGGCTGATCGGCCCATCGACGGAATCCTCTTCCGCAAACGGTGTCTTCGGGTTGTTCCCGTAGACCGACGACGACGATGCGACGACCATCCGCGACACGCCCGCCTCGCGCGCCGCTTCGAGAACGCTCGCGGTGCCGAGCACGTTCGCGCGGGCGTAGCCGACGGGGTCTTCGACGCTCGGCCTCACGCCGGCCTTCGCGGCGAGGTGGACGACGCCCTCGGGCCGCTCGCGCTCGAACAGGCGCGAGAGCCAGTCGAAATCGCAGATGTCGCCTTCCGCGAGCGTGAAGCCCCCCCCTGCCGCCAGCCCGCGCACGTTCTCCTCCTTGAGCGAGCGATCGTAGAACGGGTCGAAGTTGTCGATGCCGACGACGCGGCGCCCGCGCGAGACGAGCGCACCCGCGAGGTGCGAGCCGATAAAACCCGCGGCGCCAGTCACGGCGATGGTGGTGGACGTGGTGGGCGAGGTGGTCATGGGGGGGCGTCGGGGGGGGCCTGCCGCATTCAGCCGCGACCGCCGGAGTCGGCGCAGAAAGCAGGGCGCCATCGTAAGACAGCGCCCCGCTGGAGGAGAGAGAGATCAATGGAGTCTAGTGCGATATCGGGTGAACTGTTCCAAATCCCATCAAACTTCGCACCAGTTTTCACGTCCCGAGCTTGACAAACCCAACCTCTAGGGGTACCGGCATTCCGGCCCCGCGGCCCGTTGCCGACAGGTTGTCCACAGATGTCATACGCACCGGGTGGCGGCAGGGTTTGCGCGATTTTCGGACCCCCGCACTGCCATAAAGCCCGCCGATGGCAGGCTCTAGGGCATCTTCAGACCACGCTGCGGTGTCGCGGAAGGCCTAGCGCGGCTCGGGAATGTCCACGCTGTCCATCGGGGGCGGCGGTCGCCGTTGCCCCGGCGCGGGCTGTTCGGGCCGTCCCTCCCCGAACCGGCGTTCCATGAGTCGCTCGATCGCCCGCCGACGGTCCTCCGGGGACATCGCCCGGAGTCGCTCGCGCGCCCGTTCCGGCAGGCGTTCGAGCAACTCGGCCGGGATGTCCCCGCGTTCGAGGGCCTGGCGGATCGCCCTGCGGCGCGCCGGATCGTCCCCGCCGGACGGGCCGGCGTCGAGGCCACGCGCCTCACGCTCGGCGCGCAGTCGATCCGTCATCATCTCGCGGTAGGCCTCGTCGCGGCGCGCGTCGATCTCCCGCCTCGCCGCCTCCAGACGCGCCCCGACGTGCACCTGCTGCTCCTCCGTCAGCAGGTTCCAGACCTTCGCCTCGACGTCCGCGATCCGCGGTCCGCTGCGCCGAATCTCGGCAAGCCGCTGTGCATGAGCGCGCCGCTCCCGCTCGTCCATCGTGGGCGGGCGAACGACGTCCGGCTCCACGCGCTGCGGGACAGGCCTCGCATCCGGCGCGGGCCTTGTCTCTGGATTGGGTCGCGCTCCGGGTCTGCCTTCGGAGCGCGGTTCCGGACCCACCGCCGGTTCGCCCGGCCTGCGCTGAAGCGGTCTGGCCTCGGGTTGACCCCCAGGCGCGCCTCCCGGGCGCGCACCGGGTTGCACCGGACGATCGATCGCGCCATCCCGGCGCACCTGGCCGCGCAACTCGTCGGCGTGCTTTTCCACGTGCGCTCGCACGTCGCGCCGGAATGCCTCCTGTAACTCCTGAATCCTGAGCCGCTGGCCATCGGTGAGCCGCAGATGCCGAGGTGCCTCCGGCGCGTCGAGCGAAAAGACGGCCCGCATGAAGAGGTCGTGCGGCACTCGGGCCTGCTCCATGCGGGTACGCTCGCCCTCCTGGCCTGTGAAACTCGACTGCCAGCCGGGGGGCATTCGGTCCACGACCCCCGGCCCCCGGAGCGGCGGCTCATGCCGACCCGGCTGTTCCCCCTGCCCCATCGCCATTCCGCCGACCGCCGCCACGCACGCTGCCACGAAAATCTGCCGGATCATCATCGATGCTCCTTCAAGGGTCATGTCACGCCTCTGCACAACGCCCCTTGCATCCCCGGATTGCCCGCGCTGCATCCTCTATCGTTTCTACGGAGAGGTTCCCCCGCCACACCCCGCCCGAGCTGCAAGGCACGACCAGATGACCCAACCACCTGAAGCCCCCCCCGCTCCGCAGTCCGTTGCCCCCGCTCTGCCGGGCGTGCGTCACGCGATCGCCGTGGGGGCGGGCAAGGGCGGCGTGGGCAAGTCCACGATCGCCGTGAACCTGGCCGTTGCGCTCGCGCGGCGCGGTCACGCGGTCGGCCTGCTCGACGGCGACATCTACGGCCCGTCGCTGCCGACCATGCTGGGGCTGCACGCTCTGGAGCAGGCCGTCGTGGCGGGCAAGCTCGCGCCGCACGCCGTACACGGCATCAAGGCCATCACGATCGGCAAGCTCGTCGAGACGGAGAAGCCGCTCATCTGGCGCGGGCCGATGGCGCACGGCGCGTTCAAGCAACTCGTCGAGCGCACCGATTGGGGCGAACTCGACTACCTCGTCATCGACCTGCCGCCCGGCACCGGCGACGTGAGCCTCACGCTCGCCCAGACGCTGCGCCTCACCGGCGCGGTCGTCGTCTGCACGCCGCAGAAGGTGGCGCAGGACGACGCGGTGCGGGCCGTGCGCATGTTCCAGCAGCTGGGCATCCCGGTGCTGGGCGTGGTGGAGAACATGTCCTGGTTCATCGGCGACGACGGGAAGGAGTACGACATCTTCGGGAGGGGGGGGGCTGAGATGATGGCCCAGCGGCTCGGGCTGCCCTTCCTCGGCGCGGTGCCGATCAACATGGCCCTGCGCGCCAACAGCGACACCGGCGAGCCCCCGAAGAACTTCGACCCCCCCACCGCCGGCGGCCGCCCGCTTCCGGACGCGCTCAACTCCCTGGCTCACAACCTCGAAGCCCAGGTCGCCCTCGCCGTGATGCGCACGCGCGGCCCGGAACTGCGGGTGAGCTGAGCGCCTTGCGGCGCGCAAGGTTCCGTGGGAAGATGCGACCGTCGGCGTCCCGCGCCGAACGGAGCAAACCAATGACCATGAACCCACGCGTTCGCCCCGCCGACTGCACCCGGCGCGCCTTCCTGCGAACGGCGACCGCCGCCGGCGTCGGCTCCCTCGCTCTGCCCGCCGCCGCGTCCACGCTTGCGTTCCCGTTCGTGCGGACGCGCGACCGCTCCGGCCTGCAGCCCGTCATCCTCGGCGAGGGCCGGCACGCCTACGAGTGCATCCACGACTGGGCGAAGATTCCCGACCACGTCGCCCTCGGCAACACGCACGGCGTCTGCGAGGATGCGCAGGGCCGAATCTACGTCAAGCACACGGTCCACGCCTCGAGTTCCTCGCCCGACGCCGTATGCGTCTTCGACCCCGACGGCCGGTTCATCGAGAGTTGGGGCGCGGAGTTCCGCGGCGGCGCCCACGGCCTGCACATCGCACGCGAGGGACGCGAAGAGTTCCTCTACCTCTGCGATTTCGCACGCGGCGTCGTCGTCAAGACCGACCTCAGGGGCGAGGAAGTCTGGCGGCTCGGCGTCCCCGACGCCTCCGGTCTCTACAACAGCCCCGATGAGTACCACCCCACCAACGTCGCCACCGCCCCCAACGGCGACTTCTACGTCGCCGACGGCTACGGCAAGTCCTGGATCCACCACTACAGCCGCGACGCCGAGTACCTCCGCTCCTTCGGCGGACCCGGCAACCAGCGCGGACAACTCTCCTGCCCGCACGGCCTGATCGTCGATACGCGCGGCCCACAGCCCGAACTCCTCGTCGCCGACCGCTCCAACCGCAGACTCCACCGCTTCGACCTCGAAGGCCGCGTTCTCGGCCTCGTCACCGACGAACTCCGGCTCCCCTGCCACTTCCACACCCGAGGCACGGACCTGCTCATCCCGGACCTCGAGGCCCGGGTCACCATCTTCGACCGCGAGAACCGTGTCATCGTCCACCTCGGCGATGGCGGCAACACCGCCCTGCGCGACAGGCCCCGCGACGAGTTCATCCCCGGCCGATTCATCGCCCCCCACAGCGCGATCTTCGACCGCGAGGGCAACATCTTCGTTGTCGAGTGGGTCGAGGTCGGCCGAGTGACGAAACTGCGACACATCGCCTGATACCCCGGCCGGTCGCAAAGTATCTCCCCCGATCAATCCTAGAGACAGAACCGTCTGTTCATGTTCTCGACCCATCAGGGCGAATCGGTCCTTGTGCCGCTGACTCGATGAAACAGAAGGTTCTACCCGTCAAGAACCGATCATTCCGTCCATGACCACGGTTGCCGATCGTCTTCTCAATCATGCTTCCACCATCTTCGAGGCCAAGGGGTTCAATGCCGTCGGCATCGATCTCCTCCTCGCCGAGGCCGGCGTCGCCAAGATGTCGCTCTACAAGCACTTCAAGTCCAAGGACGGCCTTGTGCTCGCGGCCCTGCGCCGGCGCGATCATCGCTTCCGCGAGACCTTCGCCGCGCTGGTCGAAGCGCGGGCTTCGGAGCCGCGGGCCAGGATGCTCGCCGTGTTCGACGTGCTGTCCCGGTGGTTTGAGCGGGACGATTTCCGCGGGTGCATCTTCCTGAACGCTGCGGCTGAGTTCCCCGAGGCGGACGGCCCCATCCGGCGTGCTGTCGCCGAACACAAAGCCTGGCTCCGCGAGTACCTCGGCTCGCTCGCTCGGGCCGCGGGCGCGCCAGATCCCCCCACTCTCGCGGCCGAACTTGCGTTACTGGTGGACGGCGCGATCGCCCGCGCCCACGCCGCAGGAGAGGCGGACGCTGCGACCACCGCCCGGCGAGCAGCCGAGGCGATTGTGCGGTCAGCCTTCGCTGCCGGGATGCCTGCCTAGGCCGCCTTCTCCCGCGCGTGCTCCGACCTGGCTCTTTGGCAGCTGGCCCCCTTGGCCGTTTGAAGTTCGACCACGACCGTCGTCCCCCCCCCTTGGCGAGGCTCGACCCGGATGCTCCCCCCTGCCGCCTCGACGAGTGTTCGACAGAGGGCGAGACCGAGTCCGCTCCCTCGACTGGAAACGAACGGCTCGAACACACGATCTCTCAGGTGCAGGGGAATACCCTTGCCCGTGTCGCTAATCTCGATCGTGGCGTGCGTGTTCCACGTGGAACACTCTCTCACTCGGACGGTGAGTTCCCCGCCGCCGGGCATCATCGCTTCCCGGGCATTAAGAAGCAGGTTCAACAGGATCTGTTCGAGGGCAGTGGCCGAGATGGCGACGCGCCCGCCGGCAGGCACCTCGATCGACACGGTGATCCCGTCCTGGTTCAACTCTCGGCCAAGGTTCTGCAGGGCGGTTGTGATGCACACCGCGATCTCGCACTCGTCCGGCTGGACTCCCCCACCCTTCGCAACTGCGAGCACAGCCTCGGCGATGCCACTTGCCCGTTTGGCGGCGGAAGCGGAACGTTCCAGGGCCTTGCGAACCAACGCCGCATCTTCCGGCCTTGCGAGCGCAGCCTTGGCGTAGCCCAGCACGGGCGTCAGGATGTTGTTGACCTCGTGGGCGATCATCCCAGCAGCGATGCCGAGCATGGACAGCCGGTGCGATTCGGCCAGTTGACCCCGAAGACGGTCGATCTCCGCTTGCAGCCTGTCGAGATGGGCCTGCGGGTCGGTCGGCGAAATCGGTTCGGTTTCGGGCATGGCAAGCGCGCGGCCTCATCCCGGGCACGATTGGGCTATCGGTCCAATCCGGTCGGAACTTGGGGCACAGTCAACGATCGCGATGCCAGATCCAGCCGTCGGGTTGACACCCGGCAACGATCCATGCCTTGATGGTGGCAGGGCGAAGATCGGCATCAACGACCGCGGCGAGGTCGAGCCAGCGGAACGCAATGTCCGGTTCGAGACTCGGCACGACATCCGGCCACGCGGGGTGGTGTTCCACGTGGAACACCAGGTTGATCTCGTGTCTCAGGCGTTCTTGCTGGGTGAAGGCGTTCTCACTCACGAGCATCAGTCTGCCGGCCACGACGGTCAAGCCCGTCTCCTCCTTGAACTCCCGCACCAAGGCAGCTGAAGACGATTCGCCAAGCTCGACGTGCCCCCCCGGAAGATAGAGATAGCCTTGCTTGCGGTTGGCGCAGACAAGAACATGCTGTCCTCGCAGAGCCAGGCCTCGGGCGATGATCTCGATGCGGTGGGGGGTGTTGGACACGGATCGCTCCGAGTGAGTTTGTAACCGAAAGAGGCATCGCTCGCATTCCGAGCGTGCGAATGCGACCCCGCCGTGGCATAATGCCAGCCATGAGCACGAAGCCGCGACGGTTGGGACGGGGTTTGAGCAGCCTGCTGGAAGCCCCCTCGCCGGTCCGCATTGAAACACAAGTGCCTGTCAGTCAAGACGTTACGGTCGGTTCTGGCGTTGTCGCCCTGCCGGTTGATGCCGTCTCGCCCAGCCCGTTCCAGCCGCGAGAGCGGTTCGACGACGCGGGACTGGCCGGCCTGGCCGAATCGATCCGCCGGTCCGGCGTCATGCAACCGATCATCGTCCGTCCGCTCGGGAGCATCGGGGGGGGGGCGCGGAAGTACGAACTCGTGGCCGGCGAGCGGCGGTGGCGAGCGGCCCGGCTGGCGGGGCTGGCGACCGTGCCCGCGCTGGTGCGCGACCTCGACGACGAGTCGGCGGCCGAGTGGGCCGTGGTCGAGAACGTGCAGCGCGAGGACCTGAACCCCATCGAGCGGGCGCGTGCCCTGCGCGGCCTGGCCGAGCGGTTCGGCCTGACGCACGGCGAGATCGCGGATCGCGTGGGGCTCGAGCGCTCCAGCGTCGCCAATCTCATCCGTCTCATCGACCTTGATGCCCGAGTGCAGGAACTGATCGCGTCGGGCGCGCTCACGGCCGGCCACGGCAAGGCCCTGCTTGCGGTCGCCGACGCCGCGCGGAGGGCAGCGCTGGCCGAGCGGGCGGTGCGCGAGTCGTGGACGGTGCGCCGGCTGGAGCGCGAGGCTCGGCGCGCGCCGGCGGTGGGAGGGAGCACGGCCGCGCAAGGGGGGGGGACGCGCGAGGCCGTCATCGCCGACCTCGAGCGCCGGCTCACGCAGCATCTGGGCACGAAGGTGACGATCGTCACGGGCGCGACGGGCACGCGGGGGCGGATCGTCGTGGAGTTCTACGACCTCGACCACTTCGACGGGCTGATGACGAGGATGGGCCTGGTACAAGGCAAGTAGCACAAACGTCAAGTGAGCCAATGCGGAAGCGGCGTCCGGTGAGTGTGCGTGGGGAGGGGGGGGCACATGTACAAGCCGTGGGTCGTAGAAGGCGAGACGCCATGGGAGCCTGATGACTTCTACGGATTGTCCGCCGCCGAGGCGGGCCTGTTCACGACGTGGTTCGTCGAGAGCGCCGCGGTGCGGATCGCCGCGCTCGAAGCGTTCATCGCAGCGACGCCGGGTTTCGAGGGCTGGCGCGCGGACGGCTCGCGCGAGTCGTTTGAGAGGTTCGGGCCGTGGTTCCTGGCGACGATGAGGATGCTCAGGACGCCCGAGGGTCGGCAGGTCTACGCCGACCGCCCGCTGGCCCGCTCGGTCAGCGCGGACATGGGAACGTACATGGCGGAGACGCTCAGGCATGAGGGGCCGCGCTGCGCGTGGGAGCGGTGGGATGACGAACGCGACAAGTTCCATAACCACCCGGTGCTGGTCTGGCCGAAACGGCGCGGCAAGTTCTGCCCGATCGGCACATACATCGGCGATGGCCTTTTCATCAGAGCGTTGCCGACGAACTACTACGCGGTACACTTCGATGAGTTGCTGGTCATCGCGACCTACGAACCACGCGAGTACCCGCCCGTGCCCCGGCGTGAGGGAGAGCCGGAACGCTCCCGCTGTCCGAGGTGCGGCTTCGTCTACGGTCGCGTCGCTATGCCCGAGGGCGTGTACTGCAATCACTGCGGAGACCTGGAGAAGCGCACAACCTAGCGGCTTGCACGGCATCCGCGGTTCGTCGGCGCGACCCTGACTGAGTCACGCCGGCTGGCTTGCGCTCTGCGGCGCGGCGGTCTTCGGCTGCGGTTTGCCGCCGGCGGGGTAGGCGATGCGTCCGTGATAGATCGCGGCAACGGTCTTGGAGATGGATTCGACGATGGCGGAGAGTTCGCGGAGGGTGAGGTCGCACTCGTCGAACTGGCCGTCCATGAGGCGCTTGTTGGCGAGTGAGCGCACCAGGGCGTCGATGCGACTGGGGGTCGGTTCGCTGAGGGTGCGTGTCGCGCTCTCGACGGCGTCGGCGAGCATGAGGATCGCTGTTTCCTTGGACTGGGGCTTGGGGCCCGGGTATCGGTATTCGATCTCGCTGGGCATGTCCTTGTCGTCCGCGCCGCCGGCCTGTTCCTCGGCCTGCTTGCGGGCGCGGTGGTAGAAGAACTCGACGAGGGTGGTGCCGTGATGCTGCTCGATGAATGGGAAGAGCGAGCGGGGCAGGCCGTACTCGCGGGCGAGTTCGACGCCGTCCTTAACGTGCCCGACGATGACGAGGAGGCTCATGGCGGGGCTGAGCTTGTCGTGCTTGTTGATCCCTCCCGACTGGTTCTCGACAAAGTACTCGGGCTTGTTCATCTTGCCGACGTCGTGGTAGAGCGCGCCGACGTAGGTGCGCAGGGGGTCCGCGCCGACGGCGTCGGCCGCTGCCTCGGCGATGCTGGCGACGTTCAGCGAGTGGTTGTAGGTGCCCGGGGCGCGCTGCTGGAGCTCGCGCAACAGCGGCTGCTTCGGATCGCGCAGCTCGATGAGCGTCATGCCGGTGGTGATGTCGAAGGCCCGTTCGATCACGGGGAGCAGGAAGAGCACGACGCCGCCGACGACCAGCCCGCCCATGCCGGCGAGCGCGGCATCGCCCAGGGCCTCGCGGAGCGAGTCGGCGACGATGGGCCGATCGGCCAGACCCGCGAGCAGCGTCGCGGCGGCGAGACCGACGGCCGTGAACGCGCCCATCTTCACGAGGGCGTTGCGCTGGCGGATTTCGCGCAGCCTCCAGACGGCCATCGCCACGCCCGTGACGATGACAGCGAACATGCCGATGGACTGGTCGAGCGCGACGCACACCAGGATGCCGTGCAGACAACCGATGGCGAGCGCGACGCGCTGGTCATAGGCGATGACGACGATCGCGGCGACGAAGACCGTCGGGGCGACGCCGGTGAAGAAGATCATCCACGGCTCGGCCACCGTGGCGACGCAGGCCACCGCCTGCGCGCCGACCAGCAGGCACGCGATCCAGGCGATCCGCGAGACGTTGCGTCGCATGCGCGGGCTGAAGAGGGCGGCGTAGAACGCGACGCCCGCGGCGACGGCGAAGACCGCGCCGGCGATGCTGGCCCGCCGCAGGGAGATCCGCCAGATCGGCGCGTCGGCGGCGAAGTGCTCCAGTTCCGCCCGCGCCACCTCGTACTGCGCCGGCGTCAGTGCGTACCCGCGGCTGTAGATCACCGCGCCGACGGGCCATTCGTTGACGATCGGCTCGACCGCCTCGGCGGCGGCGTTGCGCTTGGCCTCGGTCGCGGCGGCGTCATAGCGGAAGGTGGCCCGCGGCGAGGACGAGAGGCGACCGACGATCACCTGCCGCATCGGACGCGCAAACCCCGCGAGGCGGGCCGCTTCGTCGATTGCGGCGCGCAGCATCTCCGCGTCGTCGATGTTCACGGCGCGGTCGGCCTCGTGCTCGACGCGCCCGCCGGGCCCGAGGCGCAACTCCATCCGCCGCGTGATGCTCTGCGACCACCGCTGCCACTCGTCGCGCCCGAGCAGCGGCGTGCGCTCCAGGATCGCCATGAACGCGTGCACACGGTCGAGGTAGTCCGGCGACGGCTCGCCCGCGACCGCCTCGGCCTGCACCGCCGCAAGCCCCTCCTCCGTGAGCCTGAATCGCTCGCGGATGCCCGCTTCCACGTCGGCGAGCGACGAGACCGACGCGAGCGTCCGCGGCAGGTTCTCCAGCGAAGAGCGCAACTCCGCGAGCACGGGCAGGTCCGCCACGTACACGCCGGGCACGGACAGTCGCACGCTCTCGCGCTTCTTCTCCGTCTCCAGCGTGTCCACCAGCGTGAACGGCACGCGGACCAGGCGCGTCTCGTTCATCACGCGCCCGACGCTCACCAGCGGCCGCTCGCGCGTCCAGATGGCGATGCCCGCGGCTGCCGTCGCGGCGACGATCGCGATGATGACGCCCCATCCCGCAACCGGCGAGCGGTAAAGGTCGGCGAGACGCTCGCGGAAGGTTGCCTCTCCCCGGCGGCGCAAGCCGGACCGGACGCGACCGCCCCGGCGCGTGCCCGGTGAGCGAGGTCCCGTCTTGGGGGTGTCCTTGGGCATGGTGGGGGCCTGGCCGGGTCAGCCGCCCTGCAAGGGTACATCGTCCCGACCGAGGGCCTGCTCCAGCATGGCGCGGTGCCGCTCGCTGTGGTCTTCCTCGCCGTAGGCCTCGATGACCCGTTGCACGAGGGTGTGCCGCACCACGTCGGAGCCGTCCAGCCCGACCACGCCGACGCCCTGGACGCGGCGCAGCCTGCGGGCGGCGTCGATCAGGCCGCTGTCGGTCGGCTCGGGGAGGTCGATCTGGGTGACGTCGCCGGTCACGATCATCTTCGAGCCGTGTCCCATGCGGGTGAGGAACATCTTCATCTGGCCGCGGGTGGTGTTCTGGGCCTCGTCGCAGATGATGACGGCGTTGTTGAGGGTGCGGCCGCGCATGTAGGCGAGGGGCACGACCTCGATGACGTCGTTGTCCATGAAGCGGCGGATGGTGGGGAAGTCCATCATGTCGTGCAGGGCGTCGAAGAGCGGGCGGAGAAAAGGGTTGACCTTCGCCTCGAGGCCGCCGGGGAGGAAGCCGAGTTTCTCGCCCGCCTCGACGGCCGGACGCGCGAGGATGATTTTGCTGATCCGGCCGGTCTTGAGCAGATGCACGGCGGCGGCAACGGCAAGGTAGGTCTTGCCCGTGCCCGCGGGGCCGATGGCGATGACGAGGTCGTGGTCGCGGATGCAGTCGATGTAGGCCTGCTGGTTCGCGGTCTTGGGTCGGACGGGCCGGCCCGCGGCGTAGACCTCGAGCCTGCCATCCCAGTCACGGATGCCGGCGATGGGGCCGTTGGCGCGGGTCGCGCCGTCGGAGGCCATGCGTGCGCTCTCGTCAGCGATGAGGCCCAGGACGTCCTGGCGGGATCGGACAGTCGCGCCGCCCGAGCGGGCCGCGCCCTCGCAGAGTCGTTCGAGTACGCTTCGCGCGACACCGACCGCGCCCGGCTCGCCGCTGACCCGGATGAGGTCGTTGCGGGCGGCGACGTTGACGCCGAGAGCCTCGCGGATCATTTTGAGGTTTCGCTCGCCAGACCCGACGACGGCGAGCCTTTCAACCCCTTCGGGGACACGAACCGTGGCGTCCAATCGAGTGATGCTCCTGGATGCACGGGCGGACAGCCCGCCCCGTTCGGAGAAGTCTAGTCGAGACCGGCGAGCCGGCCCGGAGGCCCTTCTCCTCTTCTTTTTTCTTCTCCTCCTGCCCGCCTGCGGCACGGGGGGCCGGCCGGTGAATCCGACGGCCGCGGGCGAGGGGCCGGCGGTCGTGGTGGGGGACTGGGACGACGTCGAGGCCGCCGTGCGGGCCGCGCTGAGCCGACACGAGCTCACCTTCGCCCGGCGCGATGGCAAACTCGACGACCCGGTGCTCGTCTACGTCGTGCATGGGATCCGCGACGAGCGCGGCACGCTGCGGGTCGAGCGGATCGGGGATCCCGCCAAGGGTCAGGTCGAGATCACGATCGCCTGTCGCCTCGACCCCGCGACGGGAACGGCCCGGGCGCGGGCGCTGGAACGGGACGTTGCGCGTCGCATCGAGCAGCTCAGGGGCGAGGTGGCGCGTCCGCGGGCGTGGTGACGGCTTGCTCGCGCGTTGACGGCAGGGGGGGGGTGGCCGATCCCGAGAGCGGGACCGCGCCGGGGAGATCGACGGTAACGGTTGTTCCCTGTCCCCAGACCGATCGCAGCGAGACCGAGCCGCCGAGAGCGCGTACGGCGTGCTTGACGATCGCCAGGCCGAGTCCGGTGCCGCGCCGTTCGCGCGGGCCTGAGCGGGCGGCGTCCACCTGGTAGAAGCGTTCAAAGACGCGCTGCTGCTGGGCGAGCGGGATGCCGATGCCGCGGTCGATGACCTCGAATCGGGCGGTGCGTCTCGCCCCGCCGTTCGGCGCGACGCTGCCGACGACGCGGACAGCCGTACCCTCGTGGGCGAACTTGACGGCATTGTCGATCAGGTTCCGCAGGATGAGCGTGAGCAGGCGCGGGTCCGTGTCCAGCGATTCGAGCGAGGTGTCAAGCTCGAACGCGAGCGTCAGGTTGCGCTTCGCGCAGGCCTCTTCGAAGTCCGCTCGCAGCGCGGCGGCGATCTCCGAGGCGGCGCACCGCTCGATCGCCGCTCGTGTTTGGGGCGATTCGAGCCGCGACAGGTCCAGCAGGTCCGCGACGAGTTCCTCAAGCCGGGCAGCGTTCGATTCCACCAGGTGCAGCATGCGCCCGCGGATCGACGGGTCTTCGTCGCCGAACTCGCGCAGGGTTTCCAGGGCGGTTCGCATCGAGGCCAACGGCGTGCGGAGTTCGTGCGAGGCGTTGGCCACGAAGTCCGTCTTCAGCTGGACCGTCGCGGCCTGCTGGGTCACGTCGCGCAGGGCGAGGACCGCGCCGCTCGTCTCGCCGGGTGTCGGCCCGAGGTCCGCGGGTGCGGCAAAGGCCTCGAAGACCCGCACGCTCTCGCCGTCCGCGATCGGAACGGCCTCGCGCCCCGCTCGCCCCGATGAGGCGTTGGCCACCAGCGAGACCAGTTCCGGCTGCGGCAGCAGGTCTTCCACGGGTCGGCCTTCGAGCGAACGCGAGCCTGTCGCCAGCAGGGCGACGGCGGCGCGGTTCGCGATCACGACCACGCCCGCGCCGTCCACGCCGAGGAGCGGATCCTCCAGCGCGTCGACCAGCGAGCGCAGCACGTCGCCGCGAGCGTTCGCGTCGCGCAGCAGCGCCGCATCGGCCTGTGTACGGTCTTCCCTCGCGGCACGGTCCGCGGCCGAGGTGTGCAGACAAAACGCGGCTGTGAAGATCGCGATGAGCGCAGCCGGCGACGCGAGCGCCGCAACGAGCGATGGCGACGCGCCCATCGGCACCGCGATCCACGCCGCCGCGAGCGACGCGAGCGCGACGCCGAGCCATGCCCAAGCGGGTTGTCGCGCCGGGCGTGCGGGGGTCATGCGGTCAGCCCGTCCGTTCCGCTCCCGAGCCTGCGGCGGACGGCTCGGCCGCCTCGGGCTCGGTTGAGAAACGGTACCCGACGCCGCGCACCGTCTCGATCATCGCGCCGTCCTCCCCGAGCTTCTTGCGGAGGGCGGTGACGTGCACGTCGATCGTGCGCGGCGTGACGGTGATTCCCGGTCCGATCGCGCGACGGATCAGTCCCGCGCGCGAGACAACGCGACCCTCGGACTGCACCAGCGTGCTGAGCAGGCGGAACTCCGTCACCGTGAGTCGGATCGGCTGACCGCGGCACGAAACACGGTGGGCATCGGCGTCGATCTCGACAGGGCCGGCTCGGAGCAGGCTGGAAACCGGCGCCTGTCCGGAGGCCCGGCGCAGGACGGCCTCGATGCGGGCCAGCAGCACCTTCGTCGAGAATGGTTTGGTGATGTAGTCGTCCGCGCCCACAGCCAGGCCGACCAACTGGTCCACTTCCTCCCCCTTGGCCGTCAGCATGACGATGGGGATGGAGGCCGTGGCGGCGTTGGTGCGGACGCGACCGGCAACCTCGGTGCCGGAAAGCTCGGGGAGCATCAGGTCGAGGAGGATCAGGTCAGGTTTGCGCTCGCCCAAGGCCTTGAGGGCCTGCCGCCCGTCGTGGGCGGTCGTGGTCTCATAACCCGCCTTGCGGAGGTTGAAGGCCAGCAACTCGGCCAGGTCACGCTCGTCTTCGACGATCAGGATGTGCCTGTTTGGTTGCATGTATCTGTCTGACAATGACTTACGGTTGTACTCGCGTGGCTCGGACGGCCGGTACCGCCCGAGAAATGTAGCATCGTCCCGGGCTGTCTACCCGGCCGGGTGGGTTGTGTTTGCGCGAAGAAAGTGGCTGGGCACCCCCCTGAAAGGCAGGGGAGAGGAAGGAAAAAGGTGTTGGAGAGGGGGTCGGGTGGACGAAGAGCGGGAAGAGTTTGCAATCGCTAATCAGGCCGGGTAGACTTCCGGCCGTTGCGAGTGAATACTAGCGTCCCGTGCGGAAAGGCTCGCTCGGGGCATCACGAGGGTCGGGGAAGTCTTTCGGGACTTCGGGTGGATGGGTTGAGTGGTTCTCGCGAGTCGTGGGAGTAAGCACTCACTCTGGCAGAAGACGCGATCGCCCGAGCGTGGGCGAACGACGGATAACGAATCCGGCCTCGTGGGCCGGTGAGAACGAAGGACAGAGTTTTCGGTTACGGGACGCAGGCATTCGACGCGTTCCAAACCCCTAGCAAGGAGTCTCAGATGAGTCAGTCCAGGAAGCTTGCTTTGCTCGCGGGTGCGGCTCTGAGCCTGAACGCGTTCGGCGTTGCTTCGGCTCAGACCGCCGATCAGGACCGGGCGTACCAGGCCGAGATGCTCGCCGACGCGAGCAGCCGGACCAGCCTCCTCCAGCACGGCGGCGGCGGGCACGACGGTCAGTTCCACATCGGCGATGGGACGGGCAACTACCGCCTGAACATCGGCGGGTACACCCAGTTCCGCTACGTCCTCAACTTCCGTGACGACGACTCCGCCAGCGCGTCCGACGAGGACTTCGCCAACGGGTTCGACCTCGTCCGCGCCAACCTCGTCTTCTCGGGTAACGTCATCAACCCCGAGACCACCTTCTATATCCGCGGCGACTTCGGCGGCGGTGAGTCGGGCGACGAGGGCGGCTCCTTCAACCTGATGGAGGCGTGGGGCAACTACCAGTTCGACAACGGCGTCGGGCTGAAGTGGGGCCAGTACAAGGTGCCCGTCCTCCGCGAGTGGATGGTCTCCGATACCTACCAGCTGGCCGCCGATCGCTCCGTCACGCACTCCGTCTTCAGCCCCGGCTTCACCCAGGGCGTCGCTGTTCATTACCGCGACGAGTCGTGGGGCATCGTGGTCTCGGCCAACGACGGCCCGAGCACCGGGAGCACCTCGTTCTTCAGCCCCGCCGAGTCCGACATCGGCCTGACCGGCCGCCTCGAGATCAAGTGGGCCGGCGACTGGGAGCAGTTCGACGACTTCACCAGCTTCCGCGGCAGCACCGAGAACTACGCCGGCATGCTCGGCGCGGGCGTCCACTGGTCGCACTACGGCGACACGGCCGCCTTCTCGGGCGGCGCCCCGGTTGCCATCGATGAGATGGACCTCATCCTCTACACCGTCGATCTCTCCATCGAGGGTGACGGCTGGAACTTCTTCGCGGCCTTCGTCGGGCAGCACAACGACCCCGATGCCGCCGACAGCTGGGACGACTTCGGCTTCGTCGTCCAGGCCGGCTGGTTCATGACCGAGCAGTTCGAGCTGTTCGGCCGCTGGGACGCCGTCTTCCCCGACGAGGATGCCTACGGGCCCGGCTCTGACGAGGACTTCCACACCCTCACCTTCGGCGCCAACTACTACTTCGTCGAGGGCAGCCACGCCGCCAAGTTCACGGCGGACATCCAGATCTTCCTCAACGAGGTCGCCGAGAACGCCCCCGTCCTCGCCACCTCGCCCAACGCCTACACCGGGCTCCTCCCCGACACCGAGGACGGCCAGGTGGCCCTCCGTTTCCAGATGCAGCTGGTCTTCTGATCCGCTGCTCTGAAGGTCTGGCAACACTCAGTGATCAACCGGCCGTCCCGCGAGGGGCGGCCGGTTCTTCTTTTGACTGATTCCAGAACACAACCGCGACTTTTCCACACGCATTTGTCCGTGGCATGTTGATGTATAGTGTGCCCTCGCGCAACATTCATGGAGTATGAACATGTCCGCCCGATCAACCGTTCCGATCGTCGTAGCTCTGGTCGGATCGGCCGCCGCCGCGTCGAACAGCGCCGCACGCTCGACGGACCTCGACCGTTCGCCCGCGTCGTTCTCCGCTGGCGCGGCGGCATCGGCGGCCGGTCCGTTCGAGATCGTCGATGCCGAGGACGCTGCGTTCCGCCTGCGGGTCGGCGGGCAGGTGCAGTTCCGCTACATCGCCAACTTCCGTGACAGCGACGACGCCACCGACGACAGCGACTTCGGCGGCGGATTCGAGACGCGCCGCACGAAGATCAACTTCTCGGGCACCACGCTCTCGAAGGACCTCTCGTTCCGTATCGTCGCCGCTTTCGATCGCACCGGCGACGGCGCGTTCAAACTCGAAGAGTCGTGGCTTCGTTACAAGCTCGGCGACGGCTGGTCCGTCCGCGCCGGGCAGTTCAAGCTGCCGTTCCTGCGCGAGGAGAACGTCTCCTCGTCCGCGCAGCTCGCGGCCGACCGCTCGGTGGCGAACGAGGTCTTCAACCAGGATTTCTCGGAGGCGGTCGAGTTCGCGCGCGAGTCCGAGTGGTGGCGTCTGCTCGCGGCGGTCTCGGACGGTTTCGGCTCACGGAACACGGCGTTCTTCAGCCCGAAGGAGGCCGACGTCGCGCTCACGGGCCGCGTCGAGCGTCGCGTCGGCGAGGCGCCGTGGAAGTCCTACGACGACCTGACGTCCTTCCGCGATTCGCCCTCGGGGTGGATGGTGGGGGGGGCGTTCCACTGGCAGCACATGGGCGACACGGCGGCGTTCTCGGGCGGCGCGCCCGCGACCGTCGCCGAGTCCGACATGATCTCCTACACCGTGGACCTCTCGGTCGAGGGGGGGGGCTGGAATCTCTTCGCGGCGTGCGTCGGGCGGTGGACCGACGCGGCGGGTGTGGAGGCGTGGGACGACTTCGGCGCGGTCGTGCAGGGCGGGTACTTCTTCACCGAGCGCACCGAGGGGTTCGCGCGGTGGGACGCGGTGTTCCCCGACAAGGATCGCGCTGACCCGCACGACAACTTTCACACCATCACCGCGGGGCTGAACCACTACTTCATCGAGGCGAGCCACGCGGCCAAGCTCACCATCGACGTGCAGATCTATCTCGACGACCAGGCGGGGAGTTCGTCGGTCGTCTCCGCGCAGACTGGCCTGGGCATGCTGCCGTCCTCGGAGGACGGCCAGATCGCGGTGCGCGTGCAGATGCAACTGCTGTTCTGAGCCGGAAGGGTGCGAAGCGCGCGAAGGGTTGTGCCGCGCCGCTGACACTACATCCGTTCGACCGCCGGGATGCCGAGCACGTCGAGGCCGTCCGCGAGGACGCGGGCGGTCAGGTCGCACAGGCGGAGGCGTGAGCGCCGCGTCGCGTCGTCGTCCGCCGCAAGCACGGGGCACGCGTCGAAGAAGACGCTGAACGCGCCGGCGAGGTCGTACAGGTACGCGCAGAGCCGGTGCGGCTCCAGCGAATCACCGACGCTCCGCACCGTGCGCGGGTACCGCAGGAGCGCGAGAGCGAGGGCTTTCTCGGCCGGATGCTCGACGACGAAGGGCGCGGCACGATGGTCGAGCGCGATGCCTCGCTCCGCGGCCTTCCGGAAGATGCTCCGGATCCGCACCAGGGCGTAGAGCAGGTACGGGCCGGTGTTGCCCTCGAACGCCAGCATCCGGTCGAACGAGAAGACGTAGTCCTTGATCCGCTCGCCCGAGAGGTCGGCGTACTTCAGCGCGGCGACGGCGACCGCGTGCGCGATCGCCCCTCGTTCGTCGGCGGGCAGATCGGGGTTCTTCTCGGCTACGGTGCGCTCGGCGCGGGCCTCGGCCTCGTCGAGCAGGTCGCTGAGTTTCACGTTCTCGCCGGTGCGGGTCTTGAAGGGGCGGTTGTCCTCGCCGAGCACCATGCCGAAGGGGGCGTGTTCGAGCCGCGCCGGCGCGCTCGCGCCCGGGCGCGTCGCGTACGACGCCTTGCGCGCCGCGGCGAAGACCTGCCGGAAGTGCAGCGACTGGCGCGCGTCGACGGCGTAGACGACGCGGTCCGCCCCCATGCCGTGCACGCGGCGCCGGATGCCCGCGAGGTCCGTCGTCGCGTAGAGGTACCCGCCGTCGCGCTTGCGGACGATGCAAGGCTCGGCGATCCCCTCGTGCTCGAGGCGCACGACGAGCGCGCCGTCCGACTCGACCGCCACGGCCCGGCTCACGAGGTCGTCCACCAGCGGCCCGAGTTCCTCGGCGTAACTGCTCTCGCCAGCGCTGTCAGCGGCGGTGATGCGCGTGTGCAGCCGCTCGCAGGTTTCGAGGCAGGCGCGCATCGTCACGTCGTAGATGCGCCGCCATACGGCGACGGTGGCGGGGTCGCGGCTCTGGAGCGCGACGAGCGTGCGCTTCGCCGAGGCAAGCCGTTCCTCCGCCTCCTCGTGCTCCGCGCGCAGTTCCGCCTCCGCCTTCGGCCCCATGCGGTAGCGCCCCACGATCTCGAGCGCCTTGTCCTGCCCGGCGCACTCGCGCTGTGCCTCGCGGTAGAGCCGGTCGAGGTCGTCGAGCGACACGCGGTCGAGGTCGATGCGGGCGGCCTCGGCCTCGCGTCGCAGGCGGTCGGTCACCATGGCGATGGGCAGGCCCCAGTCGCCGACGTGGTTCTGGCGGATGACTCGCTCGCCCAGCCGCTCGAAGGTGCGGGCGAGCGCATCGCCGATGACGGTCGAGCGCAGATGCCCGACGTGCATCTGCTTGGCGAGATTGACGCCGCACAGGTCCACGACGACGGTGCGCGGCGCATCGGGGGGGGGGATGCCGAGTTCCGGCGTGTCCAGCCGCGCGAGCAGCGAGGCGATGGCCGCGGGGCGCAGACGGACGTTGATGAACCCCGGCCCGGCCACGTCGCGCTCGGAGAGCGGCTCGGCGAGGTCGCCCAGGTCCGCGTGCCGCACGATCGCCAGCGCGATCTCGCGTGGGGGCCGCCCCACCGCCTTCGCCAGCGGCATCGCGGCGTTGCACTGGAAGTCCCCGAGTTCCGCTCGCTTGCTCGGCGCGATCATCGGGTCCGCGTCGGCGGGCGCGTCCGGCACGGCTGCCGCGATCGCGGCCCGGAAACGATCGGTCAATGCCTCAACGGGGTCGAACGTATCGGGAGTGTGCGGGCGAGCGTCCGTCATGGCGTGGGATGGTAGTCCGGGCGAGGACCGCGCCTTCACGGTCGCGGCTCGTTCCATGCGTCGAGAACGCCGCGGAGACGTTCGGCGAACCCCACCGCCGCGGTGCTCGGGATGAGCGCGAGTGGATCGTCGATGACGGCGACGCGTCGCCGCTCGACCGCCGGGACAGGCAATGCCGCCAGTCGTCCCAGGCGCGGTGCGATCTCATCCCAGCTCGGCGAGTCCGACGCCGCCGATCCGGGCGAGCGCGGCGCGATCAGCACGATCCCGTCCGGCGCGAGCCGAAGCACGTCCTCGGCGTTCAGCGTCACGTAGGGCTGACCCTGTTCGAGAGCGGGCACGCCGCCGAGCAACGCGAGAATCTCCTGGTGGTACGACCCTGGGCCGAGGGCGGCAGGCGGCGTCGCGGAAAGCAGCAGCAGCACACGGCCCGCCCCGCTCCGATCGACCCCGTCCGCGATGCCGTCCAGCGACGCCACGACCGCCGCTGCCCGTGGATTGTTTGGCGCGAACTCCGCGGCGGCATCGGCGGCGAAGGCGCGGATGTCCCCGAGGCTGAGCAGGCGCACCGTACGCACCTTCCACCCGTTCGCATCGGCCAGTTCGCCGAGCCGGGCGGGCAGGTCGCGCGTGCCCCATTCGAGGATGACGTGCGTCGGCCGCGCGGCGAGCAGCGATTCGTAGTTGATGCCGGACTGATCGCCGCAGACCGGCAGCGAGCGGTCGAGGACGAGATCCCACCCGTGCCGACCGACGATGCGATCCTCGAGGCCGAGGTCGCGGAGCGTGACGGCGACAGCGGGTGAGAGAGCGACGATCCGCGGCGCGCCGGCCGCGTCGCCCGGCGGCGAAGGGGGCTGCGCGTGCTCCGAGCACGCAGCGACCAGCGCGGCCGAGAAGAGCGAGAGCATCGCACGCAGGAGCCGCATCGCCACAGCCTATCCGGCGACGGACGCGCCGAAGCGAGCCTCGATCTCGCGGCGGAGAGCCTCGATCGCGCCCGCTTCGTAAAGCACGAACGGCCAGGTGCGGTCGTCCGCGACATCCGGCATCGCGGCCAGCCTCGTCAGCCGTTCGGCTTCCTCGTCGAGCCGGCGCAGGTCGTCGGCCCGCTCGGCCCGGTATCGCTCCAGAAGCGATTGCATGTCGGCGAAGTGGGGGGCGGGGTCGCCGCCCGCTTCCTTGGTCGTGCGCACGCGGTCGAGGATGGCCTGCTTGGCGCGGGCCGTCGTCTCGTCGCCGACGATGGACGGGTCGTGGCGGGCGCGGTGGGCGTGCGCGCGGGCGGCGGCGGCCTGGGCCTCGGTCGGGCGCTCGCTCGCGCCGAGGGGCAGGCGCAGCGTCGCCGTCGCCAGCACAGCAGGCGCGAGGGCGGTCTCGCCGAGCCACGACGCGAACCACGCCTCGGTCACGCGGTCGTAGCCCCCGCCCGAGCCGGTCGCGCCCCCCCCCGTTCCGTGGACGAAGAGGTCGCACAGCCGACGGCGGACGAGGCCCGTCATCAGCAGACCGCGCGGCGCGAGCGTGCGCGGGTCGGCGTCGGGCAGTTCATCGCTGAAGACGGGTCTACGCGGACGCCCAGGCTCAAGACGCCACAGCGGCAACTCGACGCGATCGTCGGCGCGATCCAGCGCACGAACGCCCGCGCCCTGGTGTGCAGCCGCGGCTTCGTTGTAGGCCCGTACGCACAGCGCGGGATCGGCGCGCATCGCACCCAGGGCTTCATTGAAAGCGACTGTTGCGGAAAGTTCGGTGGCGAAGATCGCACGCACGGCCGGCTCGCCGCCCAGCAGGTCGCGCACAGCGGCATCGGCCTGCCGGGCGAGGGATGGCGCATCGGCGTGGCGAGCGAACGCCTCGGTGGCCCGGCGCAGTCCCGCCCCGACTGCCGAGGTTGCCGCCCGTGTGTCCGCCGACGCCGCGACGCCGATCTTTGCCGCGGGCCTCATCCCCGTGGGCACGCCTGGGGCATCCTCGTCCGCCGCGCGCAGGTCGAACTCCCCGGTCACGGTTTCGCCGCGCTCGTCGCGGGCGGGGAACCGCAGGCGCGTCGGCTCGCCCTCGTCCTGATCGACGACGAGCCACGCGGCATCCCCGCTCACGGCGCGTGCCGCGGCGGCGCAGGCGAACCACTTGGCGAGGATGCCGGGGTGCCAGACCTCCGCCTGATGCCCGGACATGACGACCGGGCATCGCGAGCGTCCGCTTCGCTCGGCGTGGTCTCTCGCCAGTGCGGCCCACGCACGAGCGTCCGGTTCGATGCGAACCTGCGCGGCTGGCGGCTGCGCTGCGCCGGCCTTCACGCGCACCCCGCCTCGACGCCGCAGAGCGCCGCGGGCGGGAGCCGGTCTGCGCAGCGTTCCAGTTCGCAGTGCAGCACCTGGCGGTAGTGGGCGAGCCGCACGGCAGAGTCGTCGAGTTGCCCGCCGAAGGTGCGCGTCGGGTCGTTGTAGATGAGCCTTACCGCCAGCTCGCGGATGCGCAGTCGCGCGGCGGCGGCCTGCACCCAGAACTGCATCGGGAAGGCGTAGCCGCTCTCGGTGAGGTGCAGGCGGCGCAGCGACCCGACGCGCATGGCCTTGAACCCGCAGAACGAGTCGGTGATCTCCTCCCCCCCCGCCTCGCGGAAGACGCGGCCGAGCCGACGGTTGACCTCGCGGGTGATCTCGGCGTTGATGGCGCGGCGGTCGCGGGGGGGAGCGTCGTCTTCGGGGGCCGGGACGAGGTAGCGCGAGCCGCTGATAACGTCGTGCGTGCCCTCGCGCGCCGCCTCGATGAACAGCGGGATCGCGTCCGGCTCGTGCTGCTCGTCGCAGTCCATCGTGATGATCCAGTCGTAGCGCCGGGCGATGGCGTCGTCGAAGGCGTCGCGCAGCGAGCGGCCGTAGCCGAGGTTCGTCGCGTGGCGGATCACCCGCACCGGCATGCATTCGAGACGACGCGGCGTGCTGTCGGTCGAGCCGTCGTCGATGACGAGAACGTCGTGCCCGTGCTCGACGACGCGCCGGATGACGGAGCAGACGTACCGTTCCTCGTTGTACACAGGGATGGCGACCAGCGTGCGCATCGGTCCTCCCCCGGGCCTCCCGCCCGGCTTGGAAGTTTATGCACGCCGCCAGCCGCGACCTGCCGCGATGAACCGCGACCGCTCGCTACGAACCGCGACCGCTGGGGAGCGCGCTGCGCACGATGAACGCGGACGAACCACTCCCTGACGGTCGTGGCTCATTGGTCGGGAAGGAAGCGGGGGAGACCTGCGCCCGCTGTTCCGCCTCGGCGCGCTGGCGAGACCGCGCCACCGAGGTGAAGGCCTCGAACCCGAACGGCAATCCCTTGCTTTCGCCGGGGCTTTGCTCCACGGCGGCCTGTTCGAGCTGCTGCATCAGTTCCTCGCTCAGGGCGTGGAAGCCGCGGATCTCGTGCAGGGGGAGCGTGTAGACCTCACCGGCGGGCGTTGCGATCTGGTACACGCTGCACTGCAGGTCGGTCGAGAGCAGCCGGTCGCGCTGCGTTGAACTGATGCTGCACGCCAGCAGGGGGATGACGGCCGCGATCGGGATGCGCTGCCCCTGCGCGGTGATGACGGCCAGGCGTCCGTCGAGCATGTCGCTCTCGTCTTCGCCGTTCTTCGCAGCGGGCGGGGGCCGCATTGCCGAGGCCATCGCCAGCGAGGTGAGCATCTCTCGCATCACGTTCTGCCAGAAGAGCTCCCGCGCCTGCGCCACCTCACCGAGCGTGCGCGCCTCGGGAGTTTCCGGCTCGCGGGGCGCGGCGATCGCCTTGCGCTTCGCGCCCGCCTTCTTCACCGGCGGCTTCGTCTTCCGCTTCGCCATCACGCCGCTCCGTTCCCGCCGTGCAGCAGGCTGCGCCCGAGTTCGCCCGGCTCGAAGGCGTGCGCTCGTTCCATCTCGACCGAAAGGTCAGCCCGATCACCCGGCGCCAGCCCCTGCCGGGCGGCGACGCGCGCAACGACGGCCTCGCCCGAATCGAGGTCGCAGACCACGTCCATCACGTCGCCGAGCAGTTCGACGAGGCGGACGCGCGCGCCGAGCGTCGCGCCGGGCCTGCCCGCCCCGAGGGAGATCGCCTGGGGCCGCACGCCCAGGACGCCCTCCCGCGGCGCGCTCCGCACAAGGCGGTCCGCGTGGGTGTCGGCGCAGCGCAGGCGCGCCCCGCCGCGCGACGTGAACCACACCCCCCCCTCTCCCGCCTCGAACCGCCCGTGGAGGAAGTTCATCCCCGGCGTGCCCACGAAGCCCGCGACGAATCGGTCCGCCGGCTCGTTGTAGACTTCGAACGGCGTGCCCGCCTGCCGGATCACGCCCCCGTGCATGACGACGACGCGGTCGCCGAGCGTCATCGCCTCTTCCTGGTCGTGCGTGACGTAGACCGTGGTCGTGCGCAGGCGCAGGTGGAGTGCCTTGAGTTCGGCCCGGGTCGAGAGGCGCAGCCGTGCGTCGAGGTTCGAGAGCGGTTCGTCGAAGAGGAACGCCTTCGGCTCGCGGACGATCGCCCGACCGACGGCGACGCGCTGGCGCTGCCCGCCCGAGAGTTGGCGCGGCCGGCGGTCCAGCAGCCCCTCGATGTCCAGCATCCGGGCCGCCTCGCGCACGCGCCGCTCGACCTCGGCCCTGGGCGTGCCGCGCAGCCGCAGTGCGAAACTCATGTTCTCGCGCACGGTCATGTGCGGGTACAGGGCGTAGTTCTGGAAGACCATCGCCACGTCGCGGTCCTTGGGGTGGACGGCGTTCACGACCCGGTCGCCGATGCGGATCGTCCCGCCGTCCGCCTCTTCCAGGCCGGCGATCATGCGGAGGGTTGTGCTCTTGCCGCAGCCGGACGGCCCGACGAGCGCGACGAACTCGCCATCGCGGACGTGGAGCGTCAGGTCGCGCACCGCCTCGACGCCTCCGTCGTAGACCTTCCGGACGCTCTCCAGCGAGACGCTCGCCATGCCTTGGCACGCTCCGTGGGGCACGGCCCCGGTATGGAGGCTACGGGTCGCGGGCAGTCCCTGCCACCGCTGCGCTTCTCTAACCGGCACAACCCTTACGCCTTGCTGCCGGGTGTCGCCTGCGGCCGTCGTGACGGCCAAGAGCCGCACCCTCCGGGCCGATAGCACCCGTGTCCGGAGCAGGGAGGTCGGCCTATGCGCGGCAGGAACGCCTTTGACGAGGTCCGCTCGATCCTCGGTCGTCTCGACGAGTCGATCACCGAGGCACGCCGTCGCCGCCTCGGCGACCCCGCCGATGCCACCACTCCCCAGCCCCCCCGAATGCCGAACACCCCCATTCCGGACCAACACCACACCCGCACCAGCAACGGGCAAACGAGCGGCCACACGCCGAGCAATGACCGCCCCATCGGTGGACAGCCGGTCGAGGAGCCGATCTCGCCCCGGCGTGCCCAGTACGGCAAGGCCAAGCCCCTCCGTCCTCTCAATGGCGAGGCTCACGACCACCACGAGCAACCACGCCGGACGGCCTGACCCGCCCCGCTTGCCCACCCAGACCCAAGGGGTACGATTGCCCCGGCGTCCGACGCCGATTGGGGATTGGTGTAACGGTAGCACGACTGACTCTGGATCAGTTAGTGGAGGTTCGAATCCTCCATCCCCAGTTACTCCCTCGTTTGCGGGTCTGCGTTGCACGGCGCGTCCTGGGGATGCACCGATCCGACCGCGGGACCAGCCTCGTCAAGTCCGCAAACCATTGCCGCGCAACGGCCTGAACGCTGATCGACCCACTCTGGTTCGCGGCGATCGACGGAAAGCCAGAGGTTTTGCTTGGCCAGGCCACCCGGGAGGGTTACCTTGGTCCCGGACGAGAGCGAGTCCGTCTGTTGAGAAGGCGGGCCTCCGGGAGGAGACAATCCATGAGACAGCGGGTCATTGCGTGCGCTACCGCGGCGGTTGCGTCCATCGGGTCCGTCGCCACGGCAACGCCCATCGAGGTCGAGGCCTTCATCGCCAGCGGGCTGTATTCCACCGGTGACCACTCGCCCGGCCACCTCAACTACTACATCGGTCATGCACCGATCTCCTCGCCCCCCGAGCGACGCAACTACTTCGTCTTCGATCTCGGCTCGGTCGGCGCGCCGATCGTGAGCGCGAAACTCAAACTCTACATGCCCGGCGACGAACTGAAGAGCGAGCCGTGCGGCTATTCGAGCGTTGATCCCACCGAGATGTACAAACTCTCCGGCAGCCCGTTCCCGTGGACCATGTTTGTGGCCGCGTTCGAGACGCCGGACGCGCCCAAGGACGGCATCAAGGCCATGTTCGGCACACTGGGCGAGGGCGTCCCGTACGGCTTCGCCATGCTGTCGGGCGAAGACTGCGGCAAAGACGTCGTCATCGACCTCACCGCCGAAGGTGTCGCCGCTCTCAACGCCGCCTTCAGCGACCCGCACGGGCCGAAGATCGTCCTCGGCGGACGCCTGACGGACATCACGCCCGGCGAGCCGGACATCTTCGAACTCGCGTTCGCCTACTCCGACATCCCGCCCATGCCCTACCCGCGGCTCGAACTCACGCTCGTTCCCGCGCCGGGCACGGTCGGCGTGCTGCTCGGCGCGTGCATGGTGGGATCGGCGCGTCGCCGCCGGTAGCGCGGCGCACGGGCGCGGGCGCGACGCCGGTGCGCCGTGTCATGGGAGTTTCGCCGACCACTCGGCCGCCTGCTCCGGACGTTCCCACGCCCCGTAGAGCGATACCAGCAGGCGCACCGTGTCCAGCGTGCGGGCGTGCGCGGGCCCGAGGGTCTGCTCCAGCGTCGCGTGGCCGGCCAGCAGGGCGGCCTCCGCTTCGTCGTAGCGACCGAGGGCAGTGAGCGAGCGCCCGTGCAGCGCACTGAACCAGGCCCGGCTCAACGGTGGAAGCGTCGCAGTGCCGTCGGCGAGGATGGCGGCGTACTCTCGCTCGGCATCGGCAGCGCGGCCCGCCGCTTCCATGAGCGAGGCGACTTGGGCCCGGGTCGCCAGCGTGTCCGGGTGCGACGCACCGAGGGAGACGAGCATCGACGCCGCGGCGGAGGCGAACTCTCGCTCGGCTTCGTCGGCACGATCCAGACGCCGCAGCAGCGAGCCGAGACGAACACGGGCGCGGGCCGTGTCGGGGTGGTCCGGTCCGGACACCCTCGCGAGCGCGTCGAGCGCGCCGCGCAGCATCGGCTCGGCCTCCACGGCGCGGCCGGTGGCTTCGAGCAGCGTCGCGTAGGTCGCGCGCACGATGGCCGAGAGACCCGCGGGGGGGGCGGCCGCCGAGTCCAGCGCAGCGATGGTCTCGCGCCACAGCCGCTCGGCGTCCTCGACGCGACCATCCTCGAAGTACAGCTTGGCCAGGTTGTGGGCGGTCGTGAGCGTCTCTTCGTGCGCAGGCCCCCGCGCCGCTCGAAGACGGCCCAGCGCCTCGTCGAAGAGCGTGGCGGCACGCTCC
This sequence comes from Synechococcales cyanobacterium CNB, assembly GCA_030263455.1. NCBI lineage: Bacteria > Bacillati > Cyanobacteriota > Cyanophyceae > Synechococcales > Synechococcales cyanobacterium CNB. The sequence continues at coordinate 606,942 of SZOZ01000002.1, forward strand.
GTCTCGTCCAGCGCATACAGCGCGACCGGCAGGTTCGCCAACGCGAAGAGGTGATCGTCGTCGTCATCGGGCAGCGTGCGCCGAGCGAGCGCGAGCGCGGCCTCGAACTGCGCCTCAGCCGCCTCGACGTGCCCGAGCCCGTAGAACGTGCGCCCGAGGATGTTCCGCAGCGCGACCTCGACCCGCGGCTGGCCGGCCAGGTCCGCGCCGATCGTCGCGGCCGCGTGATCGAGCACCTCGGCGACGGTGATCTCGCGGTTCTCGCCTCGAGTCGGATCGGCGGCGGCGAGCCACCCTTCGAGCGCATCGACCACCTGACGCCGGGTCTCGGACTGCGCCTTCGCCTCCTTGAGCTGATCGTCGGCCATCCGTTCGGCGGCACGCGCCCGCTGGTAGAGCGCGGTCATGCCGATCGAGAAGCCCACGAGCAGCACGAGCAGCAGCGCGCCGAAGGCCACAGGCCCGCGGTGCCGACGCGCCATCTTCGAGAGCACGTACCACCCGCTGTCGCGCTTGGCCTCGATCGGCTCGCCGCGCAGGTAACGCTCGATGTCTCGGGCGAGTTCACCGGCGTTCTGGTAGCGGCGCTCGCGCTGCTTGCTCAGGCACTTGAGGACGATCGTCTCGACCTCGTCGTTGATCTGCCGGCGGATCGTGCTGGGGCGGGCCGGCTCGGCACGCAGGATGTTGTCCAGCACGTCGCGCATCGCCCCGATCACTTGGTAGGGGAACCGGCCCGTCAACGCCTGATAGAGCACGACGCCGAGCGAGTAGACGTCCGTGCGCACGTCGATCATCGACGGCACGCCCTGCGCCTGCTCCGGGCTGGCCCAGGGCAGCGAGCCGATGAACTGACCCGTCATCGTCATCAGGCGCGGCTGGGCCTCGTCGCTCATGTCGCCCGTCGCCACTTTCGCCAGGCCGAAGTCCACGACGTGCGGCTCGCCCTTCGCGTCCACGCGCACGTTCGCCGGCTTGAGATCGCGGTGGATCACCCCCTTGAGGTGCGCGGCGTTCACCGCGTCGCAGATCTTCACGAACATGGCCAGCACTTCGGAAACGCTCGGGTCGTGCTGCGAGAGGTAGACGTCCAGCGTCTGGCCCGAGACGTAGTCCATCACGTAGTAGAACCGGCCCTCCGCCAGGCCCGAGTCGTGCACCGCCACGATGTTCGGATGGTCGAGCTGCGCCAGAATCTCCACCTCGCGCTCGAAGCGCGTGCGCTCGCGCGGCCCGGCGAGCGCGCCCTCCAGCAGCACCTTGATCGCCACCTTCCGCTTCGTCCCCTTGTGAATGGCCTGGTAGACGACGCCCTGTCCGCCGCGGTGAATCTCGCGGACCACGATGTAGCCGGGGAAGAAATCCGGCGGGGGCAGGTCGGGGTCGGGGGGGAGGCCGTCCGAGCGGGCCTCGGCGGCGGCCCGGGCCGCGGCGATGAGAGCGTCGTCCGAGCCTGAACCGCCCGAGGGGGACGGCGCGGCGTCGTTCGGCCCTGGTTCGTTGGGGCGGTCAGGCACGGCACAGCCTCCGGGCCGCGGCAACGGGCGGCCGGGTGGAGAGCGACGCCGCGGGGCGAGGCTCACGCCAATCTACCACTTCCCAGGCGGTTCAGACGGGGCGTCTGCCGGAGCATGATCAGCTGTTAGCAAAGTGGATGCCGTGCTCGGCCGCGATGGCGACCAGACGTGCCGTGTCGGGCGGGCCGGGGCGGGCGAACACCTCCGCGCAGCGGGAGAAGAAGGTCTCGAAGCCGGCAGGAGAGGTATGGACGAGCATCCTGAGCGGCCCGTCGCCGCGGTTGCGGTAGGCGTGCACGACGCCGCGCGGGGTGAAGACGACGGAGCCGACCGGCGCCTCGACCCACGTGCCGCCCTTGAGGAACTCGACGCGCCCTTCGAGGACAAGGAACCACTCGTCCTCGTTGGCGTGGAAGTGGGGGGGCGGCCCACCGCCGGGCGGGGTGACAACGGTGAAGAGCGCGTAGCGCCCGTCCGTCTCGGCCGCGCCGAGGTAGATGGTGACTTCGTCACCGAAGGCGCGAATGACGCGGCCCGCGGCGGGGGGCACGATGCGAGTCCCCTTGACGGATTCAGTGGGCATGGACGACTGTACGCACGATCGTGGGCGTCAGGACACGCTGAAGAACCGCGACTCGGTACCCATGGTCTCGCGCAGCCAGTCGTGAGCGCGGGCACGGAGCATGTAGACCGCGCCCTCGGTTCGGCCGAGTTCGCGCGCGACCTCCGCGATCGGTCGGCATTCGAGGTCGTACAGCCGCACGACCTTCGCGTAGTCCGTCGGGAGTTTCGCGAGCGTGCGGTCGAGGATTTCGACGGCCTCGCGCCGCGCGGCCTGACGGCTCGGCGTCGTCGTGGTCATGCCGAGCACCTCGACGAGGCCGACGTAGGAATCCTCGTTCACCGGCCCCTGGACACGGCGCTTGGGATCGGGGCGTTTGGCGCGTTCGAGGCCTCGCACGGCGTCGCGGACGTTGTTCTCGGCGATGCGCGTCATCCACGCGAGAAACGCGCCCTCGCCCTCCGGCGTGAAGCAGGCGATGCGCGTGAAGGCCTCCATGTAGGTAACCTGGAGGACGTCGTCGGCCTCGATCGCACCCTGCCACTGCCTGCCGATGCGGCTCTCGACGCGGCGGCGGAGTTCCGGGCCGTTGCGGCGCAGGAGTTCGGTGAGCGCGTCGGCGTCGCCCGCGCACGCGCGCTGCACGAGGGTCGGGTCCGCATCGGGCATGGTGGGCCGCCGTTCTCAGCCGCAGCCGGCCGTGTAGGCGTTCAGGAAGGCCAGCACGTCGAGCGTGTTGAGGATGGTATCGCCGTTGAAGTCGGCCGAGGGGTCGTTGGCGGCGTAGGCGTTGAGGAAGGCCAGCACGTCGAGCGTGTTTACGACCGTGTCGCCGTTGAAGTCCGCGGGGCAGAGCGGGGGCACGAGCGAGCGGATGGTCTCCTCGGCCGAGTCGCCCTCGAGGGCCATCGCGTTGAGCGAGTCCATGTTGTCGGTATGCAGGAGGCCGAGGTCGCCGTGCTGGGCGAAGAGGGCGACGACGCCGGGCACGTTGCACACCAGCACGTCCGCCGCGGAGAACCCGAAGAGCAGGAGCGTGGGCGAGCCGGGGGCGAGGGTGAAGTAGACCTCGTCGCCGGGAGTGAACCGGGCGTCGCGGTCCTCGTCGAAGACGATCAGGCCGTCGATGTCGTCGGCGAACTGGAGGCCGAGCTGGATGAACTGGGCGTAGAGGTTCTCGGTGCCGGGGATGTTCACGTCGAAATCGACGTAGACGTCCGCCGCGCTCCCGGTACCCGGCAGGAACATGAGCGACGGGCTGCCCTGTGCGAGCGTGAAGTACGTCGGAGCGCCGGGGATCGGGATGCCCGTCATCGCGGCGTTCACGTCGTCGAGGTCGCCTGGGGGGAGGTGGTCGGTGGGCGAGGCGACCGGCAGCAGGCCGAAGACGGTCGGATAGACCGGCGACTGGTTGGTGCGCAGGACGTTGTTGAACAGCCCCATGCTCGTCGGGGGGGGGAGCATCCCGACGCCCTGCTCGAAGGCCTCGGTCGAGAGGAAGACGTCGCCGGCGGCCTGGTTCTTGTTCGCCTGGTCGAAGACGTTGAACGATGGGATGCGCAGCCGCGACACGCCCACCGAGAGCGGATCGACCGAGAAGCAGATGATGAACTTCTTGGCGGCCCGGAGGTCCGCGGCGTTCATGGAGACGCCGTTGAGGTCGTCGCCGGGTCGGCCCATCCCCATGCCCGGGCCGCCGCCCACGGGCACGGGGAAGCCGCCGAAGGACTCGAAGAGGAGGTCCGAGGGGAGTGCGGAGGGACCGTCGCGTCCGACGCTGAAGACCGGCTGCGCGGCCGCCGCGCCACCAAGCCCGGCCACGACGAGCACAACTCCGGCCCAGCGCGCACACATAGCCGTCTCCGATCGGGGGTTTCCTCGGCACAGCATCGCAGAAACCCGCGGCTGAATCAAGGGCGATCTTTTTTCGCCGTCGGTCACGCGAATACCGCGATTCGCGCCGAAACGGGTCGGCGGGCAGCGTCGCCGATTCCCCCACACCGCCCAACTTCCCCCCTCACCCGTCAGCCCGTGCTGCCCCGATCTCCCCCGCGTCCGCCACAGGGGGGGAAACGGGGGCATGCTCCAGCTGGCGTGCGAGGAACCCGGCGTACCGCCCGCCGAGCGCGAGCAGCGTGTCGTGCGTGCCCTCCTCGACGATTCGCCCGCCGTCGATCACGACGATTCGATCGGCGTCACGCACGGTGCTGAGGCGGTGGGCGATGACGAACGTCGTGCGGCCGCGCATGAGCGTGGCAAGGCTCTCGCGGATGAGGGCCTCGCTCTCCGCGTCGAGGTTGCTCGTCGCCTCGTCGAGGATGAGCACGACGGGATCGGCGAGGACGGCGCGGGCGATGGCGATGCGCTGCTTCTGCCCGCCGCTGAGGCGCACGCCGCGCTCGCCGATGACGGTGTCGTATCCGCGTTCGAGCCGCTCGACGAACTCGTGGGCGTGGGCGAGGCGGGTGGCCTCGACGATCTGCCCGCGCGTCGTGCCGCGCCGCGCGTACGCGATGTTCTCCGCCACCGTGCCGTCGAAGAGGAAGACGTCCTGCTCGACGATGCCGAGCAGCCGCCGGTAGCTCGCCGGCTCGATGGTGCGCAGGTCGATGCCGTCCAGCAGCACGCGCCCGCGCTGCGGGTCGTAGAAGCGAGCGATGAGGTTGCAGAGCGTGGTCTTGCCCGCGCCGCTCGGACCGACGAGCGCGACAACGCTGCCGGGCGGCACGTCCAGCGACACGTCCTCCAGCACCCAGCGTTCCTCCACCCTCTCACCCTTCGCACCCGCCCCGCGCGGGTAGGCGAACCAGACGTGCTCCACCGTGATCCGCCCGGCAACGGACGAGCGATCGACCGTTCGCTCGGACCGCTCGTCGGCGAACTCGGGCTTCTCGGCCAGGAGGTCGAGCACACGGTCGAGGGCGGCCAGCTGCGTCTGGACGCTGGTTGCGCTCGTCGTGAGCATGGCGATCGGCCCGAGCAGCATGGTCACGTAGGCCACGAACATCACGAGGTCGCCGGTGCGCAGGCGCTCGCCGAGCACGGCGTAGCCCCCGTAGAGCACGACGCACGCCGTGGCGACCGGGATCAGGAAGTCCCACGCCGCCTCGATGCCGCGCGACCACCACCACGCGAGGATTTCCTGGCGGGCGGCGAAGTGGTTGCGGCGCGTGAAGCGCAGGGCCTCGCCCGTCTCGCGCGAGAACGCCCGCACCACGCGCATGCCCGCGAAGGCCTCGGTCGCGTGGGCGTCGGTCGTCTGCTTCACGGCCTTGATGTCTCGCTGCACGGGCCGGATGCGCGCGATCCACGCGCGGTGCGTCACCCACACGATCGGCAGCACCAGCAGCCCGCCCGCCAGCATCCGCCAGTCCACGACCGCGAGGATGATGAGCGTGCCGGTCAGCTGCACGATCGCGCCCCACGGGTTGTAGAAGAGGTTGAAGGTGAGGTCGGAGACGGTGCCCGCGTCCTCGCGCAGCAGCGCGGTCACCCCGCCGGACTTGAGCCGCTGCACACGGTGGAGCGGCAGCCGCGAGGCGTGCTCGAAGACGCGCCGGCGTACCGCGGCGTGCATGATGCGAGTCGCTTTCGTCAGTTTCCACCTGCCCCACAGGCCGACGATCGTTGCGGTGAAGGGCAGCAGCGCCAGGCCGACCGCCACGCACCAGAGCAGCGCGACGCGGTCGTGCGGGAGCGGCATCCACGCCGGCAGCGGGTCCGTCCCCAGCACGCTGTCGAAGAGCGCCTTGAGCAGCACGGGCGGCAGCAGCGCGATGAGCGTGCCGAGCGTGCGCGTGGCGAGCGCGAAAGTGAAGATCGGTCGGGCCGCGTCCGCCAGCCGCCAGAACGCCGCCAGCAGCGACCAGAACGACCGCGAGCGCGCCCGCCCCTGCTTCGGCCCGTCCTCCGCGCCGATGACGCGATCGCCCTCGTCCGCCTTCTTGCGCTTGCGACGATATTCCTCGAACCACGCGCGGCTGCTTCGCCCGGTGCCGATCATCGAACGATCCTAGCGGTGACATCCCCCGGCGAAGTTCCCTCGCCAACCAACGAGTCTCGACCGTGCAACGGGCCGCGACAGTCGGGGAGGGGTTTCTCCGCCTTGTTCTCGGTTCGACCGCTCGCGGCTCGGCGTGGAGCAGCGCCTCGGATTGCGTGGCACGATGGTTCCCTGTACCGTGTCGGCATGGCAGGGAAACGCCTCGCCCTTCACTGGAAAATCCTGATCGGGCTTGTGCTGGGCCTCGTCGTGGGTCTCGTCGTGAACGCCGCGTGGACGCCGCGAACGTGGGAATCGCTCGGCGTGGACCACCCGAAAGCATACGTCGCGCGCAAGGCGGCGGAAGTGCCCGTGCTGCCGGCGGGCATCGCGCGCGTCGCCGACCTCGACCCCGCCGATGCCTCGCTCGCGGGGCTGTATCCCTACCAGCTCAGCAAGGCGCAGATCGCACGGTTCAATCTGGAAACACGCCCGGCGAATCAAAGCCCGTCGTTCGGCGCGCGTGCGGCGAGATTCGTCCGCACACTCAACACCTTCGTCGGCGACCTCTTCATCCGCCTGCTCCGCTTTATCGCGGTCCCGATCGTGCTCTTCTCGCTCATCGTCGGCGTCAGCAGCCTGCACGACCTGAAGAAGCTCGGGCGCATCGGGGCCAAGACCCTCATCATCTACCTCTGCACGACCGCGCTCGCCATCACGATCGGCCTGACGGTCGCGAACGTGGTTCAGCCCGGGAGCGCGCGGTTCGTGCCGGCGGAGACACGCGAGCGGCTGGCGGTCGCGGGGGGGGAGGAGGCCGCCGCGAAGGTCGCCGAGGCAGCCGCCGCGCCCAGCGCCTGGCAGGTGCTCCTCAACATCGTGCCCGTCAACCCGTTCGAGGCGTTGGCGAAGGGCGAGATGCTGCAGGTGGTCTTCTTCGCCCTGATGATCGGCATCGGCCTCACGTTCATCCCGCGCGACAAGGCCGGGCCGGTCATCGCCGCCTTCGACGCCCTCACCGACGTCATCATCCGCATCGTGCACTGGATCATGCTCGTTGCTCCCTACGCCGTGTTCGCCCTCATCGCGCGGGTGCTGGCGGACCTCGGCCTCGACGTGCTCCGCGCCCTGCTCGCCTACAGCGGCGTCGTCATCGCCGGCCTCGTCCTCATGGCCTTCGTCATCTACCCGTCCATCCTCCTCACCCTCGCGCGCGGCCGCATGGGCTACCGCCGCTTCTTCCGAGGCATCGCCCCGGCACAACTCCTCGCGTTCTCCAGCTCAAGCAGTTCGGCCACCCTGCCCGTGACGATGGACTGCGCCCGCAACCGCCTCGGCATCTCGGAGGACGTCACCAGTTTCGTCCTCCCGCTCGGCGCGACGATCAACATGGACGGCACCGCCCTCTACCAGGGCGTCGCCACCGTTTTCATCGCCCAGATGTTCGGCATCCCGCTCGACCTCGGCGCGCAACTCATGATCGTGCTGACGGCCACCCTCGCCTCGATCGGCACGGCGGGCGTGCCGGGCGTGGGCATCGTCATGCTCGTCATCGTGCTCCAGGCGGTGCGCATGCCGCCGGAGGTGATGACGACGGGCATCGCCATCATCCTGGGCGTGGACCGCATCCTCGACATGTGCCGAACGACCGTGAACGTCACCGGCGACTGCATGGTGGCGACGCTCGTCGCCGCGACCGAGAACGAACTGGCGAGCGCGGAAGAAGTGGAAGGGCGCCGCGCCGCCGACGCGGCAGAAGCGGACGAGTAGCGGGGCGTTACGCCTCGATCGCCATGGCGACGGCGTTCCCGCCGCCGAGACAGAGCGTGGCGACGCCGCGCCGCGCGCGGGTGCGCCGCAACTGGTGGACGAGCGTGGTGAGCACGCGCGCGCCGGAAGCGCCGATCGGGTGCCCGAGGGCGATGCCGCCGCCGCAGATGTTCAGCTTGTCCTCGGGGATGCCGAGTTCCTTGATGTTGGCGAGGGTCTGGGCGGCGAAGGCCTCGTTGATCTCGAAGAGATCGACGTCGGCGAGGGACCAGCCCGCCTTCGTGAGCACGCCGCGGATGCCGCCCACGGGGGCGTCAAAAATCTCGCGCGGCTCGACGCCGTGGGTGTGGTAGGCGACGATGCGGGCGAGGGGCTTGAGGCCGAGTTCTTCGGCGCGCGTCGCGCTCATCACGAGCACGGCGGCGGCCCCGTCGGAAATCTGGCTCGCGTTGCCGGCGGTGATGAACTCGTGCCCCGGCACGGTGCGCAGTTTCGCCAGCCCGTCCGCCGTGGTCTCGGGGCGGATGCCCTCGTCCTGCGAGAGCCCGCCCTCGGGGCCGGGGTTCTTCTTGTTGCCGAGCTGCTCGCCGGTGAGGACGGCGATCTCGGCCTTGAACCAGCCTTCCTTCGTCGCTTTCGCCGCCCGCTGGTGCGATTGCGCGCTGAAGCGGTCGAGGTCTTCGCGGGCCAGGCCGTGCTTGCGCGCGGTGTGGTCGGCGGCGTTCGTCATTCCCCAGCACTCGAAGGCGCAGCACAACCCGTCGTGCTGCATGTGGTCCTCGAACTTCGTCTCGCCGAACTTCACCCCGTCGCGGATGAAGGCGTAGTGGGGGGCGGCGGTCATGTTCTCGAACCCGCCCGCGATGACGCACTGCGCGTCGCCGGCACGGATGGCCTGCGCGGCGAGCATCACGGCCTCGAGGCCCGAACCGCAGACCTTGTTGATCGTCTTGGCCGAGAGCGTCGCGGGCAGCCCCGCCTTCAGCCCTGCCTGCCGCGCCGGGTTCTGGCCCAGGCCCGCCTGGAGGACGCACCCGAAGATGCACTCGTCGATCGCGCCGCGCGCGGCCGGAGCGTCGTCGAGCACGGCACGAATGGCGAACGCGCCGAGTTGCGGCGAGGGGGTCCTGGCGAGCGAGCCGAAGAACTTGCCGACGGGCGTGCGGCGGGCGGCGACGATCACGGGCTGCGCGGGCATGGCTCGGTCCTCCGTTAACGCGGTCGGCGGGGGAGTGCGCCGCCGCCGTGCAACTGTAGGCGACGGCGCGGGACGTCCGGCCGGCGAACGACCGGGCGAGGATACGATCGCCGATGGCGGATGCGGGCGATGCGGGAGCGATCGGCGGCGCGCCGGCAGCGGCGCGTGCGCCCGTGCGCCGATGGGCGGAACTCGCCGCGATGTTCGTCGCCGGCCCGGCCGCGTACGCCGTCGCCGATCCCGGGCCGGGGTGGCTCTTCCCCGCGCTGTGGGCGTGGGCGGCGGCGTGTCTGTGGCTGCTGCTGCGCGATCCGACCTTTGACCGACGGCAGTTGTGGAACGCGCGGAACGCGCTGCGGGTCGGCGGCCGTGTCGTCGCGGTCTTCGTGCCGCTCGGCGCGGGGATCGCCCTGGCGGTCGCCGCGCTGGACGAGGACGCGCTCTTCTCGCTCCCGCGACGCAGGCCCGAACTGTGGGCGGCGATCATGCTGCTCTACCCGCTGCTGAGCGTCTACCCGCAGGAGGTCATCTTCCGCGTCTTCTTCTTCCACCGCTACGGCGCGCTCTTCGGCAGGCAGGGCGTCGTCGTCGTCGCCAGCGCGGCCGCGTTCGGCCTCGCCCACGTCGTCTTCCACAACTGGATCGCCGTCGCCATGACGTTCATCGGCGGCCTGCTCTTCGCCGCGACCTACACCCGCACCCGATCGGCCTTCGCCGTGTCCGTCGAACACGCGCTGTACGGGTGCCTGGTCTTCACGATCGGGCTGGGGCAGTACTTCTACAGCGGACGGGCGGGGTGAGGCTCGCACCATCGCCGTGGGCAACGGGCGACCCGTGCGCCGGGGTGAAGGCTCTCAGTCCATGCCGGTCAGCCATGCCGCGGCGACACGAGGCAAGGGTGTAGCCGTGACTTTGCGGTCAGGCGCACCGTTTCAAATGTGGCGAGGTCAAACCGGTGGGTGTCTGAAGCCGCGATTCTGGGATCAGGCGCACCTGACCAGGTCGGCGGTTTGTGCGTGTGTTAGGTGTCTGAAGCCGCGATTCTGGGATCAGGCGCACCGCTCTGTATCAGTGAGCAGACGGACTCTCAGGTGTCTGAAGCCGCGATTCTGGGATCAGGCGCACCGGTGTACCGGGCTGTCCCCCCGCCCGTGGGGTGTCTGAAGCCGCGATTCTGGGATCAGGCGCACCTCGACATCAACGAGGCGGCGCGCTCGTACAGGTGTCTGAAGCCGCGATTCTGGGATCAGGCGCACCAGTCGCATGACGACAGCGGCCATCATACGCGGTGTCTGAAGCCGCGATTCTGGGATCAGGCGCACCGCCCAGAGAAGGAACCCCAATGGCCACCAAGGTGTCTGAAGCCGCGATTCTGGGATCAGGCGCACCTGTCTCGCAGGCCATCCGTCCGAGCTGATGGTGTCTGAAGCCGCGATTCTGGGATCAGGCGCACCATCGCGGTCAGGCTCATGCGACGCACCACGGGTGTCTGAAGCCGCGATTCTGGGATCAGGCGCACCTGACCTCTCGTAAACCACGTTCCCGCAAGAACTTGTGTCCGAAACGCCCGTTCCAAACCGGGTTGACGAGTGTGCGGATGACCACGGAATCACGACTTTTTGCTTCGTGCCTTGGGTCCGTCCCGTTGGTCCAATGGTCCGCCGGGCGTGTTCCGGGCATATGACTCGAAGCAGGGTCAGTGTACCAAAATCCGACCGGGCGGTCAACCCGTTCGTCCGGGGTGGGTCCGGGGTCAGGGGCTGCCCGGCTCGGGGGCGGGGAGGGTGATCGCGCCCCAGAAGACGCGGGCGAGGACTCGGGCGGCGTTGGCGTCGCTGTTCATCTCCTGCTTGCACTTCTCGCAGATGAACGTGCGCTTGGCCTTGTTCTTGTTGAACAGGCCGATGTTCTCCTGCCGCGCACCGCAGGCTGAACAGACGCGCGAGGAGTTGTGAAAGGGGGCGGTGACAACGCGCATGCCGCGTTCGACGGCCTTCTCGGTGACCTTGGCGCGGACGCGACCGTAGGCGTGCATGGCGGCGGAGCGCTTCTTGCGCTCTGCCTCGTCGCCGAGTTGGTTGTAGGCCGGGGGTCGCTGGCCGCGCATGCTCTCGAAGACGATGAGATCGCACCTGTGCTCCTCAGCGGCGTCGATGACCCGAGCGGCGTTATGCCTGGCCCAGTCGCGGATCATCCAGGCGACGTGACGCTGCAGGCTGCGCTGGTCGTGAGCGGCGGGTTTCGGGGCCGGCTCACCCTCGCGCCGGCGACGCTCTGCAATCTCGACGGAGCGCTCGGCGAGGCGGGCGAGGTGGCGGGCGAGGTGCTCCTTGCGCAGGCCGCGGGGGTCTTGCTTGTCGCTGAACTCGAGAGTTGCAGGGCGCTGATTGTGCTTGGGGTCATTCGGGTTGGGAACGAGGGTTGCGGGCGGGGCGTCGTAGAGTACGTTGATCTTCACGATCCTGAGTGCGACGTCGCGCTCGTGCGTTCGCCCGCGGTAGACGGCGGCGTGCGCGCCCTTCTCGCCCAGATCGACGGCGAGAATGCGCATGTCTCGTTCCGGGTCGCCGTTGAAGGTTTCGAGCAGGCGTTGGCGGGCGGCGTCGATGAACTGCTGGTCTTGGGCACGGCGCGGGAACTTGCGGCTGCGGAGGAGTTGGAGTTCGTCCTGCGAGCAGGAGAAGCGGGAGGGCTTGTGGGGCGCGCCGAAGCGAAAGCCGGCCCGCGGACGAGCGCCGACAAAGTGGATGTGGACGCTGGTGATGTTCACCTCGCGTTTCGAGGGCTTGTAGCCGCGCGGCCAGGGGATGAAACCGAACTCGACCCACTCGCCGCCCGGCGCGCCCTCGAGGCGGAGGCGGACAACGGGCCGGTCGAGGTCGATCTCGTGGAAGCCCTCTCCGAAGACCTTGGGCATGGGCAGGTCGCGGGCGGAGGGGTAGGCGAAGGTGGGCTTGCGCGGGCCGGCGAGGTAGAAGCGTCGCCACTCGCGATACTCCGATTCGAGCGCGAGGAGGGCGTCGGGGAGTTGGGCGACGGCTCGCCTGTAGCGGTCGCACAGTTCCGTGTGCGGGTTCCAGAGGCACTCCGATTTCTCGAAGACCTGACCACCGATCCTGCGGCAGTGGGGGAGGCGGCCGTGCTGGACGACGGTCGTATCGTTCATCCCCATCGCGTTGAGATACGCGATCCAGTTCTTCTTCAATCTCGTCACCGCATGACCGCGCTCCCGCTCGGGGAGATCGTTGAACAAGACGCGCGGCAGGTTCGGGTTCGAGAACTGCTTCGTGGGTTGGGATATCCGCTGCTCGTGGCAGAAGCGAACGAACTTCTCCGCATCTTCCCAGAATCGCTTGTCGTTGAAGGCGGTGTTGGCCTGCTTCCTGGCTCTGACGAACTCGGCGTACTTCCAGCAGAGCGGTCCGTGGCCCTTCTGCCCGTAGCAGCAGTTGTCCACGTTCTGGCGCAGGCGATCCCACGGGCAGATGCGCGGGGCCTTGGCGCGGATGCCCTGTCTCTCGTCGCGCTCCGGGTCCAGGAGATTGCGAAAGACGCCCGTGAACCGTTCGCGGACTTCGGGCGTGAGGTCGGGGTGATCGCGCTCCCACTCGTCGCGCTCCTGCTCCCACGCCGCGCGCTGGCGGATCCAGTTCTCGACGCCGCGCTTGTAGCGGGCGACGACCCACTCGGCGGCGGACTTGAGGAGCACGAGGCGGTGGGCGCGGTCGAGGGTTCGGAGCCGATCGAAGAGGCGCGCGGCCGCGCGGTTGCCCGGATCGCGGTGCGGCCCACGCTCGGCGGCATCGTCCATCGCCCGGCGCAGGTCGTCGGGGATCGACCGCCCGGCGATCGAGTCCGCCCGCCTGAAGCCCGCAACGTCGTCGAAGACGGAAAGACGCCAGCCGTCACGCTCCTTCTCGTCGGCCTCGACACCGGACAGGGCCGGTTCGAGCAGGAAGTCGCCGAGCGTGCCGAAGGATTCTGGGTGCGCTTCGTCGCCCGCGCGCTTGCGCAGGCCCATGATCCACTGGCAGATTCCCGCGGTGTCGGTATTGAACCGCTCGAAGTGCTCGCGGAGGAGCATCACCTTGCGCCTGTACTCCTCGGGGCTTTCGCCCGACAGCCGACAGAGCCGGCGAACCAGCGTGCGGGACTCCTTGTAGCGAGTGCGAGTCGGAGTTTCAATGTGTGGCGACGCCATGCCTTCATTCTAACGACAGGCACCGGTTGAGAAGACGTTCGCCGGCCCGCCCTATCCTTCCGCCCTTTCGCACCGCCCCCCACGGAGACCCGTCCTCATGCCCGCCGAGCAGCAGTTTGCGACGCTTCCCGCCGACACGAATCAGGCCCGCGGCCTGGCCGAGTACGCCATCGCCTTCATGTGGGGCGAACCCGGCACGCGCGGCGAGCCGGACGCGGCGGTGCTGGAGCGCACCAACCTCTTCTTCACCGACGCGTGCCTGTGCGGCATCAGCGCGCTGGCGATGGGGTGCAACGCGCCGAACGTGCTGCGGCGCGAGGCGTTCGAGTACGCGGTGCCGGAGGGGCACGCGGGCAGGCCGCTCGGGCGGTGCACGCGGCACGGGGCGACGGTCTTCGGCTCGGCGACGCGGGTGAAGAGCGAGAAGGCGATCGTCGCCAACTGCGCGGCGGTGCGCGAGTGGGACGCGAACGGGACGAACTTCGGCTACAACCCCGCGCGGGGGCACACGGCCGGCGAGTTCGGGCACAACGACTTCTACGCCGTCCCGCTGGCCGCGGCCCAGATGCTCGGGGCGGACGGGGCGACCTCGCTGCGCGGCATGGTCCTGCACGACGAGATCCGCGGGCGGCTGGCCGAGGTCTTCAGCCTGAAGGACTGCAAGATCGATCACGTGCTGCACGGGGCGATCGCGTCGGCGTGCGTGTTCGGGGCGATGGTGGGGGCGACGGCGGAGCAGATCGAGAGCGCGATCGGCATGGTGGTCGCGCACTACGTGCCGTTCCGCGCAATCCGCGCCGGCAAGCAGCTCTCGGACAGCAAGGGCGCATCGGCGGCGATCAGCACCGAGGCGGCGATCCTGAGCCTGAAGCGCAGCATGGCCGGGTTCCGGGGGCCGCGGGACATCTTCCGCAACCCGGAGGCGGTCTTCCGGCTCTTCGAGGGGCCTGGGCAGATGTTCGGCAGGTTGGACAAGAGCGGCGCGCTGGTCGCCGCGCCGAACACCGAGAAGCGCGACGCCTCGCCGTTCGACCTCGTGCTGGCGCGTGCCGGCGGGGACTTCGCGGTGATGGGGATGCACTTCAAGCTCGCGCTGTACGAGCACCAGTCCGCCGGCGCGGTGCAGGCGATCGTGGACCTGATCGCCAGGCACCCCGGGCTGATCGAACGAGCGGACGGCTCGGCCGTCGGGCACATCCGAATCGTGGCGTACGAGCCGGCGTTCGGCATCATCGGCGACCCGGCCAAGAAAGACCCGAAGACCCGCCAGAGCGCGGACCACTCGATGGCGTACATCATCGCCACGCTGCTGCGCAAGGCGCTGGAGAACCGTGCCGCGGGTCGACCGACGGACTGGAAGGGCCTGATGCTGAACCCGCTGGACTACTCGAAGGACGCGGTGTTCAACCCGCGGACGCGCGAGTTGATGGCGAGGATCGACTTCGTGCACGGCGGGCCGGAGTACGACCGCCGCTACCCCGACGGCATCCCGACGAGCGTGATCATCACGGACGACAAGGGCGCGCAACACGACTCGGGGCTGGTGATGTACCCGGCCGGGCACGCGCGAAACACGACCGCCGACCTGCGCGGGCTGCTGGAACACAAGTTCGGGCTGATGGCGGCGCTCGCCACCGACGACCCCACGCAGCTGATCGCTCGCTTCGATGGCCTCGCGGGCAAGAGCGCGAACCAGGTGCAAACGATCAACGACTTCGAGTACGCGGCGAGGGGGGGGTTCGAGGAGTTCTGAGGTCGAGCCCGGAGGCCGAAGGGAGACGGGCGAGCGGGAGCGCGGGCATGGGGCGTGCGGTGGCGGTGTTCTGCGGGTCGGGGCTGGGCGCACGGCCCGAATACGCCGAGTCCGCGCGGGCCGTGGGGTGTGCACTGGCGAAGCGCGGCGTGACACTCGTGTACGGCGGGGGCGGCAAGGGGATGATGGGCGCACTGGCCGACGGCACGCTCGCAGGGGGAGGCCGGGTCGTCGGGGTCATCCCGCACTGGATGATGGAGAAGGAGGCGGCGCACACCGGCGTCGCCGAGATGCGCGTGGTCGAGACCATGCTGGAACGCAAGACGATGATGGCGGAACTCGCCGACGCCTTTCTCGTGCTGCCGGGCGGGCTGGGAACGATGGACGAGTTGTTCGAGATGCTGACGTGGTCGCAACTGCGGCTGCACGGCCGATCGAAGCCGACGGGCATCCTGAACGTCGCGGGGTTCTACGACCACCTGCGCGACTGGCTCGCCCGGGCAACCCACGACGGCTACATCCGCGAGTCGTCCGCCGGCCTGCCGATCATCGACGACGATGCCGATCGGCTCCTCGGCTCGCTGCTCACTTGATCCCGGCGAGCCGGCGCACGATGAAATCGAAGTTCTTGACGGTGTACGAGTGCACGCCGTAGACGATCGCGGCGTACAGCCCCGCGGCGCACACGCTGCCGATGAGCAGGGTCACCCGCGCGGCCTGCACGCCCGTGCCGCGCACAGTCGAGTCCATCGCTTCGAGCGGCGCGACGAGGGCGAAGACCGCGGAAGCGGGGCTGAGACCGGCGAGGATCGGGCCGATGAGACTGGCGTCGACGCCCGCGCGCCATCCGCACAGTCCGATCACGCCGCTGATCGCCCCGACCACGCCGACCGTCGCCACGACGCTCGATATCGTGCCCTTGCTCTTGAGCGACCAGTGCATGCCGACGATGGCGCAGAACGCGACGAACGGCACGACGACCAGCGACGCGACCAGCCCCGCCTCGGGGAGCACGACGGGCGCTGAGATCGCCGGCGCTCCGCCCCCCTGCTGCACCGTCTCCATCACGCCGCCCGCGCGCCCCATCCCGCCCGCCAGCACGTACACGCCCGCCAACGCGAGCGTGCCCAGGGGCACGGCCATCAGCGGCAGCAGGTAGGCGATCAGCCCTCGCAGCTTGCCCGAGAGATACTCCGCGGGGGTGATGGGCGTCGTCAGCAGCAGGTCCAGCGTGCCGTCCTCGCGTTCGCGGCTGATGGAGGTCGCGGACATGTTGACCGTCACCAGCGCGACGACCGCCAGTTCACCGATGGTCGTGAAGAGCAGCGCGAGCCGGAAGTCGGCGTTGGTGAACCGCGCCGTGTGGAACATCCAGACAAGCCCCACGCCCCAGACCGCGCCCGCTGCGATGAACAACCATCGCGCGACGATGCGCCCGAGCGTGCTGTTTCGTGCCGCGGCCTCGCGCCAGGCGATCGGGTTCGTCCAGACGTGGCGGGGGGGGCGGTGCTCAGCGCCGCTGGCGCCGAGGCCGAACATGCGCCGGTACCAGGGCACGCCGCCGGACTGCCCGGCGATCATCTGCAGGCCGCCGGTGCGCACGGTGAGCGTGCTGGCGAGGGCGAGTCCGACACTCAGGAGCAGGCTCCCCCAGCACCAGGCGTTCACGGGGTGACGCAGCGCCCAAGGGCCGGTCTCGTCGGCGCGCGGATAGGCGGTCGGGTTCAGGAGCGCGTGCAGGGTGAGGAAGGGGTTGATGGGCGTCATCCAGGTGACGCCGCTGCCGCCGCTCGCGCCGCCGCCGGAGAGGCGGACCCAGGAGTCGATCGCGGCGGTGACGGCCAGGTAGGAGACGACGGAGACGTAGAACGCGAAGACGGCCCTGCGCCCGACGAGGCGGCTGACGGAGAGGGCGATGGCGATTGTGCCGACGAGCACGGCCGCGCACGCAGCGACCAGGTAACTGGCGAGGATCGTGCGCCCCGGCACGCCGCCGAAGTACTGCACGAGGGCGAAGAGCGGCAGGCTCGCCATGAGCAGGGCGATGATGAAGAAGAGCCGCCCGAGCAGGTTGCCGAGCACGATCTGCGTCGCGCTCAGCGGCGTCGTCAGCATGACCTCCCATGTGCGCGGGTTGGACTCCTGCGCGATCGCCCCGGCCATGAAGACCGGCGCGAGGATGCAGATGAGTCCGATCTGCAGGTAGGCGATGGAGGTGAAACTCATCGCGCCGGCGCGGGCCAGCTCGCGGTAGTCGAGGTTCCCGCCGCCCGCCGAGACCAGCAGCAGCCAGAGCAGCACGACGATGAGAACGGCGAGGTAGGCGGACCGGATGTAGAGGTGGCGCGTTCGGCGCGAACCGTTCTGGACGAGGCGTACCGCGATCGGGTTCGTGGGGCCGAGCCTCAGCAGCCAGCGGACGAAGACGGGCATGGCGGGAGTGTACCTCTCGCTTGTCTTGCCTTCTCTCTTCTCGCTTGTCCATCCTCCGGAACAGGGCCTTTCAGGCCTCCTTCAACCATTGCGTCCGCTCCTCGCTCACCGCCCCGCCCGGAAGTACCTCGTCACCAACTCCAGGTCGCGGGCGTCCACAGCGCCGTCGAAGTTCGCGTCGGCCCGCAGGCTGCCGGCGCGGTACCAGTCGAGGTATCTCGCCAGTTCGTGCGCGCCCACCCAGCCGTCGCCGTCGAGGTCCAGCACGCGGAGCATCATCCGGTCGGCCCGGGCGTCGAGCAGCGTGTCGATGCGCCGCTCCCACTCGTCGGGCGAGATGCGCCCGTCGCCGTCGAGGTCACCCTCGCGTCGCGCGTGCTCGAACTGCTCGCGCAGCGCGAGGGCCATCTGCCTTGTGCTCCACTCCTGAATGGTATGGTTGTACTCCTCGATCGCGGCCTGGTAGACGGCGAAATCCTCCTGCGTGAGGTTGCCGCTGCCGTCGGTGGAAAACTCGCGTGCGTCCGGCATCTGGGGCATGTCGCGCATCATCGTCGCCTGCAACTGCTCGCGGTCGAAGTCGTCCACGCGCATGTCGTTGAGCAGCGGCATCATCATCGCCTGCCCGCGCATCATGTCGATGTAGGCTTCCACCGACCGAGAGTACTCCTCCCCGAACTGCTCGGCGAGTTGGGCGCGAATCGCAGCCTGCTCGGCGGGGTCGACGGCCGATCCGTCGAGAACGAACTCGACGCGCCCATCCGGATGGAAGCGGATCCGGCTGTCGGCCTCGCGCAGGCCCGCCTCGCGCTCCGCGTCGCTCACGATCCCGTCGTTGTCGGTGTCCCAGCCGTCGATCTGCGCCCGCTGCATGGCTCCGGCGAGCGCGCCCTCCATCACGCGGGCCGCGCCGACCGCCTCGAACTCGCCGGGGCTGAGCACGCCGTCGCCGTCCTGATCGAAGAGCGCGGCGAGGTACGGGTGCTGCATGGGGTTTATCATGCTCAGCCCGCTCTCGATGAAGGCCTGCACCTCCTCGTCGGTGACCGTGCCGTCGCCGTCCGCGTCGAGCGCGCGAGCCATCTCGATCTCGATCAGCGACGTGTTCATCAGCCACGCGGCCGACCGCTCCTCGCCGTCGAACGCCGCCTCCATGAGCGCGAGCATCGTGGCCTCGAGTTCGTTGTAGGGCCGATCCGCCGGTCGGTTCGCTCGCACCCACGCCCAGGCGTCCGCCAGCCGCTGCTCGTCCGTCCGCCCGGCGACTGGCGCAGCCCTGCTCAACTCGGCCCGCAACTCCGCGAGCACGCGCTCGCGCTCGGCCAGATCGGCCGCGTCCGCGGACGCGATGTCCACGCCGCCCGCGCGGGCGCGTTCGTCAGTAGCAGCCTCGGCGGCAGCGCCCGTCCCCGAGCCGCCCCCGCCGCGAGCGACGATCAGCCACACCACGCCGACCCCGACCACCAGGCACACCCCCCCGGCAACCGCCATCGCCCGCATATGACACCTCCCGCCGAGACGGCGTCCAATCCACGTCAGCTCACATTGTTCCCCTCAACCCCGCTGAGGTTTCAGCGCTGAATCGGCGGGATCGCCATAATCCACCGTCTGATCGTGCCTCGGGGCGGAGCCTCGCGGGCATCCTCCACTCATCAGGCGCAGAAACCCAAGCCGGAGCAAGTTGTCCCGACCTGCGACGGTCGTGTGCGGGACCGGAAGAATCTTCATCGCCTGGAAATCGTTGAGCGAATCGTGCGACAGGCCGCCCGTCCGACGAGGAATCGCTGTCGATCGGCGTCTGCGGCCACGCCCGCTCCGTGCGGCGCTGGCGTTAGCCTGCCGGGTGACGTACGTCCGACCGAACACGAACCCCTTCCCGTCGCACACGATCCATGCGTTCGCGAGGTGTTGGAGATCCCACGTGACGAGAACGTCGGTGTGCGCAGGCGAGGTGAGGGCAAGATGCACGGCATCGCCCGCCGCATCGGTGGGACTCGGCGTGTGATCGATATCGAACACGCCGACATCGGACAACTCCGCCGGCTCATCCAGGAGTTCGATGCCCGCGAGAAGCCGGAGACCGGCGAAACGCTACGGCTCAGGAACCTCGCCCAACTCTGCAAGAACAGGGCACGACGTCACCCGACGATGACGGCGTGACGCTTCAGACCACCACATCCGCGTCGCCTCGCGCCACGCGATGGCGATAGCCGTATCGCGCGTCTCCGCGTGGCAACCGGAGATTGTCGTCTCAACATACATCGTGGGCATGAGCAAACTATATCGAGGAGCCGACGCACCGGCGATTCCGGCGGCTATCACACATCCCCTATGCCACCGCCGCCCGACCCGTCGCCGCCAGGCGTTCGGCCTCGTCCTCGCCGCCCTCGAGCACCAGCTGGTCCACCGTCGGGGCGTCCGCCAGCGGCCGACCCTTCTCGTCCGTCAGCGCGCGCCCGTCAAGCGTCCGGATGATCGGGATCGGGTGCGCCTTCTCGTGCACCGCCAGCGCCTTCTCCAGCGCGGCACGCTTCTCCTCCGGAAGCGCGGCCCACTTCCCGCGCCCGCGGCACTTCGGGAACCGCGAACACCCCAGCCACGGCCCGCGAATCCCGCCGCGCAGGTTCAGCGGCGACTCGCACTTCTCGCACAGCAGGTCCGTCACCAGCGGCGGCGGCGCGGGCGCGGTGACGTGCCCCTTCTTGTCGATGTTCAGGATCATCCCCGCGTCCTGGCTCTCGCCCTTCTCCAGCGGCGTCGCCAGGAACGGCCCGAACCGGCCGGTCTTGCGCACCATCGCGCGCCCCGTCTTCGGGCAGCGCACGTTCACGTACTCCGCCGTGCGCGGGCGGCCCTGCCGGTCGATCGGCGCGGCGTACTCGCACTCCGGATACCGCGAGCAACTCAGGAACCGCCCGTTGCGCCCGAAGCGGTAGACAAGCCCCGCCCCGCACTTCTCGCAGCGGTACTCCGGTGGCGCGGGCTGCACCTCGGCCTTGGCGTGCGAGAGCTCCTCGTGGGCGCGTTCGAGGCTCTCGCTGAACGGGCCGTAGAAGCGTTCGAGCATCTCGATCCAGTCGAGGTGCTCCTCCTCGACCTTGTCCAGTTCCGCCTCCATCTCGCGGGTGTAGCCGACGTCCATGATCTTCGGGAACGCCTCGACGAGCTTGTCGGTCACCACCTCGCCCAGGTCCGTCGCGTGGAAAGCCCTGCCGATCAGCTCGACGTACTTGCGGTCCTGGATCTTGGCGATGATGTCCGCGTAGGTGCTGGGGCGGCCGATCCCTTCCGCCTCCAGCGTCTTGATGAGCGAGGCCTCACTGTACCTCGGGGGGGGGCTGGTGAAGCGCTGCAGCGCGTCGATGGACGCCGGGCGCAGCGCGGTCCCCTCGGCGAGGCGAGGCAGCGTCGCCTCGTCGCTCCCCGTCGGCACGCCCGCCACGCGGTAGAACCCGTCGAACGCGAGCGTGCGCCCCGTCGCGCGGAAGGTCAGTCGCTTCGACGCATCCTTGCCGCCGATGATGCTCACGCTCGTCGAGTCCCACTCCGCGGGCGTCATCTGGCAGGCCACGAAGCGGCTCCAGATCAACTCGTAGAGCCTGAACTGGTCGGGCTTGAGCGCGCGACGGACGCGCTCGGGCGGGTAGTCGAGCGACGCCGGGCGGATCGCCTCGTGCGCCTCCTGCGCCGCCTTGTTCGACGAGGTGTAGACGTTCGCCTTCCCGGGCAGATACTTCGGGCCGAACGTGCGCGAGATATAGTCTCGCACGCCCGCGACCGCCTCGGCCGCCAGGTGCGTCGAGTCGGTACGCATGTAGGTGATGAGACCCACAGGCCCCTCGCCCGGAATCTCGACGCCCTCGTACAACTGCTGCGCGGCCCGCATGGTGCGGCTGGCCGCGAACCCCAGCCGGCTCGAGGCCGCCTGCTGCAGCGTGCTCGTGATGAAGGGCGCGGGCGGACGCACGCTCGTGCGCTTCGTCTCGATGCCGGCGACGGTGTACGGCGTCGCCGGGTCCGCCGTGCCCCGCACCGTGCGACGCCAGCGCGCCGGACCGCGCCCCTCGGCGTCCTCCTCGCTCGATACCTCGACCTGCCGCAGCCCCGCGGACTCGATGATCGCTCGCACGCGCGGCGTCAGGTCCGTCCCCGCCTCGCCCGTTCGCACCTCGAACTTCTCGCCCCCGACCTCCACCAGTTCCGCCCGGATCAGCCGGTTCTCCGCGAGCCAGGCGTTCTGGGCCTTGATCGTCGGCGCATTGCCCTTCTCGTCGCGCTCGTCGAGCAGGGCGCGCCACGCGGGGCCGAGGCGACGCGCGTCCTCCTCGCTCAGGGCGAACACGCCCTCGACCTGCCAGTATTCATCCGGGACGAACGCTCGAATCTCGCGCTCACGCTCCACGATCAGCCGGACCGCGACGCTCTGCACACGCCCGGCGCTCAGCCCCCGCGCGACCTTCTTCCACAGAAGCGGCGAGACCTGGTAGCCCACGATGCGGTCGAGGATGCGACGGGCCTGCTGCGCGTTCACCTTGTCCACGTCGATCGGGTGCGGGTGCTGGAACGCACGGTCGATCTCGGCTTTGGTGATCGCCGCGAACATCACCCGCCTCGCCCGCGCCGGGTCGATGCCCAGTTCCTCGGCCAGGTGCCAGGCGATCGCCTCGCCCTCGCGGTCGAGGTCGGTGGCGAACCAGACGTCGTGCCCCGATGCCCGGGCGTCCTTCGCGGCCGCTTTCAGGTCGCGGATCACGCCTTCCTTGCCAGACAGCACCTCGTAGGTCGGCCGGAACTTCCTCTTCAGGTCAACGCCCGGAACGGGGCTCTTGTCACCCTTGGCCGCCTTGCTCGGCAGGTCGCGGACATGCCCGACGCTCGGCAGCACGATGTAGTCCGGACCGAGATACTTATTGATGGTCTTGGCCTTGGACGGGCTTTCCACGATGACGACATGGCGGCCCTTGGCATCGCCGGACTTGTACCCCAGGCCCGAACCACGCCGACGGCCGGACGCACCCGCGCCGCTCCGCGCACCCGACCGCCCACCCGCACTCCCCGCTCGCTTTGCCATCATGCTTTCCGCGTGGTTTCCCTCGACCCGACCAGACCCTCCCCTCAAGGGATCGACAGGCCGCTCGGGGGGGAGGGAATGGCCGCCCTCAGGCGGAGTCAAGCGGGATGGCTATGCCACCCGGGCAGATTCCTGTTCGGACGCTGGGGCAGAAGGCCTGCAAAGTCGGGGGGAACGCCGGAATCCGCCCAGGCATGCCATTTACAGCGCAAGCAAAGTATCGACAATGGTTTGCGCGTGCAGCGGGGGTACCGCTTCGTCGGCAGTCAACCGTATGGAACCAGGGATTTCCCGCAATCGACGAAGCCAGGTTCGCTGGTTCTTTGCGAAGCGTCGCGTTTCGATCTTGATCGCCTCGACGGCCTCGTCGAGCGTCGCACGCCCTTCGAGATGCGCGAGAAGTTGTTTATAGCCAAGGGCTTCGCGGGCTTGAGGGCCGAGCCGGGGGGCAAGGGCACGCACCTCGTCGAGCAGGCCTCGCTGCATCATCGCTTTCACGCGCGCGTTGATGCGCCTGTTGAGGGCTTCCGTGGGCCACTCGACGCCGACCAACAGGGCGTCCGGGCGCGGCGCGCGGTCCCACTGTGACTGATGCTCGGTGATCGGCCGCCCGGTCAGACGGAAGACCTCCAGGGCGCGGATGCTGCGGCGTTCGTCGTTCGGATGGATGCGAGCCGCCGCGGCGGGATCGACTCGCTCCAGTTCGCGCCGGCGCGCTGCCGGGTCCATGGCACGGAGTTCAGCACGGAGGGCGGCGTCCTCCCCCGGACCTTCAAACAGGCCGTCGAGCAGGGCCTTGATGTAGAGGTGTGTGCCCCCGACGACGATGGGTGTGATGCCGCGCGAACGAAGCTCATCGATGCGCGAGTTCGCGAGCGCGAGCCAGCGATGGAGCGTGAACGGCTCGGGGTCGTCCGGCTCGACGATGTCGATGAGGTGGTGCACGACGCCGCGCCGCTCGGCGGGGGTGGGCTTGGCCGTGCCAACGTCCATGCAGCGGTAGACCTGAAAGGCATCGGCCGAGACGACCTCGCCTCGGGCCATGCCCCGGCCTTCGAGCGCCAGCGCGACCTCGACGGCCAGCGCGGACTTGCCGGAGGCGGTGGGGCCGACGATGACGGGGAAGCAGGAGGGCACGGGGGAGGGTATGAAGCAGTGTCGCTCCCTTGACGACTCGTTGGGCACGACCGTCGGGGGACAGAGGAAGAGAGACGACGCCAGACCGACGGCCGCGGCACGGGCGGCGGCACTCCGGCGTGCTCCGAGCTTCAGTTCCCGAAGCCCTCGTCGAGCAGGCGATAGGCGGCGGGGTGCAGGGGACCGGTGGTGCTGGGGAACATCTCTTCGGTGTACAACATCGCGTCCATCTGGTCGGGCCAGACGGCGTGCATGGGGGCGTAGCCGAGGGGACGGGCGCAGAGGCGGGTGCGCAGCGGGTGGTCCGGGGGCGCGGAGCGGAAGTCGATCCAGAGGAATCGGCGGCCGGTGGCGAGGGCCGCGGCTTCGAGCGAGCCTTCGCGCGGCGGGTCGATGCGCGAGGGCGCCATGTTGAGTCGGGCGGCCGTGCCGCGGGCGGCGGTGAAGCCGACGGTGAAGATCGCGTCGCCGAGGATGGAGCGGGCGCGTTCTCCGGCGGTCAGCGTGTTGTCGTAGGTGAACGGCAGGCCGGTCTCGATCTCGCTCGCGCGGTGGAGGGCGTGCATGGTCGCCTCCCAGACGATGAGACGACGCCCCTTGTAATACTCGTCCGCAAGCCAGGCGAGGTTGTCGCCCATGCGGGCGTCGCGGATGTTGTTCAGGGGCGCGCCGCGCACGTTCCCCTCGGCGAAGCGGATCCACTCGCGCATATCGTCGATGACGCGGGCGAAGAAATCGGCCTCCGGTTCGCCGTGGCGTGCGATGCGGTCGGTGCGCGAGGCGGCGGCGTCCATGGCGAGGGCTTCAAGTCCGCGCTTCGTGTCCTCGCCGATCTCACCGGCGATCACTGCGCCGAAGGCCTCGACGCCCGACGGAGCGAAGCAGCGAAGGGCGGCGTCGGCGTCGGGGGAGAGCGGCACGCCGGCCTCGGCAAAGTGCGCGCGAACACGGCGCGCCCACTCGCCCGTGCCGTGGTCGGAAGTGAACTGCGTGTCCATCCCCGCGGTGGCGATCGGGCGATCGGCGGCGTGGGACTCGGCCACGTAGTCGAGCAATGGGCGGACCTGCGCACTCTCGCGCCAGATGGGGAAGACGCCGTGGGCGTGTGCCTCCATCGTGGGCACACCCTCGCGGAGTTTCTCGTCCACGACGCGGCAGTCGAACATGCCGGACTCCCAGACGAGCACGTCGAAGCCCATGCGCCGGTGGAGGAACCGGACGAGGCGAATCTTGGCGAGGAAGGCCGCCCCGTCGCCGTGAGTCTGCTCCCCGAGTTGGACGACGCGCGCATCGCCGATGAGAGGGATCAGGGGTTCGAGATCGGAGAAGTCGTCGTCGCTCGGATCGATGGAGCGGATCGAGATCGCCTGGCCGGCGAGGAGGTCGGTCTGGGCAGTGACCGTGAGCGAGTCCAGAGCGATGCACGCCGCGGCGACCGGGATGAAATGGTAGAGGCGCATCGGCTCGAAGAATGATACGGATCGTGGTTGGCGTGGAATTGCGGATGGGAGCGCCACCGTCGCGAAGAGGGGAGCGGCGCAGGAGGGGATGGAATCCGACGGGAACGGCACGTGGGGGTGACTGCCCGCACCTACGATTGGCCATGCCTGTGCCGCGGATCGCCATCGTGGGTCGCCCGAACGTGGGGAAGAGTTCCCTGCTGAACATGATCGCGGGGGCGAAGGTCTCGATCGTGGACCCGACGCCGGGCGTTACGCGCGACCGCGTGAGCGTGGTGGTGGACCTGCCCTCGCCTGACGGATCGGAGCCGGCGCGGGCGGTCGAGTTCGTGGACACGGGCGGCTACGGCGTGTACGCGGCCGAGGGCGCGCGGTACGACGAGATCGGGGCGGACCTGTCGCGGCTGACGCCCGAGATCGAGCGGCAGATCGGCGAGGCGGTGGCGAGCGCTGACCTCGTGCTCTTCGCGGTGGACGTGCAGGCGGGCGTCACGCCGCAGGACGAGGAAATCGGGCGGATGCTGCGCGAGGGGCGGTTCGTCTCACGTCGAACCGAGAAGAAGCTCGCGCAAAGGCGCGGGGACACGGAGGCGAGCGGGGGAGGAGAGGGGGGGGGTGATGCCGACACTCCGTCGCTCCGTCACCCCGTCACTGCGCCCCGCGTCCGCGTGGTGGCGACGAAGGTGGACGGGCCGAGCTGGGAGACGCACGCGCACGAGCTGGCGTCGCTGGGCTTCGGCGAGCCGCTGATGGTGAGCGCAAAGAGCAACTACTTCCGTCGGGACTTCCTGGACACGCTGTACGGGCTGCTGCCGCCGGCGACGGCGGATGCAGCGCCCCCGCCGGCGGACCTGCGGGTGGCGATCATCGGAAAGCGGAACGCGGGGAAGAGTTCGCTGGTCAATGCGCTGGCGGGCGAGCCGCGTGTGATCGTGTCCGAGATCGCGGGGACGACGCGCGACGCGGTGGACGTGCGGTTCGAGCTGGACGGCCGAGCGATCGTCGCGATCGACACGGCCGGGCTGCGGCGCAAGCGGAGTTTCCAGGGGCAGGTGGAGTGGTACGCCTTCGACCGGGCGAAGCGCGCGGTCGAGCGGGCGGACGTGGTGCTGCTGCTGATCGATGCCACGGAGCCGGTGAGCCAGGTGGACCAGCAACTGGCGATGCTGGCGCAGAAGGCGTACAAGCCCGTGGTGATCGTGGTGAACAAGTGGGATCTGGCCGAGGGGAAGCAAGGCACGAAGGGGCGGCGCGTCACCACCGAGGACTACGAGGAGTACCTGCGCCGAGAACTGAAGGGGCTGTCGTTCGCGCCTGTGGCATTCACGTCCGCGACCGAGGGCAGGAACCTGCGCGGACTGATCGACGTCGCCTTCGACCTGCACGAGCAGGCCGGGCGGCGCGTGACGACGGGCGAACTGAACCGGCTGGTGCGCGGCATCATCGAGACGCGCGGACCGACGAGCAAGGTCGGAACGCGCGTGAAACTGTTCTACGTGGCGCAAGTGCGCACAAACCCGCCGACGATCGCGCTGGTGGTGAACCACCCGGAACTCTTCACGGCCAACTATGAGCGGTTCCTGCTGAACCGCTTCCGCGAGGAACTGCCGTTCGAGGAGGTGCCGATCCGTCTGCTGGTGCGGGCGCGCAAGCGCGGGGAGCGGATGGACGAGCCGGGCCAGAGCGCCGTGGACGCGGCGGTCGAGGCGCGCACGGACGCCGCGGATTGGTTCGAGGACGAGTGAAGATCAACCGTCGAGGAGTTCCCGCATGCGAACGCTTCGGTAGGCGAAGATGCGTTCGAGATCCGGGCGGATGAGGGCGTCGTGCAGGAGTCGCCCGCCGGGGGCGGCGTACTCGACGGTGTCTGTGATGCGGGTACCGCCGCCGGGGACTTCCTCGAAGCGGTGCTCGTGCCACCACCACTTGTAGGGACCGACGGTCTGAGCGTCAACGAATCGGAACGGGGGTTGCCACGCGAGAATGACGGACTGCCATCGCATAGGCAGGCAGCGGACGCGCAGGCGATAGTCGAGCACCAGCCCTTGGCGCATGGTGACGGGGGGCGGAGTGAGCACGCGGAATCGGAGCCACGGCGGCGTGAGCGCCTCAAGGTTGAACGGGTCGGAGAAAAATGCGAACACGCGCTCGATGGGGAGCGGCGAGAGCGTTTCCGTGTGAAGCGTCTTCAGGGGATGCTCGGCGGGCCTGCGCTTCGAGCCGAGCGCGCCGGGACGGTCGTGCGTGAGCGGTGCATGGACGGTTGCGGCAATCATGGATCGCTCCTTGCGTGAAAGCCCAACGCGGCGTTTCCGCCGCGCCGGGCCGGGGTCGCTCGATCGTGTCAGGCCATCGCGGGACGGCGCGAACCGGCGGCGAGGCGTTGCGGCAGGGTGCGGAGGTTCACGGCCTGGAAGACGGCGGAGAGACCGACGAGGACGTAGACGACGCGTGCAAGAGCGGCGGTGTTGCCACCCAAGAGGAAGGCGACGAGGTCGAACTGGAACGCGCCCCACAGGCCCCAGTTCAAGCCGCCGACGATGATGAGGATGAGGGTAACGATGTCGAGAATCTTCATGGTGTTGCTCCTTGCGGGCGTGCGCCCGGCGTGTTTCGGTGTGCTGGTTACCGAGGCAGGATGACAGCGTCGATGACGTGGATCACGCCGTTCGAGGCGTCGATGTCGGTGCGGACGACGCGGGCGCCGTCGGCGACGAGCGAGCCGTTGGCGAGATCAAAGACGATTTCGTTGCCCTGGAGCGTGGCGGCCGCGCCGAGCGAGAGGGCTTGGGCGGCGTAGACGCGCCCCGGGATGACGTGGTACCTGAGGATGGAGGCGAGCTTGTCCTTGTTCTCCGGCTTGAGGAGAGACTCGACCGTACCCGCGGGAAGTTTCCCGAAGGCCTCATCGGTCGGCGCGAGGACGGTGAAGGGACCATTGCCGGCGAGCGTATCAGCGAGACCCGCGGCCTTCGCGGCGGCGAGGAGCGTCCCGAACGTTCCGGCCTTCGACGCGACGGCGACGATCGTGCCGTCCGCGGGCAGGATCACGCGATCGATGACGTGAATGATCCCGTTGGAGGCCTCAACGTCCGCGACGATGACGGCGGCACCGTCGATGCGGACGCCGTCGCCGGTGCGAGTGAACTCGACGCGCTGGCCGTTGAGCGTGGTCGCGCCGCTCAACCGGGCGACGCGCGACGCCGGGATCGCGCCGGGTACAACGTGGTAGGTGAGAATGCCGGCGAGCGCCGCGCGGTTCTCGGGGCGGAGGAGCGACTCCACCGTGCCTGCGGGGAGTTTGGCGAAGGCCTCGTCCGTCGGCGCGAACACGGTGATGGGATCTGACGAGCGGAGCGCATCGACGAGTCCCGCGGCCTCGGCGGCGGCGAGGAGCGTCGTGAACTTGCCAGTCCCGGCCGCGACGTTCACCACGTCGTCCGCGGCGACGACGTACGACGCATGCCTGGCCTGTCCAGGCTGCTCCTTTGTCGTTTCGCAGACCTGCGGCGTTGAGCACTGCCCCGAGGCGTGCCCGGCCAGAGCGAGAATCGCGACCAACCCACCGACGACCGAAATACTGCGGTTCATCCGACCACCTCCTGATCTCCGGGCGAGGCGACCCACACGGGCCGATGCCGTCCGGATTGTGACCAGTATAAACGGCCATATCGTTCAAATCAAGCAAAACGTTCGACATGATGGAATAATGTCCGTACAATCGCTATAAATAGCTCCGATTCGGGGCTGGCAGAACCGCTTTGGATGATTCCCGACGGACTGACGAGCAAGGATTTGAGCGATGAAAGCCACCCAAACCTTACTTTCTCCGAACGATTTGGCCATGGCAATCGGTGTGAGCGAATCGTCCCTGAAGCGCTGGGTGGACCGGGGTGACATTCGCGCGGTGCGAACGATGGGGGGACATCGGCGCATCCCATTGGAGGAAGCGGTTCGGTTCATCCGGCACACGCGACATCCGGTGGTGGATCCGACCGTACTAGGGATGGCGGAGGCCGCGGGGCATGTCGGCTGGGCGGAGGGACCTGACTGGCGTGCCCTCGTGGAAGCGTTGAAGGCGGAGGATCACGGTCGGGCACGGGGGATGCTGCTCGCCGCATACCTCTCAGGGACGTCCGTCTCGCGGATCGCGGACGAGTTGATCCATCCGGCGATGGAGGAACTGGGCGGGCTGTGGAAGCACAGTTCTGCCGGGATCATGGTCGAACACCGTGCAACGGACACATGCATCCAGACGGTGAGCCAGATCCGATCGTTGATCCATGCGCCGGATGGCGCTCCTGTCGCCGTAGGGGGAGGGGCGCCGGGTGATCCGTACGTGCTTGGTTCTCTCGCCGCGGCGGTGACGCTTGCGGAAGAAGGTTTCCGCACGGTGAACCTCGGCCCGGACACGCCGCTCGACGTGCTGGCCGCGGCGGCGCGGGAGTACGCCGCATCGCTCGTCTGGCTCAGTCTGTCGTCGCAAGGCCGTTCACGCCCGAGCGGGCGGGAGCTGCTGGCGTTCGCTCGGAGCATGGCGCAAGAAGGGGCAAAGGTCGCGTTGGGAGGGCGTGCCCTGCCCCCGCTGCCGGGACCGCCCGAGCCGGGCGTGTTCATCGGCAAGTCGATGAGCGAACTCGCGGCATACGCGGCTGGCGTGCGTGCGGCGGCGGCACACGGCTGAATGCTCAGTCGAACTCCTCGATATCGGTGCGCAGCCGGTCGTGCTCGCCAGGCTGCTCGAACATCGCGGTGACGGAGGGCGCGGTAGCGCGGTGGCCGGCCATGGCGTGTCGCCGGGTACAGTGTGGCACGGCTGCCGGGGGCGCGTCACGCCTGAGCGCCTGAGAGTTGTGCCTTTGGGCGGGAGGTTGTGGTGTCGGGTCATGCGGTGCTGATCGTCGTGCTGGTGATCGTGGCTGTGGACCTGATCCTGGTGCCGCTGATCCTGCGCGCGTTCGTGGCGTCGTCGTGGGGGCCGATCATGTCCCGCTACCCGGCGGTGGAACCCGCGCCGGACGCCGTGCGTCGGAACTTCCAGAGTTTCAAGGTCGGGATGGCGAACTTCGGGTTCAGCGTGCACGTGGCGGCTGACTCGGCGCACCTGCACCTCATGCCGACGATGCTGATGCGCTGGTCGGGCATGAAGCCGGCGAGCGTGCCGTGGGAGGTGGTGCGGCCGGAGGGCCGGCCGGGGCGGATGTACGCGAAGGTGCGGATAGAAGGGCAGCCGCAGACGGTGGTGGGGCCGGCCTGGGCGCTCTCGCTGGCGGGGGAGGGGGGCGGAGCCGCGGCGAGCAGTCCGAAGGACGTCTGATCTGCACGGACGGTACGCTTCGCGCGTGGGACTGCGCATCCTTCACGTCTCAACCCGTCTCATCCTCGGCGGCTCGCAGGAGAACACCGTCCTCTCGTGCGAGGGGCAGGCGAGACTCGGGCACGAGGTGCACCTGGCGTTCGGCCCGATCTACGGGCCGGAGGGGTCGCTGCTCGGGCGCGTCGAGGCATTCAACGAGCGGTGCGCACGCGGCCAGGAGCGGACGGATGAGGGGGGGGCGTGCCGGCCGATCGGTGTGCACGTCGTGCCGCACCTGCTGCGGGAGGTCCGCCCGATCTCCGACGCGCGGTGCTACCGCGAGCTGAAGCGGCTGATCGACGCGCTGCGCCCGGACGTGGTGCACACGCACTCGTCGAAGGCGGGGATTCTCGGGAGAGCCGCGGCCTGGGCGGT
The DNA here is from genome assembly GCA_030263455.1 of Synechococcales cyanobacterium CNB. Lineage (NCBI taxonomy): Bacteria > Bacillati > Cyanobacteriota > Cyanophyceae > Synechococcales > Synechococcales cyanobacterium CNB. The sequence continues at coordinate 637,757 of SZOZ01000002.1, forward strand.
GGGGCACGGAAGAAATGAGCAAAGAGCACGAGGGCAAATGGCAGATGCAGCGGAGGCAAGCACGCGGGGAACGTGCGGAGCCATCTGCCACACCATCCACGGCCCGCCGTTCATGCCGGTGGAGGGGTCGCCGGTGCGGCGCGCGAAGGTCCGGGCGACGAACCTGATGTACGTGCTCGCGGAGCGGTACGCGGCGCGCCGATGCGACATGATCATCTCGGTCGCCGACGCGATGACCGCCCTCTTTCTTTCACACCGGGTCGGCACGCCCGGGCAGTACGTCACGGTGCGGTCGGGGATGGAGGTGGAGTCGTTCCTGCACGCGCGCCCGGGCGAGACGCGCGAGGAGGTCCGATGCGAACTGGGCTTCGCGCCGGGCGACTTCGTGATCGGCACGGTCGCTCGCCTCGCGGAGCACAAGGGGCACGACGACATCCTCGACGCTCTGCGGGACGACCTGCGCTCGCACCCGGACTGGAAGTTGCTGTGGGTGGGGGACGGGTGGTGGCGCGAGCGGCTGCTGGCGCGCGTCGAGGCGCTGGGGCTGCACGATCGCGTGGTGACGACGGGGCTGGTGCCGCAGGAGCGCGTGCCGGCCATGATGCGGGCGATGGACGTGCTGCTGCACCCGTCGTACCGCGAGGGCCTGCCGCGGACGGTGCCGCAGGCGCTGCTGTGCGGCGTCGCGCCGGTGGCGTACGACGTGGACGGGACGCGGGAGGTCTGCCGCCCGGGCGAGACGGGCGTGCTCGTACCCCTGCGCGATCTCGGCGCGCTGCGGGCTGGTGTCGTGCGGCTCTACGAGCATCCCGAGGAGCGGCACGCGCTGGCGGAGCGCGGGCGAGAGTTCTGCCGAGAGGAGTTCAGCGCGCAGCGGATGGTTCGGGAGTTGGAGCGCGTGTACCGACGCGTTCTGGCGGCGCGCTGACCGCCCGGCGCGACCGTCAGCGGGATGACGCCCCCCGATCCGGGTCGTGGTCTGAATCTCTCGGCGTTATCGCGATATCTTCAGCGATCGTGGGGACCCCCCTGAGCGGCGATCATCGTGTCGCCGTCCCGTGAGCACGGATCGCGTTGCTATCGGACCCCTGATGAGCGGTTCGCCGGGGCGCGGTTCAGCGGAAAACTCGGGTCAGGTGCCGCGTCCGACCGGTCGATACACGCGCTCTGAGGAGGTGCCGCCGTGCTCAAAGGCGTCCAGACATCGTTCCGCCTGGCCCGATTCGACTCCGAGCGGGGCTGGGCGACACCGCTGCCGGGGAAACTCAACGGGACTTCGACGCTCGTGCTGGCGTTCGGAGGCTCGGCGTTGCACGACGATCCTGCGCCGATCTCGCAGGTCGCGGACGCCTTCCCCGACAGCCACCTGCTCGGGTGCTCGACGAGCGGGGAGATCCACGGCGCGGAACTGCACGACGGCGGCCTGTCGGTGGCGGCGTTCCGCTTCAACCGTGCAAAGGTGCGCACGGCGTCCGCCCCGGTGCGGAACGCGGCGGATTCGTGCCGCGCAGGGCAACTGCTCGGCGAGCAACTCGATGCCCCGGACCTGGCGGCCGTGCTGGTGTATTCCGACGGGCTGAACGTGAACGGGACGGAACTGGCGACCGGGATCAACGGCGTGCTCCGCGGACGCGCCGTGGTGACGGGTGGGCTGGCGGGCGACGGGACCGCCTTCAAGCGTACGTGGGTCGTGCGGAACGGCGAACCCCGTGAGGGCTTCGTCGTGGCCGCCGGCCTGTACGGTGAATCCGTGCGTGTCGGCCACGGCTCGATGGGCGGATGGGACTCGTTCGGCCCCGAGCGCGTCGTGACGCGCTCGAAGGGCAACGTGCTCTTCGAGCTGGACGGCAAGCCCGCGCTCGCGCTGTACAAGACGTACCTCGGGGATCGGGCGAGCGGACTGCCGGCGACGGGGCTGCTCTTCCCGCTCGCGCTGCGCTCAAGCCCGCAGGACCAGAAGGTGCTCGTGCGGACGCTGCTGGCGGTGGATGAGAAGGACCAGTCGATGACCTTCGCGGGCGACATCCCGCAGGGGTCGTGCGCCCAGTTGATGCGGGCGAACTTCGACCGGTTGATCTCCGGGGCCGGCTCGGCGGCGTCGCTGACCGGCGCGATGGAACGGAACGCGCCGTGCCTCGCGGTCGCGGTGAGTTGTGTGGGCCGCCGGCTGGTGCTCGGCGAGCGAACCGAGGAGGAACTGGAGGCCGTGCACGACGCGCTGCCCGAAGGCAGCGGGATGGTCGGCTTCTACTCCTACGGCGAGATCAGCCCGTACGTCTCCGGCTCGTGCGACCTGCACAACCAGACCATGACGCTGACGACGATCAGCGAGGAGTGACCGCCACGCGCAGGGGACCGTCATGAATCCCGTCCTTGTCCGCCAACTCAAGCGCCTCGGCGCATCGGCGGACAGTCTCCCCGACATGGCGACCTGGCGCGCGCTGCTGGAGCGGGTGAGCGCGGCGTACGACCAGGCCGACGAGGACCGCTACACGCTCGAACGGGCGCTGGCGATCTCGTCGGAGGAACTGCGCGAAGCGATGCAGGGCGCGCTCGCGGCCTCGCGGGCCAAGTCGCTCTTCCTCGCGAACGTCAGCCACGAGATCCGCACGCCGATGACCGCGATCATCGGGTACGCCGACCTGCTGGCCGATCCGGACTTCCCCGGACGGGAGGAAGCCATCGAGGGCATCCGCCGCAACGGCGACCACCTGCTCGGCGTGATCAACGACATCCTGGACCTCTCGCGGATCGAAGACGGCAAGATGACGATGGCAACGCGCCCATGCTCGCCCGGGCAGATCGTCCGGGAATCGGTGGATCTGCTGCGCCCCAGGGCGGAGGAGAAGCGGCTCACTGTGGTGGTGGAGACGGACGGCACCACGCCCGAGCGCGTGATGGCCGACCCGCTGCGGCTCAAGCAGATTCTCATCAATCTCGTCGGCAATGCGATCAAGTTCACGCAGCGCGGCCGGGTGCGCGTGGCGCTGGGCTTGGAGCGGGCGCCGACACCCAGGCTCGTCATCACCGTCGAAGACACCGGGATCGGCATGGCGGCCGATCAGGTCGAACGACTCTTCACGCCGTTCGTGCAGGCGGATGAGTCCATGGCGCGCCGCTTCGGCGGGAGCGGGCTTGGACTCTCCATCTCGCGCGCCCTGGCACGCCTCATGCACGGCGACATTACGGTCCGTTCGACCCTCGGCGAAGGTTCGGTGTTCACCCTCTCGATCCCCGTCGAACGGGCCGAGGGAGCCGACCCGGGCACGCCGACGGCGGCTGAGGACACGGACGCGACGGACGGCACGCCTCTGATCGGGCGGCGCATCCTCCTGGTCGAGGACGGCCCCGACAACCAGCGGATCATCGAGCACCACCTGCGCCGGGCGGGCGCGGTGGTGGTGGTCGCGTCGAACGGCCAGATCGCGCTCGACGTCGTGGCGTCCGCCGCGCACGCCTTCGACCTGATCCTCATGGACATGCAGATGCCGGTGATGGACGGGTACACCGCGACCGCGGAGCTGCGAGCGACGGGCGTGCGCACGCCGATCGTCGCGCTGACCGCGCACGCGATGGAAGGTGAGCGGCAACGCTGCCTCGACGCAGGATGCGACGGGTACCTCACGAAGCCGATCTCGCGCGACGGCCTGGTCTCGGCGGCGACCGCTTTCATTGAGGATCGCGCCGCCGAGAGGAGCGCCGCGTAGCCGCTGGCCGCCTCACCAGCCCAGCAGCCGCGCCGCCTCCTCCACATCCTTGTCGCCCCGGCCGGAGCAGTTGACAACGAGGTGCTGATCGTCGTTCATCGTGCCCGCGAGACGAACGGCGTGCGCGATCGCGTGCGCGGTCTCGAGTGCGGGAATGATCCCCTCCATCCGCGCCAGCAGCGTGAAGGCGTCGAGCGCCTGGCGGTCGTCGGCGACGGCGTACGCCACGCGCCCCGTGTCCTTCCAATACGAGTGCTCGGGTCCGACGCCGGGGTAGTCGAGGCCCGCGGAGCAGGAGTGGACCTGGGCGGTCTGGCCGTGCTCGTCCTGCAGCACGTAGCTGAGCGAGCCGTGCAGGATGCCGGGCGTGCCGAAGGCGAGCGGGGCGGCGTGCTGGCCAGGCTCGTTCGATCGCCCGCCCGCCTCGACGCCCACGAGGCGCACCCGCTCGTCCTCGATGAACGGATAGAAGATGCCGGCGGCGTTCGACCCCCCCCCCACGCAGGCGACGACGGCGTCGGGCAGGCGGCCCAGCGTGCGCAGGCATTGGGCCTTCGTCTCGCGACCGATGATGCTCTGGAGGTCGCGGACGATCATGGGGAAGGGGTGGGGGCCGACGACCGAGCCGAGGATGTAGTGCGTGTGCTCGACGCTCTCCATCCAGTCGCGCATCGCCTCGTTGGTGGCGTCCTTGAGGGTGCGCGAGCCGGACTCGACCTCGACGACGCGCGCGCCGAGCGCCTTCATGCGGACGACGTTCAGGCGCTGGCGCCGGGCGTCCTCCGCGCCCATGTAGACGTCGCACTCGAAGCCGAAGCGTGCGGCGGCTGTGGCGGTGGCGACGCCGTGCTGGCCCGCGCCGGTCTCGGCAATGACGCGCCCCTTGTTCATGCGCTGGGTGAGCAGGGCCTGGCCGAGCGTGTTGTTGATCTTGTGCGCGCCGGTGTGGGCGAGGTCCTCGCGCTTGAGCCAGATGGTCGCGCCGTGCCCGCGCCCGCCCGCCGAGCGCGCGTGGGCGGTCAGCCGGTCGGCGCGGTAGAGCGGCGTCGGGCGCCCGGTGAAGGCGCGCTCGAGTTCGCGGAGTTCCTCCCAGAAGCGTTCGTCGCGCGAGACGCGGCGGTAGACGTCGTCGAGCTGCTTGAGGGCGGCGACGAGCGTCTCGGGGACGTAACTTCCGCCGTAGGGGCCGAAGCGTCCACGCTCGTCGGGGACTTCGCTGATGCGTGGGGCGGGGGCCTGCGCGGGCGCGGTGGTCATGGGCAAGTCTATTCGGGCCGGGCGTGCGGGCCGTTGGCTTTTCGTTCGGCGCGTCGCGCGGCCCGGACGCCTGCGCTCTCGTCGACGCGCAGGGTGAGCGTGAGACCGACGACGAAGAAGGCGGTGAGAGCGATCATGGCGGGCACGTCGCCGAGCCAAGCCTTCATCTGGCCGAAGGTGAGCACGCCGACGACGCCCGCGAGTTTGTAGGTCATGCCCCAGAGGCCGAAGAACTCCGCGCTCTTCTGGACGGGGGTGAAGCGTCCGACGAGAGACCGGCTGCTGGTGCCGATGCCGCCCAACCCCAAGCCGACGCCGTTGCCGACGAGCCAGAAGAGCCACTCCCGCGGGTCGCTCGCGGCGGTGAGGGCGAGCATTCCCGCGGCGGTGGCGATCCAGACGCCGAGCGAAATGAGCACCATCGCGCGCGCGCCGATGCGGTCCTGCACCATCGCCGTGGCGACGGAGGCGACGCCCGCCGTCACGGTCAGTTGCAGGGCGAAGAGAACGAGTTTGACCTCGGTGAAGCCGAAGTCGTTGGCGATGATGCCGGCGAAGTAGATGATGGTCTGCACGCCGAAGCCGTAGACGAAGAAGGCGGTCAGGAAGCGGGCGAGTTGAGAAAAGAGGCGGGCGTCGGCGAGCGTGTCGCGGATGCGCCGCACGGCCAGGCCCAGCAGGTCCGAGAGCGGGCCGGGGTCGGATGGAGGGGGTCGCTCGCGGAGGATGAGGATGGCGGGGACCATGCCGAGGGCGAACCACACGCCCGCGAAGAGGAAGAGCGCTGACCATTGCGTCTTGTCGAGGCCGAAGAGCGCGATCGCGCCCGCGCTGATGACGAGCAGGATGAGCGCGCCCGCGTAGCCCATCGCCCAGCCGGTGGCCGAGACGCGCCCGATGTTGCGCGGCGTGGCGACCTCGGGAAGGAAACTCGCGAGGAAGTTCTCTCCCAGTTGGTAGAGCACGTTCGCGCAGAGGAAGAGTGAGGCGGCAAGCAGGACCGTGCCGGGGCCGGTCGCCGCCAGCCCGACGGTCAGTGCCGCGGCCAGCACGCCCGTGAGGATGAGCATCCGCTTCTTCCACCCGCGCCCGTCGGCGATCGCCCCGAGAAAGGGCGACACCGCGACCACGAGCAGAAGGCTGCCCGAGCCGAGCACGGACCAGAGGGCCTCGGCCCGGCGCGGGTCGGGTGAGATGACCTCGCGGAAGTACACGGGGAAGAGCAGCGTGATGATGATGAGTGTGAAGGACTGGTTGGCCAGGTCGTACATGCCCCACGCCCAGACCTCGCGGGGATTGGGCAGGCCACGGAAGGGGTTGAGGCGTGAGAGGATGGCGCTGGGCACGCGCGGAGGGTAGCGTGGCCGGCTACTTCGCGCTCTCGCTGGCGTACCAGTCGAGGAAGAGCGTCAGGTCCTCGGCGTCGACGGTCCAGTCGAGGTTCAGGTCGGCCTCGGGCGCCTTGGCGTCGAAGGCGGCGAGGAAGACGGCCGTGTCGTCCTCGTTCACCGTGCCGTCACCGTTGAAGTCGAGCAGGAAGCCTTCGCACGGGTTGACGTTGATGCGGTGGAGGTAGCAAGTGCGCGGGCCGTTCTCGGGGTCGGCCATGTCGCGGGCGATGTACGCGGCGTAGAGCGTGTTGCCGTCCGCCGAGACGGACAGGTTGTGGTAGTCGCCGAGGAAGCCAGTCGGCAGGTTGTCCACGCGGAACGACCGCGGCGTGAGGCGCCACTGCTGGACGACCGGGTTCGCCGTGCCGAAGCCCATGATGCGCGCGTAGTAGACGTCGACCCACTCCTCGGCGTCGGTGAGGTCGGGATCGTGGCGGTTGTCGTAGAACATGAGGTTCACGCCCCCGCACGAATCGACGGCGATGGCGGGGACGAACTGGTCCGGCCCGTACTCGCCGGGCGAGAGGCCAAGGAGAGAATCGGTGAGATGGAGCAGATGATCAGGGAGTATCACAGGAAACGTCAAGGCTCCCTGATCGTCCTGAATGCCTCGGCACACGATGATGTCCGTATTCGAGCTGCCGCTGCTGCTCTTCTTGGCATAGAAGGCGACGTACACATCGTCGATCCCCGCCCAGCGGTCAACGGCGATGGACGGTGCGTTCTTGCGCCTGTCGGCGAGGTAGGGCGTGTCGCCGCAGGGCGTCCCGCCGCACCCGGCCTGAGGGCACGTGTTCTGGCAGTTGTTATTCACGGTGGTCGGCGCAACCACGGAGCCTGGGGCGACAAGGACGAACGGCTCCGTGGGATAGTCCGGCCGCCAGTCAATGCCGTCGTCGGAGTAGACAGCGTACGGCTTGCCGTCGTTGTACAGCCAGTTCGGGCCGGACTTCTCGTCTCCCATAACGACCACGATGCGCCCGGTGGAGAGCACCACCGGACCGGCTCCCCAGCCGCGGAAGTGGCAGGGTGAGCCGGAACCCGGCGCAGGCTCGACGACATGCTCGTTCCACGACCACGAGCCGGGTCCGAGGTGCGCGTTCTCGGAGAGAGCAGACTTGTGCTGGTGGAAGTTGTTGCACCCGCCGTCCTGGCCTTTCTGACGCACCACGTAGTGCCGGATTGTGGTCGGCGTGCTAGGCTTCACACCGACGGCGATCCCCGGTTTGTCCTGCAAGCCCGAGGTGGCGATGAGCGCCTGGTCGCCGCTCTGGATGCTCAACGCCCCTGCATTCTTCCAGCCAACCACCGTGCCCGACGGGTCGCCGGCATGAACGCCGGTGAACCAGGCCGTGCCGTCGGTCGGGTGCGGTGCGGCGTAAACGTCCAGACTTCCCAGCGCTGTCCTCCCGAGCGCGATGCTCTGTCCCCACAGAATCGTCGCATACGAGAAGCCCGCGCCTGGCAGTGTGTCGCACGACATCACGAGCGCTTCGTTGCTGTTGGTCTGGCTGACCGCGATGGAACACTCGAACCAGTCCTGCCCCGCGGGCGTGAGTTTGAACCCGGGGCTGACGACGATCGGCGCCTGACCCGAAGCCACCCCACCAAGCGGTGCGACTGCCAAGGCGAGACCCAGTAGGCACAGCGACGGCGTGGAGCGAAGGAAGCGACGTGAACACGCCATGGAGCGACCTCCCGACAATGGCCCACTCCGGCTGCCAATCTACCGCTGAACAGCCCCCTACGCAAGTCCAAGCAACAGACAAGCGACACTCTCCCCAGCAGAGTACCAACGAAGGCACGCCTTCCATCGTGCGAACGCCGCCCATGCCTGGATCCCGTACCGACACGGCTGGCGGAGAGGCAATCCTGAAATCTGGCTTTGCACACAGACAGCACGACAACAGCCTTGAGTCCGAGGGTTCTGTTCGGTACATTTGGTGACATGTGTGCAGATACAGCGGGGAGACGTTCGTCCGGTGTGCCTCGGCGATGGATGCCGTGCGCCGGCCTGCTCGCGGCGTTGGCGGGACACGCGGAGGCCCAAGAGTGGACGTGGCAGTCCATCGACCTGCACCCGCCGGGCGTGTACCAGTCCGAGGCGTACGCAGCAGCAGAACGACTCGCAGGAGGATGGCTGTACGTTGGGGATGACCAGGACCTGAAAGGTCCCGCGTTGTGGATTGCTCCCGTGCTCGATCTTGTGTTGCTGCTCCCGGACGGTGCTGTAGATGGCTGGGTGTACGGGGCGAGCGATGGACTCCAAGTGGGCCATGTGCTGTTTGCGTCGACTCGTCCAGCCCTTTGGCTTGGGACGGCTGAGAGCTATATCGATCTGTTTCCGGGAGGCAACTACACAAGCGGCGTGCTCGAGGATGTCTCCGGCAACCAGATCGCTGGGCGAGTTGGTGTAGGGGGCAATAGTCATGCCGGACTGTGGGTTCTCGACGAACCAGTGGTCTTCGTCGATCTTCACCCTGCTGGTGCGCTGCGTTCCTCTGCGCTGGCAACGGACGGCGTGAAGCAGGGGGGGGTTGCCCGGCTCTCAGGCTCCAACGTCTCAACAGCCGCGATGTGGCACGGCTCGCCCGGATCGTTCGTCAACATGCACCCGCCGGTTGCCCGTGACTCGGCGATCTGGGGCATGGCTCCCGGCGTGCAGGTGGGCAAGGCGCTGATCGAGGACATCCTCCGCGACCACGCCATCCTCTGGCACGACACGCCCGAGAGTTGGATCGACATGCACCCGCCGCAGCACGACGGCAAGCACTCGTACCTCTACGCGACAACGGGGACGATGCACGTCGGAAGGTCGAACGGCCGCGCCGGCTACTGGCTCGGGGACGACCCGGCGAGTTTCTACGACCTGCACGTGCACGCTCCGCCGGGCGCGCTCGGCTCGGGCGCGTACGACGTGGCCGTCCACAACGGCAAGGTCTACATCGCCGGCTACGGCATCTTCGGCACGCAGTCCCGCGCCGTTGTCTGGATCGGCACGCCGATCGCCGAGGGCGGGCCGCCCGGACAGCGCGCGCCGTCAAAGGCAACCCGCTGGCCGCCGTGAGGCGCGGGGAAGGCTCACTCTTCCTCGAACCCGGACGCGACGAGTTGGCTGAGTGCTTTGCAGGCCTGCTCGGCGTCGTCGCCCTCGGCCGTGACTTCGAGTTTGGTGCCCTTGGTGGCGGCGAGCATCATCATCTGCATGATGGACTTGCCGTCGACCTCCTGGTCGCCCTTTCGGACGCGGACGGCGGCCTTGAAGGCGGAAGCGGCGTCCACGAACGACATCGCCGGGCGCGCGTGCAGCCCGAGGCGATTGACGATCGTGACCGTGACCGTGCAGCGGTTGGGCACACCCGACCCCCCGCGCTCGCGGAGCGGCGCAGGCTCCCGCGAGACGCGTTGTTGATTACCCGGCGAGTTGCTGGCTGTCGGCCTCTTCGAGCAGGGTCTTGACGTCGTCGACGGAGGTCGCCTGTCGAAGGAACCTGCGGAAGGTGTCCTTGCTCAGGTTCTTGAAGATGACCTCCATCGCCTGGAGGTGCTCCTCGGGCCGGTCGTCGGGGCTGAGGAGGAGAAAGACGGAGTAGACGGGCTGCCTGTCGAGGGCGTTGAAGTCCACGCCGCGCTGCGAGAGGCCGATGGCGGCGGCCATGCCCTTGATGGCCTTGTGCTTCACGTGCGGGACGGCGACGCCCTTGCCGAAGCCGGTGGAACCTTTCTGCTCGCGTTCGAGGATGGCGCGGATGAGGTCGGGCTGGACGTTCGCGGGCACCGACCCCGCGGCGACGAGGGCCGCGACCAGTTCCGCGACGACGTCGTCCCGCTCGGAAGCAGCGAGAGAGGGAACGATGGCGCCTTCAACGACGATTTCGGTCAGTTTCATGCGTGTGGTCCGCGACGTGAGAGGGGGGGCGGCTGCGTCCTGCACGCTCACCGCTTGCCCATCTTGAGACGCTCCTTGAAATCGGTGAGTTGCCGGGCCGCCTTGTCGATCACGAGGTCGATCGCGGCGTACAGGTCCTCGTCGCGGGCGTGCGCGACGAAGTTGTCGTGCTTCTCGACGTCCACGACCAGCTCGGCGTCGAACTCGGCGTGGCGGTGATGGTTCTCGCGGGCGAGGGTGAGCGTGACGCTCTGCGTGCCGTCGAAATAGCGGGGGAGTTTCTCGCACTTGGACTGCGCGTGGGTGCGGATGGCGTCCGTGACCTCGACTCCTCGACCCACGACATCGATGCGCATGGCCTCTCCTCGGCGGCTTGCGGTTGGCGCCCGCGGAACTCGCGGCGAGCGCGGGGTCCATCATACGCCCGGCGGGGGCTTGGCCGACCCGCCCGGGGCGTCGTCGGCGGGCGGCCCCGCCGACGCAGGCCCGTCCCCCTTGGGCAGGGGCTTGACGCCCGGCGGGAGTTGCGATTCGGGGATCAGCACGCCGCCGGTGACGAAGAAGCGGATCGCCTCCTCGACCGAGATCGGCAGGTCGATCACCTCCTTCGCGGGAACGTTGATCGTGAAGCCTGTGAACGGCGTGGGCGTGGAGGGGATGAAGATGGTGATGACCGGCTCGCCGGTGTGCTCATGGACGGCGCGGAGGGAACTGCTGGTCATCAGGCCCACGGTCCAGATGCCCTTGCGCGGGTACTCGACCAACACGACGCGGTTGAAGGCGATCGGCGTGTCGCCCATGATCATCTGGACGACCTGCTTGACGTGCGGATACACCTGCTTGAAGCCGGGGATTTTCGCGAGCAGCGCCTCCAGCCGCTCGTAGACGCGCCGGCCGAGGTAGCCCCCGAGGAGCAGCCCCGCAAAGTAGATGAGAATGATCGCGACAACAAGGCCCGAGGCTTCGAGGTACCAGTGGTCGTCCCACGCCTCGCGGAACTTCTCCCGTCGCATCAGCGTGCGGACGCGCTCGTCGGACATCTGCGCCATCCCGCGGAACATGCGGACACGGCGCGCGTCGGCGATCTCGGCGTCCGTGACGCGGAACCACGAGGGAAGGCGCGAGTCGGGCACGACGCGAGGCGTGATCTCGATGATCGCCATGCGGACGCCGCGGTTGATCGGCTGCCCCACGTTGTTCATCAGAAAGTTGAACAACTGAACGAGAATCCACAGGGTGAGCGCGGAAGGGAGCAGGATCGCCAGGCCGCGGCCGAAGAACCGCTTGAAGTCGCTGGTGAAGGTTCTGCGCTCGCTCATGGCGTGTGGCCCGTGCGTGGAGGGGTGCGGTGCGCGGGTCGCGGCGTGGCGGGCAGCGGGGGCGCGGATCATCGCGCGGGCGAGTCAAGACCGAGAATGGGCCTAACAGGACTCGAACCTGTGACCTCGCCCTTATCAGGGGCGCGCTCTAGCCAGCTGAGCTATAGGCCCGCACACGCCGCGCTCCCGCGGCTGGGGTGGAGAGTATACGAGGATGCGATGGAAGTCACCCGCCGCGGTATCGCCTCACCCCTCGGTAAGCAGCGAGAGCACGAACTCCGCACCCTGCCCTCGAGTGCGCGCGAGCCGGAGGTCGCCGCCTGCTGCCCGCGCCAGGCCGCGTGAGAGAGCGAGGCCCAGGCCCAGGCCAGGGGTGGCGGCGTCGGCGTCGCGAGCGGCCCGGACAAAGGGGCTGAAGATGCGTCGCCGTTCCGCCCGCGGCACGCCCGGGCCGAAGTCGCGCAGGCGCACCTCGACCCGGTTGTCACGTCGGCGGGCGCGCAGCAGCAGACGCCGGTCGCCGGCCCCGGCAGCGTACTTGCAGGCGTTGTCCACGAGATTCGTCAGGATGCGCTCGACCGAGGCGCGATCGCCACGCAGCCGCGCGCCGTTGAGGTGGTTCAGATTCGCCTGCAGCGTCAGGCCGCATCGGGCGGCGCGCTCGGCGAGAGCAGGGACGATCCCGCCGAGCAGCTCGACGGCGTCGAAGGCGTCCGAAGCGTTGGGGGCTTTGGCCCGACGCCGCGCACCCAGACGGGCGTACTCGAGGACACTCTCGACGATGGCCGCGAGTCGCTGGGACTCGGCCTTCAGCGTGGTCAGGTAGCCTCGCTGGCGTTCACCCTCCGGCACCATGCCGTCGGCAAGCATCTGGGAGTAGAGGCAGAAGGTCGTGAGCGGCGTGCGGAGTTCGTGGGTAACGGCCGAGACGAAGCGGCCGCGGCGTTCGGAGAGGGCGAGCGAGGCGCGGAGCACAAGCCCGATGGCGACGACCGCCGCGAGCACGGCGATCCAGGAAACGACGAGCGTGATGCGGGTGGGTGTCACGACGGGCACGAGGGCCGCGGCCCAGTCGCCCGGCACGAGTCCCGCCGGGATGCCCGCGAGCATCAAGCCGGGCTCAAGGGGGGGGGACGGGCCGCCCGTCAGTCGCGCGTCGGGCGTGCCTTCGAGGCCCGGCCTCAGTTGAGCGGCGGGCAGAAGGTCGGCCACAGAACGCAGGAGCATCGAGCGCAACGCCGGCCAATCGATCCAGAAGCCTTGCAGGGTCTCACGCCCCTCGACGCGGACGGCACGGACGAACACGAGTTCCGGGCGTGCGTTGGCCGTGTCGGCCAGCCAGACGGGCATGAGCGGGCCGGTCTCGACGGCGGACGCGGCGAGCGAGTCGAGCGCTTGCGCGCCGAGCGTGAGCGGTTCGGTAGCGGGCTGTGTCGCTTCTGTCTTGACGAGGTAGCCCGCGGGCGGTGGGGTGGCGGTCTGCGCTCTGTCGGCGTCCTCGAACCGCTGCTGCTGGGCCGCCCCGCGCGCGATCTCCGCGGCCTGCTGGCGCGCCTCGTACTCGGCGTCGCCCTTCGAGAGCGTCGCTGCGGGCACGCGCAAGCGAGCGCCCGCCTCCCCGGGGAACTCCTCCATGTGCAGTCGCTCCATGTGCAGTCGCCCGGGTCTGATCGCTTCAATGTTTCCTTCGGCCAACGCGCTGCCGCGCACCATCGCCGTCAGCGCGAGGAGCCGACGCTCGGCGTCGAGCACCTGCGCCGCCGGCACGTAGGCTGCCTCGGCCTGGTCGCGCATGTTGCCCGTCGGGACCTGCGGCGAGACGAGCCAGCCATTGTCGGAGACCTCGAAGTGCAGCAGGATCGGAGCCGCAGGGCCGGTCAGCAGGGGCGACGGCACCAGCACCTCCCCCGGCAGCACTTCCTCCCACATCCGCGTGTACGCCCGTTCGGCAGGGTAGAAGGCTCGGTACTGGAAGTACGGGCGCGCGGCCTCGGCGGCGATGATCGGCGCGAGCAGCGAGTCCATCCGCCACAACGCGAGCCGGATCGACTCCTGCTGGCGGGCGTGGCGCTGGGCCTCGGCCTCGCGCCGCTCCAGCCGGACCATCTGCCACGTCACCCACCCCAGACCGTCGATGACCAGCAGCACGCAGACGGCGTAGACGACCCAGGTCAGGCGGCGCGATCCGGTCACGGCGATGCCTCTGCCCCCTCGGGCGCGGCGGCGAGCATATAGCCCCGCCCGCGCACGGTGACGATGAACCGCGGCTCGGCCGCGTTGTCGCGGAGCTGCTCGCGCAGGCGGGCGACGGCCATGTCCACGGTGCGGGTCTGCATGCCGCGCGGGTCGATGCCCCACACGCGCAGCAGGAGTTCGTCGCGCGAGATGGCCCGCCCGCGGTTGTGCGCGAGATACGCGAGCAGGTCCGCCTCGCGCTCGGGCAGGACGATGCGCGAACCGTCGGCGCGGATGAGTTCACGGCGCTCGAAATCCAAGGTGCAGCCGGCGATGCTGAGCGTGCGCAGCGGCTGTGGGCGTTCCGCGCTGCGGCGCAGCACGGCCTCGACGCGGGCGATGAGTTCGGACGCGCCGAATGGCTTGACGACGTAGTCGTCCGCGCCGAGGCGCAGGCCGCGCACCTTGTCCTCCTGCTCCCCGCGGGCGGTGAGGAAGATGACGGGGAGCGAGGGGCGGACCCGGCGGAGCCGCTCGAGCACGGTCATCCCGTCGAGACCGGGCATGAGCACGTCGAGCAGGACGATGTCCACGTCCGCGCTGCTGGCGGTTTCGAGGCCGGAGAGACCCTCGGAGGCTTCGAGGACGGAGTAGCCGTGAAAGGCGAGGGCGTCGCAGACCCCGCGGCGGATCGCGTCGTCGTCCTCCACCACCAGCACGCGGGCTATGGGCATGGCGCCTCCGGGGTCAGTGTACGCGGGAAGAGGAACACCCAGATCGCGGGGAAGAGCGGGGAGGACACGGCGAGGTGAACCCGCCACGGATGGGCATGGATGAACGCCGGTGAAACCGGCTGACAGCGAAGAGAACCTGAGATCGGGGCGTTGGGGCTTGAGACTCCGAGTGTCGGCATCCAGGCCTCAGCTTCCGGATTCCGGGTCATCCATGCGCGCCCGTGTCCACCCGTAGCAGGTTCTCTTCTCTGTTCCCACCTCGTCACTCCGTCACTCTCCGCTTCACGCCGGCCCCTTGATGAGCGTTCGCTTGCCGTCGAGCAGCAGGTACAGGTCGCCACTGACAGCCAGGATGCTCTGGCGGCCTTCGCGGGCGAAGCGCCGGGCGAGGTCGAAGTACGCGTCGGTGCCGAACTCGACGACGGCCTCGGCCTCCTCGTTCTCGTGCTCGAGCATCTCGGCGTCCACCCAGCGCAGGCCGCGCTGGTAGAGCGTCCGGTCCGCGACCTGCTTGACGGAGGCTATCTGCGCAGCAGCGAGCGCTCCGCCGTTCGCCCTGACGTCCCCCCCCGCGAACATGACCTGCCGACGGTTCAGCGACTTCTGGTCGATCTGGGCGTTGAGGTTGGCCTCTTTCGCCACCGCGCCGCCGCCCGCGCGGTCGCTCCGGGCTTCGGCCACCAGGTCGTACTGGCGCTGGCGGTACGCGTCTCGCTGCGGCGAGTCGGGGAGTCCGGCATCGCCGCCACCGCGCGACAACCGCAGCACCAGGCCCAGGTCGATCTCGGGCGCGCCGGCGAATTCGGGCGTCCCCGGTTCCGCTGCCAGAAACGCCGTGTACTCCGTCAGGATGCCGTACTCGATCGACAGCCGGATCACCTCGTCCACGAGTTCCTTGATCCGCGGGTCGTCTTCGCGGCGCTCGCGCGTGGGCAGGCCCGCGTCCGCGCCCGACTGTCGGATCTCGTCGAGCAGCACGGCGATGCGCCGGCTTGCCCACAGCCGAGGCACGAAACTGTTCCGCGGGCTGGCCTTGTCGAGCGCAAAGGTGAACTCGAACGATCGCAGCTCGCCCGTCGCGTCCATGCCGCTCAGCACGAACGTGACCGGCTGGTTCGTCAGGTGTTGCCCCAGGATGACCAGCTGGTCGCCGTCGAAGACGTCCGGGAGTTCCGAGGGCATGAGCTGGCGCAGCGGCTGACCGGCGACTTTCGAGGGGTCTGCGGCGCGGTAGGTGAGCGTGGGCGATGCGAGCACGGGGCCGCGCAGTCGCCGGAAGACCTGCCCGACCTTCACCTCGACGTCCTCCTTCGGCAGCACGAAGGTGCTGGTGGCGCGGGTCGATCGCGCCAGCGCGGAGAGCAGCGGCGTGTTCACGTCGTAGCCCACGCCGAAGGTGAAGACGCGGCGCTTGTGCGTGTTCGCCGAGAGCGCGGCCTCACGGATCGCGCCCTCTCGCCGCTCGCCGACCGTCGGCAGGCCGTCGGTCAGGAACAGCACGATCGGCAGGCAGCCCTCCGTGACGGGCGGCCGCAGAGCGGTGAGCAGAGCGTCGTGGATGTTGGTGCCGCCCATCGCCTGCATCGCGCCGACGTACTCGCGGGCGCGGGCGATCGTCTCGGCGTTCTTGAGCACGGGCTGCGGTGCGAACGCCTCGATGGTGTCCGAGTAGTCGATGATGTTGAACGCTTCGCCCTCGTCGAGGGCCTCGATGATCATCAGTGCGGCGGCCCTTGCCTGGTCCATCTTCTCACCGCGCATGCTCCCGGAACGGTCGATGACGACCGTCACCTCCCGTCGCAGGGCGCGCGCCTTGCCGTTCTCGAGCGGCGGCAGCGCGGCCAGCAACAGGAAGTACCCGCCGTTCACGGACCCCGTCGGCGTCGCGCCGACGCGCGGATCGGGATAAGCGATGAGCGATGCGCTCGCGCCCCCGGCCTCGGGTCGAGCGAAGAGGTACGAGAGCCGAAACGCGCCAGGCTCCGTCGCGGCCCGCTCCGGCACCGTGACGCGGATGCGCCCCGCCGACCGCTCGGTCACGATCTCATGCGTGGGCGAGTACACGGTGGTGACGGTGCGGTCGGTGCGGATCGTGACGCCCATCGACCACTTCACGTCGCCGGCCTCGAGCGACTCGCTGCGCGGGAAGGCGTAGTCGATCCGTTCGCCGTCGGCAGGCAGCACCTGCTCGTAGGTCAGGTGCAGACGCTGCGTGCCGTTGGCCGGCACGGGGAAGACGCTGGTGCGGATGAGGTTGTAGCCGATGAACTCGACGAGGCCGGGGTCGAGTGTGCGCCGAACGATGTCGTCGTAGATGCGCCGGGCCTCGTCGCGCGGCAGGAGTTTGGCGACGCCCTCGTCGGGCAGGCCCTCGAGACGGAACTGGCGTACCGCCGAGCCATCCGGCACGGGCAGCAGCAGTTGCGCCTCCTGCGGGCGCGGGCCCGGGTTGCGGACGACGATGGTGACGGTCGTGGTGGCGATCTGCTCCCGGATGTCGGTTTCGACGCCGACGGATTCGAGCCGCACCGGGGCGTCGGGCAGGGGCAGGACGACGCGACGCTGGGGGATGATGACATTGTGCGGACCTCCGTCGGCCTGCTGCGCAACGCCTGGGAAGGGGGTCGCGAGGAACATGGCGAGCGCGAGCAGGCCGACGAGGAAACGCCGCATGGCTGGCTCCTTCTGTCTGTGTGCGATGGCCGCACGCTCTTCTGTACCACCCGAATGGCGTTGGGGGCGCAACCGCTTTGTAACCCGCCGGGGAAGGCGAGCGAATCGGAAGTGGGGCGGGCCTCCCGCCGGCCTCTACGATGCTGCGATGACCGACCTGAACGCCCTCTCCCTTCCCGAGTTGTTCGGCGCGCTCCGCGGCGACCTGGACGCGCTGGTGCGGGCGATGCACCGCGAGGACCTCGGCCCGGATGGCGTGGACCTGACGAGCCTGGTCGCGGTAGACGAGGGCGCACGGCTGGACGCGACCATCGTGGCCCGCGAGGGGGGGGTCGCCTGCGGGCTGGCGGCGGTTCCCGCCGTGCTGGCGGTGTTCGCGCCGGGAACACGCTTCCAGCCGGCTGCACGCGACGGCGACACCGTGCGGGCGGGCGCGACGCTGGCACGCCTGTCCGGACCGGCGCGGGAACTGCTCGCGGCCGAACGCTCTCTGCTGAACCTCATCGGACGCCTGAGCGGCGTGGCGACCCGGACCGCGGCGTTCGTCAGGGCCATGGGGGAGGGTGCTCGCGCACGGCTGTACGACACGCGCAAGACCACGCCCGGGCTGCGCGGCCCGGAGAAGTACGCCGTGCGCTGCGGCGGCGGGTGGTGCCACCGCATCGGGCTGCACGACGCCGTGCTCATCAAGGACAACCACCTTGCCGGACTGACGCCGCAGCAGGTGGGCGAGCGCGTGCGCGAGGCCGCCCTGCGAGCGCGGGCGATGCGCCAGGCGGGGCGGCTCGTGCGGTTCGTCGAGGTCGAGGTCGATTCAGTCGAGCAGCTGGACGCCGTGCTGGCCGTGGAGTCGGGGCTGGTCGACCTGGTGCTGCTCGACAACATGCCGCCCGTGACGCTGCGCGAGGCCGTGCGGAGGCGCGACGCCGCCGACTCGCGGATCGAGCTCGAAGCCTCCGGCGGCGTGACGCTCGAGACCATCCGTGAGATCGCCGCGACTGGCGTCGAGCGGATCAGCGCCGGGTCGATCACGCACCACGCGGTGTGGCTCGACGTTGGGATGGACGCGGGGTGAGGCCGATGGGAAGGCGGGGCGCTTGGTGACTGTGCAGGAGTGCAGGTTCGGCGTCCTGAATGTCCGCTGTCCGCTGTCATCATGCGTGAACAGGCACTGACAGAGTGGCCCGATGCGCTGGAAGCGGCGGTGGCTGCGCTGCGGTCGCCGTGGTTCGACCGCGTGGCGGTGCTCGCCGAGACGGGTTCCACGCAGGACGCGGCATGGTCGATGTGCGCCGGCCGACCCGGGCTGCTGCTCGTCGCGGGTCGTCAGACCGCGGGACGCGGCAGGCTCGGACGCCGCTGGACAGACGAGCACGCCCTCGGGCTCACCATGACGATTGTGCTCGAAGCCGAGACGCTCGGCGCGCAGTGGCGAGGGAGGCTCGCGCTCGCCGCCGGGATCGCCGCGTGCCTCGCCGCCGAGCGCGCCATCGGCGGCGGCGACGACTTCCGCACCTTCGGCCTGCGCTGGCCCAACGACGCGGTCGAACGCCCCACCGCCCGAAAGATCGCGGGCGTGCTGGTCGAAGTGCGGCACGGCCTCGCTCTCGTCGGCGTCGGCCTGAACGTCCTCCAGACCGAGGACGACTGGCCCGACGAGTTGCGCGGGCGCGCCGTGTCGCTCCGCGAGTGCGGGTCGCGGGCATCCAGGCTCGACGCGGCGATCCTCGTCGTCCACGCGATGCACGACACGCTCTCGACGCACGCCGACGCGCTCGACGCGGCGGCGCATCGGGCGGACGTGCTGCGCGGCACGCGCCGGACGTTCACGCACGAAGGCCGCTCATACACCGGCGTCGTCGAGTCGATCTCGCACGGCGGCGGCGTGACGCTTGCGCTCGACGGGGGGGGACGGGCGACGCTGCCGGCGGAGACGACGAGCCTGGTCCACGAGCGGCGGTGAGCGAGTGCGCAACGCGATGCACCGCCGTCGGAGGATAAAGAAGAGGAACGCGAGACCAACGGCGACGGCACGGGCTACACTTGGCCATGAACGCGCTCGCCGCGGCCGTCGGTCTGGCTCTGCTTCTCGGCGCGCCGCTCGCGGCCCAGGAGTTGCCGCCCGAGCCGGCCAAACCGAGGCAGCCCGCGCCGACCCGTCCCCCCCCTTCGGTCGAGCCGGGACCGGACGGCAACTGGTTCGTGAACGCCGGGTTCGAGGACGGGCCGGACCCGTGGTGGTCGTTCGCCGCCGAGAACCCATTCGCTTGGTCGCACTTCTCGATCACCGAGGATCGCGCCCGCGGCGGACGACGCAGCGCGCTGCTGAACATGGACAGCACGCGCTACGAGGATCCATCGGTCCGCATCTACGGCGTGATCCAGGAGGCCGCGTCGGGCGCCGCGCCGGAGAAACTCAGCGGGTGGTACCGCGTCGAAGGGTGGGAGCGCGGGACGACGAAGCAGTACCTCCAGGTGGTGGTGATCGTGTGGAACGCGAGGCGCCTGCCATCGGGTGTGCGCAATGCCGGCAACTACCAGATGGCGTACGTCCTCGGCGGTGTGGACGCGGCGCCGCTGAACATCACGAACCGCAAGTTCATCATGGCGCACCCGGAGCATGGTTCTGCCGTGGGGGACGCGCGCGAACCGGTGCAGGACGAGTGGATCTTCTTCGAGTTCGATCTGCGCGAGGACTTCAGGAAGCACTGGGGCGTCGAGCCGCGCGACTTCGAGTGCCTGCGCGTGCTCTTCGAGGTGCGCTACGACGACCGCAAAGCCGATGAACCGCCAGCCAGGGCACGGGTCTATTACGACGACCTCTACCTGGGCAGCGAGTCGCGGCACGAGGAGGCCGAACGCTGGAAAGCGGAGCAGCCGGCCGGTGATTGAGGCGCGTCGCGGCGCCTACGGGCAGCCTTTGGCGTGGTCGTTGAGGAAGGCGAGGAAGTCGAGGGTGTTGACGACGCCGTCGTAGTTCCAGTCGGTGAAAATGCTGCGTTCGGCCCAGGCGTTGAGGTAGTCGAAGAAGTCCTGCGTGGTGACCGCGCCGTCCTTGTTGAAGTCGGCGCGGCAGGTGGGGCCGAGGTAGGCGACCCAGCCCTCGGAGTTGCCTGCGGGGTTGATCCCGCCGCCGACGATGGTCCGCCCGTCGGCGGAGACGCCGTAGGCGGCGAGGAGGTACCAGCCGGGTGGGACGGCGACGCCGAGTTCGGCGAGGACGTCGGTGACCCGGCGCATGCCGGTTTCGGGCGTCCAGATGAACGCGCCGTTGCCGTTGTCGTCGAGGACGACGGCCTCGCCCACGATGACGTTGCCGTCCCAGGAGACG